>NZ_BAAAII010000021.1:0-580 GCF_039525985.1 Tsukamurella strandjordii | reverse complement strand
CAAGCAGCACGTCTCCAAGCGCCGCATGTCCTACGTCGAGCAGGCCTCGCACGTGATGACCAAGCGCCTGTGGGACAAGGCCGGACGCCCCGATGTCGACCCGCTCCGCCTCGCAGCGGTCGTGGGCACCGGCCTCGGCGGCGGCGAATCGATGGTCGAAGCCGTGGACGCCCTGCGCGATCACGGCGTCCGCAAGGTCTCGCCGTTCGCGGTGCAGATGTCCATGCCCAACGGCCCCGCGGCCGTCGCGGCCCTGGAGATCGGCGCCCGCGCCGGAGCGATCGCACCGGTCTCGGCGTGCTCGACCGGCAACGAGGCCATCGCCCACGCCTGGCGCCAGATCGTGCTCGGCGACGCCGACATCGCGGTCTGCGGTGGTATCGAAGGACGCATCGACAGCCCGGTCATCGCACCGTTCTCGATGATGCGCGCCCTCTCCACCCGCAACGACGACCCGCTCGCGGCGTCGCGTCCCTTCGACAAGGACCGCGACGGCTTCGTCTTCGGCGAGGCCCAGGCGCTGCTGGTCATCGAGACCGAGGAGCACGCCCTGGCGCGCGGCGCGAAGCCGATCGCCCGG
>NZ_BAAAII010000020.1:0-1325 GCF_039525985.1 Tsukamurella strandjordii | reverse complement strand
CGAGTGCAGTACCATCGGCGCTGGAGGGCTTAGCTTCCGGGTTCGGAATGGAGCCGGGCGTTTCCCCTCCGCTATGGCCGCCGTAACACTGCGAAACAAACACACAGTCGTGTGCTGTCTCAGACATTGCATAGTGGACGCGACCCAACCGTCGAAGCGGCTGGATTCTTCATTGTTACATGCTCTTGTTAGCACACACGTGTTCGTTTTGGCGAATGTTATGTGTGTGGTAAGTCCTCGACCGATTAGTACCAGTCACCTACACGCATTACTGCGCTTCCAGTTCTGGCCTATCAACCCCATAGTCTGTAGGGGGTCTTACCCACTCAAGGTGGTGAGAAACCTAATCTTGGAACAGGCTTCCCGCTTAGATGCTTTCAGCGGTTATCCCTTCCGAACGTAGCCAACCAGCCGTGCTCCTGGTGGAACAACTGGCACACCAGAGGTTCGTCCGTCCCGGTCCTCTCGTACTAGGGACAGCCTTCCTCAAGTTTCTAACGCGCGCGGCGGATAGAGACCGAACTGTCTCACGACGTTCTAAACCCAGCTCGCGTGCCGCTTTAATGGGCGAACAGCCCAACCCTTGGGACCTACTCCAGCCCCAGGATGCGACGAGCCGACATCGAGGTGCCAAACCATCCCGTCGATATGGACTCTTGGGGAAGATCAGCCTGTTATCCCCGGGGTACCTTTTATCCGTTGAGCGACACCGCTTCCACTTGCCGGTGCCGGATCACTAGTCCCGACTTTCGTCCCTGCTCGACCTGTCAGTCTCACAGTCAAGCTCCCTTGTGCACTTGCACTCAACACCTGATTGCCAACCAGGCTGAGGGAACCTTTGGGCGCCTCCGTTACATTTTGGGAGGCAACCGCCCCAGTTAAACTACCCACCAGGCACTGTCCCTGAACCAGATCATGGTCCGAGGTTAAGGTATCCAATACGATCAGAGTGGTATTTCAACAACGACTCCACGAACACTGGCGTGCCCGCTTCACAGTCTCCCACCTATCCTACACAAACCGAACCGAACACCAATACCAAGCTATAGTGAAGGTCCCGGGGTCTTTTCGTCCTGCCGCGCGTAACGAGCATCTTTACTCGTACTGCAATTTCGCCGAGTCTGTGGTTGAGACAGCAGAGAAGTCGTTACGCCATTCGTGCAGGTCGGAACTTACCCGACAAGGAATTTCGCTACCTTAGGATGGTTATAGTTACCACCGCCGTTTACTGGGGCTTAAATTCTCAGCTTCGCCTTACGGCTAACCGGTCCTCTTAACCTTCCAGCACCGGGCAGGCGTCAGTCCATATACATCGTCTTACGACT
>NZ_BAAAII010000019.1:0-984 GCF_039525985.1 Tsukamurella strandjordii | reverse complement strand
GTGGAAGGAAACCCACACCTAGTACCCACCGTTTACGGCGTGGACTACCAGGGTATCTAATCCTGTTCGCTACCCACGCTTTCGCTCCTCAGCGTCAGTTACTGCCCAGAGACCCGCCTTCGCCACCGGTGTTCCTCCTGATATCTGCGCATTCCACCGCTACACCAGGAATTCCAGTCTCCCCTACAGTACTCAAGTCTGCCCGTATCGCCTGCAGGCCCGAGGTTAAGCCTCGGGTTTTCACAGACGACGTGACAAACCGCCTACGAGCTCTTTACGCCCAGTAATTCCGGACAACGCTTGCACCCTACGTATTACCGCGGCTGCTGGCACGTAGTTGGCCGGTGCTTCTTCTGTAGGTACCGTCACTTGCGCTTCGTCCCTACTGAAAGAGGTTTACAACCCGAAGGCCGTCATCCCTCACGCGGCGTCGCTGCATCAGGCTTGCGCCCATTGTGCAATATTCCCCACTGCTGCCTCCCGTAGGAGTCTGGGCCGTGTCTCAGTCCCAGTGTGGCCGGTCGCCCTCTCAGGCCGGCTACCCGTCGTCGCCTTGGTAGGCCATTACCCCACCAACAAGCTGATAGGCCGCGGGCCCATCCTGTACCGCAAAAGCTTTCCACCAACCCCCATGCAGGAGAAGGTCATATCCGGTATTAGACCCAGTTTCCCAGGCTTATCCCGAAGTACAGGGCAGGTCACCCACGTGTTACTCACCCGTTCGCCACTCGTGTACCCCCGAAAGGGCCTTACCGTTCGACTTGCATGTGTTAAGCACGCCGCCAGCGTTCGTCCTGAGCCAGGATCAAACTCTCCATAAAAAACACTAGAAACACAAAATGTTTCAGCATAATCAGGAAATCCTGAACAAAACGAAAACACTGACAAAATCAATGTCTTCAAAAATATATCTCGCAAAGAAATAAACGAGAAAAGCCACAACACAAAACAACAGAAACGTTGTTCCATGCGTGCCAAAAAATT
>NZ_BAAAII010000018.1:0-2856 GCF_039525985.1 Tsukamurella strandjordii | reverse complement strand
CATTTTGCCGAGTTCCTTAACCACAGTTCTCTCGATCTCCTTGGTATTCTCTACCTGACCACCTGTGTTGGTTTGGGGTACGGGCCACATCAGATCTCGCTAGAGGCTTTTCTCGGCAGCATAGGATCATGGAATTCGCCGCAACGGCTACGCATCACCTCTCAGGCTCAATGAGATCCGGATTTGCCTAGATCTCGCCCTACAGGCTTACACCAGTACAACCACTGACTGGCCCCACTACCTTCCTGCGTCACCCCATCGCTTGACTACTACCAGCCGAGGTCCCGTGCATCCACTCAAATGTCACCCGAAGGTGATCGATGAGCTTCAGGACGGTTAGTACAACTGATTCATCAGGGGCGATCTGACACGGGTACGGGAATATCAACCCGTTGTCCATCGACTACGCCTGTCGGCCTCGCCTTAGGTCCCGACTCACCCTGGGAGGATTAACCTAGCCCAGGAACCCTTGGTCATCCGGAGGACAAGTTTCTCACTTGTCATTCGCTACTCATGCCTGCATTCTCACTCGCGCAGCCTCCACAACTAGGTCACCCTGCTGCTTCTACGGCTGCACGACGCTCCCCTACCCACCCACAGTCAAAACTGTGAGTGCCGCGGCTTCGGCGGTGTACTTGAGCCCCGCTACATTGTCGGCGCCCAGCCACTAGACCAGTGAGCTATTACGCACTCTTTCAAGGGTGGCTGCTTCTAAGCCAACCTCCTGGTTGTCTTCGCGACCGGACATCCTTTTCCACTTAGTACACGCTTAGGGGCCTTAGCCGGCGATCTGGGCTGTTTCCCTCTCGACTACGAAGCTTATCCCCCGCAGTCTCACTGCCACGTTCTCACTTACCGGCATTCGGAGTTTGGCTGACGTCAGTAACCTGTGAGGGCCCATCGGCCATCCAGTAGCTCTACCTCCGGCAAGAAACACGTGACGCTGCACCTAAATGCATTTCGGGGAGAACCAGCTATCACGGAGTTTGATTGGCCTTTCACCCCTACCCACAGCTCATCCCCTCAGTTTTCAACCTAAGTGGGTTCGGGCCTCCACAACATCTTACTGCTGCTTCACCCTGGCCATGGGTAGATCACTCCGCTTCGGGTCCAGACCCGGCGACTCAAACGCCCTATTCGGACTCGCTTTCGCTACGGCTACCCCACAACGGGTTAACCTCGCCACCGAGCACTGACTCGCAGGCTCATTCTTCAAAAGGCACGCCATCACCCCACAACGAGGGCTCTGACGGATTGTAAGCACACGGTTTCAGGTACTATTTCACTCCCCTCCCGGGGTACTTTTCACCTTTCCCTCACGGTACTAGTCCGCTATCGGTCGCAAGGTAGTATTTAGGCTTACCGAGTGGTCTCGGCAGATTCACAGCGGATTTCACGGGCCCGCTGCTACTCGGGAATCCATCACAACAGTCACCACGTTTTCGGTTACAGGACTCTCACCCTCTCCGGCAGACCATTCCAGGCCACTTCACCTAACATGATGATTTCTTACTGTCGTCCAGCCAGGTAGAACTGGAAAGATGAACCCCACAACACCACACACACAACCCCTACCCGGTATCACATGTGCATGGTTTAGCCTCATCCGCTTTCGCTCGCCACTACTCACGGAATCACTATTGTTTTCTCTTCCTGAGGGTACTGAGATGTTTCACTTCCCCTCGTTCCCTCCACACCGCCTATATATTCAGCGGCAGGTAACACCACATGACTGGTGCTGGGTTTCCCCATTCGGAAATCCTCGGATCACAGCTCGGTTGACAGCTCCCCGAGGCATATCGCAGCCTCCCACGTCCTTCATCGGCTCCTTGCGCCAAGGCATCCACCGTGCGCCCTTAGACACTTACAACACACAAAACACACACCAAACACACAACAACGCATGCTCGCTGCGCCCTCATGACATCAAAGCGCCAAAAAAACACAAACAAAATGCTTACACAGAAACATGTAAAATTACAGAAACAAAAACCACTGAACCAGAAAACTGGAACAGAAGTTGATGCTCGCGTCCACTATACAATTCTCAAACAACACACACCATCACACCGCCACCAACCCACACCCCACAAACGAGGCCCAGTACGTCAGCACAGACATGCAACAGCAAGAGAAGAACGTGCCCTCTCAGACACCCAACAGTGTATCGATGAACCCCACCCACCCAAAGGCAGGAAAGGAAAGTCAGTGTTCCACCCAATTGAGCGACCGCCGAACCACACTCGGGCTCGAAACGGCACTAAATGCTCCTTAGAAAGGAGGTGATCCAGCCGCACCTTCCGGTACGGCTACCTTGTTACGACTTCGTCCCAATCGCCAATCCCACCTTCGACAGCTCCCTCCCACAAGGGGTTAGGCCACCGGCTTCGGGTGTTACCGACTTTCATGACGTGACGGGCGGTGTGTACAAGGCCCGGGAACGTATTCACCGCAGCGTTGCTGATCTGCGATTACTAGCGACTCCGACTTCATGGGGTCGAGTTGCAGACCCCAATCCGAACTGAGACGCGCTTTAAGGGATTCGCTCCACCTCACGGTATCGCAGCCCTCTGTACGCGCCATTGTAGCATGTGTGAAGCCCTGGACATAAGGGGCATGATGACTTGACGTCATCCCCACCTTCCTCCGAGTTGACCCCGGCAGTCTCTCACGAGTCCCCACCATTACGTGCTGGCAACATGAGACAAGGGTTGCGCTCGTTGCGGGACTTAACCCAACATCTCACGACACGAGCTGACGACAGCCATGCACCACCTGTATAGAAGGCACAAGGCAAACCGAATCTCTCCGGCGATCCTCTATATGTCAAACCCAGGTAAGGTTCTTCGCGTTGCA
>NZ_BAAAII010000017.1:0-92731 GCF_039525985.1 Tsukamurella strandjordii | reverse complement strand
TTGGCACTGACAATTCATCGACACACTGTTGAGTTCTCAAAGAACACGCCCAACGCGGCCGGCCACACCCTCTGGGTCTGACCCGCACCTTCGCAGGCACTTGTTCGAAGTTACTCCGTTGTAACTCGCCTGTCAAGGCGGGCCTCTCTGGAGCAACCGTTCCAGCTTAGATCAGGGTCTGTCTCGGAGTCAAATCCGGGGCTGGCTCGTGAATCTTGCCGGGTCTTCGATCTGCCGTCTGACCTGGGCTTTTCGGCCCCGTCCTGGTCGGCGTCTCGCTGACTTGGAATAAGTTACGCACCGTGGAACGAACAATCAAATCCGCTGGTCAGCCTGTAACTTGCCGTTAATCTGCGCAGGTCAGAGGCTTGCGCTCGCCGGAGGCCCCGGAAATCCCACCGATGTGATCCGTCGCACATCGCGTTGTTCCGGCGTCGAATCCGGCTTCAGCGGCCGACTGTCGAGCTTCTGACCTGCGCAGTTAACAGACTCAAAGGATCCGGGCACCCGCGAACGACTTTTTTCCGCGGCGCAGCACCAGCCAAGAACCGTGGAGAAGGCTCTCGGAGGTGGGTTCCCACTCCTCGGCGTCGATCTTCACGTTGTTCGCGTAGGCCCCGCCCTCCCGGACGGCGCGACGTGCGGCGCCCTTGGATTCGCAGAGCCCCGTGGCCACCAGGAGATCGACGATCGTGCGCGGCTCTCCCGGGGCGACCTCCGCGACGGAGGCCTCCTCGAGCGCCGCGGCCAGTGTGTTCTCCGGGAGATCGCCCAGATCACCGCGCCCGAACAGAGCCTGCGAGGCGAGTTCCACGGCGCGGGTGTGCTCCTCCCCGTGCACGAGGTTCGTCATCTCCGCCGCCAGGCGCTTCTGCGCGGTGCGCTTCTGCGGCGCCTCGGCGGTCTCGCGCTCCAGCTCGGCGATCTCCTCCTGCGTGAGGAAGGTGAACCAGCGCAGGTAGCGGATGACGTCGGCATCCGCCGTGTTCACGAAGTACTGGTACCAGGCGTACGGGCTGGTCATCTCCGGATCGAGCCAGAGCGAACCCCCGCCGGTGGACTTGCCGAACTTCTTGCCGTCCGACGAGGTCACCAGCTGCGTGGTCAGCGCGTGCACGTGCCGGCCGTCGATCTTCCGGTTCAGGTCGACCCCGGCCACGATGTTGCCCCACTGGTCGGAGCCGCCGATCTGCAGCGCGGTGTCGTAGCGGCGGGCCAGCTCCACGTAGTCGTACGCCTGGAGCAGCATGTAGCTGAACTCGGTGTAGCTGATCCCGTCGGATTCGAGCCGGCGCTTGACGGTGTCGCGCGCGAGCATCACGTTGATCGAGAAGTGCTTGCCCACATCGCGCAGGAAGGTGGGCACGTTCATCTGCCCGTGCCAGTCCAGGTTGTTCACCAGGATCGCGGCGTTCTCGCCGTCGAAGGAGACGAACCGCTGCAGCTGGGTGTCGATCTTCGCCGCCCACTCGGCAACCGTGTCCACGGAGTTCATCACGCGCTCCCCCACGTCCCGCGGGTCGCCGACCTGGCCGGTCGCCCCACCACCGAGAACGATCGGACGGTGTCCGGCCTCCTGGAAACGGCGCAGCGTGAGCAGCTGGACGAGGTGGCCGGCGTGCAGCGACGATGCGGTCGGATCGAACCCGGCATAGAGCGTGATCGGCCCCGCTCCCAGGCGCTCGCGGAGCGCCTCGATGTCGGTGGACTGCGCGATCAGGCCGCGCCAGGACAGTTCCTCGAGGATGTCTGCACTCACCCGTCCATTGTGGACGACCGGCGATAGTGCGTGGTCAGCGGCTCACCGATGGGTGGCCCTGCAACCACAGCCGCCAGGGCAGATCGACCGCCTTGGTGATGCCGATCCGCGGGCCGGAGGCAACCGGGCCCCGTCGGGCGGCGATCTGAAGCCGGACCTCGGAATCCGGGGAGAGCACGTCGATTCCCTTGTCGGCCACGGTGATCCCCAGTGCCTGGCCGAGCCGGCCGGGTCCGGCAGCAAGCCGAGCATCGGGATCGCGGACTCCGCGGCGCTCCCGCACCAGGTCGAGGCCGGATTCGATCGACGCGGCGCGCAGCAGGACGCCGCCGCCCTCCCCGTCGGGTCCGGCGGTGATGTTCACGCACTGGTGGATGCCGTACGACAGGTACACGTACAGGTGACCCGCCGGCCCGAACATCACCTCGTTACGAGGTGTCGGGCCGGGATAGGTGTGCGCCGCCGGATCGGGCCAGCGCCCGTACTCGGGAGAGCCGTAGGCCTCGACCTCCACGATCCGCGCCCGCACCGGCCCGACCTCCAGGACGGATCCCAGAATCAGGCGTGCAGCGCGAAGTGGGTGGTCAGCGAGCCGGTCCCGCACATCGCGGGCATTCGTCACGTGACGAGTTACCCGGCAGCGCGCGCCAGGATCGACTCGTGTTCGGCGTTGTCGACGTCGCGAGCCTCGGTGATCAGAAGAACGGGCAGACCATCCTCGATCGGGTACGCGCGACGGAGCCGCGGGTTGTAGAACAACTCATCGGGCACGTATAGCAGCGGCCCCTTGTCCTGCGGGCAGGCGAGGATCTTGAGCAGCGTCGCGTCGATGGCCATGCCGCCATGCTACCCAGCGGGCGGCACCCACACGGGCTTGACCGCCGTCCCCTCCTTCGCCGCCGACCACGCCTCGTCGAAGTCGGCGAACGGCGTCACGATCCGGTCCACCGGCAGCCTTCCCTCGCGGACCGCCTGAGCGAGCTCGGGCAGGAACTCCGAGGGCTCGGAATCGCCCTCGATCACGCCGATCACCCGCAGCCCGCGAGTCATGATGAGCATGACCGGCAATTCGGCCGACGGTGCGCCGAGGCCCACCACCGCGAGCGCGCCCCGGGGGCGCAGCGCGAGGACCGCCTGCGTGAGCACCTCGGGCCGCGCGGTGGTGTCGACCGCCGCGTGGGCGCCGCCACCGGTCGCCTCGATCACCTGGTGCGCCGCTTGCGGTCCCGCCTCTACCGCGTGCGTCGCGCCGAGCGACAGCGCGAGCTCGCGCCGGTCCTCGCGCGGATCCACCGCGACGATGGTGGTGGCACCCGCGAGCTTCGCCCCCATCACCGCGGCGAGCCCCACGGCACCGGTGCCGAACACCACGACCGACTGTCCCGCTTGCACTTTCAGGGCCCGCGTCACGGTACCCACGCCCGTTTGCACGCTGCATCCCAGAGGGGCGGCGAGCTCGAAGGGCAGATCGCCGATCGGAATCACGTTGCGGTCGGTGGCCAGGGCGTATCCGGCGAAGCTGGACTGGCCGAAGAAGCCGCCCGTGACGGCGGTCTCGCCGGACCGTATCCCCGGGAGCCCCAGGTAGTTCCGCACGATCGCCTGCTCGCAGTAACCGGGCGTGCCGGCCGCGCAGAACTCGCATGCACCGCAGCTGTCGAAGGTGAGGCTCACGCGGTCGCCCACCGCGAGACCGCGCGCATCGGGCCCGAGGGCCTCCACCACGCCGGCGCCCTCGTGACCGAGGATCACGGGCATGCCCTGCTCGGGCCACTGCGCGGCGAGGGTGAGATCGGTGTGGCACACACCGACCGCGGCGATCCGGACGAGAACCTGGTTCCCGGTGGGGTCCGGGATCTGCACCTCGAGGCTCGAGGGTGCCTCGCCCGGCGCTGCGACGACCCGCGCGACGGTGCTCGTCATCGGTCCGCCAGACAGCCGCCGGAGGGCGCCGGCCGGCTGTCCCGCTCGAGATAGAAGTAGAAGTACGGCGCCGCGAGCTTCTTCCCGGTCATGATGCCCATCACCGTGTCCTCGTCGACCTTGGCGAAGTGATCGATCACGGGCTGGCCGTCGTAGACCATCGAGGCGGTCACCGTGCCGTCGAAGTCGATCAGCCGCAGGCTCGCCTCCCCCTTGCCCAGTGCGACGTTGGAGTACTTCGCCCCCTCGTCGTCCAGGCACACCAGCGGCTGCACGTCGTTCGCCGAGCGGAAGCTCTTGCCGTACCAGCGCGCCTTGGCGAGCGCGCCGTCCATCGGGTGGCCGGAGGGCAACTCACCGCCGTGCCAGTCGCCCAGCATGAAGTCGATGCTCACGGGCTCGAGCTGCGCGAACAGCGTTGCGAGCTCCTCGGGTTCGGATTGGCGCGGATCGTCGATGAGATCGCGCACGGTGCGCTCAGCGGTCATCCCTCGATGTTATCGATGATTCTCCGCCGCGCCACCGAAACGAGAACACGTTCGCAGGTTTGCGATCGGCGGGTCTTGACGCGCAGCCCACCCCGGGCGCACGATTCACCCATCGATGAATTCATCGATCAATGAATTGTTGGAGACGATATGACCAGCGCGATCGCACTCTCCCAGCTCACCGTGGTGCGCTCCGGCGTCACCGTGCTCGACCACATCGACACCGATATCGCGCCCGGTGCGATCACCGGGCTGCTCGGCCCGTCCGGCTCCGGGAAGACCACGCTGATGCGGGCGATCGTCGGCGCCCAGCGCATCACGAGCGGCACGGCGACGGTGCTCGGCAGTCCGGCCGGAAGCGCCGGTCTGCGGACCCGCGTCGGATACACCACGCAGTCCCCCGCGGTGTACGGCGATCTCACCGTGCGCCAGAACGTCTCGTACTTCGGTGCGCTCTATCCGGACCGGCGGGCGAGCGCGAGAACCGATGTGTCCGAGGCCATCGCCGCCGTCGGCCTCGATGCCCTGGCCGATCGCCGTGCCGACGCCCTGTCGGGTGGGCAGCGATCGCGCGTCAGCATCGCCTGCGCGCTCGTGGCGCACCCGGAGCTGCTCATCCTCGACGAGCCCACCGTCGGGCTCGATCCGCTCCTGCGCGCCGAGCTGTGGGACCGGTTCACCGCGATGGCGGCCGGCGGCACCACGCTCCTCGTGTCGAGCCACGTGATGGACGAGGCCGCGCACTGCGCCGAGCTCGTCCTGCTGCGCGAGGGCCGGTTAGTGGCCTCCTCCACACCGGCGGAGCTGTTGCGCCGCACGGGCGCACCCAACCTGGACGAGGCCTTCCTCACCCTCGTCCGCGAGCAGGAGGCAGCGGCATGAGCACGGTCCTGAACCCGAGCATCACGCGCGCCACCACCGTCCGCGTACTCCGCCAATTGCGTGCCGATCCGCGGACCATCGCGCTCATCGTGGTGGTGCCGACCGCGCTGCTCACGCTGCTGTACTTCCTGTACCGCGATGCGCCGGGCGGGCCGGCCCTGTTCAACCGGGTGGCGCTGGTACTGCTCGGCGTACTGCCCTTCGCGCTGATGTTCATCGTGACCTCGATCGCGATGCAGCGCGAGCGGGCATCGGGCACGCTGGAGCGCCTTCTCACCACGCCGATGGCCAAGGCGGACCTGTTGTTCGGCTACGCGGCAGGATTCAGCGCGGCCGCCACGGCGCAGGCCGTGGTCGCGACCGCCGTCGCGGTGTACCTCCTGGGTCTGACCACCGCCGGCAGCGTGTGGCTCGTGGTGCTGATCGCCGTGGTCGATGCGTGGCTCGGTGTGGCACTCGGGCTGCTGTGCAGCGCGTTCGCGCGCACCGAGTTCCAGGCGGTGCAGTTGATGCCGGTGGTGGTGGTACCGCAGATCTTCCTGTGCGGCCTTCTGGTTCCGCTCGATCACATGCCGGGCTGGCTGCGCGCGATCGCCGATGTGCTGCCCATGACCTATGCCGTGAAGGCCCTGCAGGAGGTCGGGACGCATGCGCAGGCGACCGGCACGATGTGGGCGTCGCTCGCGGTGGTCGCCGGGTTCGCGGTGGTCGGGCTGGCGTTGGCGGCGGCGACCTTGCCGCGCACGACGGCGTGACGCGACGCTCCGGCCGGCGGTCGGGAAGCCCCGACACCCGCGCCGAGATCCTCGATGCCGCACGGGCAGCGTTCGCCCGGGGAGGTATGGCAGGAACGACGGTGCGCCGGATCGCCGCGGACGCGGGTGTGGATTCCGCTCTGGTGCATCACTACTTCGGCACGAAGCAGCAGCTGTATCTCGACGCCCTGGCGATCCCCGTCGACCCCGATGCCGTGCGCGTCCCGCTCCGCGAGGCACCCCTCGACGATGCTGCACGCACCCTGGTGCGCGCACTCCTCACGCTGTGGGACGGGCCCCTGCGCGAGGTGGGTGTGGCCGTGATCCGCACCAACCTGGGCAACGACGGCGATCCCGGGCTCGTCCGCGGCTTCCTGCTGGAGATCGTGCTCGGCGAGTTCGTCGACCGGCTCGACGCGGGCCCCGGCGACGGCGCTCTGCGCGCGAACCTCATGGTGGCGCAGGTCTTCGGACTCCTGGTGGCGCGCTACGTGGTGCGCTTCGAGCCGGTCGCCTCGCTCACCGTCGACGAGGTCGTGAACCTCGCCGCTCCCCCACTCCAGCAGGCGATCACGGGCCCGCTCGCCCGCCCCCAACGCACGTGAACACCGTTACCGCGACGATTCGCCCAGGTGGGCGCCGCGGTAACGGTGTTCGATCGAGGACGTGGTTAGGCGCCGGCCCAGGAGCGGAGAGCCGGGAGGGTCGAGGTGACCGCCTCGAGTTGCCGCTCGACCGCCGACGGTGCGGTGCCGCCCCGGGCGCTGCGAGAGCCCACGGAGCCGCTCACCGTGAGCACCTCGCGGACCTGCGGGGTGAGGGCCGGGTGGATCGCGGCGAACTCCTCGTCGGTGAGCCCGTCGAGACCCACGCCGCGGGACTCGGCTGCCTGGACGCACTCCCCCGCGGCCTCGTGCGCCACGCGGAACGGGATGCCCTGCCGCACCATCCACTCGGCCACGTCGGTGGCCAGCGTGAAGCCGGCGGGCGCCAGCTCGGCCATCCGGCCCGGGTGGAAGGTGAGCGTGGCGGTGAGCCCTGCGACGGCGGGCAGCAGGAGCCGCAGCTGCTCGACGGAGTCGAAGACGGGCTCCTTGTCCTCCTGCAGATCGCGGTTGTACGCGAGCGGCTGCGCCTTGAGCGTGGCCAGCAGCCCGGACAGGTTGCCGATCAGCCGGCCGGCCTTACCCCGCGAGAGCTCCGCGACATCCGGGTTCTTCTTCTGCGGCATGATCGAGCTTCCCGTGGACCAGGCGTCCGCCAGGGTCACGTAGCCGAATTCCGCGGTGCTCCACAGGATCACATCTTCGGACCACCGGGACAGGTCGACCGCGATCTGCGCGAAGACGTACGCCGCCTCGGCCGCGAAGTCCCGGGACGCGGTCGCATCGAGGCTGTTGTCCGCAGCCGAATCGAAGCCGAGATCGGCCGCGATGGCGTCGGGGTCGAGCCCCAGCGACGAGCCGGCGAGCGCGCCGGAGCCGTAGGGCGAGATCGCGATCCGCTTGTCCAGGTCCTGCAGTCGCTGCACATCGCGCAGCAGCGGATGGGTGTATGCGAGCAGGTGGTGCGACAGCAGGATCGGCTGCGCGGCCTGCAGGTGCGTCTTCCCGGGGAGGATCACTGCGGGGTTCGCCCGCGCCTGCTCGACGAAGGCATCGACCACATCGAGTACGCCGACGGCGATGAGCCGCACGGCGTCCCGCAGCCACATCCGGAACAGCGTGGCCACCTGATCGTTGCGCGACCGGCCGGCCCGGAGGCGTCCGCCCACGTCGGCGCCGGCCCGCTCGATCAGGCCACGCTCCAGAGCGCCGTGCACGTCCTCATCGGATTCGGCAGGTTGGAAGGCGCCCGAGGCGACATCGTCGCCCAACTGCGCCAGCGCGGCCAGCATGGCGGCGAGGTCGTCGTCGGACAGCAGCCCGGCGCGGTTGAGCACCCGGGCGTGCGCCTGCGAGGCGCGCACGTCGTACGGGGCCAACGCCCAGTCGAAGTGCGTGGACTTGCTCAGCGCGGCCATCGCCTCGGCCGGACCGGACGCGAACCGTCCGCCCCACAGGCTGCCCTCGTTGGTGCCGTGTTTGCCGGCGTTGTCGGTCACGGAGATCTCCTAGTCGGTACCGAGATCGAAGGCGGCGTGGTTGCTGGCCTCGTCGATCGCGGAAGGGATGCGCTCGCCGCCGGACACGATGGCATCGGCGCCGCCCTGCTCCAGCTCGCCCACCAGCGCGGCGGTCTCGCCGGCGACGATGCCCTGTGCCGCGTACTGCTCGAGCCGCGAACGGGAGTCGGCGATGTCGAGGTTGCGCATGGTGAGCTGGCCGATCCGCTCGTCGGGGCCGAAGGCGGCATCGCCCACGCGCTCCATCGAGAGCTTCTCGGGGTGGTACGAGAGGTTGGGGCCGGTGGTGTCGATGATCGAGTAATCGTCGCCGCGGCGCAGGCGCAGGGTCACGGAGCCGGTGACGGCGGAGGCGACCCAGCGGATGATGGCCTCGCGCTGCATGAGCGACTGCGGGTCCAGCCAGCGACCCTCGTACATCAGGCGGCCCAGACGGCGACCCTCGTTGTGGTAGGTGGCGATGGTGTCCTCGTTGTGGATCGCGTTCACCAGGCGCTCGTACGTGGCGTGCAGCAGCGCCATGCCGGGCGCCTCGTAGATACCGCGCGACTTGGCCTCGATGATGCGGTTCTCGATCTGATCCGAGATGCCCAGTCCGTGCCGTCCGCCGATGCGGTTCGCCTCGCGGACCAGCTCCACCTGATCGGTGTACTCGACGCCGTTGATGGCCACCGGAACACCGGCCTCGAACGTGACGGTGACGTCCTCGGACGCGATCTCCACCGACTCGTCCCACGGGGCCACACCCATGATCGGATCCACGATGAGCACGCCCGTGTTGAGGAATTCCAGGTCCTTGGCCTCGTGCGTGGCGCCCCAGATGTTGGCGTCGGTCGAGTAGGCCTTCTCAGTGGAGTCGCGGTACGGGAAACCGTGCGCGACGAGCCACTCGCTCATCTCCTTACGGCCGCCCAACTCGGAGACGAACTGGGAATCGAGCCAGGGCTTGTAGATCCGCAGGGCGGGGTTGGCCATGAGGCCGTAGCGGTAGAACCGCTCGATGTCGTTGCCCTTGTAGGTGGAGCCGTCGCCCCAGATGTCGACGCCGTCCTCCTTCATGGCCCGCACCAGCATGGTGCCGGTCACGACGCGGCCGATCGGGGTGGTGTTGAAGTAGGTCTTGCCGCCCGAGCGGATGTGGAAGGCGCCGGTCTGCAGGGCGGCGATGCCCTCCTGCACCAGCAGCGGCTGCACGTCCACCAGGCGCGCGATCTCGGCGCCGTACTCCTTGGCGCGGCCGGGCACGGCATCGATGTCCGGCTCATCGGGCTGGCCGATGTTGGCGGTGTAAGTGCAGGGCACAGCACCCTTGTCACGCATCCAGGCGACGGCCACGGAGGTGTCGAGGCCGCCGGAGAAGGCGATGCCGACGCGCTCGCCGACGGGCAGGGTGGAGAGAACCTTAGACATGGGGTAGAGCCTATCTGTCGTCGATGGTGGGAGATTCGATGCGGGTCGGCGACGGATCACCGCGCGGAACGGGCTCGACGTAGACACCGCCGAACTTGGCCTCGCCCATGCGGCAGGCGCGCCCGTCGACCGTTACCAGCCCGGTCCCGGTCACCTGCGCGCACACGGTGTCGTCGGCATGCCGCGCCTCGAACCCTCCGCTGAACGAGGTGTTGTAGCCGCTCACGCGCTGCCCGTGCGAACACATCGCCCGCTCATGGCAGCTCGGGCACACCGCGTCGTACCGCTCCGAGTAGCGGGGCGTCGCGTTCCCGCACAGCGGACACGGCACGGTTCGACTCATGCCAGCGACACCAGGCGCTCGGCGAGGTCTTTCCCGGTCAACGGCTCGCGGGCGATCACGAGCACGGTGTCGTCGCCGGCGACGGTGCCCACCACCTCGGGGAGCGAGGAGCGGTCGAGGGCGCTCGCGAGGAAGTTGGCCGCCCCGGGTGGGGTACGCAGGACGCAGATGTTGCCGCTGTGATCGGTGGAAACCAGCAACTCGCCCAGCAGCCGCGAGAGCCGCTCGGTGCCACCGGAGACGCCGCGCACCGGCGAGCCGTCCTCGGGAACCACGTAGACGCCGGTGCCGCCGTCGGCACCGCGCAGCTTCACGGCACCCAACTCGTCCAGATCGCGGGAGATCGTGGCCTGGGTCGCCTCGTACCCGTTGCGCACCAGCAGCGCCTGCAGCTCGGCCTGGCTGTGCACCTGATGGTTGGCCAGGATCTCGACGATCGCCGCCTGCCGTCCGGCGCGCGTGGCGAGCGGCTGATCGGTCATGACTGCTCCAGCAGCCAGGTGAGCAGCGCCTTCTGCGCGTGCAACCGGTTCTCGGCCTCGTCGAAGACGGCGGACTGCGGGCCGTCGATCACGTCGTCGGTGATCTCGTCCCCGCGGTGGGCGGGCAGGCAGTGCAGCACGATCGCATCAGGATCGGCGTGCGCGAGCAGTTCGGCGTTCACCTGGTACGGCCGGAACGGCGCCGTGCGGTCCAGCCCGTCGTCCTCCTGCCCCATCGACACCCAGGTGTCGGTGACCACCACGTCGACACCGGCGACAGCAAGCACCGGATCGTCGATCACGCTGACCTCGGCACCGGTCTGCGCGGCCCGCTCGCGGGCCGCCTGCACGAACCGCGGATCGGGCCGGAAGCCCTCGGGCCCGCTGACGGTCACGTCGATGCCCGCGTTCGCGCAGCCCAGCATGTAGCTGTTGGCCATGTTGTTGGCCGCATCGCCGAGATAGGTGAGCTTGAGACCTGCGACCGACCCGGTTCCTTCTGCGCCCTTGCGCTCGGCGATGGTCTGCAGGTCCGCGAGGATCTGGCAGGGATGGAAGTCATCGGACAGCGCGTTGATCACCGGCACGGTCGAATGCTGCGCCAGTTCTTCGAGACCGGCCTGCGAGTACGTCCGCCACACGATCGCGTCGACGAACCGCGACAGCACCCGCGCGGTGTCGGCCAGCGATTCGTCGCGGCCCATCTGCGTGGACTTGCTGTCGACCACCACGGGGTGCCCGCCGAGCTGGGCGATCCCCACGTCGAAGCTGAACCGGGTGCGGGTGGAGTTCTTGTCGAACAGCACGCCGACGCCCTTGGGACCCTCCAGTGGACGACGCGAGAAGGGCGCCGCCTTCAGTTCCGCGGCGAGCGCCAATACCTCGCGGAGTTCGGCGGGGCTGAGATCGTCGTCGCGCAAGAAGTGACGGGTCATGAGGTCTCCTGGGCTGAATCGAGGAGGGCGGGCAGGGCTGCGACGAAGCGGTCGGCCTGCTCGTCGGTGAGGACGAGCGGCGGTGCGAGCCGGACCACATCGGCCTGGGCGGCGTTGATGAGGAAGCCGGCGTCGCGGGCGCCCGTCTCGATCGCCTTGGCGACGGGCTGCGCCAGGGTGATGCCGAGCAGGAGGCCCGAACCGCGGACGCCGGTGACTAGGGGGTGGCCGAGCGATTCGACCGACGTCGCGATGTGCTTGCCGAGGGTGTCGGCGCGCTCGGCCAGGCCCTCGGCCTCGATCACGTCGAGCACGGCGTTCGCCGCCGCGGCGGCGATCGGGTTGCCGCCGAAGGTGGTTCCGTGCTGGCCCGGGGTGAGCAGTTCACCGGCGGCACCGACGGCCACCGTCGCCCCGATGGGCAGGCCGCCACCCAATCCCTTGGCCAGGGTGAAGACATCGGGCGTCACGCCCGCCTTCTGGTACGCGAAGAGCGTTCCGGTGCGGGCGATCCCGGTCTGCACCTCGTCGAAGACCAACAGCGCGCCGGCCCTCGTGGCCGCGGCACGGGCGGCGGCGAGATAGCCCTCGGGGGGCACCACGACGCCGCCCTCACCCATGATCGGCTCCAGGAAGATCGCGGCGGCGCCCTCGGCGGCGGCCTCGAGGGCCGGCACATCGCCGTAGGGCACGTGGGTCACCGATTCCAGGAGCGGCAGGAAGGGCTCGCGCTTGGGCGGCTGACCGGTGAGGGTGAGCGTGCCCATGGTGCGGCCGTGGAAGGCCCCCTCGGCGGCGACCATCGCGGCGCGGCCGGTGCGCCGGCCGATCTTGATCGCGGCCTCATTGGCCTCGGCACCCGAATTACCGAAGAAGACACGGGTTCCCGGCACGCCGACGGCCTCGGTGAGCCGTTCGGCGAGCCGCACCACCGGCTCGGAGATGTACAGGTTCGATACGTGACCGAGCGTGCCCAGCTGCTTCGTCACGGCCTCGATGATCTTCGGGTGCGCATGCCCCAGCGCGTTGACCGCGATGCCACCGAGGAGATCGACGTACTCCTTGCCGTCGGCATCGGTGACCTGCGCGCCGCGGCCGGACACCAGGGCGATCGGCGGGGTGCCGTAGGTGTCCATCACGGCGGCGTTCCACCGCTGCTGCATCGACTGATTCGTCATCGTCTCTCTCAGATCCAGGTTGATTCGGAGGCGGCCGGAGGGGTCACCATGGTGCCGATGCCCTCGCGCGTGAACAGCTCCAGGAGCACCGAATGCGGTACCCGACCGTCGATCACGTGCGCGGTGGGCACGCCGCCGGTCACGGCCCGTAGGCAGGCCTCCATCTTCGGAACCATGCCCGCATCGAGGCTCGGCAGCAGCGCGGTGAGGGCGTCGGTGTCGATCACGGAGGTGAGTGACGAGCGGTCGGGCCAGTTCGTGTAGAGGCCCTCGACATCGGTGAGCACCACCAGCTTCTGCGCACCGAGCGCTTCGGCGAGGGCGGCGGCGGCGGTGTCGGCGTTGATGTTGTGCACCACGCCGTCGGCGTCGGGGGCGATCGTGGAGATCACCGGGATGCGTCCGGCGGCGATGAGGTCGTTGACCGCCTCCGGACTCACCTCGGTGACGTCGCCGACGAGCCCGATGTCGGTGGGCTCACCGTCGACCACCACCTGCCGGCGGGTGGCCGTGAACAGGTGCGCATCCTCGCCCGACATGCCGACGGCGAGTGGGCCGTACGAGTTGATCAGGCCCACGAGCTCGCGGCCGACCTGCCCGAACAGCACCATCCGGACCACATCCATCACCTCGGGCGTGGTCACGCGGAAACCGCCGCGGAATTCACCCTCCATGCCGAGCCGCTTCAGCATGGCGTTGATCTGGGGGCCGCCGCCGTGCACCACGACGGGATGGATCCCGGCGGTGCGCAGGAACACCATGTCCTGAGCGAAGGAGCGCTTGAGATCGTCGTCGACCATGGCGTTGCCGCCGTACTTGATCACCACCGTCTTGCCGTGGAACTCCTGCAGCCAGGGCAGCGCCTCGGCGAGCACGTTCGCCTTGTCGAGGGGCGTGAGATCGGGTGCGCTCATGAGGAGTACGCCGAGTTCTCTTCGACGTACGCGTGCGAGAGATCGGTGGTGCGGATCGTCGCCGTGCCGCGGCCCAGCCCCAGGTCGACGGTCACGTCGATCTCCGGGCCGGAGAGATCGACATCGCGGGCACCCGGTACGCCGCAACCCTTCTCCGCCACCGGGCTGCCGTTGAAGCTCACGGTGAGTTTGTCGGGATCGAGCTCGATCGGCGCGATGCCGATCGCCGCCATCACCCGGCCCCAGTTCGGGTCGCTGCCGAACAGCGCGGTCTTGACCAGGCTGTCGCGGCAGATGGTGCAGGCACCGACGAGTGCGTCCTCCTCGGAGGCCGCGCCGGTCACCGTGATCAGGACCCGCTTGGTGACGCCCTCGGCGTCGCCCTGCAGCTGGGCGGCCAGATCGTCGCACACCTCCCGCACGGCGGAGTTGAGTTCCTCCTGCGTGCAGGTCTTCTCGCTCGCGCCACTGCTCAGCAGGAGAACGGTGTCGTTGGTCGAGGTGGCGCCGTCCACGTCGAGCCGGTCGAAGGTGTACGCCGTCGCGTGCCGCAGCGCCTCGTCGAGTTGCTCCGGGGTGGCGTGCACATCCGTGGTGAGCACGACGAGCATCGTGGCGAGGGAGGGCGCCAGCATTCCGGCGCCCTTCGCCATACCGCCCACGTTCCATCCACCCGAATGGTGCAGCGCCGCCTCCTTGGGCACCGTGTCCGTGGTCATGATCGCGTACGCCGCATCGGTGCCGCCGGTGAGGCCGCCACCCATCTCGTGCACGATCTCGGTGACGCCGGCGAGCAGCTTGTCCATCGGCAGACGATCGCCGATGAGCCCGGTCGAGCAGACCGCGACCTCACCGGCACCGGTCTCGGTCCCCCAGTGGCTCAGCGTCTCCGCGACCTTCTCGGCGGTCGCGTGGGTGTCCTGGAAGCCGCCGGGGCCGGTGCACGCGTTGGCGCCACCGGAGTTGAGGATCACCGCACGCAGGTGACCGTCCGTGAGCACCTGACGGCTCCACAGCACGGGCGCCGCCTGAACCTTGTTGGCCGTGAACACACCCGCGGCGGCGTAGTGCGGCCCCTCATTGAAGACCAGGGCCAGATCGGGTTTACCCGAGGCCTTGATGCCGGCCGCGATGCCCGCGGCCTTGAAGCCGAGGGGCGCGGTGACGCCCTGGTTCCGGACGAGCTTGAAGGTGCTCATGGCGCGACTCCTACGGTGGACAGGCCGGCGGTCTCGGGCCAGCCGAGCGCGAGGTTCATGGACTGCACGGCGCCTCCGCCGGTGCCCTTGGTGAGGTTGTCGATGGCGGCGGTGGCCACGAGCCGGCCGGCCCGCTCGTCCACCGCCACCTGGACCTGCACGGCATTGCTGCCGAGCACCGACTTCGTCTGCGGTTGCACGCCTTCCGGGAGCAGGTGCACGAAGGGCTCGTCGGCGTAGGCGGCGGCGTACACCTCGCGGGCCTGCGCCTGTGTGGCGCGGGTCTGCGCGGAGCAGGTGGCGAGGATGCCGCGGGCCATGGGCACCAGCACGGGGGTGAACGAGACCGTGACCGGGGTGTGCGCGGCGGCGGAGAGGTTCTGGCTGATCTCCGGGGTGTGCCGGTGGGTGGTCACGCCGTATGCCCGGGCGGAGCCGAAGACCTCGGAGGCCAGCAGGTCGACCTTGGCGGCCCGGCCGGCACCCGAGGTACCGCTGACGGCGACCACGGTCACGTCGTGCGTCACGATGCCCGAGACGACGGCGGGCAGCAGGGCGAGAGTGGAGACCGTGGGATAGCAGCCCGGCACCGCGATCCGGTTGGCACCGGCCAGTACGTCGCGATTGCCGGGGAGTTCCGGCAGGCCGTAGGGCCAGGTGCCGGCGTGCGCACTGCCGTAGTAGTGCTCCCACTCGGCCGCGTCCTTGAGCCGGTAGTCGGCGCCGCAGTCGATGATGAGGGTCGACGGGGGCAGCGCCTCGGCGATCTCGGCCGACTTACCGTGGGGCAGGCCGAGGAAGACCACATCGTGGCCGCGCAGGGTGTCCGGCGTGGTCTCCGCGAGCACGCGGTCGGCGAGCGGCAGCAGGTGCGGATGATGCTCGAACAGCGTGCTGCCGGCATTGCCTCCGGCGGTGAGCGCGCCGATGGTGAGCTCGCCGGACAGGTACTGCGGGTGGTTCAGCAGCAGCCGGAGGATCTCTCCCCCGGCGTACCCACTGGCGCCCGCGATCGCCACGGAAACAGTCATGAAATGATTATGCACGACTATGCAAGCGTATTCACACGCGACCCTCGTACTGCCGCCGCACCGTCCCCCCATCGGGGTGTTCACCGAGCGTCCGGTCCGGGAGCACCCCGGACCCCGATAACCCACAGCCGGCGCTCAGCTCGCCGTCAGCCACCGTCGGCATGGTTGAAACCAGTAACGAAACGAGCTCACGCACCGAAGGAACGAGTATGCGCAACAACAACGCCAACGCAATGACGCAGCCGCTGTCGCTGGCCACTGCGCGCCGCGAGCGCGGCGTGCGGGGCACCGTGAACCGCATCCTGGACGGCTTCGCGCCGCGGGTCGAGAACCGGGCCATGCTGGTCAAGATGGGTCGCGGACGCCCGAGCCTGGTGGGCGATCACACCCGCGGCAACCACATCACCCAGGCCTTCCACATCAGCTAACCCGACAGCGGCGCGAAGCCCACGGCGTGCGCGAACTCCGCGCGCGGAAGGCACGCCGACGTCACCTGCTGGCGGGCCTGTTCGATCACGGGCGTCGACGGATCGAGCACCGAGAGGTACTGCCGGTGCTCCGCGAGCGATTCGACCGCCCGCTCGGTGTAGCCGGTCACGTCCACGATCAGCGTCGGCTCGGGTGAGGTCTGGTACGCCGTGACCCCGGAGGCGGCCGCCGCCTCTCCGACGGCGGCGGTGAACTCCCTGTGATCGCTCTGATTCGGCGCCGCGGGCGCCCATTCGGCTCCGCCCCAGATGGTGATCACCACGTCCGGGCGGTGATCGGCGATCGCCCGCGTGACCGCGGCCCGCAGCTCGGGGGTGTTGCGCACGTTCGAGTCCGGGAATCCCCAGAACCGCACGTCGTCCACGCCGACGACGGCCGCGGACCGTCGCTGCTCCTCCTCGCGCACCGGGCCCGCCGTGGTGGGCGACATGCCCTCGATCCCCGCCTCCCCGGAGGTGGCGAGCCCGTAGGCCACCGTCTTTCCCTGGCCGGTCCAGCGGGCCACGGCGGCGGCCATGCCGTACTCTGGATCGTCGGGGTGCGCCACCAGCACCAGCGCGGTGTTCCAGTCCTCGGGGAAGATCTGCAGGTCGCTCACTTCACCCACGCTAGAGGGTCGCGCGGTCTCAGCGCAGCGTCTCGACCGAGACGCCGTCGGCGAATCGGTAGGGCTGCGCGGCGATCAGCCCGGAGAGCACACGCCGGAGCCGGGAGATCTCGGCCCGCACCGTGACCACGCGCGAACCGTCACCGAACAGCGACGCCGCGAGCTGCGCCGCGGTGTGCCCGGTCCCGTCGGCCAGGAGTTCGAGGATCTGCGCGTGCCGCGGCGACAGCTGATGCCGCCACTGCCCGGCCGCGCCCACCACGCTGACCTCGGGCGTGCGCCCCGATCGCAGATCGACGGTGACGCGCGTGCGTTCGGCCGGCGACGCCGCCTCGACGGGGCGCAGCAGCCATCCGCCGGGCAGCGGTTCGACGGTGCACTCCCCCAGCTCGGGCAGCCACAGGTGCGAGCCCTCCATCACCGCGGGCAGGGTGACCCGGGCCCGATGCGAAAGCCGCCCAACGGCCGCGACCCATCCGTGCGCGTCCACCACCAGGCCGGGGCCCGGGATTCCGGCGAGCAACGGTGCCGCCACGGTGCGCAGCTGGTCGAGTCCCGCCTGATGACTCTCCCGCAGCCGCGCCTCGGCCAGTCCAGCCACAGCCGCGACCAGCGCCAGCGTGGTGGGGTGCACGGTGTGGGCCGGGCCGCTCACGTCCACCACGCCCAGGAGGCGGCCGGACCTGCGATCCCGGATCGGGGCCGCTGAGCAGGTCCACGGGTGCTGATTGCGGGCGAAGTGCTCCGCGGAGAAGGTCTGCACCGCGGAGCGCGATGCCAGGGCGGTACCGATCGCGTTGGTCCCCACATCGTTCTCGCCCCACGCGGCGCCCTCCACGAAGCCCAGGGCATCGGCCTGGCGCAGCACCCGCGGGGCACCGGTGCGCCACAACAGCCGGCCCTCCGCGTCCGAGACCACCATGATGCTCGCGCCGCCGTCGATGATCGGCGCCAGGCCGCCGGCGAGATCGTCGATCACGCCCGACAGCCCCGATTCGCGGCGCAACCGCGCCACCTCAGCGGAATGCACGGCCGGGCCGGCATCATCGTCGGGCCGCAACCCCGCGGCACGCACCCGCTCCCAGGAGTCGCCGATCACCTCGCGCGGCCGCGCCGGGGGCCGTTCACCGGCCATCGTCGCGTCGTACACCTCGGCGAGCAGCCGCGCATAGGAGCGCGGGTCCTCACCATGCGCCACCGCGGGCTCGACCATCTGTGCCACGCCTCGATTCTGCACCGCGCACCGGGTCCCCGAGCCGGATTCGCCGCCCGGCCCGCCACGGCCGTCCCCGCTGCAACCGGACGCAACCCTTGTCGCACCCGTCACACCGGGCGTGTGATGCAGGACACAGACGGATTCACCGTTCGAGACGAAGGAGCACCTCATGACCGCGATCGCGGATAGGGAACAGGCCACCCGCACGGACCCGCAGCAGCGGGTGGATGCGTGGCTGGCGCGGTTCGAGGCGGCGCTCACCGCGCGCGACACGGCCGCCGTGGCCGAGCTCTTCGAACCCGGCGCGTTCTGGCGGGACCTGGTCGCGTTCACCTGGAACCTGCACACCAGCGAGGGCCGCGACCAGATCGCCGCGATGCTCACCGAGCGCCTCGACGACGCCGATCCCAGCGGTTTCGTGACCACCGGTCCCGCCTCGGGCGAGGACGTGGCCGAGGCCTTCATCGGATTCGAGACCGGTGTGGGGCGCGGCAAGGGCCACCTGCGGATCCGGGAGGGCGAGGACGGCGTCGACCGCGCCTGGACACTGCTCACCACGCTGCGCGAGCTCAAGGGCCACGAGGAATCCTTCGGCGAGCGCCGCCCCATGGGCGCGGTGCACGGCGCCCACGTCGACGCGCCGACCTGGGCCGAGCGCCGCGAGCAGGAGGAGGCCGAACTGGGTCGCTCGGTGCAGCCCGACACGCTGGTGATCGGCGGCGGCCAGGGCGGCATCGCCCTCGGGGCGCGCCTGCGCCAACTGGGCGTGCCCGCGCTCGTGGTCGACAAGTACGACCGTCCCGGCGACCAGTGGCGCGGCCGCTACAAGTCGCTGTGCCTGCACGACCCCGTCTGGTACGACCACCTGCCGTACCTGCCCTTCCCCGCCAACTGGCCCGTCTTCGCCCCGAAGGACAAGATCGGCGACTGGCTGGAGATGTACACCCGCGTCATGGAGGTGCCGTACTGGTCACGCACCGAGGCATTGTCCGCCTCGTACGACGAGGCCAAGGGCGAGTGGACCGTCGAGGTGAACAAGGACGGTGAGCGCCTGACCCTGCACCCGAAACAACTGGTACTGGCGACCGGCATGTCCGGCAAGCCGAACGTGCCCGACTTCCCCGGAATGGACGTCTTCCGCGGCGAACAGCACCACTCGAGCAAGCACCCCGGCCCGGACGCCTACGCGGGCAAGAAGGTCGTGGTGATCGGCGCCAACAACTCCGCACTCGACATCAGCAAGGCGCTCATCGAGGCCGGCGCCGAGGTCACGATGGTGCAGCGCAGCTCGACCCACATCATCAAGTCCGAATCGCTCATGGAGCACGGACTGGGCGACCTGTACAGCGAGCGGGCGGTCGCCAACGGCGTGACCACCGACAAGGCCGACATGATCTTCGCCTCGCTCCCCTACCGGATCATGAACGAGTTCCAGAAGCCGATCTACGACAAGGTCCGCGAGATCGACGCCGACTTCTACGCGGGCCTCGAAAAGGCCGGATACGACCTCGATTTCGGCGACGACGACTCGGGCCTGTTCATGAAGTACCTGCGTCGCGGCTCCGGCTACTACATCGACGTCGGCGCCGCCGGTCTCATCATCGACGGCTCGATCAAGCTGGCCAAGGGCGGCGTGGATCACCTGACCGAGGACGCCGTGGTGCTCAAGGACGGCACGGTGCTGCCCGCCGACCTCGTGGTCTACGCCACCGGCTACGGATCGATGAACGGCTGGGCCGCCGACCTCATGGGCCAGGAAACCGCCGACCGACTGGGCAAGTGCTGGGGCCTCGGCTCCGACACCACCAAGGACCCCGGCCCCTGGGAGGGCGAGCAGCGCAACATGTGGAAGCCCACCCAGGTGCCCGGACTGTGGATGATGGGCGGCAACCTGCACCAGTCCCGGCACTACTCGCTGTACCTGGCCCTGCAACTCAAAGCGCGCTACGAGGGCATCGACACCCCGGTGTACCAACTGGCGCAGGTGCACCACACCAGCTAGCTACCGCAGGACGGCGCCGACCTGCTCCGAGGCCTTCGCCACCGCGGCATCGCGGGCGGCGGAGGCCTCGTCTTCGGTGAGGGTGCGATCGGCGGCACGGAAGCGCAGCGCGAAGGCCAGCGACTTGCGTCCCTCGCCCACCTGCGCCCCGGTGAAGACGTCGAACAGCGAGATCGCCTCCAACAGCTCGCCCGCACCGGCGGTCAGCGCCTCCTGCACGGACGCCGCGGGCACCGCGGCGTCGACGACGACCGCGACGTCCTGCAGTACCGCGGGGAAGGGCGAGACCCGCGGCGCCGGAAGCACCTGCGTCAGCGGGATCGCATCCAGGTCCAGCTCGACGGCGACGGTGCGCGGCGGCAGACCCGCACGTTCGAGCACCGCCGGGTGCAACTCGCCTGCGTGCCCCACGACCACATCGCCCGCGAGCACCTCAGCGCACCGCCCGGGATGGAAGGGCGCGTACTGGGCCGACCGCAGGGTGAGCTCGACATTGCTCGCGCGGCCGATCTCACGGACCGCCTCGAAGGCGTCCGTGGCATCGGCGGGACGGCCGGCGCCCCACGGTCCGGCTGGCTCGCGCAGTCCGGTGAAGACGACCGCGACGTGCTCGGGCTGCACGGGCAGCGAGGCGTTGAGCTCATCGATCTGCTCGGCGGTCGGGCGCCGGTCCACCGGGATGGGGTCGACGGCCACGGTCTTCTCCGACGGCAGCACCACCTGTGCGATCGAGTACAGCGCCAGATCGCGCTGACCGCGGGAAACATTGCGCGCCAAGATCTCCAGCAACCCCGGCAGCAGTGTGGTGGCGAGCGACGGACGATCGGCCTCGAGCGGGTTGAGCACCTTCGTGGTGGTGCGCCGCGGATCGTCGGCGTCCAGCGCCCAGGTGTCGAACACCCCGGCGGGAAGGAACGGTCCCGTGAGCACCTCGACGTGGCCGGTGTGCGCCAGCGCACGGCTGACGATCCGGCGGCGCTGCTGGCGCGGCGACAGGCCGCGTCCGCCGGGCGCGGCGGGCAGCACCGGCGGGATCTGCTCCAGCCCCTCCAGGCGCAGCACCTCCTCCACCAGATCGGCGGGCATGGTCAGATCGGGCCGCCACGTCGGCGGGGTCACCGTGAGGTTCTCGGAACCCTCGATGGCGCAACCCACCTGGGTGAGCCGGCGCACCGTCGTCCCGGCGGGGTAGGTGATCCCGGCGACCCGGTCCGGACGGTCCGCGGCGATCACCACCTGCGGGCGCTCGCCGTACGAGCCGAGGTCGGTGATCTCGCCGACGATCGTGCCGCCCGCGATCTCGGTGAGCAGCCGCGCGGCCTCGCGCACCGTCCACACCGAGATGGCCGGGTCCACGGTGCGCTCGTACCGCTTCGCGGCGTCGGAGCTGAGCTTGTGCCGCTTGCCGGTGCGGAAGACCTTGACCGGGTTCCAGATCGCGCCCTCGAGGATCACGTTCACCGTGTCGTCGCCGACCTCGGTGGACGCGCCGCCCATGACACCGGCCAGTGAGACCGGCCCGGAATCGTCGACGATCACGGCGTCCTCAGGATCGAGCGTGCGCTCGACGTGGTCGAGAGTTTCCAGCTTCTCGCCGGGCCGCGCCGCACGCACCACGAGGCCACCCCGCACCTTGTCGGCGTCGAAGGCGTGCAGCGGCTGGCCGCTGAGCAGCATGAGGTAGTTGGTCACGTCCACCGCGGCGCTGATCGGGCGCACCCCGGACGTGAGCAGGCGGCGCTGCAGCCACCACGGGCTCACGGCCTTCGGGTCGATGCCCTCGACGCGCAGCGCGGTGAACCGGGTGCAGCCGCTCTCCGGCTCCACGGTCACGTCCACGCCGCCGGCGCCGGATCCCTGCTGGTCCGACGGGGTGGTGATGTCGGTGAACGGCAGATCGAAGCCGCACGCCAGCTCGCGGGCGAGGCCGCGGATCGAGAAGGCGTAGCCGCGGTCCGGCGTCACGTTCAGCTCGATCACCGCATCGTCCATGCCCAGCACGGCCTTGGCATCGTCGCCCGGCTGCGCGGTGCCCGCGGGCAGCACGAGGATGCCCGAGTGGTCGGTGCCGAGTCCGAGCTCGGAGACCGAGCAGATCATGCCGTCCGAGGTGTGGTCGTAGGTCTGGCGCGTGGCGATCTCGAAGCCACCCGGGAGCACCGCGCCGGGGAGCGCAACGACCACGAGGTCGCCCTCGGCGAAGTTGCGCGCGCCGCACACGATGTCGCGCGGGGCCGCCTCGCCCACCTCCACCTGACAGAACCGGATCGGCTTGCGGAAGTTGGTCAGCTCCTCGATCTGCGCGACGCGGCCCACGACCAGCGGACCGGTCACCGTGTCGAGCGAGTCCAGCTCCTCGACCTCGAAACCGACGCGGACGAACCCGGCGTCCAGCTCCTGCGGAGTGATACCCCACTCGGGGGTGTCGCGCCGGAGGATCTCGGTGAGCCATGACTGTGCAACGCGCACTGGAAAAGTCCTTCTATCGGTGTGTGCAGGCGGGCGGGGGCGGTCAGCCCTGGACGCCGAAGGGCAGGGTGAAGCGGACATCGCCCTCGACGATGTCGCGCATGTCGGGGATGCCGTTGCGGAACTGCAGCGTGCGCTCCAGGCCCATGCCGAAGGCGAATCCCGAGTACTCCTCGGGGTCGATGCCGCAGGCGCGCAGCACGTTCGGGTTGACCATGCCGCAGCCGCCCCACTCGACCCAGCCGGCGCCGCCCTTCTTCTGCGGGAACCAGATGTCGACCTC
This sequence comes from Tsukamurella strandjordii, assembly GCF_039525985.1. NCBI lineage: Bacteria > Bacillati > Actinomycetota > Actinomycetes > Mycobacteriales > Tsukamurellaceae > Tsukamurella > Tsukamurella strandjordii. Next base: position 70,241 of record NZ_BAAAII010000017.1, on the reverse strand, counting down.
GGCGGAGGGTTCTGTGAACGGGAAGTAGTTCGGCCGCATCCGGGTGGTGGTCTCGGGGCCGAACATCGCCTTCGCGAAGGCCTCCAGGGTGCCGCGCAGGTTCGCCATCGTCAGGCCCTTGTCGACGGCGAGCCCTTCGACCTGGCTGAACACCGGCGTATGCGTGGCGTCCAGCTCGTCGGTGCGGAAGGTGCGGCCGGGGCAGGCCACGTAGATCGGCACGTCGCGGGTGAGCATCGAGCGCACCTGCACCGGCGAGGTGTGGGTACGCAGCACCTGCCGCGAGCCTTCCGGCGCCACGTAGAAGGTGTCCTGCATGGAGCGCGCCGGATGATCCGGAAGGAAGTTCAGCGCGTCGAAGTTGAAGTGCTCGGTCTCCACCTCGGGCCCCTCGGCGATCTCCCAGCCGATGCCCACGAAGAAGTCGGCGACCTGGTCGGAGATGATGCTGATGGGGTGGCGGGCACCCTGCGGATTGCGGCCCGAGGGCAGCGTCACATCGATCGCCTCGGCCACGAGGACGGCGGCGTCGCGCTCGGCGTCGAGCACCGTCTTGCGCTGCTCGTAGGAGTCCCGGGCCTGCGCCTGCGCCACGTTCACGCGCTTGCCGGCGTCCTTGCGCTCCTCCTTGGGGATGGAGCCGAGCGCGCGCTTGCTCAGCGCGAGCGGCGACTTCTCGCCGAGGTGCGCCTGCCGGGCGGCCGCCAGTTCGTCGAGGTTGGACGCGGCCGCGAAGGCCTGCGCCGCAGCCTCCGCCGCCGCGCCGAGCGCGGCCTCACTCAGGTCGCTGACCTGCGGGGCTGAATTCTCCGACGCGGGGGCATCAGACACGGTGCGCGGCTCCTCGATTCGCTGGGAAGTACCCGTCCAGAGTAGTCGACGGCCGATCGCCGCCGACAGCGCATTACCGCTGGTACACGGGCACCGGACACACAGCTGTTGACACGTGTCCTCGGCGCCGCGAATATGCCGTGGACGACGACCACGTCGTATCGACACCACCGATGGGGCTCCGCCATGTCACGCACCGCCGCGATCCTGCTGTTCCTCGCCATCGTCTGCGAGGTGGCGGCCACCCTGTCACTGCGCGCCACGGACGGTTTCAAGAACCTGTGGCCCATGCTCATCGTGATCCCCGGCTACATCGGCGCCTTCGCCTTCCTGGGGCTCTCGCTGCGCGAGATCTCCGTGGGCGTGGCCTACGCCATCTGGTCGGCCGCGGGCACGGTGCTGGTCACCGTGTTCGCCGCCTTCCTGTTCAACGACCGGATCTCGCTGACCACCATCGCCGGCATGGTCATCACCATCACGGGCGTCGTGATCATCAACGTCAGCGCCGGCGGTCACTGACCGCCCGAGCTCAGCGGCAGTTCGCGACGTACGGCATCGAGCCGTAGGGTCCCCAGATCTTCGACTCCGCATTGGCCCGCGCGGCGGCGGGGTTCGGCCCCGTACCGTGCACGGTTCCCGCGAACGAGGCGAGCATGTTGCCGAACTGCTGCGCGTACACATCGCAGGTCACGGTGACCATGGCCGGTGCCGGTGCCGCCTGCGCCCCCGCCGGCGCGAGCGCTGCCGCGGCGCCGAGCAGACCCGCCAGTGCGATTCGCTTCATCACGATCTCCTCCCGAGAGAACTATCTCTTCACTATCTACCACACCGCGGCGGTCGGGCAGCGGCGAGAATAGTGCGGTGAACCCGGAACACCGCCAATCCGCGTACGCCGTCCGCTGCGAATGGGGCCTCGACGCTGCCCGCGCCGTGGGCGAGAACGCCGACATCGTCGTGGTGGTCGACGTGCTGTCGTTCACCACCTGCGTCGCGGTGGCCGTCGAGCGGGACATCGAGGTGTACCCGCACCGTTGGTGCGACGATTCCGCGGCGTCCCTCGCGCGCGAGCACGACGCGGTGCTGGCGGTCGGCCGCAGCGCCGCCGGTCCCGGCGAGGTGAGCTTCTCACCGTCGTCGATCCGCGCGGCCACCGGCGTGCGGCGCCTGGTGCTCCCCTCCCCGAACGGCTCGACGATCGTGCACGCCCTGTCGCAGGGCGGCGCCACCGTGCTCGCCGCGTCGTTGCGCAACGGGCGCGCCGTCGGAGAGTGGATCGCCCAGCGTCCGGGAGCGACGGTCGCCGTGATCCCGTCGGGCGAGCGATGGCCCGACGGTGCCCTGCGGCCCGCGGTCGAGGACCTCTGGGGCGCGGGCGCCGTGATCGACGGCCTGCCCGGCCGCCTTTCCCCCGAGGCCGAGACCGCCCGGGCGGCGTGGCGATCGGTGTCAGCGGCCCCCGCGGACGCCCTCCGCGGCTGCGCCTCCGGGCGTGAGCTGATCGCCCTCGGCTTCGGCGACGACGTCGAGGTGGCGGGCGAGGTCGGGGTCACGACGGTGGTCCCCGTGCTCGACGGCGGGCGCTTCCGGGCGGGCTAGGGCCCGGGCCGCGACCATCGCGAGGACGAACACCGCGAGCGCGGTCCACCCGGTCGGTGAGCCGAGCCCCTCCTTCGCCATGAGCAGCACCGCGATCCCCGCCGCGCACACGAGGCCGCCCACCACCGCACCGCGGGCGCCGCGGGCCGTCACCCGATCGTCCCACCACGGAATCCGGCGGTGCTCCAACGGCGACAGCAGCAGGAACAACGCGAACATCACCACCGCGAAGACCGCTGCGCGCAGCGCCATCAGGCCCCAGAAGCCGCTCTGCCGAGGGTCGACGGCGTCGATGCCCACCGCGTGCAAAGCGAACGCGGCGATCGCGATGGCAGGGATGTGCCACAGGTACAGCGTCATCGCGCCGCCGTTGCCCACCGCCACCGGGTACCAGACCCGGGGCCGCTGGGCCCACCGCCCGATCACGGGCGCGGCGACGACGAACAGCAGGCTCACCCACACGCTGTGCAGGCCGAGCAGCAGCGTGGGCGGCGTGGTGTTGGAGAAGGTCTCGGCACCGGTCACCACCAGCGGCACGTCGTACGGGCCGAACACCACCAGCGCGACGGCGCCGGCGAAGGCCGCCGCCGCCGCGAGCACTGCGGGCAACGGACGGATCAACCGCCGGGCGTAGGCCACGCCCACGACCGCCGGGATCAACCAGACGAACAGGAAGTTGGGGAACCCCGCCTCGATCGCGCCGGTCCGCAGCCGCACCTGGTCGGCGATCGCGGCCGCGCCGAGCAGACCCACGATCACGGCGGCCGCGGAGGACCGAAGAGTCATCAGGGCCGGCACGAGCGCGAGGATCAGCAGGTACACGCCGATGAACCACAGCAGCGCGACGCTCTCCTGCCCCAGCCGCATCGCGCTCGGCTCCCCCGCCACGACGCGCACCCCGAGCAGCACCACCGACCAGAAGCCGAGGTACCAGAACACCGGGCGGCAGAGGCGTTGTGCACGGCTCAGCAACCAGCCTCCCCACGCGGTGCCGGGCTTCCAGCCGTACGCGGCCGACGCCGCACCCGCCAGGAAGAACAGCGGCATCACCTGCAGCAGCCAGGTGATGGGCTGAAGGGACGGCTGCGCACCCAGCGTGTTGCCCACCCACACGCCGGACGGCGTGATGGTGGCGAGCAACAGCGTCGAGTGACCGAACATCACCACGAGCAGGCTCACGAGGCGCGCCACGTCCACGGCACGGTCGCGCGTGGCGGGCGTGCCGTCGAGGACGGCGGTACGGGACGGCAGAAGCATCATGTCCATCATGCTTCCCGCGCACGGGTCGCGACGGATGAGTAGTCCTACTCGATCGGCCTGGGGGCTTCGACCTCAGGCGCCGCGGTCGGGCACGGCGAGCGTCACGGCGTATCCGCCCGCCGCGGTGGGCGCGGCGTCGAGCGAACCGCTCAGCGTCTCCGCGCGTTCCCGCAGGCCCAGCAGCCCGACCTTCGACCCCGGCAGGTCGAGCGCCACGCGGGTCGGTCGCCCGTTGATGATCCGCAGGCGCAGCCCCCGCCCCTCGGTGTCGACGGTGACCCCCACGCTGGCGCCCGGCGCGTGCTTGCGCGCATTGGTCAGCGCCTCCTGCGTGGTGCGGTACACCGCACGCGCGACCGCGGGACTCAGATCCTCCGGAAGCTCTCCGGACAGTGTCACGGCGAGACCGCTGGACGCGACGAGCTGCGGGAGATCCTGTGCCGTCGGCTGCGGCGAGAGGCCGTTCGCCTCAGTACCCGATGCCCGGAGCACCCCGACCATGTGGCGCAGTTCGTCGAGAGTGCTGACGGCGAGCCGGCGGATCGACCGAGCCGATTCGCGCGAGTTGTCGTCGGCGGTCACCACCTGCAGCGCACCCGCCTCCACCGCGATCAGGCTCACCTGGTGGGAGACCACGTCGTGCATCTCGCGCGCGAGTTGCGCACGTTCCCGGTACAGCACGCTGTGCTCGTGCAGGCGCCGCTGATCCTCCTGCGCGTCGATCAGCTCGGTGAGTTGCGCGGCCAACTCGCGCCGGGCCCGGACGAGCCTGCCGAAGGCCAGCGGGGCGGCCGCCATCGCCACGATGAAGCCGATGCTGCTGACCCACATCCCGCCACTCTCCGCGTACTCCAGGTCACCGTCCCTCATGGCGTACCACGAGACGAGCATCGTGATCACGAGGGCGGCCGCCGCGAGAGCGGGCACGATCATTCGCCGGAAGTTCACGGCCACGGCGTACATCCCCGCGAACTGGATCACCACGGAGGAGATGTTGTACGCCGTCACCGCCGCGAGAACGAAGTACACCAACGGGAACCTGTTGCGGAGCGGCAGCAGAAGCACCGCGACAGCCATGAGGGCATCGGTCCAGCGTGGATTGAACTCGTGGACGGACCACGCTTCGAGCCCTCCCAGCCCCATCAGCGCCGCCTCGCCGCCGAACGACCGCAACCGCTGTCGCGTGATCGCGGTCACTGCGCCTGCTCCTCCAGGAGTCCGGCACGCTGAGCGACGAGCGCGGCCTGCACGCGGTTGGCCACCCCCAGCTTGCCGAGCAGCGCGCTGACGTGGTCCTTCACGGTGCCCACGCTCAGGTGCATGACGCGGCCGATCTCGAGGTTCGACAGCCCGTCCGCAACCAGTACCAGCACCTCACGCTCGCGTGGCGACAGCTTGTCGGTGCCCAGATCGTCCACCGTGACGCCCCCGAGGAAACCGCTGACCACCTGGGTCGCGACCTTGGGTGAGAGCACCACACCGCCCTCGGCCAGCGTGCGCACCAGCTGCACGAGCTGCTCCGGATCGGTGTCCTTGACCAGGAAACCGGCCGCGCCGCGGCGGAGCGCGTGTGCGATGTACTCGTCGGAATCGAAGGTGGTGAGCATCGCGACCACGGGCGGCGACGGCATCCGGGTGAACTTGTCGAGCAGCGTGAGACCGTCCACGTCCGGCATGCGGATGTCCAGGAGGACGACATCGGGCTGGTGCCGGGTCACTGCGTCGTAGGCCTCGCCGCCGGGCACGGCGGCCACTACCTCGATGTCGGGCGCATGGCCGAGCATCAGTTCGAATCCACGCCGAACGAGCGCCTCATCGTCGACCACGACGATCCGCACCATCGCGACTCCTCCGCATCACACCACCGACCAACGATTCTACCGCCACACGCACGGCACCGATCCCCGCGAACGGCGCACCGCACATCACGGACGGCGGTCGCTCCGTTCCTGGCGACGGACCCTCGACCACGCCAGGACGGTGGAGCCGAGCACGGTCAGCCAGACCGCCGCGGCGCCGAGGCGGCTCCACTCCCCGCCGGAGTCCAACCATCGGTCGAGCACTCCGAAGAGGAGCTGTAGGAGATAGCCGTCCACCGCCATACCTCGAGCGTCGTCGGTCGCCGTCCGCTCCGGTAGGCGATGACAGGCCGGTGTCCGGCACCTGACGGCGGTTGGCTCCCCGTCGATCGGCGGGGTCAGGGGCGGTTCTGCACCCGCGAGCTCGCGTACAGGCAGATGGAGGCGGCCGTGGCGAGGTTGAGCGATTCGGCGCGTCCACGGATCGGGATCGCGATGCGGTGATCGGCCGCCGCCTGCAGGTCGCGCGGCAGGCCGTGCGCCTCGTTGCCGAACAGCCACGCCGTGGGCCCGGCCAACAGCTCGTCGGCGTCGTCGAGGCTGACTTCACCGTCGGCGGCGGTGGAGAGCACCGTCAAGCCGGCGGCGCGCAGGTTCGCCACTGCGGCGGACGGGTCGCGCTCCTGCGCGACCGGCAGGTGGAAGACCGATCCGGCGGACGCGCGGACCACCTTGCCGTTCATCGGGTCGACGGCGTCACCGGCGAGCAGCACGGCATCGGCGCCCACGGCGTCGGCCACGCGGATGACGGTGCCGGCGTTGCCCGGTTCGGAGACGTCGACGGGCACGGCGACCAGCCGCGCACCGTCGGGCACGTGCGCCTGCGGCAGGGCCCGGCAGACGGCGACGATGCCGGGCGGGGTGACGGTGTCCGAGAGGCCGCGCATGGCGCGGTCGGTGACGTACGCGACCCGGCCGACGAGCAGCTCGGGATAGCGGGCGGCGCCGTCCTCGGTGACGAAGAGTTCTTCGACGAGGTCGGCCGCGAGGGCGGAGGTCACGGCGTTGGAGCCCTCCGCGAGGAAGAGCCCGGCCTTCCGCCGGCCGGCGGAACGCAGGAGCTTGGATGCGGAAACGACCCGCGGGGTCCGCTCGGTGAAGAGCGGGTCCGCGGGTCGTTCCGGGTGGTCTGCCAAGTTACGCGACGGGCGCGTTCACGTCGGCGGGCAGCGCCTTCTTGGCGATGTCCACCAGCGCGGTGAAGGCGGCCGGGTCCGAGACGGCGATCTCGGCGAGGTTCTTACGGTCGACCTCGACGCCGGCCAGGTTCAGGCCCTGGATGAGGCGGTTGTAGGTGAGGTCGTTGGCCCGCGCAGCGGCGTTGATGCGGGTGATCCACAGCTTGCGGAAGTCGCCCTTGCGCGCACGACGGTCGCGGTAGGCGTACGTCAGCGAGTGGAGCTGCTGCTCCTTGGCCTTGCGGTAGAGCCGCGAGCGCTGGCCGCGGTAGCCCTTCGAGGCCTCGAGGATGGAACGACGCTTCTTCTGAGCGTTTACTGCGCGCTTGACGCGTGCCATAGTTCTGGGTCCTTACGTGTGAAAAGTTCTAGCGGGTATCGAGAAGGTTGCTGCTGAGGCTTACTTGCCGAGCAGCTTCTTGACGCGACGCACGTCGGCGGGGGCCACCTCGGCCACGCCGTCGAGGCGACGGGTGACGCGCGAGCTCTTGTGCTCCAGCAGGTGGCGACGGCCGGCCTTCTGGCGCAGCACCTTGCCGGTGCCCGAGATCTTGAAGCGCTTCGCGGTACCGCTGTGGGACTTGTTCTTCGGCATGTTCGTCTCTTTTCGTAGTTCGTGGCCGGTGGCGACGGGGATCGCTACTGGGCCGGAGCCTCGGGCGCGGCGGGCCGCGCCACCGGGGCGTCCTTGTCCTGCTGCGCCTTGGCGCGGGTCTTCGCACCCTTGTGCGGGGCGAGGACCATGGTCATGTTGCGGCCGTCCTGCTTCGCGGACGTCTCGATGAAGCCGTACTCGGCGACATCGGCGCCCAGGCGCTGCAGGAGGCGGAATCCCAGCTCCGGACGCGACTGCTCGCGACCGCGGAACATGACCGTGACCTTCACCTTGGAGCCCTGCTCCAGGAACCGGACGACGTGACCCTTCTTGGTCTCGTAGTCGTGGTCGTCGATCTTGGGACGGAGCTTCTGCTCCTTGATCACGGTCATCTGCTGGTTCTTGCGGGACTCGCGCAGCTTCTGCGCGGCCTCGTACTTGAACTTGCCGTAGTCCATGATCTTGCACACGGGCGGGCGGGCATTGGGTGCCACCTCGACGAGGTCGAGGTCCGCCTCGTACGCCAGCTTGAGCGCATCCTCAACGCGCACGATCCCGACCTGCTCGCCGCCGGGACCGACAAGCCGGACCTCGGGGACGCGGATCTGACCGTTGGTGCGTGTCTCAGTGCTGATGGGGCCTCCTCAGTTAGGTACTCGCTTGATGACCTTGCGAGCGGTCTTCTCTCGTAGACCGCCGCACAGCCCTCGAGGCCCACCAAGTCCCACACAGCGAAAAGGCCCCGACCAGGCGATCATCACCTGGCGGGGCCCACACCGACCGATTCGGGCCGCGCGGCGTATGCCGACGATCAACCCCTCCTCCAACGAGGAGACCGTGGCAGGTATTCCCAGGTGGGAACCTGCACGGTGACCGGACCAGCCGACCATGAGTCGGCGTGGTGGGAGTGGACTCCACTTGCTGCCCCGGCGCATGCCGGAGCGGTCGCACGTGAAAGTGTAGCAGTCGTGACCGAGAATCCGAATTCGTCGCCCGAGCCCACCTCGCTCGATCGGCTCCTCGCGGAGTCGCCGTCGATCGAGGTCATCTCGTCGGCCTGGATGATGTTGATGAGCGCCGCCGCGGAGAAGCTCGGCTTGTCGTCGCACGAGCAGGGCGACGGTGCCGAGTTCGACCCGCGCAAGAGCCCGCATTTCGACCTCGACGAGGCGCGCCGACTGATCACCGCGCTGGCGGGACTGACCACCGCGTCGGTGGAGTACTTGGGCCCGCACGCCGGCCCGTATCGGGACGGGCTGAAGAGCCTCCAACTGGCCTTCCGTGAATACAGCAGTTACCCGGATGAACCGGGCCAGGGTCCGGGCGAGAAATACACCGGACCGGTGTACGGATAAGCCTCAGGGTTAACCCCCAAACTCACCCTGACCTGGGTAAACACGTCTAGTGTTCCAGGTCACACCGGGCGTACCGTCCGAAATATGAAGAAACTGCGAACGCTCGCGGCGGGCGTCATCGTCGCCGCATCTGTGATGGTTCCGTTGGGCGGCGTCGCCACCGCCGTCGCGGCCCCGACTCCGGCCGTGCAACACCCCGGTGGCCCCGGGGCCTGTGAGCCCGGACGGTGGGCTCCCGGCTACTGGCAAGGCGGGCGCTGGCACCCCGGCTGGTGGCAGGCCGGTTACTGGCGGCCCGGTTGGGTCGATTGGAACGGCTGGCACCCCGGGTACTGGGTGCCCCCGCGCTGGAACAACGGCTGGTGGGAGCAGCCGCGCTGGGTGCCGGGTCGGTGGATCCCGGGACACTGCCACCGCTGGTGACGCCCCGTGGTGAGAGAGAAGCCCCCTGAAGACGCGTGAGGCGGCCCCTTCCCCGGGGCCGCCTCACGTCGTCGATGCAGGTGCGAGCGATCAGGCCGCCTGCAGCGTCTTGATCCGGTCCGGACGGAAGCCCGACCAGTGGTCGCCGCCGTCGATCACCACGACCGGCGCCTGCAGGTAGCCGAGCGCCAGGACGTAGTCCCGGGCGTCTGCATCGACGCTGATGTCGACCGACGTGTACTCGATGCCGGCCTTGTCCAGGGCGCGGTAGGTCGCGGTGCACTGCACGCACGCGGGCTTGGTGTAGACGGTCACGCTGCTCATACCCTTAACACTACATCTTGTGTCACACGCTTGCAATTATCCCAAGATGATGGGTTTTCATCCACAGGCGTCCCCAGCTGATCCACCGTGGTTCCACAGCTCGATCCCCAGGCGCACAGCGCTCCTACGTGGCCAGAACCTCCGCGAGGAACGAGCCTGTGTACGACTCGGAGACCGCCGCGACGTCTTCGGGAGTGCCCTGCGCGACCACGGTGCCGCCCCCGCTGCCGCCCTCCGGTCCCATGTCGATGATCCAGTCGGCGGTCTTGATCACGTCCAGGTTGTGCTCGATCACGATCACCGAGTTGCCCTTATCGACCAGTCCGTCGATCACCTGCAGCAGCTTGGCGATGTCCTCGAAGTGCAGGCCGGTGGTGGGCTCGTCCAGGATGTAGACGGTGCGCCCGTTCGAGCGCTTCTGCAGTTCGGCGGCCAGCTTCACGCGCTGCGCCTCGCCGCCCGACAGGGTGGTGGCCGGTTGCCCGAGGCGGACGTAGCCGAGGCCCACCTCCACCAGCGTCTTGAGGTAGCGGTGGATCGAGGTGACCGCCTCGAAGAACTCCGCGGCCTCCTCGATCGGCATGTCGAGCACCTCGGCGATGTTCTTGCCCTTGTAGTGCACCTCCAAGGTCTCACGGTTGTACCGCGCGCCGTGGCACACCTCGCACGGGACGTAGACGTCCGGGAGGAAGTTCATCTCGATCTTGATGGTGCCGTCGCCGGAGCAGGATTCGCACCGGCCGCCCTTGACGTTGAACGAGAACCGGCCGGGCTGGTAGCCGCGGACCTTCGCCTCGGTGGTGGCGGCGAACAGTGTGCGGATCTTGTCGAAGACACCGGTGTACGTGGCCGGGTTCGACCGCGGGGTGCGGCCGATCGGCGACTGATCGACCTGGACCAGCTTGTCCAGATCGTCGAGCCCCGTGACCCGGCTGTGGCGTCCCGGCACCTGGCGGGCGCCGTTGAGCTTGTTCGCCAGCACCGTCGCGAGGATGTCGTTGACCAGAGTCGACTTGCCCGAACCCGAGACGCCCGTGACCGCTGTGAGCACGCCCAGGGGGAAGGAGACGTCGATCCCCTGCAGGTTGTGCTCACGCGCGCCCACCACCTTGAGCTGACGCTTCTTGTCGATGGGCCGGCGCACCGCGGGCACCGGGAGCGCCTTGCGCCCGGACAGATACGCGCCGGTCAGCGACTCCTTGTTCTTCAACAGCGCCTTGTAGGTACCGCTGTGCACCACCTTGCCGCCGTGCTCGCCCGCGTACGGGCCGATGTCGACCACCCAGTCCGCAGTACGGATGGTGTCCTCATCGTGTTCGACCACGATCAGGGTGTTGCCCAGGTCGCGCAGCCGCACCAGGGTGTCGATGAGGCGGCGGTTGTCGCGCTGGTGCAGGCCGATCGACGGCTCGTCGAGCACGTACAGCACACCGGCGAGGCCGGAACCGATCTGCGTGGCGAGCCGGATCCGCTGCGCCTCGCCGCCGGAGAGCGAACCGGCCGCTCGGGACAGGGACAGGTACTCCAGGCCCACGTCCAGCAAGAAGTCGATCCGCGCCTGCACCTCCTTGAGCACGCGGCCGGCGATGGCCGCTTCGCGCGCGCCGAGCTTGAGGTCGGAGAGGTAATCGGCGCAGTCCCCCACCGACATCGAGGCCACATCGGCGATGGACTTCTCGCCGAACCGGGGATGGTCGAGGGTGACGGCCAGGATCTCGGGCCGCAGCCGCGCGCCCTGGCAGACGGGGCACGGCACATCGCGCATGTAGCCCTCGTACCGCTCCTTCATCTGCTCCGACTCGGTGGATTCGAGGCGGCGGTGCAGGAAGGGCATGACGCCCTCGAACTCGGCGTAGTACGAGCGGGTGCGGCCGTACCGGTTGCGGTACTTCACGTGCACCTGGTGCTCGGAGCCCTCGATCACGGCCTTGCGGGCCTTCGCCGGCAGGCTCTTCCACGGGGTGTCGAGATCGAAACCCATGGCATCGGCGAGCCCGGACAGCAGGCGCAGGAAGTAGTCGGCGGTCTGGCCGGACGCCCAGGGCGCGATGGCGCCCTCGGCCAGGGAGAGCTCGGGGTCCGGGACCACGAGTTCCGGGTCGACCTCCTTGCGCACGCCGAGGCCGTCGCATTCGGGGCAGGCGCCGTAGGGCGAGTTGAAGGAGAAGGAGCGCGGCTCCAGATCGTCGACCGCGATGGGGTGGCCGTTGGGGCAGGCCATCTTCTCGGAGAACCGGCGCTCGCGCTCCGCATCGTTCTCCTCGCGGTCCACGAAATCGAGCACGACGATGCCGTCGGCCAGGCGGAGCGCGGTCTCGATGGAGTCGGTGAGCCGCTGCTTGGACGAGGCCTTCACCGAGAGCCGGTCCACGACCACCTCGATGTCGTGCTTCTCCTGCTTCTTGAGCTTGGGCGGCTCGCTGAGCTGGTAGACCACGCCGTCGATCCGGGCGCGGGCGTAGCCCTGCGTCTGCAACTGGTTGAACAGGTCGACGAACTCGCCCTTGCGGGTGCGGACGACCGGCGCGAGCACTTGGAAGCGGGTGCCCTGCTCCATGTCGAGCACCTGGTCGACGATCTGCTGCGGCGTCTGCCGCGCGATCACCGACCCGCACTCGGGGCAGTGCGGCGTGCCGGCGCGGGCGTAGAGCAGGCGCAGGTAGTCGTAGACCTCGGTGATGGTGCCCACCGTGGAGCGCGGGTTCCGGTTGGTCGACTTCTGGTCGATGGACACCGCGGGCGAGAGGCCCTCGATGAAGTCGACATCGGGCTTGTCCATCTGGCCGAGGAACTGGCGCGCGTACGCGGATAGCGATTCCACGTAGCGGCGCTGCCCCTCCGCGAAGATGGTGTCGAAGGCGAGGCTCGACTTGCCGGATCCCGAGAGCCCCGTGAACACGATGAGGCTGTCGCGCGGGAGGTCCACATCGATTCCCCGCAGGTTGTGCTCGCGCGCGCCGCGCACGATCAGGCGATCCGCCACCGTGTTCCCTTCACCGTTCCAACTCCGAGCCGACCCAGACGGGTCCGCCCGCAATGCTAGAGAAGCCCACCGACAAGTTTTCGTCCGCGCGGTAGCGTGACCGGTGTGACCACCACGATCAATCAGCTCTCCGTCGGCGGTATGGACAACAACGTGTACCTGGTCAGTGATTCCGCCGGGCACACGCTTCTCATCGACGCCGCGAACGAGGCCGACCGGATCCTCGCCTTCGCGCGGGAGATCGGTGGGGTCGAAGTCATCGTCACCACCCACCGCCACCTGGATCATTGGTACGCCTTGGCCGATGTGCGCGAGGGCCTGGGCGTCCCGGCTGCGGCCGGTGTCAACGACGCCGAGGGCATCGATGCCCCGACTGATCGCACGCTGTCCGACGGCGAGGTGCTCACGGTGGGTGATCTCACGTTCGACGTGATCGAGCTGGTGGGGCACACGCCCGGGTCGGTCGCCCTGGCTCTGCGGCCCGAGGTCGACGGTGCGCCCACGCACATCTTCACCGGCGACAGCCTGTTCCCCGGCGGTGTCGGCAAGACCGGCTCGCCCGAGGACTTCGACCGGCTCTTCACCGACGTGACCACGAAGCTGTTCGATCGCTATGACGACGACACCGTGATCCACCCCGGCCACGGCAAAGGCACCACCCTCGGCGCCGAGCGTCCGCACCTGGCCGAGTGGCGCGAGCGCGGCTGGTAGCAGGCTTCGCCCACGGTGACAGCGAGACCGAAGGAGGTCAGGTGAGCGGTCCGAGAGTCTTGATCGCCGGCGCGAGTATCGCCGGACCCGCTCTGGCGCACTGGCTGACACGCCGCGGCGCGACCGTCACCGTCGTGGAGCGGGCACCGTCGCTGCGGCCGGGCGGGCAGGCGGTGGACGCTCGCGGCGTGGCCAAGACCGTCATCGACCGGATGGGACTGGACGCGCAGGTGCGCGCCGCCTGTACGGACACCGCGGGCGCGTACATCGTCGACGAGTCGGGCGCGGTGCTGGAGATCTTCCGCGCCGACGATGACGGCGGCGACGGTTTCATCGCGGAGATCGAGATCCTGCGCGGCGACCTGTCGCGCGTGCTCTACGAGGACACCCGTGGCCGCGTGGACTACCGCTTCGGCGACCGGATCGCCGCGCTCGAGCAGGACACGAGCGGCGTCGACGTGAGTTTCGCCGGCGGCGCCCGCGACCGGTACGACCTCGTGATCGGCGCGGACGGCCTGCATTCGTCGCTGCGTGCCATGGTCTTCGGGCCGCACGAGCGGTACGTCCGGCACCTCGGGCACGCCATGGCCTTCTACACCGTCCCCAACGAATTCGGACTGGACCGGTGGCTCCTGGACTGCGTCGTACCGGGCCGCTCGGCGGGCCTGCGACCGATCCGGGACGCCACCCGTGGGATGGCCCTGTTCTCCTTCACCGCACCGGAGTTCACGGTCGATTCGCGCGATCTCGCGGCGCAGAAGACCTTGCTCCGCGGGCGGATGGCGGGGATGGGCTGGCTGACGCCGCAGATCCTCGGACACCTCGACGACTCCCCCGACTTCTATCTGGACCAGGTCGCGCAGGTGGTGATGGACCGGTGGTCCTCGGGCCGCGTCGCTCTGCTCGGCGACGCCGCGTCGTGCTCGTCGCCGATGTCGGGTCAGGGCACCGGCCTCGCGCTCGTGGGCGCGTACGTCCTCGCGGGCGAACTGGCGGCCGCCGGGTGGAATCCCGCCGTGGGCTACGCCGCCTACGAGACGCTGATGCGCCCGTTCGTGGAAGCGAACCAGGAAGTCGCGCAACTGAACGCCCGCGGTCGCGATCCCGAGGCCGAGGATCCGCCGGAGTGGGATTTCGCACTTATCGAGCGCGCGATCAACGGCATCGACCTGCCCGATTACGCGGACCTACCGGACGCCGGACCCGGACGCTGAGCACCGGACGGTGCCGCGATACCGCTGGTGACGGCCGCCACGAGCGCGCGGCGGAATTCTCGTGGAGAATAGATGGTCTGATTCTTTGCCGCCGCCTCCCTGCGAGGTCCGCATCCGAGGAGCACCGTGACGACGAACCCCGTCTCCAGCGTCGACTTGTTGGCCGAGGAGCAGGCGCACCTGGACCGCGTGTACGCGCGGATCGACGCGATGCGGGACACGGCGCAGCGCCGCCGCACCGACAACCTGCAGGAGGTGGGCGAGAACCCGCAGGAGATCTCGGAGCGGGATTCGTACCACCAGCTCTACAGCGATGACATCGCCAAGTACGACTCGGCGGAGAACAACCTGTACTTCGGCCGGCTCGACATGGTCGAGACCGACAACCCCGCCGACGGGGTGCGGCGCATCGGCCGCATCGGGGTCCTCGACGACGACGAGGACCTGTCCACCCTGCTGCTCGATTGGCGCGCTCCCCTGGCCCGGCCCTTCTACCTCGCCACCCCGGCGCAGCCGGAGGGCGTACGGGTGCGCCGGCACGTGCGCACCCGGGGCCGCGAGCTGCGGGGCGTGGTGGACGAGCGCCTCACCCTCACCGGGGACGACGGTGCCGGCGAGAGCCTGGGCTCGAACGTCGCGGGCGAGTCCGCTCTGGTGGAGGCGCTGAACCGGGCCCGCACCGGACAGATGACCGACATCGTGGAGACGATCCAGCGCGAACAGGACACCATCATCCGGTCGGAGCACCGCGGTGTGCTGGTGGTGCAGGGTGGCCCGGGCACGGGCAAGACGGCGGTGGCGCTGCACCGCGCCGCGTACCTGCTGTACACGTACCGGCAGAACCTGTCCCGGACGGGCGTGCTCATCGTCGGGCCCAACGAGACCTTCCTCAACTACATCAGCCAGGTGCTCCCCAGCCTCGGCGAGACGGGCGTGCTGCTGAGCACGATCGGCGACCTGTACCCCGGCGTGATCGCCACACTCGACGATTCGGCCGCCGCGGCGCGCCTCAAGGGCTCGACCGACATGGTCGAGGTGATGAAGCAGGCCGTGCGCGGCTGGCAGACGGTGCCCGACGAGCCGATCGTGCTGAAGTTCGACGGTTACCCGCTGACCCTGGACAGGAAGATCGCCACCAAGGCACGGGGCCGGGCGCGCTCGTCGCGGCGACCGCACAACACGGCGCGGGCGATCTTCCGGCAGTCCGCGTTGGACGCGCTCGCGGCGCAGCACGCCGCGACGATCGGCTCGTCGGTGGTCGACAACACGATGCTGCTCTCGCGCACCGACATCTCGGACATCCGCGACGAGCTCGCGCAGGACCCGGAGGTGCTGGGCGCGCTGGACTCGCTGTGGCCGGCGCTCACCCCGCAGCGGGTGCTGGTGGAGTTGTGGCGCGACGCGGATCGGCTCGCGGAGGCGGCGCCGGATCTCACGGACGCGGAGCGGGAGGTGCTGTTCCGGGAGGCCGTGACGGGCGCGAACGGCGCCCCCGCGTTCTCCCCGGCGGATGCGCCGCTGCTCGACGAGATCGCGGAGTTCCTGGGCGACGACGACACCGATGCCGACGAGGCGGAGCGGCGGTGGCGGCAACGCCTGGAGGAGGCGCAGGAGGCGCTGGACATCCTGACCGGCTCGGCCCCACAGGATCTGGACGATGAGTTCGACGCCGAGATCCTGATGGCTTACGACCTGATCGATGCCGAGCAGCTGGCGGAGCGGCAGACGGTGCGCGAGTTCAACACCACCGCCGATCGCGCCCGGGACGACCGGACCTGGACCTTCGGCCACGTGATCGTCGATGAGGCGCAGGAGCTCTCGGCGATGGCCTGGCGGATGCTGATGCGGCGCAGCCCGAATCGGTGGATGACGCTGGTGGGTGATACCGCGCAGACCGGCGACGCCGCGGGGTCGATCAGCTGGAACGCCGCGCTCGATCCGTATGTGCCGGGCCGGTTCCAGCTCTCGGAGCTCACGGTGAACTACCGCACGCCGAAGGAGATCATGGATCTCGCCGCGGACGTGCTGGCGGCGA
Source organism: Tsukamurella strandjordii (assembly GCF_039525985.1). Classification (NCBI taxonomy): domain Bacteria; kingdom Bacillati; phylum Actinomycetota; class Actinomycetes; order Mycobacteriales; family Tsukamurellaceae; genus Tsukamurella; species Tsukamurella strandjordii. The sequence continues at coordinate 53,877 of NZ_BAAAII010000017.1, read as the reverse complement.
TCGACCCGAGTCTCGCGCCGCCGACCTCGGTGCGGTCGGGTGCGGAGCCGCCGCGGCTGGTGCGGTTCGACGGTGACCGTGCGGCCCTCGTCGAGGCGGTCCGGTCCGCGCTGCCCGACGATCCGGATCGGCTGACCGCGGTGCTCGCGCCGCAGGAGCTGGTGGCACCGCTGCGCCGGCTGACCTCGAAGTCGGTGCGGGTGATGGGGGTCCGCGATTCGAAGGGCCTGGAGTTCGACCACGTGATCGTGGTGGAGCCCGGACTGATCGTGGGTGAGCCCGCGGAGGTGGAGTTCGATCGCGGCCTGCGGGACCTGTATGTGGCACTGACGCGAGCGACCCAGACGTTGACCGTGGTCACGTCCGGGTCGCTGCCGCGCTCGCTCCGCGCGTTGGAGTCCGCCTAGCGGCGGAGATCGCCTACGTGGTGTGGACGATGAGGATGTCCACCGAGGTCTTGCGGGCGGCGTCGGAGGGCACCGATCCCAGCAGGCGGCCGGTGAGCGAGTTCATGCCCTTGTTGCCGACCACCAGGAGCGAGGGCTCCGGCTGCGACTTCACCAGATCGAGGAGCGCCTCCACGGGCTGGCCCTTGATGGCGCGCTTCTCGACGTTCTTGGCTCCGGCCTGCAGCGCGCGCCCCTCGGCGGTGCGCAGCATGTCGTTGACCGGGTTGGCACCCTGCAGCTGGTACGCCTCGTCCCGCAGGACGTCGGCGGCGGCCGGGTCCGCGGCCTCGCTCGGGAGGTACGCGCACGCGATCACCAGCTTGACGTTGTCGCCGGCGATCGACGCGGCGCGGTCGACCGCGCGCAGCGACGACTCCGAACCGTCGGTGCCGACCACCACGGTGCTGTAGCCACTCATCGAGTCCCTCATTTCTCTAGGGCGTGCTTCCTGCCGTTTCTCGGCATAACTTCCTCGACACAATAGCCGTATATCGACCGGGAACAGGCGGGTTGCGGCACGGAACACACACCGGGTGTGATCGCAAAGCGGATCACTTCAGCCCGGCGGCGTCCATTCCTCGAAGTTCCTTCTTGAGATCGGCGATCTCGTCACGGATCCGCCCCGCGAGTTCGAATTGCAGTTCGCGTGCCGCGTTCATCATCTGATCGGTGAGTTCCGAGATGAGGTCGGCCAATTCGGCCCGCGGCATCGACTTCACGTCTTCGCCCTCGTACATGCCGGCGCTCACGGCGGACGCCGATCGAAGCTCGCCCTGGGCGCGACGCCCGCGGCTGGCGTTGCGGCCGGACCCGCCGATGGCGGCCTCGGTGTCGTCGGCCTCCGTGTACACCTGATCGAGGATGTCGGCGATCTTCTTGCGCAGCGGCTGCGGATCGACGCCCATCTTCGTGTTGTAGGCGATCTGCTTCTCGCGACGGCGATCAGTCTCCTCGATGGCGTTGCGCATCGAATCGGTGATCTTGTCGGCGTACATGTGCACCTCGCCCGAGACGTTACGGGCGGCACGACCGATGGTCTGGATGAGCGAGGTGGTGGATCGGAGGAAGCCCTCCTTATCGGCGTCGAGGATGGCGACCAGCGACACCTCGGGCAGGTCGAGGCCCTCGCGGAGCAGGTTGATGCCCACCAGCACGTCGTATTCGCCGAGCCGCAGCTGCCGCAGCAGTTCCACGCGGCGCAGGGTGTCGATGTCGCTGTGCAGGTAGCGCACGCGGATGCCGGCCTCGAGCAGGTAGTCGGTGAGATCCTCCGCCATCTTCTTGGTGAGGGTGGTCACCAGGACGCGTTCGTCCTTCTCAGTGCGTTCGCGGATCTCGTGCATGAGGTCGTCGATCTGGCCCTTGGTGGGCTTGATCACCACCTGCGGATCGACCAGGCCGGTGGGCCGGATCACCTGCTCGACGAATTCGCCGCCGGCCTGGCCCAATTCGTAGGAGCCGGGTGTGGCGGACAGGTACACCGTCTGCCCCACGCGCTCGGTGAACTCCTCCCAGGTGAGGGGGCGGTTGTCCACCGCCGACGGGAGGCGGAATCCGAAGTCCACCAGGTTCCGCTTGCGCGACTGGTCGCCCTCGAACATGGCACCGATCTGGGGCACGGTCACGTGCGACTCGTCGATCACCAGGAGGAAGTCCTCCGGGAAGTAGTCGAGCAGGGTGGCGGGCGCGGAACCGGCTTCGCGGCCGTCGATGTGCCGGCTGTAGTTCTCGATGCCGGAGCAGAAGCCCACCTGCCGCATCATCTCCACGTCGTACTGGGTGCGCATCCGCAGCCGTTGGGCCTCGAGCAGCTTCCCCTGCCGCTCGAACTCCGCCAACCGTTCCTCGAGTTCGGCCTCGATGCCCTCGATCGCCCGGCCCATCCGCTCGGGTCCGGCCACGTAGTGGGTGGCCGGGAAGATCCGCAGGTTCTCGACCTGCCGCACCACATCGCCGGTGAGCGGGTGCAGGTAGTAGAGCGCCTCCACCTCATCGCCGAAGAACTCGATGCGGATGGCGAGTTCCTCGTACGAGGGGATGATCTCGACGGTATCGCCCCGCACGCGGAAGCTGCCCCGGGTGAAGGCCATGTCGTTGCGGGTGTACTGCACGTCCACCAGCAGCCGTAGCAGCGCGTCCCGATCGACCTCCATCCCCACGTCGAGCTGCACCGACCGATCGAGGTAGCTCTGCGGGGTGCCGAGGCCGTAGATGCACGAGACGGAGGCCACCACCACCACATCGCGACGGGACAGCAGCGACGAAGTGGCCGAGTGCCGCAGCCGCTCCACATCGTCGTTGATCGAGCTGTCCTTCTCGATGTACGTATCGGTCTGCGCGATGTACGCCTCGGGCTGGTAGTAGTCGTAGTACGAGACGAAGTACTCGACGGCGTTGTGCGGCAACATGGCCCGCAGCTCGTTGGCGAGCTGCGCGGCCAGGGTCTTGTTCGGCGCCATGATCAGCGTGGGCCGCTGGACCTTCTCGATCAACCAGGCCGTGGTGGCCGATTTACCGGTACCGGTGGCACCGAGCAGCACCACGTCCCGTTCGCCGCGGCCCAGCCGCTGTTCCAAGTTGGCGATGGCCGTCGGCTGATCGCCCGCGGGCTCGTACTCGCTGACCACCTGGAACTCCGCCGAAGCGCGTTCGACCTCGCCGATCGGGCGGTGCTCGGAGTGCGCCACCACCGGTTGTTCTGCCGCGAATGCCATGGGTCCAGCGTAAGCCGACCCACCGACAAGTTTCCTAGTCGCGTCGGGCCACGATCACGTCCCGGGTGATCACCCGGTCCACGCGGTGCTGCAGGTCGTCGTAGCCGGGTCCGCCCTGCACCGTCAGTCCGGCTCCGGTGAGGGCCGCCGCCACCTGCTCGCGGGGTGCCACGCGCACGTTCCAGGCCAGGCCGAGGGCGCCACCGCGCCGCAGGGTGGCGACCCAGCCGGGCAGGGCCGCATCGAGGAGTTCGAGCGGATTGCGCACCAGGCCACGGGGCCCGCGGCTGCCGTGCTGCACGCCGTACGGCAGGTCGCCCACCAGCACGTCGATCGTTCCGGGGCGCACCAGTTCGGGGGTGCGCAGCGTATCGGCGGCGTAGAAGGTGAGCGCCTGCTTCTCCCCCGCCAGGTAGTCGGCCTTCTCGGCGGCGAAGCTCGCTTCGTACTTCTTCGCGATCACGGTCTTCTCGCGCCGCACCGGGGTGGTCGCAGCGGTGTGCTTGTACCGGTGGTCCTTGAGCCAGGTGGTGAAGAACGAGGTGTACAGCTCGAAGTCCTTGGTGTCCACGTCCACGCCCACGGCGTCGAGCCCGTACATCACGGCCTGGCTCAGCGTGGTGCCCCGACCGCACACCGGGTCCAGGACGCGCAGGGTCCCGTCCAACAGGCCCGCCGGTCGCGCCGTCGAGGCGGCGGACACGTTGAGCACCAGCCGCGTGAACTGCTCGTTGGTCTTGCCCTGGTACTTGAGGATGGTCAGCAGGTCGGTGGGGTACTTCTCGGGCGAGGGCACCGCGATGGGGCGCAATAGGTCACCGTCACGTTCGAACAGGGCGTAAAAGGCGGAAGCGAGCCCCACGAAGGCCAGGTCCTGTGCCGTGAGCGGTTCGGCGTCGAAGGCGAGGTACTCGACCCCGGCAACGGTCTCGGTCTCGACGGCGCCCACCGAGCCCGCCATCGCGGCACGGCTGAGCACGGTGAGCTCGGCCCGCACCATCGCGGCCGTCGACTCCGCATAGACACGGTTCGCTGCGGGCGCGGGCAGAAGCAGGTAACGAGGCACGGCGGGCATCGTATCGTGAGCAGCATGGACGCCCACGAATCCTTCGAGCTGTCCGTCGACGGCGCCGCCGCCAACGCCGTGGTGGCGCACGGCTGGATCGACCTCGACATCGTCGATGCCGCCGAGGACGCCCTTCCCGCGCTGATCGGCGAGGTCCGAGCGCGGGCCACGGGTCTCGACGGTGCGCTGGTCCGCACGTCCGACGATGCGCTCGCGGCGATGCTCCGGCGCAACGGCTTCCGGCCCTCGGGTGCGATCCCGGGGCGGCCCCGCGGTGCCACGGAGACCACGCTGGTGCTGCGGCTGAGCGGCGATGCGACCACGGACGACGGCGGCGTCCACCCGCCCAAGCGGGAGACCTTCGATCCGGCGGCGATGACGAACACCGACCCGAAGGGCATCGTCCGCGCCGTCGACGAATACCGCGAGGAGCCCTTCGGCCTGTACCTCCACCGGCAGTCCGATCACCCGAAGTTCCACGCGATCGAGTCGTGGCTACTCCCTGATCTCGACCTGAGGGCGTCGATCTTCCATTTCACTCCCGGACACGAACGCGACCAACGCGTGTACCTGGACGTGGCCGGAGTGCGGCGCGACGGCGGGCTCTGGCACACCGAGGACTGGTACCTCGACATCCTGGAGCACCCCGGTGCCCTCGCCGAGCTGATCGATGTGGACGAGCTGGTGGCCGCAGCCACCGCCGAGCTGATCAGCCCGCAGGTCGCCGAGCGGGCGCTGCTCGCCGCGACCCGCGCCGTGGCCGGGATCGCGGCGCACGGGTACAGCGCGGACGCCTGGCTCGCCGTGGAGGGCGCCCCGATCAGCTGGCGGTAGTCGCGCTCACGCGGTGCCGATCCCGGGTATCCGGGACTCGATCCCGTCGAGCAGCACCTCCAGGCTCAGCTCGAAGCCGGCGTCGGGATCGCCGGGCGCGCTGTAATACTCGCCCACGGTGGTCCCCACCCGTCCCGCGAGCGGGAACCGGTCGGCAGGCAGGACCGCCGCCAGCTCGGGTCCGACCACGTCCCACCACTGCGCGTCGGTCATCGGTCGTGCCGCGGCTCCGCGCGCGCCGGAGCTCCGGGCGGCGCCCGCCGCGAAGCTCTCCAGCAGCACGATCAGCCAGTCGCGTTCGATGTCGTCGATCGGCAGGTCCTCCACGAGCGAGAGCTGCGCCTCGTACTGCGTGAGCCGGCCCGGCCCGAGCACATCGCGCCACGACGGGGCGTCGAGCAGCCACGGGTGCGCGAGGTACTCACCGCGTCGCGCCCGGACGGCGTCGGCGAGGGAGTCACGGATCGTGGGGCGGCGTACCGGCGGATCCTGGGTCGCGGCGATCGCGTCGACCATCAGAGCGACGAGCACGTCACGGGTGGGCACATAGGTGTACAGGCTCATCGGCCCGACGCCGAGACGCCCGCCGAGAGCGCGCATGGTGACGGCGGACAGGCCTTCCGCGTCGGCCAGCTCGATCGCGGCGCGAACCACCTCGTCGACCGTGAACCGCTGCTTGGGACCGCGCCGAGGCGTCCCGGGTCCGGTCGTCTCGCCCCGCCACAGCAGTCTGACCAGCGTGCGAGCCTCGTCCTCCGGAGTCACGTGCACCCTTTCTCCGTACTGTGTACACTCATTCGTGTTACTCCGTACAACGTACATCATTAGGATAGAAGGACCTCCCCTGAGCCTCGAAGTCACCTATCTGCCCGACCTCCATCAGTTCGCGATCTGGTCCTCACACCACCTCGACGACCCCCTGCGCCGCACACCCATCACCCTGGCCGTACCCGCCGACGGCGCCCTCGGCGTCCGTGAGGTCCGCTGCGATCTCGTCGACGTCACCGCACTGCCCGAGGCGGAGCGCCCCTCCGCCTCGCACGCCGCGTGGGCGGCGCGCACCGTCGACCCCGGTGCCGATGCTCCGCTCCCCCTCGCCGCACACGCCGAACCCGATCCGACGGGCACCGCGCTCACCTCCGCGGACTATGCCCAGCTCGCCTTCACCGACGCGTCGGAGACCACCGCCTCGCTGTCCGCGACGATCGAGGCGACCGTCCGGCCCTACCAGTCGGCCGGCGTCGCCTGGCTGGCCCGCACGGTGCGCGATCACGGCGGCGCCCTGCTCGGCGACGAGATGGGGCTCGGGAAGACGCTGCAGGCGATCGCGGCACTCACCCGGCTCGGCGCGGGGCCGCACCTCGTGGTGTGCCCCACCAGCCTGGTCACCAACTGGCGCCGGGAGATCACTCGATTCGCACCGGATCTGCTCGATCAAGTCACGATCGTCTCGTACGCCCGCCTGCGGCTGTCCACCGCCAAATTAGCTGAGACGTCGTGGAACGCAGTGGTGTTCGACGAGGCGCACACCCTCAAGAACCCGCGCACTCAGGTATCGCGCGCGGCACGTGGAATCGATGCGCGCGCCCGGATCGCGCTAACCGGCACGCCGATCGAGAACTCCGTCGACGACCTGTGGGCGATCCTGCGCGTCGTGACGCCCACGATGTTCCCGGTCAAGGCGGTCTTCCGGCGGCGGTTCACGAAGGCCGCCGAGGCCGGTGACGACGGTGCGCTGCGCCGCCTCCGCGCGGCGGTGGCGCCGGTTCTGCTGGCGCGCACCAAGGAACGCGCCGCTGGCGCGCTCCCTCCCAAGATCGACAACCCTGTGTTCTGCGACCTCAGCGAGGAGCAGGCCCGACTGTACGACGCGGCCCTCAGGCGGGCCGTCGACGAGGGATTCGGCACGGGTCTCGAGCGCCACGGACGGCTGCTCGCCCTCCTCACCACGCTCAAGCAGATCTGCAACCATCCCGATCTGGTGTCCGGAGCGGCCACTCCGGCACCAGAACGACACCCGGCGCCGCCCGAACGCGGCCGCTCCGGAAAGCTCGACGTGGCGCTGGACATCCTGGAGGCGAATATCGCGGGACACCGTCCCACGCTGATGTTCACCCAGTACCGGCAGACCGGCGAGCTCCTGGCGCGCGCGGCGTCGTCACTGGTCGATGAGCCGGTCCCGTTCTTCCACGGCGGCCTCTCGATCGGCGAGCGGTCGGCGATCGCCGATCGATTCCAGTCCGGCTCGGGACCGGTCATTCTGGTGATGAGCCTCAAGGCCGGCGGCACCGGTCTCACGTTGACCAGGGCATGCGATGTGGTGCACTTCGACAGGTGGTGGAACCCGGCGGTCGAGGCCCAGGCGACGGACCGCGTTCACCGAATCGGCCAGGACCGGCCGGTCACCGTCACCACCCTCACCACCGCGATGACGCTGGAGGAACACATCGACGAGATGCACCGGCGCAAAGCGCTGCTCGGCGTGCACGCCAACGGGGAATCGATCATCTCCGGGCTCGCGGCTCTCGACGACTCCGGCCTGCTCGATGTGCTGCGACGCCACCGGGAGAATGCATGACAACACCGGCATTCGGCTTCACCGCATGGGGATCGGACCTGGTGCGGATCGCCGAGCCCGTCCGCGCGAGTTCCCCCAACACGCTCGCCCCGGGGGCTCGGCGGATCGCGCGCGCGGGGTGCGTCGCCCTCCAGGTCGAGGACGGCCGGGTGACCGCGCACATCCATCGCGGCGCGTCGGCGTCGGTAGCGCACCTGGAGTTCACGGCCGCGGCGCCCGCCGTCGTCGCCGCATTGCGCGAGGCGATGGGACCGCGCGCCGAGCCTGACGATGCGGCGCACGCCGCCGTCGTCGCCCGGGGACTGCGGCCGGCACCGGTCCTCGCCGCCGCGGATTGCAGCTGCCGGGCCCGCACCACGATGTGCGTCCACGTGCTCGCAGCGCTCTATGCACTGGCCGAACGCGTCGACCACGAGCCGACCACCGTGCTGGCGATTCTGGGATTCACCACGCCCCGGTCGGCTTCGGGCTCCGCCGGAGCCGATCGGCCGGTCGCGCGCTGGACCCCGCTCGCGGCAGTGGATGTCCGGGACTACTTCGCGGCGAGCACCTAGCCCACGCCCTGGGTAACGGCCTCGGTGACGGTCACGGTGACCGCGCGGCCGGGGTCGGCCCCGCGGTAGCGGCCCGGATCGACCTGCGCGAATCCAGCATCGCCGAGGCGGGCGATCACAGCCTCCTCGGTGACGCCGTCGGCGAGCTCCACCTGCGCGTGCGAGCCCTCCGCGGTCACGGACCTGGCGTCGCCGGCCAATGCCACCCACAGCCGCCCGGCGAGGCGCTCGCCGTAATCGGGATCGTCGAGCTCTGGAGCGTCCTCCGCCGGACGATGCATGTTGACGTTCGCCGCGAAGGGCACGATCCGCTTGACCCACAGTTCGCGGACGGCCGCGCGGGTCTCGTCCTCGGTGCCCGTGTTCTCCAGCCAGACGTCGGCGACGGCGCGGCGTTGCTCGTCGGTGGCCTGCGCGGCGATCCGGGCGCGGGCGTCCTCCTCGGCCATGCCGCGCGATCCGACGAGCCGCCGCACCCGCTCCTCGGCGTCCACCCAGACGATGATCACCAGGTGGAACATGGGCGCGGCGTGGTTCTCCACGAGTAACGGGATGTCCTGCACGATCACGGCATCCGGTCCGGCCTCGGCGATCAGCTCCTGCGAGCGGGCACCCACCAGCGGGTGGGTGATGGCGTTGAGCCGGGCCCGGGATTCGTCGTCGGAGAACGCGATCGCGGCGAGTGCCGGGCGGTTCAGGCTGCCGTCCTCGGCGAGGATCTGCTCACCGAACGCCTCGACCAGGGCGGCGAGCCCGGGCGTACCGGGCTCGACCACCTCGCGGGCGATCCGGTCACCGTCCACGATCACCGCACCGAGGGACGCCAATTCCTTGGCCACCGTCGACTTGCCCGCACCGATTCCGCCCGTGAGCCCGATCCGCAACATGGACTCAGCCTAAATCACCCCTGCGCAGCGCCGGGCACTCCCGAGATCTCGTCGACCACGTGCGCCGTCGTACCGCGGCGCACCTCCTTGCCGGTGGGGATGTCGATCGCCACGATGGACCTGGTGGCGGGCTCGGTGACGTAGGCGGTGGAACCGAGCACGAAGACGGCGGGGCGGGGCTGCTGCCAGTCGGCGTCCTCGGTCCAGGGGGCGGTCACCTTCACCTCGCGGCTCACGGCGCCGGTCTCGGGATCGAGGATGCGGAGCACGCCGTCGGTGCCGAGTACGAGTGCCTCACCGAATTGACCGCGGGCCAGCGACCGGAAGCTGTAGGAGGCCGGTAGGTCCACCAGGCGCAGCGAGCCGGTGGCGGTGTCCAGCAGGCTCACCCGGGTGGGGCGCTCCGGCTTCGCGTCCTTGTCCACCTTGTAGTCGCCGAGAACCACTCGGTGCGCCTCCGTGGCGGCGACGTTGCCGATCCGCGCGTATCCCGGAGTGGGTGAAGCGATCTTGGTGATCGCGGCCTCGCGGACCGCGAGGATGCCGTCCTGGCACCCGAAGACGACCACGCCATCCGCGGCGGCACCTTCGCCGTGCACCCCCGGGCACTGGTCGTTCTGCGCGATCACGGTGCGCGCCTTGTCGAGTACGACGACGCCGGTGCGGGTCTTCTCGTCGCCGACGGTCACCAGTAGCGATCCGTCGGCCCGTTCCACCGCGACGCCGTGGTGCGGCTTCGGCGCGGTGTAGGTGGCGCGGGGCGCGGCGGGGTCGCCCACCTGCGCCGAGGGGATCGAGGTGGCGGTTCCCGCACCGTCGGAGAAGAGCACCGTGCGGCCGTCGTGGCGCACCACGTGGCCGGGCTCCGGGGCGTCGATGCGGATATCGGTCCGACGGGGCGCGGCGGAGTAGAAGTGCTGGTGGTCGCCGTGCGGGACGGACCAGGAACCGAGGTCGAGGAGGGTGAAACCCTGCTTCTCCGAGAGGAAGACGTGCCGGCCGTCGCCCGCGGGGTTCACCCGCAGGTAGCCGTCACCGCGGATGTCGCCGAGGGTCTCGAAGCTGGCGGCGTCGAGCACTTGGACGCCCCCGTCGTAGGTGTACGCGAGGCGCGCGGCGGGGCGACGCTCCTCCGTGGCTCCGGACGGGGCATCGGCATCGGAGGAGGCCGACGGTGCGGCCGAGGGGGTTTCGCCCGAGGAGCAGGCCGCGAGCAGCGCGGTGGTGAGCACGATCGGGGCCAGAAGTGTGCGGTTCATGGCGGCAATGGTCACGACTGATGAAAATGATTGTCAAATAGCGGTGCGGCGATGTACGCATGGAACGAAGGCCGCTCTGGAACAATCGCTGCATGCCGCTCGTCGCCGGGATCGACTCCTCCACCCAATCGTGCAAGGTCGTGGTCTGCGACGCCGAGTCCGGGGAGGAGCTCCGCCGGGGCAGTGCACCGCACCCGGACGGAACCGAGGTGGCGCCCGGGGCGTGGTGGGACGCCTTCCTCGTCGCGGCGCGCGCGGCGGGCGGGCTCGACGATGTCGCCGCGGTCTCGGTGGGGGCGCAACAACACGGCATGGTGTGCCTCGCCGGCGACGGCGCGGTGGTGCGGGATGCCCTGCTGTGGAACGACACCCGCTCGGCCGGGGCCGCGGCTGAGCTGATCGCCGATCTCGGCGGCGCGGATCGGTGGGCCGACGCGGTGGGCGTGGTGCCGGTGGCCGCGATCACCGCTGCGAAGCTGCGCTGGCTCGCCGATGCGGAGCCCGCACATGCGGACGCCACGGATGCGGTGTGCCTACCGCACGACTGGATGACGCATCGGCTCTCCGGCGACGCGAAGGCCCTGGTGACCGACCGCTCCGATGCCTCGGGAACGGGCTACTTCAGCGCCGCCACGGGCGAATACCGCACGGACCTCCTCGAACTCGCGTTCCGGGGCCGCCGCCCCCGGCTCCCTCGGGTGCTGGACCCGGCGGAGTCGATCCCGGCGGGCACCGGGGGTCCGCTCCGCGCGGGCACACTGCTCGGCGCGGGCGCGGGTGATAACGCGGGCGCCGCCCTCGGACTGGATGCCCGCCCGGGCGACTGCATCGTCTCGCTGGGGACATCCGGGGTGGTGAGTGCGGTGACGAGCTCCGCGCCGCGCGATCCTTCCGGGATCGTGGCGGGGTTCGCCGACGCCACGGGGCATCAGCTGCCGTTGGTGTGCACGCTCAACGGCGCGCCGGTGCTCGCCGCCACGGCGCGCATGCTCGACGTGGATTTCGACGATTTCGCCCGGCTCGCGCTCGCGGCGCCGCCCGGCGCGGAGGGGCTGGTCACGATCCCGTTCTTCGCGGGTGAGCGCTCCCCCAACCTGCCGAACGCCACCGGCGCCTTCCACGGTGTCACCGCGCGGAACCTCACGCCGCAGAACATGGCCCGCGCAGCGGTCGAGGGGCTGCTCTGCTCACTGGTCTACTGCCTGGATGCGATCGCCGCCCAGGGCACGCGGATCGAGCGGATCGTGGTGGTGGGCGGCGGCGGCAAATCGCCCGCGGTCCGCGCGATCGCGCCCGCGGTCTTCGGCCGCGATGTGGATTTCCTCGCCGATGGTGAGTACGTGGCCCGCGGCGCCGCCCGCCAGGCGGCATGGACCCTCACCCCCGGTGATCGACCACCGGCGTGGGCTCGGCCCGCCGCGCGGACGAGCGCGGCCGCGCCCACACCGGAGGTCTACGAGCGGTACCGGCAGGCCGTGGGGATGGTGCTGGACCGGCCCTGAGGGTTAGCGCGCCACCAGGTCCCGGAGCGCGGCCCGGGTGCCGTGTTCGCGGATGGCGTCGAGCGCGGCGACATAGGGCTCGGTGAATCCGGGGCGGTCCGCGAGATCACCGAACAGCTCGGTGTTCTCGACGAAGGCGAGCCGTTCGGTGCGGGAACGGACGGCCCGCTCGGCGAGTCCGCCCGCCAACCGATCGGAGATGTCGAGCGGCGCACCGTCGTCGGAGCGACCCTCGCTGCACCGCGTCCACGCGGCGACGACGGCTGCGGCGAGCGGCGCCTGCGCACCGGCGTCGAGCCGGGCGGCAATCACCGGGACCAGCCATTTGGGGATCCGGTCGGAGGCGTCCTGGCAGAGCCGGGCGACCGTATCCGCGATGGCCGGATTGGAGAACCGGTCCAGCAGCGTGTCGATGTACTCGTCGAGGTCGATCCCGGGGACCTCGCGCAGAGTGGGCCGCCCCTCCTCCTGCATGTAGCGCCGGAGCAGTTCACGGATGTCGGGGTCGACGGCGGCGTCGTGCACGTACTCGTAGCCGAGCAGGCGCGCGAAGTGCCCGAGCGCCTGATGCCCGGCGTTGAGCAGGCGCAGCTTCATCAGCTCGTAGGGCGCGACATCGTCCACCACCTGCACGCCGACGCGCTCGAGTGCGGGCCGGCCACTGGCGAAGGAGTCCTCCAGCACCCACTGGGTGAAGGGTTCGGCCACCACCGGCCACCGGTCGTCCACCCCGGACCGCTGCGCCACCTCGGCGCGCAGGTCCGGCGGGGTGGCGGGGGTGATCCGGTCGACCATGGAGTTCGGGAAGGCCACCTCGGCGTCCATCCACTGTGCCAGTTCGGGATCGGCGAGCCTGGCGAAGGCGAGGAAGGTGCGGCGGGCCACGTGCCCGTTGCCCTCGATGTTGTCGCACGACATCACGGTGAACGCCGGGAGCTGGCGGTCGCGGCGGCGGCGCAGCGCCTCGGCCACGTAGCCGAAGACGGTGCGCGGCACGGCTCCCGGCGCTAGATCAGCGGCCACGTCGGGGTTCTCGGCGTCGAACTCGCCGGTGGACGCGGAGAAGTTGTAGCCGCCCTCGGTCACCGTGAGCGAGACGATGCGCACGTGCGGCGATGCGAGGGTCTCGATCACGGCCTCGGGATCGTCCGGCGCATAGAGGTAGTGGACGATCGAGCCGATCACGGAGGTCTCGACGGTGCCGTCGGGGTGCTTGAGCGTCAGTGTGTAGAGCCCGTCCTGTGGGGCGAGGGCGTCGCGCATCGCCGCGTCGGCGGGACGCAGGCCCACGCCGCAGATGCCCCAGGCGGCGGCATCGGGGTCGAGTGCGAGCAGCCGGTCCAGGTACATCGCCTGGTGTGCGCGATGGAATCCGCCGACGCCGAAGTGCACGATTCCGGTGCGGATGCCGCCGCGGTGATACGCGGGTACTGCCGCCCCCGCGATCTCGGGCAGCGTCGTGTCGTTCAGTGCGATCCCGCTCATGCGGTGGCCTCCCTGGGCAGGTCGGTGGCGGTGCGGCCGGGGTACACGACGGCCTTGATGGTGCCGGGGGTGCGGTCGGCGTTGAGCGCTGCCTCGGCCTCGTCGAGCGGGAAGCGCGCGGTGACCATCGCATCGAGGTCGACGGCTCCACCCGCGGCCAGTGCGATGGCCGTGGGCCAGGTGTTCGCGTAGCGGAAGACGCCGGTGAGGATCAGCTCGCGAGCCTGGATCAGGGACACGGGCAGGTCCAACCGGTCGGCGCCCATGCCCACCAGCACGATCCGGCCGCCCGGCCGGACGGCGGGGATTCCTGCGTCGATGGCGGCGGGCGCGCCGGAGGCATCGATGAAGGCGTCGAAGCCCGTCCCCGCATCGTCGCCGGGTGTGAGGGCGGTGGTCGCGCCGAACGAGGTCGCCGCGCCGCGCCGCGCCGGATCGGGGTCGCTCACCACGATCCGGGCCGCGCCCGACGCCCGGGCGACCTGGGCGCACAGCAGGCCGATGGGGCCGGCGCCGGCGATGAGCACGCTGCCGCCGAGCCCGACGCCGGCCTTGCGCAGCGAGGCGATTGCGACCGACAGCGGTTCGAACAGCGCCGCTGCCTCGTCGGAGATCGTGTCCGGGACCGCGTGCGCGAAGGCCGATCCGATGGTGACGTACTCGGCCAGCGCACCGTCGATCGGCGGCGTGGCGTAGAACCGCATGCCGGGGCAGAGGTTGTATTCGCCGCGCAGCGTCTCCGGGCTGAAGGCCTCGGGCCGCTGCGGCTCGATCGACACGCGCTCGCCGATGCGCGCGGCGGACACGCCCTCGCCCACGGCCACGATCCGGCCGGACGCCTCGTGCCCCAGCACGATCGGCGCGGTCACCTCGAACTCCCCGATGCGACCGTGGCGCAGGTAGTGCGTGTCGGAACCGCACACGCCCACCGCCGCGACGGCGATCAGCACGTCGCCGGGATCCGGGATGGGAACGGCCCTGGTCTCGACGGTCATCCGGCCGCCGGGATGGAGCACGCTGGCGCGCATTTGGCTCGAAAGTGTTGCCTGGGTCACAGCGCCGATGTTAGCGTAGTGAGCATATTCACCGCTAGTGAGCATTTGCTCACGCGAGATGGAGGGTCCGTGACCACACCGCGCACTCCCGGCGAGCCGGGCCACGACCTGCGCCTCCTCGTCCGCGCCGCCACGATGTACCACCTGGAGGGCCTGACCCAGGCGCAGATCGCGGAGCGCCTCGGTGTCTCCCGCCCCACCGCGGGCCGGCTCGTGGCGCGCGCCCGGGCCCAGGGTCTCGTCACCGTGACCGTGGCCGCCCCCGCACACCTCGCGGCGTCGATCCATCCCGATCTGGAGCGCGAGCTCGAGGCTGCGTTCGGTCTCACCGAGGCATTGCTCATCGCCGAGGACGCCGACGGCACACCGTCGGGCGACGCCGCCCTCGGCCGTGCGGGCGCCTCCCTGCTGAGCCGCCGCCTGCAACCGGCCGACACCTTCGGTTTCACCTGGGGCCCCGAGCAGGTGGCCGTGGCGGATGCCCTCGGCGGCGGCTCCTCCTGCGCCCGCGTCGTGCAGATGGACGGGTCGATGACCTCGGTCGAGTACCACACCGGTGTCGACCACGCGCTCGGCCGATTCTCCGAACGGCTCGGCGCGCGACCACTGCGACTCGTGGCGCCCCTGTTCGCCGACCCGGGCACCGTCCGTGCCCTGCACCGGGATTCGATCGTCTCACAGGCGCTCGAAGCGGCGCGGACCGCCGAGGTGATGCTCTTCGGCGTCGGCTCCGTCTCCACCTCCACCACCCTGTTCGAGGGCGCCTACATCGACACCGAGGTCCTCGGCGAGCTGCGCGATCTCGGCGCCGTGGGCGAGATCGGTGGCCGCTTCTACGACGCCGCCGGCGCGCCGGTCGCATCGAGCCTGGTGGACCGCACGGTATCCGTTCCCCTGGAGGACATCCGGGCCTGCTCGACCTCGATCCTCATCTCCGGCGGCGACCATCGCCGCGAATCCATCCTGGGAGCCCTGCGCGGCGGTTTCGCGACCTCGGTCGTCACCGACCGTCCCACCGCGCAGTGGCTGCTCGACCGACAGAAGGGATGATCGTGCCCCGCACCCCCACCGGACGGCGCGCCACCGCCGCAACCGGGTTGATCGCCACCGCGGCACTCCTCGCGGGTTGCTCCGGCGCCGGCGTCTTCACCGACGGCGGAAGTTCCGCCGTCACCGTCGCCATGGTGTCGAACTCGCAGATGACCGACGCCGTCGGGCTGGCCCCCGAGTTCGAACGCGCCAACCCCGGCGTCAAGCTCAAGTTCATCACCCTCTCGGAGAACGAGGCCCGCGCCAAGATCACCGCCTCCGTCTCCACCGGCGGTGGCGAGTTCGACGTGGTGATGATCAGCAACTACGAGACTCGGATGTGGGCGCAGAACGGCTGGCTCACGAACCTGTCGGCGAAGATGGACCGCGACCCGTCGTACGAACCCGGCGATTTCATCCCCACGCTGCGCGAGGCCCTGTCGTACCGGGGGAACATGTACTCGGTGCCGTTCTACGGCGAGTCCTCCTTCCTCATGTACAACAAGCAGATGTTCGCCGCGGCGGGCATCACCCTGCCACCGGAGCCCACCTGGCCCGAGGTCGCCGCGGCAGCACGCGCGCTGCACTCGAAGAACGTCGCCGGCATCTGCCTGAGGGGTAAGCCCGGCTGGGGCGAGGTGCTCGCCCCGCTCAACACGGTGATCAACGCGTTCGGCGGCCGCTGGTTCGACGAGCAGTGGAACCCCCAGTTCGACTCCCCCGAAGTCCGCGAGGCCGTGAAGTTCTACGTGGACACGGTGCGGAACTACGGCGAGGCCGGCGCCGCATCGACGGGCTTCCAGGAGTGCGGAAACCTTCTGGCGCAGGGGCAGGCGGCGATGTGGTACGACTCCACCGCCGCGGTCTCGTCGCTGGAGAGCCCCGACACCTCGAAGATCGCCGGCAACGTGGGCTATCTGCCGGCGCCGAAGATGGCCAAGTCCGGCAACGGCTGGTTGTACACCTGGTCGCTCGGCATCCCGGCGAGCAGCAAGAGAGCCGACGACGCGTGGAAGTTCGTCTCCTGGATGACCTCCAAGCAGTACATCGCCGGCGTCGCCGACAAGCTCGGGCCCAGCCGCGTGCCACCGGGCAGCCGGCTGTCGACCTACGAGCTCCCGGCGTACAAGGAGCTGTCCGCGACCTTCGCGAAGCAGACCCTCGATTCGATGCTTGCCGCGGATCAGTCCCGGCCCACGGTGAAGCCGGTGCCGTACACCGGCATCCAGTTCCTCGCGATCCCCGAGTTCCAGGATCTGGGCACCCGCGTCAGCCAGCAGATCAGCGCCGCCATCGCGGGCCAGATCTCCGTGGACGACGCCCTCACGCAGGCACAGAAGTACGCCGAGGTGGTCGGCAAGAGCTACCGGACGGGAGACGGACGATGACCACGACCGCGACGGACACGCGGCCCGCCGAGCCCCTGCGCTCGAAGCGGGACCGGATCAGCCGCGCCGAGGCCTGGCGTCGACGCGGCCCCCTGCTCCCCGCCCTCATCTTCATGGTGGTGGTCACGCAGATCCCGTTCGTGGTGACGCTCTACTACTCGACCCAGTCCTGGAACCTGGTGCGCCCCGGTTCCCGGAAGTTCAACGGACTCAACAACTACGTCGAGGTGTTCCGGGACGGACAGTTCTGGACCGTCACCCTGAACACGATCCTGCTGATCGTGGGCACCGTCGTCCTGTCGGTGGTCCTGGGACTGGTGCTCGCACTCCTGCTGGACCGGAAGTTCTTGGGCCGCGGTGTGGTTCGCACGCTGCTCATCACACCGTTCCTGGTGACCCCGGTGGCGGCGGCCCTGCTGTGGAAAACCAGCCTGCTCTCCCCCACCAACGGACTGCTCGCCTGGGCCCTCGGGCCGCTGGGCATCCAAGTGGACTGGCTCAGCGAGTTCCCGCTGATGTCGGTGATCGCCGAACTGGTCTGGCAGTGGACGCCGTTCATGATGCTGCTGATCCTGGCCGGCCTGCAGTCGATGCCACGGGACGTGCAGGAGGCGGCGCGGGTGGACGGCGCCACCAATATCCGGCTGTTCCGCGAGCTGACCCTGCCGCACCTGCGGCGGTTCATCGAGCTGGGCGCCGTCCTGGGCGCGATCTACCTGGTGAACACCTTCGACGCGGTCTACATGATGACCTCCGGAGGACCGGGCGTGGCCAGCTCCAACCTGCCCTACTACATCTATCAGCGGGCCTTCCTGGGATTCGACATCGGGCAGGCCGCAGCGATGGGCGTGGTCACCGTGATCGGCACGATCGTGGTCTCCACCCTCGCGATCCGCTTGATCTTCAAGAGCTTCAGCGCCGGAGAGGAAGCCGCCTGATGTCCACCACCGCCGACACGACCGTTCTGCCCCGCCGGCGCCGCGATCCCAAGGGAGGTGCGCTCACAGGGCTCACCTGGATCATCGCGGTGGGCTTCTTCTTCCCGGTGCTGTGGATGGTGCTCACCGCGTTCAAACAGGAGAGCGACGCCGCCACCCGGCCGCCCACCGTCTTCTTCGTACCCACCCTGGACCAGTTCAAGGCCGTCTTCGACTCGGGAATCGGCGTCCCACTGCTCAATTCGGTGTTCGCCACGGTGATCTCGACGCTGCTCGTCCTGCTGCTCGGCATTCCCGCGGCGTTCGCCCTGTCGCTGCGCCCGGTGCGCAAGACCCAGGACGCGCTGTTCTTCTTCATCAGCACCAAGATGCTGCCGATCGTGGCCGCGATCATCCCGCTGTACGTGATCGTGGGCCGGATCGGCATGCTGGACAACATCTGGACGCTGGTCATCCTGTACACGGCGATGAACCTGCCGATCGCCGTGTGGATGATGCGCTCCTTCTTCCTCGAGGTCCCGAGCGAACTGCTCGAGGCCGCGAGCATGGACGGTGCCAGCCTGTGGACCTCGGTGCGGGAGGTGATCCTGCCGATCATCTCCCCGGGCATCGCCGCCACGGCCCTGATCTGCGTGATCTTCTCGTGGAACGAATTCTTCTTCGCGGTGAACCTCACCGCGGTCAACGCCCAGACGATGCCGGTGGCGCTCACCGGTTTCATGTCCGGGCAGGGCCTGTTCTGGGCCAAGCTCTCGGCGGCCTCCGTGCTCGCCGCCCTCCCCGTCGTGATCTGCGGATGGATCGCCCAGAACAAGCTGGTGCGCGGCCTGTCCTTCGGTGCGATCAAGTAGAAGAACTAGGAGTTATCGATGGCTTCCATCAGCTACGACAAGGCCTGCTGCGTATACCCCGGCGCCGAGACCCTCGCCGTGGACTCGCTCGACCTCGACATCGCCGACGGCGAGTTCGTAGTGCTCGTCGGCCCGTCGGGATCCGGCAAGTCCACCGCGCTGCGCATGCTGGCCGGCCTGGAGGAGATCGACTCCGGCAGCATCTCGATCGGCGGCGCGAACATGGTGGGCGTGGCGCCGAAGGATCGGGACATCGCGATGGTCTTCCAGAACTACGCGCTGTACCCGAACAAAACGGTCGGCGAGAACATGGGTTTCGCGCTGAAGATGCGGGGCGTGCCCGTCGACGAGCGCAAGCGGAAGGTGGCCGAGGCGGCCAAGCTCCTCGACCTCACGGAGTACCTCGATCGCAAGCCCGCGCGGTTGTCGGGTGGCCAGCGCCAGCGCGTGGCGATGGGCCGCGCGATCGTCCGGGAGCCGCAGGTCTTCTGCATGGATGAGCCGCTGAGCAACCTCGATGCCAAGCTGCGTGTGCAGACCCGCACCCAGATCGCCGAGCTGCAGCGCCGCCTGGGCACCACCACCGTGTACGTCACCCACGACCAGGTCGAGGCGATGACGATGGGCGATCGGGTGGCGGTCCTCAAATTCGGCAAGCTGCAGCAGTTCGCCTCCCCCGCCGAGCTCTACGATCGGCCCACCAACGCCTTCGTCGCCGGTTTCATCGGATCCCCTGCGATGAACCTGTTCACCGCGCCCGTGCGCGAGGGCGCGATCACGGTGGCCGGCGGCACCGTCGACCTCGATGCGCAGGCGCAGTCCGCACTGCGCGCCGCGGGACTCGACCGGGTCACGGTGGGGATCCGGCCCGAGAGCCTGGCGCTCAGCGGTCCCGATACCGGCGTCGCCGGGCGCGTGGCGATCCTCGAGGACCTGGGCAGCGATACCTACCTCTACGCCCGGGTCGAGGACCCCGATGTCACCTCCGTCGACGGCTCACCCGTCACCCTGGTGGCGCGGTGTCCGCGGCGGACCGTCGCGCGGATCGGCGACGGCGTGCGCCTGGTGCAGCACGACGATGCCGTGCACCTGTTCCACCCGGACACCGGCGAGCGCCTCAACTAGGCCCGAAACGGGGAACGCCCCGCATCCAGTGGATGCGGGGCGTTCCTCGTCTGCTGCGTATCAGGCGTTGCCCGACAGCTTCTCGCGGAGAGCGGCGAGCTGAGCATCGCTCGCCAGCGAACCACCGGCGCTGGGCGCAGCCTCGGCGCGATCGTCCGAGGACGACTCGCTCGAGTAGTTCGCACCACCGGCGGCGGGGCCACCCGCGGCGGCCTCGGCGGCCTCGTCGGCGGCGAACTTCTCCATCTGCGCGGTGTGCATCTTGTGGCGACGCTCCGCCTCGGCGTAGCGACCCTCCCACTCCTCGCGCTGCTTGTCGAAGCCCTCGAGCCACTCGTTGGTCTCGGGATCGAAGCCCTCGGGGAAGATGTACTCGCCGTTCTCGTCGTAGCTGTCGGCCATGCCGTACTTCGACGGGTCGAACTCCTCGGTGTAGTCCTCGTTGGCCTGCTTGAGGCTCAGCGAGATACGACGACGCTCGAGGTCGATGTCGATGACCTTGACCATCGCATCGTCGCCGACCGAGACGACCTGGTCCGGGACCTCGACGTGGCGCTCGGCCAGCTCCGAGATGTGGACGAGGCCCTCGATGCCCTCCTCGACGCGCACGAACGCGCCGAACGGGACGAGCTTGGTGACCTTGCCGGGCACGATCTGGCCGATGGCGTGGGTCCGGGCGAACTGACGCCACGGGTCCTCCTGGGTCGCCTTGAGCGACAGCGAGACGCGCTCGCGGTCCAGGTCGACGTCGAGGACCTCGACGGTGACCTCGTCGCCCACGGTGACCACCTCGGAGGGGTGATCGATGTGCTTCCAGGACAGCTCGGAGACGTGCACCAGGCCGTCGACGCCGCCCAGGTCCACGAAGGCACCGAAGTTGACGATGGAGGACACGACGCCCTTGCGGACCTGGCCCTTCTGCAGCTGGTGCAGGAACTCGCTGCGGACCTCGGACTGGGTCTGCTCGAGCCACGCACGGCGCGACAGGACCACGTTGTTGCGGTTCTTGTCGAGCTCGATGATCTTGGCCTCGATCTCCTTGCCGATGTACGGCTGGAGGTCGCGCACGCGGCGCATCTCGACCAGGGAGGCCGGGAGGAAGCCGCGGAGGCCGATGTCCAGGATCAGACCACCCTTGACCACCTCGATGACGGTGCCCTTGACGGCCTCGTCCTTCTCCTTGAGCTCCTCGATCGTGCCCCAGGCGCGCTCGTACTGCGCACGCTTCTTGGACAGGATCAGGCGGCCTTCCTTGTCCTCCTTGGTGAGGACGAGGGCCTCGACCGCGTCGCCGACGTTGACGACCTCGGAGGGGTCGACATCGTGCTTGATGCTGAGCTCGCGGGAGGGGATGACGCCTTCGGTCTTGTAACCGATGTCGAGGAGGACCTCGTCACGATCGACCTTGACGATGGTGCCCTCGACGATGTCGCCATCGTTGAAGTACTTGATCGTCGCGTCGATTGCGGCGAGGAAGTCCTCCGCGGTGCCGATGTCGTTGACGGCGACCTGCGGGGACGTAACAGTGGAGGTGGGCATTGGGTAAGTTGCTCCGGACAGGGTGCTCGTAGTTGGTTCGAAATCGCGCGTACATGGGCACGCGCGTGCTATACCCTACGCCACCCGGTGCTAGCTGGGCAAACCGCCCTCGCGAGAGAGGCTCACACCGGTGCACTACCGCCCCAAACCGGACATGCGGCACGACAGCGCCGGCTCCGAGGCCGCGAACCGGTCGTGGTGGGATTCCGACGCCGACGCGTACCACGCCGAACACGCCGCCTTCCTGGGCGTGGACACCGCCGAGGGCGATTTCGTGTGGTGCCCCGAGGGCCTGCGCGAATCCGATGTCCGACTGTTGGGCGAGGTGGCGGGCACCGTCGCCCTGGAGATCGGATGCGGCAGCGCCCCGTGCTCCCGCTGGCTCGCCGCGCAGGGCGCCTCGGTGATCGGTCTCGACATCTCGGCGGGCATGCTGCGCCGCGGGCTCCCCCACGTCCGCGGCGGCAATCCCCTGCTGGTGCAGGCGGGCGCCGAGCACCTCCCGGTGGCCGACGGGACCGTCGACCTCGTCTGCTCCGCCTTCGGCGGCATCCCGTTCGTGGCCGATTCCGCGGGAGTCATGGCCGAGGCGGCGCGGGTGCTGCGGCCGGGAGGCCGGTTCGTCTTCTCCGTCAATCATCCGATGCGATGGATGTTCCTCGACGACCCCGGGCCCGACGGCCTGGTGGCCACCCTCTCCTATTTCGACCGGTCGCCCTACGTGGAGACCGACGAGGCCGGCACCCCGACCTATGTCGAGCACCACCGGACGATGGGCGACCGGATCCGCGAGATCGTCGGGGCGGGCCTGCGCCTGATCGACGTGATCGAGCCCGAATGGCCCGAGGGCTTCACCCAGCAGTGGGGCCAGTGGAGCCCCCTGCGCGGCGCGATCTTCCCCGGCACCGCCGTCTTCGTCTGCGACCTCCCCGCCTGAATCCCGACTTAACAGCGTTAGCCCACACCGCGTCCTGGGTAAACACCTGCACCCAGTGCAAGCACACGCGGGAATGTCCGGATTCCAGGGAACTCACAGCGGATCGTGCGCCCGCGTTCACCACCGCCGGGTCTACTCGCTCCAGAGGGATCCGACGGTGATCTCGCTGAGGAGAACCAACGCATGAATCGCACCACCCATCGCATCCGCCGCGCGGCCACCGCGACCGCCGTCGTGGCCGCCGGCGCCGCCCTGCTCGTCCCCGCCACCGCGAGCGCCGCCCCTGTCTCACCGACGGCGCCGGTGCCCGGCACCCAGTGCAACGTCGGTCAGGTCGAACGCGCCACCGCGAAGGTGGCGCCCGAGTTCTGGCAGCACATCAGCGGCAACCCCAAGGCGAAGGAGCGTTTCGAGCAGGCACTCGTGCAGACGCCCGAGCAGCGCACGGCGGCGCGCGAGGCCGCGAAGAAGGACCGGCAGGCCAAGATCGACGAGTGGAAGAAGGCCAATCCGGGGAAGACGCCGCCACAGCACGGGGCCGGAAAGCCCGGCGGAAAGCACGACGGAACGCCCCGTACCAAGCCCTCCAAGGAACAGGTCGAGCAGAAGATCGCGCAGGTCAAGGCCACCTGCGCCACCAGCTGATACGCGGGTACAGGTTGGACGGTGCCGGGTTGTCCATCCCGGCACCGTCCTTTTCTCGTTCACTTCGAGCCGGTATCGTCGCCCGAGCGGTCGCCGCCACCTCACCGCAGACGAGGCGGCCGCAGAGAAGGAGACAGACATGATTCGGACGCGCATCGTCGCCGGTACCGCGGTGCTCGCGGCCGGCCTGGCCCTCGCCCCCGCCGTCGCCTCCGCCGCACCGAACGACAAGGTGCCGGGTACCAAGTGCACCGTCGCGCAGGTCGAGCGCGCGACGCAGATGATCGCCCCCGAGGCGATCGCCGTGATGAACGGCACCCCCGGCGGCCGCGAGAAGGCGAACAAGATCCTCGTGGCCAAGCCCGAGGAGCGGCAGAAGCTGATCGAGCAGCTCGCCGAGGAGAACCCCGCGGGCGCCGCCTACTACAAGGCGAACCGCGCCGATATCGACGCGAAGATCTCCAAGGTCATCGCGACCTGCCAGAACTACTGAGCCCCTCCACGGACCCGAAAGGCCCCACCCGCATGACCTTCCGTCGTTTCGCCGCCACCGCCGCCGTCCTCGGCGCCGTGTCGCTGGCCGGTGCCCCGTTCGCTGCCGCAGCGCCCGGCCCCGCTCCCAAGCCGGCCGACCCGAACCTGGCGCGTGCCGTGCCCGGCACCTCGTGCACCGTGGGGCAGCTGCGCACCGCGATCGATCGCTCCTCGCCGGGTCTCTCGGCCAAGCTGGACCAGGTGGCCGGTGGCTCCAAGCAGTTCGCCGACATCGCGACCTCCGATCCGAACACCCGGCAGATCCGGCTCGCCACCCTGGCGTTCACCGGCTCTTCCGCGGGATTCGGCATCTTCTCCGAGCAGCAGAACATTCAGCGCGCGCTCGGCGATGCGTACCGCACCTGCGCGTCCGTGAAGCCCGCTGCGGCCCCCGCGAAGGCGAAGTAACGACCGACGCTCAACGACGGCGCCGCACCCCGATGTGGGGGCGGCGCCGTCGTCGTTCACGCAGCTTCCGAGGGCACCCCGAATCGTCGACGACCGTCCACCCGGCGTTCCCCTGGACGCCACCACCGGAGTGGACCCTGATGCCCATGAAACTCGTTAGCCGCCGAAGCATTCTGGCCGCCGTCGCCGCCACCGCGATCGCCGCGCTCGCACCCGCCGTCGCCCAGGCCGATGCGAACGCCGTTCCCAACTACGAGGTCAAGCTCAACCTGAACGCCTCGGCGCTGGACGGTGGCGCACCCTCGGCGGCCGTGAAGTCGACCTTCGGCATCACGTCCGCGCCGAAGGGGCTGTCGTACGAGTACTTCGACACCGAGACCAAGAAGCTCTCCGGGGAGGGCTGGTCGGTGCGGCTGCGCCACGAGGCGGGCCAGAGCCTGGACCTGAACTACAAGAAGCGCTTCCCCGTGACCAATGGCGACGTGGATGCGGCGCTGACCACGGCGAATCAGGCGGGATTCGACTCCTCGGACACGAACTACGACGCCCAGGTCGACTGGACCTACGGTAAGCAGACGCTGAGCTTCGCCACCAAGAAGACCGCATCGGCGAGCGGGCTCTCGGGCACCGCGCTGCCGGACGCCTCGACGGCGCGCGATCTGGTCGTGGCGCAGATCCCCGGCAAGCTCGAGAACTGGACGTCGAAGAACTGGGGCAAGGACGCCCTTCAGGCCTCTCGCGTGCACGGCCCCGTCACCTCGCAGGAGTGGAAGGGCGCGTGGCAGGGCGTCAAGCCCGCGATCGAGGTGCTCCCCATGCCGGGCCAGACAGTGGTCGAGTTCAGCTTCAAGTCCGATACCCGGGCGGGCGCGCAGTCGCTGCGCCAGAAGGCGATCGACACGCTCAGCGCGAAGGGCTGGCTGCTGCCCGGCGATGTGCTCAAGACCGAGCTGATCCTGAGCACCTACTAGGCGGAGCCGCTATTCGCCGATCGCGACCAGGAGTGCGCTCTCGATCGCCGCGGCGGCATCCCGGTTGTCCTGTTCGGCGGAGCGCGAACCCACCCGACGGTCCGCCTCAGGCAGGAGTAGCACCGGCGGCACGTCCAGGGCGGCCGCGAGGCGGTACAGCGTGGACATGTGCGGATCGGAGAAGCGATCTCCGGAACTGACGTTCCGCTCGATGTTGGAGATCTGATTGCGATGCAGTCCCGCGCGCTCGGCGAGCTTCTCCTGCGATATCCCTCGCGCCTTACGGAGGGTCAGAAGACGGTAGGCAAGGGAGTCGCCGTAGGACTCCCACTCGATATCGGGTCCGCTCACGTCACACACCGTGTCCGACGGACGCGGCAATGTCTGCCCTACACGTTATGAACTTGTGCGATCGCAATTCGAACGGCATGTACGAATGCTTATATCAACACGAGTGCAGGTGCAACAGGTGCACCGCCTCCGCCAGGTCGTCCACTGTCTCCCGCGCGCCCGCGACCAGCAGATCAGCGGCGCCGAACTCCCCCGTTGTGACGCCCACGAAGTCGCATCCCGCCGCCCGCGCGGCCGCCGCATCCTCCACGTGATCGCCCAGGTAGGCACGCACATCGTCGTACCGCAGGAGCGCCTGCCCCTTGGCCGCACCGAAGTGGTCGCCCACCACCTCCGTCACGTCCAGGCCGGCATCCGCCACGGCACGCTCCGCGGCCGCCTGCTGCTTCGCTGACACCACCACAGATCGGCCGCCGGCGGCGCGGATCGCGGCGAGCAGCTCGTGCGCGCCGGGAAGAACCGGCACCGGCGTCTCGGTATCGGTGTCGTAGTGGTGCCGGTACCGGCGCATGAACGCCACCGCGTCGATATCGGGCACCACCTTCACCGCGACATCGCCCATCGGCTCCCCCATGTACGGCAGGAGCAGCTCGTCGCCGATCGAGTACCCCAGATCGGAGAACGACCGGCGGGCGGCGCTGAGGATGCGTGCCCGCGAGTCGATGAGCGTGAGGTCGAGATCGAATCCGATGGTGAACACGGCCTCCGACGCTACCCGCCGGGCCCGGGGGCCCGGCGGGGTCCCTCAGCCCCGGAAGAACTCGAGGGCGGGAGCGAGTTCGCGGCCCTGCGCGGCGCCCGCACGAGCCGCCGGTGGGCGGGTCGACGGGTCCATCACGTTGCCGCCGAACGCGGCGCGGGAGGCGTCATCGGGGCCGACGATCTCGACGGTACTGCCGGCGGCACGCAGCTCCTCCACTTGGGCGTGCAGGTTCGCCCGCCAGTGCGGGGGCGTCCGCGCGGCTCCCCCGAACGGCGCGAGCACCAGGACCCGGTCGAATCCCGCGGCGAGGTCTGCGTTCTCGGCATTGGCGCGGTAGCCGCCGTCGATGTAATGACGCGCACCGATGCGGTAGGCGAATCCACTGGAGCAGCTCGCCGCGACGGCGTCCACGAGCGCGACCTCGCCGTGCCGGTCGAAGACCACGGGCTCGCCGGTGACCGCGTCGACGGCCGTCAGGGCGATCGGCCGGTCCGGCCAGTGCGGGGACGGGAGCCGCGCGGCGACGGTGTCTCGCCACCGAGCCCGGACGGAATCGTCCGAGGAGGCCTCCAGGGCGAGGGCGGAAGCGCCCATCCTGCGTCGCATATCGGCGACGTCGGTCGCCTCCGCGATGAGCCGGCCCGTTCGGCGCATCTGATCGGCGACGGCGGAGGCGGTGGCCCGTGCCCCGCCCGCGGAGCGCGCGGGTATCGGTGCCGTGAGGATGTCCGCCAGGAGCCGGGGCGGCGGCGCCGCGGCGATCTGTGCGGCCGCCGTGGCACCGGCGGAGGTGCCGATCGTGAGGTCGGCGGCGGTCACGTCGAGGCCGGCCTCATGGAGACCGGCGATCACGCCGATGAGCCAGGCATTGCCGGCGGAGCCACCACCGCCGAGCACCAGCGCCCGGCCGCGAGCCGAACGAGAAGAAGTGGGAATCGTGTTCATGGGAACGGCCTTTCAGAGATTCTGATCGGGCGCCCCGGGCGACTAGGACAGTCGCGCGATCGTGCACTGCAGCGGCGCGCCCACTACGGGTACTGCGTTCATGGGGCTCACCTCCTGCGGTCGGATCACGATGGAACCGACGCTAGCACCGGTGCCGGCGCCCGCGCATCCCAGTTTCTCGCCGGCCACGCATGCGTGTCACCAGGGCACCCGGGCGGCCATCGCGAGCAGACGCTCCCGGCGGGTGGGATTGCCCTGCGCCACCCAGGCGATCCGCCCGTAGACATGGGCGCGGAAGTCGTCGTGGCCGTCGTGGTTCTGGCTGTCAGGGCCGAACCGCGCAGCATTGTGCAGCAGCGCGCGGAGGTCGTCGTATGCACGCCGCGGTGGTTGGGCACGGGCGTTGACCACGACCCCCGCCAGTTCCTGCCGGGTGCCCGAGCGCATGATCCGGGTCTTGCGCGGGTTCACCGAGAAACCCTCGGAGCGCACGATCTTCGGCACCACGGCGGCGATCAGCGACGGATCACGTGCACCGGAGAGGGCGAGGTCGTCGCCGTAGCGGGTGTAGTGAGCGCCCTGCGCGCGGGCCAGGCCCGCGACCCGGCCATCGAGCCGGCGCAGCGCCAGGTTCATCAGGGCGGGCGAGGTGGGTGCACCTTGCGGGAGATGTCGGGCGCGCAGCGTCGCCGCCTGCCAGGCGTCGAGCCCGCGGAGCTCGTCGCCCGCGGTCGCCGTGGTGCACAGCGCGGCGAGGATGCGCGCCACCGGCGCGGGGTATCCCAGCTGCCGGAAGACAGCGCGGACCCTGTTCTCGCCGACCGTGGTGAAGCAGTCCTTCAGATCCAGCCGCACCACCGCCGCCGAGCCCACGTGGGCTTCGACGTAGTGGAGGACCGAACCGCCGCGCACGAATCCGCGTGCCGCCGGGTGCGGTGCGGCGGGGTCGAGCACGTGTCGCAGAATCCGCCGTTGTGCCTCGCGCAGGCGGGGTTTGGGCGCCTCGATCACTCGCACTCCCCCGGCGGTCTTGGGCATGCGGCGAACGCGGTAGTGCCGCAACGGCGCCGCCGAATGCCGCAGCCACCGCCCGGTATCGGCGAACCAGTCGAGTTCGGACACCGTCAGATCGAGCATGGCTGCGACACCGTCCAGGTCCGCGAGCACCCGGCCGGGGACGGCGCCGCCGGCCTCAGGTTCGAGAGCGGAATCGACCCGATAGGCCTGCAGGAGGCGCCTGATCACAGCGGGGTGCGGCTTCGTCGGTGCGGCCTCGATGACGAACCGTGCGACCTCCTCGGCGAGCTCCGCGGGGAGCGCAGCGCCGAGGTCCGCGGCGAGTTCGATCCGGTTCCACTCGGCCGGGTCGATCCGACCGACGAGCAGCGCCGATTGCGCCTGCTGGGCACGCGTCAGAGGCCGGGACAGGTCGACCGACGGCACGTCAGCGCACCACCGGCCGGGGCGAGGATGCGAACGCCGCTCGGGTGACCAGAAACAATCGCCCACAGCGCCGCGAGGGGCGCGAAGCGCCCGGGCCGGCGTGGGACGCGAGGTGTAGCCGTGTGGTGCACCCAGCGGTTACCGCTGGGATGGATCGCGCGGATCCCGCCTCCCCCGAGCGACGTCGCATGCCTTCAGAGTGCCACAGGAATCAGTGCGCGGCGTCGTCCCAGCTCCGGCCGTATCCGACGGACACCTCGAGCGGGACGGACAGCTCGGCGGCGGTGCCCATGGTGCCGCGCACCAACTCTTCGAGCTGTTCCCGCTCACCCGCGGCCACTTCGAGCACGAGTTCGTCGTGCACCTGCAGCAGCATCCGCGACTTCAGGCCCGCACCGCGGATCGCCTTCTCCAGGTTGATCATCGCCACCTTGATGATGTCGGCGGCGCTGCCCTGGATCGGCGCGTTGAGGGCCATCCGCTCGGCCCCCTCGCGGCGCATGCGGTTGGTGGAGGTGAGATCGGGCAGGTACCGGCGACGCCCGTAGATGGTCTCGGTGTACTCGTTGCGGGTGGCCTCGGTGACCACGTCCTGCAGGTAGTCGCGCACGCCGCCGAACCGCGAGAAGTAGGCCTCCATCTGGTCTTTCGCCTCGTCGCGGGAAATCTTCAGCTGCGCTGCCAGGCCGAACGCCGAGAGGCCGTAGGCCAGACCGTAGGACATCGCCTTCACCCGGCGCCGCATGTCCGCGGTCACCTCGTCGATCGGGACACCGAAGGCCTTCGAGCCGACGAAGTTGTGCAGGTCCTCCCCGGTGTTGAAGGCTTCGATCAGTCCCTCGTCGCCGGAGAGGTGCGCCATGATCCGCATTTCGATCTGGCTGTAATCGGCCGTCATCAGCGTCTCGAAGCCCTCGCCCGCGACGAAGGCCTGCCGGATCCGGCGACCGGCCTCGGTGCGCACGGGGATGTTCTGCAGGTTCGGATCGGTCGAGGACAGCCGGCCGGTGGCCGCCACGGTCTGGTTGAACGTGGAGTGGATGCGGCCGTCCGACGCCACCGACTTGAGCAGTCCCTCCACGGTGACCTTGAGCCGCATCGCATCACGGTGTTCGAGCAGGGACTGCAGGAACGGGTGGGGTTCCTTCTCGTACAGGGCCTCCAGCGCCGCGGCGTCGGTGGTGTACCCGGTCTTGGTCTTCTTGGTCTTGGGCAGGCCGAGCTTGTCGAACAGGATCACCTGCAGCTGCTTCGGCGAGCCCAGGTTGATCTGCTCTCCGATCTCCTCGAAGGCGGCGGCCTCCGCGGCGCGGATCCGGTCGCTGAAGTCGCTGTGCAGCGACTCGAGGTGCTCGGTGTCGACGGCGATGCCCGTGGCCTCCATGACGTCGAGCACCCGCAGCAGCGGCAGCTCCATCTCCTCGAGCAGCGGCTTGGACTCGATCTTGTCGAGCTCCTCGTCGAGCGCGGCCGCGAGATCGACCACGGCCCGGGCACGCAGGATCTGCTGCTGCGCCTTCTCGGCCACCGAATCGTCGGGATCGTCGAGCAGGGAGAGCTGCGCATCGTCGCCTGCGGCCGACTCGACGCGCAGCTCACGGTGCAGGTACCGCACCGAGAGATCGTCGAGGTTGAAACTGCGCTGCCCGGGGCGCACCAGATACGCCGCGATCGCGGTGTCCGAGGTGAGGCCGCCGAGCTTCCAGCCGCGGCTCTCCAGGGCGTGCATGGCCCACTTCGCCTCGTGCACGGCCTTGGGCTGGGACTCGTCGGCGAGCCAGGCGCCGAGGGCCGCCTCGTCGTGCGGGGTGAGCGTTTCGAGCGCGATGTACCCGCCCTCGTCGTCCGGAGCGGCGATCACCACGGCCTCGGCGTCCCCGTCGAAGACCACCTCGGGGCCCACCACGCCCAGCCCGGACCGCTCGCCCGAGGCCGCGTGCTCGGCGAGCCACTCCGCCACCGTGCCGGGCGCGACGATGCCGCCCGAGATCTCGAAGCCCTCGTCCACCTCGGGCTCGGCGGAGGCGAGCTCAGTGAAGATCCGATCGCGCAGTACGCGGAATTCGAGGTCGTCGAATAGCTGGTGGATGGCCTCGCGGTTCCACGGTTGCAGGGCCAGGTCCTGCGGCTCGTAGGGCAGTGCCATGTCTTTGACCATCTCGGTGATCTGCCGGTTCAGCTGCACCGTGGCCAGGTTCTCCCGCAGGGAATCGCCCACCTTGCCCTTCACCTTGTCGACGTTCTCGACGAGGCCATCGAGGCTGCCGTACTCGCGGATCCACTTCGCGGCCGTCTTCTCACCGACGCCGGGGATGCCGGGCAGGTTGTCCGACGGGTCGCCGCGCAGCGCCGCGTAGTCCGGGTACTGCGCCGGCGTGAGGCCGTACTTCGCGTCCACCTCCTCGGGGGTGAAGCGGGTGAGGTCGGAGACGCCCTTGCGCGGGTAGAGAACCGTGACGTGCTCGTTGACCAACTGCAGGGCGTCACGGTCGCCGGTCACGATCAGCACGTCGAAGCCCTGCTCCTGGGCCCGCGTGGTCATGGTGGCGATGATGTCGTCGGCCTCGTAGCCCTCCTGCGCCATGGTGGGGATCCCCATGGCGCCGAGCACGTCTTTGACCACGTCGACCTGGCCGCGGAAATCGTCCGGTGCCGACGAGCGCTGCGCCTTGTACTCGGGGTACATCTCGGCGCGGAAGGTTTGGCGGGAGACGTCGAAGGCGGCGGCCACGTAACCGGGCGCCTCCTCCTTGAGGAGCTTGATCAGCATGGACGTGAAGCCGTACACCGCGTTGGTGGGCTGGCCCGATTTGGTGCGGAACCGGCCGCCGTCCAGCGGGAGGGCGAAGAACGCCCGGAAGGCCATCGAGTGCCCGTCGATGAGCAGCATCACCGGCCGCTCCCCCACCTCCGACGGAGTCGCGGGGGCGGTCGTCTGGGCCGGGTTCGCTGCAGTCACACCCGCAGTCTAGTGAGACCCACCGATAGATTTTCCGGGCGCAACCGTCTCACCGATCCGCCGCTCCAGATCGGCCACCTCGGCGGTGGCGCGATCGAGCTCGCCGGCCTTCGCGGTCTCGGGCAGTGCGGCGATCGTGACCAGCCGGTCGTCGAGTTCCTGAGCGGCGACGGTGAGCCGCACCTGCTCGTCGAGCTGGGCGGCGGTGAGGATTCCGGCGGGCTGGTCGAAGGCGCGCACGGCGTCGCGGATGCGGCGGTGCAGTCTTGCCTCGGGAACGTGCGAGCCCGACCAGGACAGCGGGGCGCGGCTCGGGAAGGGCATCGCGCCCTCCGCCTGCTGCTGCCGGCGGCTGTTGCGCACCAGCGCGACGGCGAACGCCGTCGTTCCGAGCACCGCCAGTACGACCAGCACCAACAGGACGATGATCACCGTCGACATCATGAACCTCCCTGACTCTGCATGTAGAGGTACACCCCGGCGGCGACCACGAGCAAGCCCACGAGCACCGCGAAGACGATCTTGACGGTGCTCCAGGGCCGCTCGCCCTGCACCTCGCCGGTGACGCCGTTGACGAAAACCTGGAAGGGCTTGTTGGCGAAGGTCACGGTGAGCAGCCATACGGGCATCAGCAGGTACACGAAGTCGATGGACTGGAAGACCGGATTCATGCGGTGGATCCGCTGCTCGTCGCCGCCGATGTCGCGGCGCACCGTGGTCTCCACGATGTCGTTGATCCGGGGCCGCGCCTGCGCCTCGAAGACCTGCGCCGCGTCACCGTCGTACGTGCGGGCCAGGTGCCCCGCTACGAATTCCGGTGTGTAGGGAACGGCACGATCGGCGGGCCAGGGTTCGAGGGCGCGCACCCGGCCGCCGTCGAGCCCGGTGTTGGCGGTCTCGGTGAGGTGCCGGATGCTGTTGTGCACGCGGCCCCGGGCGGGGTACCAGTCGGTGTAGGTCTCGACGTTGCCGTCCCGGTCGCGCCGGGTGCGACGCTCGCCGCGCGAGCCCGAGTAGTCGGTGCTGACCTCGGCGTCGTAGCTGTAGTACGACAGGTAGACGCTGGTGAACGATCCCAGTACTCGGTACTTCTTGAACTCGCGCGGGGCGAACCAGCGGCTGTTCACCCAGGCCTCGATGTTGGTGCGCGCCTGGGCATCACTGACTTGCAGCGGAAGGATCCCGTCGATCGGGAGCCGTGCCGGCGCAACCTGGATGTCGTTGCGCTGGATCGGCGTATTGCAGTACGGGCACCGGACCGCGGTGAGGGTTCCGCTGAACAGCGTGTGCCCACCGCAGTTCTGGCACACCACCTCGCGATCGACCACCTGCGGCGCCGCCGCCGATCGCGCCTGCGCGTACACCGCGTTCATCGTGGGCCCCAGCGGGTGCGCCACGATCCGCTTGGTCGGATCGAGCATCACCGGGAAGGTGCTGCCGCATCCGGGTGAGCGGAGCCCGCCGGTGGCGGGATCGAAGATCAGCGAATCCCCGCAGTTCGCGCACGGATAGGTGCGGGTCTGCTCGGTGACCTGGAACAGCGCGCGCTCCGGGGGTGCCCCCGGATCCGCTGCGGGCGGCACCTGCGGGGTGAGCGGCCGGATCGGTGGCGCCGGCCGCTGCTCGGGCAGCGGGGGCGGGACCGTCATCGTCCCGGCTGGGGCGGCAGCGGCGGCGGGGTGGCACCGAACAGCGGCCGCAGGGCCGGTACCTCACCGGCGGGCGTCCACCCCGCCATGTCCGCGGACCACACCAGGGTCTGCGGGGTGAGGTTCATGCCCCGCAGTTGGTCGACAGGGTACGGGCCGGTGGCCTGGCCGTTCTGCTCGACGTGGAACTGCGGGCCGCCGGGCAGCGGCGGCGGTGCCGCGGGGGCGCCCTGCGGCTGCGTGTTCTGCTGCTGCGGGTTCTGCGGTGCCTGCTGGTTCTGGAAGTTCTGGCTGAACTGCTGTCCCATCGCCATTCCCATGCCGGCCGACATGAAATCGCCGGCGGCGCCTCCACCCGGATTGGTGGCGGCACCCAGCATGGAGTCGGCGGCGCGGCCCTGCTGGAAACGCCCCATATCGCCGACGTTGCCGTAGTAGCCCTTCTCCTCGACACCGCGCGCGACACCGCGTGTCATGGCCTGGGTGATCTCGTCGGGCAGCGAGATGTTCATCTCGATCGCCTCGCAGGCGAGACCGTAGGGTCCCTGGATCCGGCTCTGCACGTACTCGCGCAGCTTCTCGGAGAGTTCCCGCTGGCGGCCCTGCAACTCGATCGCGCCCACGCCGGTCTCGAGCAGCATGTCCGAGAAGGCGGTGGCGATGGTGCGGCGCAGCAGTTCGGCGATCTCCTCGGAGTCGACGTTGGAGTCGGTGCCGATCACCTGGCGCAGGAACGTGGGCGAGTCGACGACGCGGACCACGCACAGGCCGTTGGCGCGTACCTGGACCATGCCGAAGTCGGGGTCCCGGATGGTGACGGGGTTCGGGGTGCCCCAGCGCAGATCGGTGATCGGCCGGTGGTTGACGAAGTAGACCTCGCTGCGGAACGGGCTCTTGAATCCGTGCGGCCAGCCCTGCAGCGTGGACATCACGGGCATGTTCTCCGAGACCAACGTGTAGCTGCCCGGGCCGTAGCGGTCGGCGAGCTGGCCGCGGTACACGAACAGCGCCTCCTGGCCCTCGCGCACGATGAGCTGCGCACCGTTCTTGATCTCGTTGTTGTAGCGCGGGAACCGCCACGCCATGATCGAGCGGTCGTCCTCGAGCCACTCGATGATGTCGACGAGTTCGCCCCGGACCTTGTCGAAGATCCCCATGCCTGTGCATCCCCTCGGTTGTGAGTATCGAATTCCACGATAGTCAGCCCGCTTGGCAACGGCTGAGGGCTCGCTGAGACGAGGGTTGCGATCATGCGGATCAGTGCACGGCGTGTCGTCCACTTCACCGCGCATTCAGTGCATCGAGGATTTACGCTGCACTCGGCCCCGCAGACCGGGCCTCCACCACACGAAAGGTGCTCCAACCATGGCAGGCAAGTTCGAGGTGTACGAGGACAGCTCCGGCAAGTTCCGCTTCCGTCTGAAGGCCGGCAACGGCGAGGTCGTGGCGTCGGGCCAGGCGTACGCCTCGCGCAAGGGCGCCCACGACGGTGCCGCCGCCGTCGTCCGTGCCGCCGAGGGCGCGAAGGTGGTCGACGTCGACAAGGAGTGATCGCACGGATCACTCGCATCGGGGAGGGCTTCGGCCCTCCCCGACGTGTTTCACCTGCACTTTCGCGTGATCTCGCCACAGGCCTTGACCTTGACACCGTGCGAAGGTCGATGCTCGGAGTCACCGAAGGAGGTGGCCGTCATGGCTGGAAATCACGTACTCGATCACCCGGACTCGTCGGCGCGACTGCGCGCGGCGCTCCTGGTCGGCAGCGCCGCCGATCCGGGCTCACTGACGGAGCTCGTGAACCGGTGCGCAGTGGAGCCGGACTTCTTCGTCCGGGACATGCTGACCTGGGCGCTCACGCGGCTCCCCGCCGCGGACACGGTGCCCTTCCTGGTGAGCGAGCTGGGGTCCGAGGTGGCCCAGGCGCGCAGCCAGGCGCTGCACACGTTGTCGAAGATCGGCGATCGCTCGGTGTGGCCCTCGGTCGCGCGACTGCTGACCGATCCCGACGACGAGGTGGCCCGGAGCGCCTGGCGCGCCGCCGCGGTCCTGGTGCCCGACGCCGAGCGGGCCCGCACTGCGGAGGTCCTGGCCGCGCAGTTCGGGCGCGGCGATGCCGACACCCGGCTCAGCCTGAGCCGGGCACTGCTCGCCCTGGGCGAGAGCGGGGAGACGGTGGCGCGGGCGGCGATCGAGTCGCGCGATCCGATCGTCTCCGAGCACGCCGCGGATACGATGCGGTTGCTCTCGGACCCGGATTCGGGCGCCTCGTCCGCCCTGCATTCCGCGCGGCGTGCGGCGGCGCTCGGCGCGGAACGGATGCGTGCCGCCGACGAGGGCCGAGAGCTGTGAGGAGGCGGCGGTGAGGATCGGCGAGGTGTCGCAGAGGTCCGGCGTCAGCGCGCGGATGTTGCGGCACTACGACGCGCTGGGCCTGGTCCGTCCGTCGGGGAGGTCGGTGTCGGGGTACCGCGAGTACGCCGACGCCGACCTCCGCCGCATCTTCCACGTGGAGAGCCTGCGCACACTGGGCCTCTCGCTCAAGGACATCGGGCGGGCGCTCGACGATCCGGCGTTCGCGCCGGCCGAGTTGGTGGATCGGCTGATCGCGCAGACGCAGGAGCAGATCGACGTGCAGACCACCCTGCTCGCGCGCCTGCGGCACGTCTACGCCGCGGGACCGGATGCCTGGGACGATGTGCTCGACGTGGTGGCGCTGCTCAATCGGCTGAAGGCACCGTCGCCCGGTATCCGGCAGCAGGCCGCGCTGGGTGCCGCGGGGACCGCGCCCGGCGAGGCACTGGCGGACGCGGTGCTGCGGGAGGAGAACCTCAACGTGGCCGGCGCCCTGCGCTGGGCGCTGCCCCGGGCCGACGGCGATGCGGTCCGGGTTCTGCTCGGCGGCCTCGAATCCGACGATCCGCGAGTCCGGCGCCGTGCCGTGGACACGCTGATCGAGCTCCCCGCCGACGATGCGCTGCGCGGCGCACTCTCGAACGCCGATCCGACGGTACGCGCGGTGGCCGCCATCGAACTCGGCCACCGCGGGGACCCGGCCGCCGTGGGCGAGCTCGTCTCGATGATCCTGCGCGGCGACGGCGATGTCCCCGCCGCCGAATCGCTGGACGCGATCGCGGCCGCCGGCGACGACGGCGCGATCGTCGGCGCCCTCACCGATTCCTACGCCGCCGCCGACTATCCGGTGCGGCAGCGGTTGGTGCAGGCACTGGCGGAGATCCGCGGTCCCGCCGCAGCGGCCGCGCTGGCGTCGCTGCGCGACGATCCCGATCCTCGGATCGCGCGCACGGCGGATTACATCATCGATCGTCGTGCCGCCGAGGCGGTCACGGACCCGTGAAGGTCCAGTGCGTACCCGCGGGCCCGTGCACGACGATGTCGTAGGCACCGTCGCGCAGGGGCACGGTGAGCTCCGTCGTCCCCTGAACATCGGCGTGCAGCGGCGCGGAATCCGGTGCGTGATAGGGGAACACCGTGAAGTGAGCGCTGCGCTTGCCGGTGTTGCGCAGGCGCACCCGCAGCCCGTCGGACCGGCGCCGCACGGTGACCTCGGTGCGGTACGGCACGGGGCGCGTCGGCCGGGTGCCGGGCTCCTGGCGGGGCCGCTGCCCCACGGCCGGCGCGTGCGGTTTCCACCGCGGGCGCAGGCTCCCGGTGGCAGCGGGCCGGTTCGAGGGTGGGAGCGACCGCGGGACCCGGAAGTCGAAGGCGCTGGTGAGATCGCCGGCAACGGTGCGCCGCCAGGGGGAGATGTGCGGCACCGAGATACCCAGCCACCGCTCCAGGAATCGCAGGGTGGAGGTGTGGTCGAAGGTCTCCGAGGAGACGAAACCGCCGATGGTCCACGGGGAGACGATCGTCATGGGCACGCGGTTGCCGAGGCCGAGCGGCAGATCGCCCACCCACTCGTCGGTGGCGCTGCGGGGCGGCCGGGGTGGCGGCACGTGGTCGAAGTAGCCGTCGTTCTCGTCGTAGAGCAGGAAGAGCGCGGTGTGCCGCCAGACCTCCGGGTTGCGGCCGAGGGCGTCGAGGATGCGGTAGACGAGGTTGGCGGACGCGCGGGGCGACGAGGCACTGGGGTGTTCCGACTCCCGTTCCGAGGCCACCACGTAGCTCACTGCGGGGAGTGTTCCGGCGGCGATGTCCGCGGCGATGCGATCGGTGAGTGTGCCGGTGGGGCCGCGGCGCAGGCCGCGGAAGAACAGGTCGCGATCGGGCTGCGGGAGCGTGCGGGCGCGGGCATCCACCTCGGCGGCGCGGCGGGCGGCCTCGTCGGCGGGCAGCGTGCGCAGCCCCTGATAGAAGTCGTCGATCTCGGTGCCGAAGTCGCGGAACACGGCCTGCGAGACCTGTTTGAAGCGGCGGAAGAACTCGATGTTGTTGTCGGTGAAGTTGTCCCACTCCTGGTACACCTGCCACTCGACGCCCGCGTCCTGAAGGATTTCGCCGATGCAGGGCCAGTCGTAGCCGGGGTGGCCGCGGTCGTAGGCGGTGTTCTCCACCGCGCGCGCACCGGTGAGCGGTTCGTATCCGGTGTATCCGGAGAAGAAGTAGTTCCGGTTCGGTGAGGTCGACGTGGGCACCGAGCAGAAGTAGTGATCGCACACCGTGAAGGCGTCGGCGAGCGCGTAGTGGAAGGGGATGTCCTGGCGGTCGTAGTAGGCCATCGTGGAATCGGTCTTCGCGGGGATCCAGCCGTCGTTCCAGCCGCCCGCCAGCGCCGCCTGGCCTCCCGTCCAGGTGTGGTCGAGGGCGTCGATGTTCTGCGCATCCATCTGCTGCCGTTCGGCGGCGCCGCGGACCGGGAAGGGCTGCACCGGCAGGCCCGTGCGCGTGGGCTGGTCGAAGACGCTGTGCCCGGTGCGCAGTCGCATCGCCGCGGGATCGTCGAAGCCCCGCACACCGCGCAACGTGCCGTAGTAGTGGTCGAAGGAGCGGTTCTCCTGCATCAGGAAGATCACGTGGCGCAGGTCGCTGAGGCCGCCCGCCGCCGCGGGCTCGGCCATGGCCGATTGCAGGGGCGTGGGGAGCAGGCCTGCGCCCACTCCCCCGGCGGCCAGTGCACCTTTGAGGAAGACGCGCCGATTCGTTGCGGGCTTCATCCCGACCACGCTGACGCATCCGGCTGAATCGCGGGTGGAAAGGGCGTGAACCCGCGTCGGCGAGTTCACGACCTTCCACCCGCGGCCGATCACGAGGTCGAGGGGCCCGCGACCGTCGGCGGAGCGAGGGGCGTGGATCGATCGCCGTAGCGCGCGGCGAAACCGTCGCACAGCGCCTCGATGCCCGACCGCAGCAGCGGCAGCGCTTCACACAGCTCGGGGCGCTCGATCGCGACCAGATCGCGCATCCGCGGAAGCTCCTCGATCAGCGGATCGTCGGCGAGGCCGGCGACGAAACCGACTCCGTCGAGCGAGGATCCGGGGGCCACGAGCACACGGCCGACCGCGCCGAGCCCGGCGCCCTGGACGTGATTCCACACGTGCAGGGCGAGTTCTGCGGAATCGTCGACCTTGCCGGTGAGGTGGTCGAGCGCCTCGACCAACCAGTCGAAGCAGGCCACCGACGACGGTGAGACGGCAGCCCGGGGAACGGCGTGCGCGAGCAACACCCACGGATGACGCAGGTACAGCCGCAGGTCGGTCTCGGCGGCGATGTGCACCCGACGGCGCCAATCCGGGTCTCCTAGGAGCTCTTCCGGATACAAGGCCCCCGCGCCCACCGCGGCCGCCATCTCCCGGATGAGCGTCTCCTTATCGGGCACGTGCCGGTAGAGCGACATGGCTCCCGTTCCGAGAGCCTCGGCGATCCGGCGCATCGAGACCTTCTCCAGACCGCCCTCGTCGGCGAGGCGCACCGCCTCGGCGACGATCGCCTCTCTGGTGAGCGCGCTCTCCGACACTGTCACTCCTCATCGCGTTGACCCTGCCCGAACGTTCTGCGTACAGTGTACCCATCCGTTCTGCGTACGCCGTACGCGTCGTCGTTGAGATCGTGTCAAGGAGTTCTCGTGTCCACCACCCCGCGCCGCGCCTGGGGCGGCCTCGCCGCGCTCCTGCTGCCGGTGTTCCTGGTCTCCATGGACGCCTCGGTCCTGTACCTGGCGATGCCGCACGTGACCGCGGCTCTGCATCCGAGTTCGGAACAGCAGCTGTGGATCCTGGACATCTACCCCTTCATGCTGGCCGGACTCCTGATCACCATGGGCAACCTGGGCGACCGGTGGGGCCGCCGCCGCCTGATGACCTGGGGCGCCGCACTGTTCGGCGTGGCCTCGGTGTTCGCGGCGTTCGCCCCCACCCCGGGCCTGCTCATCGCCGCTCGCGCGCTGATGGGCGTCGGCGGCGCCACACTGCTGCCCGCCAGCCTGGCACTCATCGCCAACATGTTCCGCAACCCGCGTGATCGCGGCGTCGCCGTCGGCATCTGGACGGCGGCCTTCTCCTTCGGCGTGGCCGTGGGACCGGTTCTGGGCGGCCTTCTCCTGCACCACTACTGGTGGGGATCGGTGTTCCTCATCAACGCACCGGTCTTCCTCGCCTTCCTGGTGGCGGGGCCGCTGCTGATCGACGAATCGCGCACCGATACCTCGGCGCCGTTCGACCTCGTCGGCGTCGCACTGTCGATGGCCGCGATCTTTCCGCTGGTGTACGCGGTGAAGGCCTCGGCGAGCCACGGCGTCACCGCCACCACGCTCGGCGTGGGCGCCTTCGGGCTCGTCATGCTGGTCGCGTTCATCACGCAACAGCGGCGCGCCGCGCACCCGCTGATCCCGTTCGACCTGTTCCGCAACAAGGTCTTCGCGATGGCGATCTGCGGCACGATCATCGCCATCTCCACGCTCAGTTCGATGTCCTACCTCACGGGCATCTACCTGCAGTCGGTGGTCGGACTGGATGTGCTGGCGGCGGCCTTCCTCGGGCTGCCCGCGGCCGCGACCGTGGCGTACTTCTCGATGCGCGCACCATGGATCCGTCAGTACCTGGGCCGGCAGTGGACCTTCACCGCGTCGCTGCTGTTCTCGGCCGCCGGCCAGTTCCTCCTGGTCGGGCTCGGCGTGGACGGCCCGACCTGGCTGTACGTGGTGGCCACCGTCGTGGCCGGCGTGGGCTACGGCACCCTGTTCACCTTCGTCTCGGAGACGGCCCTCGCGGCGGCGCCGCCGGAGCGGGCGGGCCAGGCGTCGTCGATGTCGGAGATGAGCTTCGAGCTGGGCACGGCGATGGGTCTCGCGATCCTCGGTTCGGTGGCCACCGCGGTCTTCACGCGGCACGACGGCATGTCGCGCACGCTCGGGGACACGCTCGCGCAGGCCGCGTCGATCGGCGGTGCCGACGGTGCCGCTCTCGCCGAGAGCGCGCGCTACGCGTGGGTCGACGCGGTGACCACCACCGTCGGGACGTCGGGTGTCCTGCTCATCGCGACGGCTGCCGCCGCGTGGGTTGTATTACGTGGAACGCGGGAAGTGATCACCGTCGCATGATCTTTGACGCTGTCAATTCACACGTTTACTATCGCGTTCATGACGGCGACTGAAGTGCTCCTCCCCGCCCCGTCTGACGCATGGTCGATGCTCGCGGCGTGGTCCGCGGTCGTCGCTGCGGTGTTCGAGCAGGAGGACCTTCGCCCCGAAGGACCGGGGGTGGCCCACTTCGCCGACGGTGGCGGATCCGAGTTCGACCTCGCCCTGCTGTCGGGCGGTCGGGCCAGCATCGTCGGCTTCGACCGCGAAGCCGGCGATACCGACCTGCGTGGCCGCGACGATCTGGTGGCCGCCGGTGCCCCGCGGTGGTGGTTCGCCGCACTCCCCGAGGGGGCGACAGCGCCGAACTTCGCCTACGGCTTCGACGGCACGTCGTGGTCGGCGGTGGGCCACAACCCGGACCTGATCACCAAGGCGCATTTCACGCCCGGTCCGGCGACCGATCCCGAGACCGCGGCGGGCGTACTCGCCGATGTCCTCTCGCAGGCCTACGAGGACAACCTGGACGGCGACTACCCCGCCGACGCCGAAGCGGTCGAGGCCCTGCTCGCAGCGGGTGAACACATCGACGAGGGCACCCTGCGCCGCGCACTCGGCGGCGACTACGGCGACATCGCCCTCGGTGTGGCGACGGCGGCCCGCTTCCGCCGCTAGCGCGGGTCGAGGCGGAACACGGGGATCACGCGGCCTCCGGCGGTCTCCTGGTACTTCGTGAAGCCCTCGGAGCGCTCCTCGAAGCGAGTCCATGCGGCGTCGCGCTCAGCACCGGTGAGCTCGCGGGCGGTGACCCGTGCGGACGAGATGCCGCCCTCGTCGTCCGGGTACTCGATCTCGATGTCCGGGTGCGCGACCAGGTTGTAGTACCACGACGGGTTCTTCGGCGAGCCGCCCGCGGATGCGGGGATCAGCCAACTGTCGCCGTCCCGGATACCGGCGAGCGGATTGATCCTCGGCTCCCCCGATTTGGCGCCCACGCTGTGCACGAGCACCAGAGCGCGGCCGAAGCCCATCGCCGAGACGGTGCCGTTGTTCGCGCGGAATTCCTCGATGATGTCCTTGTTGAAATCGCTCACGACACCATTGTGCTCCAGATCCGCAGTGGCCGCCGAGATCACGCCGAGACTCAGGAGAGGACTCAGGAGAGGACGTCGCGCTCCGTGGTCGGGGGTGCCACGGAGCGGCGCAAGGTCTCGCCTCGGAAGAACGCCGGGTGCGTCGCACGCCGGACGAGCATGAGTGCCGCGCCCAGCAGGAGCAGGCCGAACCCGATGTAGAAGACGATCCCGATGCCGAACAACGATGCGCCGCTGCCGTTCGCGGGGTCGAGGCTCTCCTGGACCGAGATCGCGAAAACGATCGCCAGGATGGTGCCGCCGACCGCGGGGAACAGGCACTTGTAGACGAAGTCGTGGGGGCTGCGCAGCAGTTCGCGGCGGAAGAACCAGACGCAGGCGAAGGCGGTGATCCCGTAGTACCAGCAGATCATGATGCCCAGCGCGGCGATGGTGTCGAGGAGCGCGCGGTCGGAGAGCATTTTGACCACCGTGTAGAAGACGGCGGTCACCACGCCGGACACCACGGTGGCGTAGGTCGGCACGAGGTAGCGCGGATGCACCGACGCCATCTTCTTGGGAAAGGCGCCGTAGGCACCCATCGCGAGCATCGTGCGCGCGGCGGGGAGGAAGGTGGTCTGCAGGCTGGCGATCGACGAGGCGAAGATCGCGAGGAACAGCATGGTTCCGCCGACATCGCCGAGGACCGGATTCGCGAGGGGACGGAAGACGTTCTCCGAGTTGTCCGGGTTGCCGAGCCCCAGCCCCTCCGTGCCGACGCCGGCGTACATCATGACCGCGACGGCCACCAGCAGGTACGTGATCAGGATCGATACCACCGACAGCAGGCCGGCCCGGCCGGGCACCTTGTTCGGGTCCTTGGACTCCTCGCCGAGCGTGAGACAGGTGTCCCAGCCCCAGAACGCGAAGATCGAGCCGGTGAGGCCGATCACGAACGCCGCGATGGTGATGCCGGTGAACGGGTTGAACCAGTCCATCGAGAACGACAGCCCCGTGGGCACGCCCGCCGAGCGGATGATCGCGGTGACGGCGAACACCACCAGAACCACCATCTGGAAGCCGACCAGCACGTACTGCACCGCAGTGCTGGTGGTGATTCCGCGACCCGCGATCGCGGTGGCGATCAGCAGGAAGGCCAGCGTGGTGGCGATGTTGATCGCCCTGTTCCCGGCGAGGTCGGCGAGCGCGTCGTTCCCGGTGACCTGGGCGAGGAAGAGGTAGAAGTAATCCACGGCGATCGCCGCCAGGTTCGAGAGCACGATGATGGTGGCCAGGACCATGCCCCAGCCGCACATCCAACCGATGTACGGGCCGAAAGCCTTGGTGGACCAGGTGAACGAGGCGCCGCAGTCCGGCACTCGCGAGTTGAGCTCGCGGTAGGCGTAGGCGGTGAGGAACATCGGAATGAACCCGGCGATGAAGATCGCGGGCATCTTCAGCCCCACCGCGGCCACGATGAGTCCGATGCTGGCGGTCAGCGTGTATCCGGGGGCGACTGTCGAAATGCCCAGCACCGCACCGGCGAACGTGCCTATGCGCCCGCGCGCGAGTCCCTTGTCGACGACGTCTGCGGACATCAGATCCCCTCCTTCGGAACCACGACCATCGGGACGTCGAGGCGACGGAGCATCTTGGCCGCCGTCGAGCCGAGGAACAGGCGGCGGGGCGCCGCGAGGCGGGACGATCCGACCATGATGATGTCTCCGCTCTCCCAGCCGACCTGCTCGACGGCGTCTTCCACGGTGGGTCCGACCGCGACGGAGACCGAGACGGGCACGCTTCCGGAGAGGCGCGCTCGCGCCTCGTCGAGCACGCGCTCGGCGTGGTCACGGGCCTGGTCCTGCGCGACCGGATCGGCCCGACGATGCCCGGGCATCAGGTCGAATGCCACGAGGGAGATCAGTCGCAGCGGGACCTCGGCGCGTGCGGCCGAGGCGATGGCCACATCGAGGAGCTCGTCGGCCCCCGCACGGGTGCCGACGGCGCAGGTGATGCGGCGAATCGTGGGAAGGGCGAGATCCGCGTAGCCGCGCGGTGCCACGAGGAGCCCCACCGACGATGAATGGATCAGGTCGTTGGCCACCGATCCGAGCGAATGCGAGCCGAGCAGGCCGCCGCCGGTGCCGCCGATCACGACGGCGTCCGCGCCCAGCCGCTCCGCCTCGGCGATGATCCCCTCCGCGGGAGAGTCACTCACTCGGACGTGCGTGCTGACAGCGACATCGGCGGGCACGGCCGCGACCGCGGCACGCAGCCACTCATCGGCCTGCGCGGTGAGCACCTGATCCACGAAGTCCCCGGGCGTGATGGGTGCCGCGGCGTCGGGCGGCACGATCATTCCCACCGCGAGGTCGGTTCGCATGCTGCGGGCCACCTGCACCCCGAGGGCCACGGCGTCCCGGCCGCCGTCGGTGGCGAGGTAGGCGACGAAGATCGTCATCGCCGCTCCCCCGGTCCGGCGGACGCGAGCACGGCTCGGTCGTCGGCGGTGAGCATCTCCCGCAGGCCACGGATCATGGCTTCGAGTCCCACGTCGAACGCCTGCTGTGCGCGGGCCGGCCCCTTCGGGGCGGCGGCCACCACCCGGCGCAACGATGCGGATGCGGGGTCGTCGGCGTCGAGGTGGAAGATCTCGTCGGGGGCGGCGGTGTCGATCGCGGCGCCCAGCATGAAGTCGTCGATCGCCACGATCACGGCGAGTACCCGGCCCTCCGGAAAGCCCGCACGCAGGAGTCCGGCGGCCGCCGATTGATAGTCGAGGACGGTGGCACCGGCCGCGATGGTCTCCGTGGCCAGGA
The DNA here is from genome assembly GCF_039525985.1 of Tsukamurella strandjordii. Classification (NCBI taxonomy): domain Bacteria; kingdom Bacillati; phylum Actinomycetota; class Actinomycetes; order Mycobacteriales; family Tsukamurellaceae; genus Tsukamurella; species Tsukamurella strandjordii. Next base: position 9,710 of record NZ_BAAAII010000017.1, on the reverse strand, counting down.
GCCGTACCGCCGAGGGGTGGGCGGCGAACGCGGCGCGGTACCCCCGCGCCCAGGCCTCGACGGCCTCGTCCCAGGGCAGCGTGTCGAACCACGCCCCGTCGACGTCTTTCGTGACCGCTTCGCGGACGAGTTCGACGACGGCACCACGTCCGTCCACGTGGTGGTAGATCGATGACACCTGCACCCCGAGGCGGCGGGCCAGCGCCGGCATGGTGAAGCCGCCGTCGCGATCGATGAGTTCGAGCGCGGCCGCGCCGATCGATGCGCGATCGATCTGCGGTGTGCTGGGTCGTCCGACACGTCTGCTCACGTGCGCGAACTTACCCGAAGTCGACAACTATCGAAAGACATTCGATTTGAATCTTGTGGCCTCGAAGCCCCACGGCTACCCTAATCGAAAGCCTATCGATTTAGGCCCGCTCGCACGCGGGCTCCGACACCGAGGACGTGGTGTGGACATCGTCATCGCCCCAGCGATTCCCGACTCCCCCGCCCGGGTGCACGCCCCCACCCGGCCGCCGCTGCGCGTGGCACTCGTCCAGCACCGTTGGCACGACGACCCCGACCGCCTGGAGTGCGAGCTGACCGAAGCCATCGGTGCGGCGGCCGCGGCCGGCGCGCGCGTGGTCTTCCTGTCCGAGATCACGTTGATGCGGTATCCCGCTTTCGAGCGGGCGGGGGCCCGCCCGAGCGACCTGGCGGAGGACCTGCATCGCGGCCCCACCTTCCGGTTCGCCGCGGCTGCCGCCGCCGAGCACGGGGTAGTCGTACACGCGTCGCTGTACGAGAAGCATCCCGACGCGGAGCCCCTCGGCTACAACACCGCGATCCTGGTGGCACCCGATGGTGAGCTGCTGGCCCTGACCCGCAAGCTGCACATCCCGGTGACCGCCGGGTACTACGAGGACACCTACTTCCGTCCCGGTCCCGCCGGCGACCCGTACCCCGTGCACGCTCCGGAGCAGTTGGGCGGCGCCCGTTTCGGACTGCCGACCTGTTGGGACGAGTGGTTCCCGGAGGTCGCCCGCGGATACTCGCTGGCGGGCGCGGAGGTGATCGCGTATCCCACCGCCATCGGATCCGAACCCGATCACTCGGATTTCGACACGGCGCCACTGTGGCGGCAGGTGATCGTGGGCAACGGAATCGCGAACGGCACCTTCATGGTGGTCCCCAATCGCTGGGGTGACGAGGGGGCGATCACCTTCTACGGCAGCTCGTTCATCTCCGATCCCTACGGGCGCGTACTGGTGGAGGCGCCGCGGGACTCCTCGGCGGTGCTCGTGGCCGATCTCGATCTGGATCAGCGTCGCGACTGGCTCACCCTGTTCCCGTTCCTCGCCACCCGGCGTCCGGACACCTACGGCGCGCTCACCGAACCGGTCGAGGCCCGTCACCCGTTGGGAGGCATGCGATGACGTGGCGAATGCCCTCGGAGACCGCACCGCAGGAGCGCACCTGGATGGCCTTCCCCTCCGCCGGATACTCGCTCGGGGACACCGAGCAGGAACAGCACGAGGCCCGCACCACGTGGTCGGCGGTGGCGAACGCGATCGTGGGATTCCAGCCCGTCACGATGATCGTCGACCCGGGTGAACGGGCTGCGGCCGCCCGATATCTGTCGGCGGAGATCGAGGTGGTCGAACGTCCGCTCAACGACGCCTGGATGCGCGATATCGGGCCCACGTTCGTGGTGGACGACCACGGGACGGTGGGCGCCGTCGATTGGACGTTCAACGGATGGGGCGGACAGGAGTGGGCGCGGTGGGACCGCGACAGCCTGATCGGACAGTCGGTGGCCGAGCTCGCCGGCGTCGAACGCATCGATTCCGCGCTGGTCAACGAGGGCGGCGGAATCAACGTGGACGGCGAGGGCACCGTCCTGTTGACGGAGACCGTGCAGCTCGATCCGGGCCGCAATCCCGGACTGTCCAAGGCGGACGTCGAAGCCGAGCTCGCTCGCACGATCGGCGCGACACACTTCGTGTGGCTCCCCTTCGGCCTGGCCCGCGATTCGTCCACGTTCGGCACGCGCGGCCATGTGGACATCGTGGCCACGATCCCGTCGCCCGCAGTGGTGCTGCTGCACGATCAGCGCGACCCGAGCCACCCCGATCACGAGCGATGCGCGGTGTTGCGTGAGGTCTTCGCATCGACGACGGACGCCGCCGGGCGCGCGTGGGATGTGCGATCGGTTCCTGCGCCGGCCGTGCTGCGCGATGACGAGGGCTTCGTCGACTACAGCTACATCAACCACGTCGTCATCAACGGCGCGGTGGTGGCCTGCTCGTACGACGATCCGAACGATGCAGCCGCGGTGGAGATCCTGGCGGATGCCTACCCGGGCCGGGAAGTGATCACCGTGGACGCACGTCCGCTCTTCGCTCGCGGCGGCGGCATCCACTGCATCACGCAGCAGCAACCCGCACGCTGATCCGGCGGGGCGGTGCGCCGGATATCGTTGGTCCGGTGCAGCCCCCGAACGCCTGGCGCGGATCGCTCGCGCGCTGGGATCTGATCCCCGATGGTGCCGCCTTCTCCACGCCCGGCAGCGATCTGCTCCCCGTCCGGTATCGGGGCGCACCCGCGATGCTCAAACGGGCCCGCACGCCCGAGGAGCGGGCCGGGGCCGCGGTGCTGCGGTGGTGGGACGGCGACGGTGCGGCGCGCGTCTTCGCCCAGCACGACGACACCGTGCTCATGGAGCGCGCCACCGGACCGTCGGACCTGATGGCCATGGCCGAGGGCGGGCACGACGACGAGGCGAGCCGCATCCTGTGCGCGACGATCGACCATCTGCACCGTCCGCGAGCGGGCCGGCCCGACGCCGAGCTCGTCGGGCTGCGCGAGTGGTTCGCATCGCTGCACGCGGTCCGGGCCGACGGTCCGCGGTTCGCCCGCTCGTGGTCGGTGGCCGATGACCTCCTGCGCACCTCGCGCGACGAGGTGGTCCTGCACGGCGATGTGCATCACGACAACGTGCTCGATTTCGGCGAGCGCGGCTGGCTCGCGATCGACCCGAAGAACGTGATCGGCGAGCGCGGCTACGACTACGCGAATCTGCTCACCAATCCGGATCTGGCCACCGCTTCCGATCCGGAGCGATTCCACCGGCAGCTCGGCGTGATCGTCGCGGCCTCGGGCCTGGACCGCGATCGCCTGCTGCGGTGGGTCGTCGCCTTCGCCGGCCTATCGGCGGCGTGGTTCCTGGAGGACGAGGAGCTCGACCGGGCCGACCACGACTTCGCCGTCGCCGATCTCGCCTGGACGGCGCTGACCGATCCCGCTGCGAGGTCCAGCTAGCCGCTTCGGAGGCTTCCACCGTGATGGAGCGGGGCCGCCTCAGCCCGCCGGGATCGGCAGCGGCGCGGGCGCGGTGCCGGCTCCGAAGGGGCTGCCGCCGAGCTTCTCCCGGCCGTGCGGGGTGAACCAGTTCGCCAGGTCGGGCCCCTTGGGGACGATGCCGGTGGGGTTGATGTCCCGGTGCACCTCGTAGTAGTGGCGCTTGATGTGGTCGAAGTGGGTGGAGTCGCCGAAACCGGGCGTCTGGAACAGATCCCGCGCGTACGCCCACAGCACGGGCATCTCGCTGAGCTTCTCGCGGTTGCACTTGAAGTGACCGTGGTACACCGGATCGAACCGGGCCAGCGTGGTGAACAGCCGGACATCGGCCTCGGTGATGGTGTCCCCCACCAGGTACCGCTGCTTCGCCAGTCGCTCGCTCAGCCAGTCGAGCCGGTTGAACAACTGGTCGTAGGCGGCGTCGTAGGACTCCTGTGAGCCGGCGAAGCCGCAGCGGTACACGCCGTTGTTCACGTCGCGGTACACCAGCTTGTTCACCTCGTCGATGTCCGAGCGCAGGTCCTCCGGGTAGAGCTTCGGTGCGCCGGGCCGGTGGAAGTCTGCCCATTCGGACGAGAAGTCCAGCGTGATCTGCGGGAAGTCGTTGGTGACCACCGCACCCGACGGGACATCGACGATCGCCGGGACCGTGATGCCCTTGGGGTAATCGGGCACGCGCCGGAAGTAGGCGTCCTGCAGGCGCGGGATCTGCAGGACGGGGTCGACGCCGCCGGGATCGAGGTCGAAGGTCCACGAGCGCTTGTCGTGGGTGGGGCCACAGATTCCCAGCGAGATCGCGTCCTCGAGGCCCAGCAGGCGCCGCACGATGATCGTGCGGGTGGCCCAGGGGCAGGCGTACGAGGCGACGAGGCGGTAGCGGCCCGCCTCCACGGGGTAGCCGTCGCGGCCGTCGCGGGTGATGCGGGTTTCGATGTACCGGGTGTCACGCTCGTAGGGCTGATCCGCGGTGATGTAGGCGCCTTGATCGTCCTGCTGCTGCGCTGCGTCGCTCATGGCTTCCAGCGTAGGCCCGCGCGGGCTCGCGTGCGGGGTGCCGTAACGGCCGGCTGGAGCAGGGCGATAATCACAGGAGCAGTCGTCGATGAAGACCGCGTCGATGTTCGCCCCGACGAAGGGAGTCCAACGCATGCGCACGTCACTGATCGCCCTCGGCGCCGCCGTCGCCTCCGTGGCCGCTCTCGCCGGTGTGAGCGCCGGTTCCGCTGCGGCCGCACCCGTCTCCTGCCCCGAGCTTCCGCAGGACGTGATCGACGGTGCGCTGCGCACCGTCGACCCGCCGCTTCCGGGGAAACCTGGCAGGTCGAGGCGATGGGCGGCTCCGTCGACTGCACGCTCAACTGGGTCGCGCTCGGCATTCACGGCACCGTGAGCTCACCGCGGCAGGTCCTGCTGTTCGACCATCGGAAGTTCGCCGGTACGCCCACGAAGAAGGCGAACGCCTATACCTCGGTGGTCGGCAGTTCGGGCCCCGGGCAGATCACGGTGCGGTTCAAGTGGCTCGCACCGTCCGATCCCAACGCGGCACCGTCGGGCCGGGCGGACGTGCGGTTCCAGCTGATGCCGCAGTCCCCGCCTCGCCCGCTCGACCCGATCCCGGCGCCGGTCGCCGACTGACCGACCACGGGTGATCAGCCCTGCGTCGCGGCCCAGGCCTCGACGCGGGCCGCGCTCTCCTCGTCGCTGAGGTCCTCGACGCGGGTCATGATCGACCAGCGCACGCCGAACGGATCCCGGATGCTGGCGTAGCGGTCGCCGGAGACGAAGTTCGCGAGGGGTTCCCGGATCGTGGCGCCGGCAGCCTCGGCGCGCGCAACCACCTCATCGGCGTTGCCGCAGTACAGGCCCAGCGAGTAGCAGTCGGCGTCGCCCTCGGGTGCGGGCACGAGTCCGTACTGCGGGTTCGGCTCGCCCAGTTGTAGACGGCCGGAACCGAAATCGAGATCGGCGTGCACCACCGTTCCGTCGAGTTCGGTGACGGCGATGGTGCGGGCGCCGAAGACCTCGCGATAGAAGTCGATCGCGGCCTTGGCGTTCGGTACGGCGATGAACGGCGTCAGCGAGGTGACGCCGTGCGGGATGCCGTGGGTGGTGTGGGCGCCGTGTGCGGCGGTGATGTTCTCGGTCATGGGAACGACGGTACGAGCGGGCCGTCGCCGCGGGATTGAAGATTCGCGACAGCCTAGGATCGGGGTGTGAGCGATCCGGCGGTGAACCGACGAGGCGTGCTGTACCCGGCGGCACTGCCCACGTTCGAGCGCAGCGCACCGTCGCCCGATATCGCGGAACTGGTTCGCTGGTTCTGGATCTCGCAGTGGGACATCGCGCCCGGCCGGGTATCCCGGCAGGAACTGCTCCCCTTTCCCGCTCTCAACCTGGTGGTCGAGACATCGGGGGTGGGCCTCTCGGGTGCGGCGACCGCGCGTGGCCACCGCGATCTCACCGGCCGCGGGTTCGCGGTGGGTGCGCTGCTGCGTCCCGCGGCCACCGCGGCGGTCACCGACGATCCGCGGGCGATCCTGGACGCCTACTACCCCGTCGATCTCCCCGCGCTGCACGAGCAGATCGCCGCGGCCATGGGCCGCGCGGATATCGACGCCGCCTGCGCGGCGTACGAATCCTGGTTTCGCACGCTCGCTCCCGATGTGTCCGATGAGGGCCGGCTCGCGAACCGCCTCGTGGCGCTGATCGAAGAGGACGAGAGCCTGCTGACCGTCGACGAGGTCGCGGCGGCGACGGGCACATCGGCACGCACCGTGCAGCGCCTCGCCCGCCGGTACGTGGGCCTCACCCCGCTCGCGATGATCCACCGGCGTCGCCTGCAGCACGCGGCGGAACTGCTGCGCACCGAGCCCGATGTGCCGATGGCGGACATCGCAGCGGATCTGGGCTACGCCGACCAGGCGCATCTGATCCGGGACTTCCGCAAGGTGCTGGGATTCACCCCGGGCGGGTACCGGCGCGACGCGCAGCGATAGCCGATCAGCGCGGCTTGTTGACCTCGTCCGCCACGCTGTCGGCGGCCTCGCGCACCCCGTCGAGGTTCTGGCGGGCCATCTTGACGCCCTCCGAGGCGGCGGTGGTGGCGATGTTCGTGGCGCTGGCGGCGATCTTGCCGACCCCGCCCGCGACATCGCCCTTGAGTGCCTGCGCGGCACCGTCGACGATCTCGCCGGACTTGGCGACTGAATTCGTGGCCACGTTCACCGCGGCGTCGATGTTGTCCTTGATCCGCTTGCCGATCATGAGGCCTCCTCGCTGGTGCTGCCCAGCGTAGCGCCGGCAGCGCTCAGTCGGGCGCGAGTGCGCGAGCCCGGTCGGTGACCGCGGGCGCGACCCACCGGCTCAGGTACGCCCGGAGATCTCCGGCGGTGCGGGGCGGCTCGCCGGGAGAGATGAAGAAGGACTGCATGATCCGCAGTTGGAACTCGACCAGCTCGCGGAGCGCCGCCTCGTCGTAGCCGTACGCGGGCCAGTCGACGTCGAAGCGCTGGATCATGGTCATGCCGAAGGCCATGGCCTGGCCGGACGCGATCTCCTCGGTGTGCGAGTGCGCGCCCGAGAGCATGAGCCGCAGATGCGGTGCGCGAGGCACCTGGTCGAGCGTGAAGACGATGCCCTCGACCACCGCCTCGGCCGGATCGGTGACACCGCGCAGGTGTGCGGCGAGCCGGTCCAGGAATCCGCCGACGGACTGCACGGCGGCGGCCTGGAGCAGTGCGTCGACGGTCGGGAAATAGCGGTACACGGTCTGGCGGATCACGCCGAGCGATTCGGCCACCTCGGCGATCGAGGTGGTGCCGCGGGTGCCGATCAACTCGACAGCGGTGGCGACGATGCGCGACGTGGCCTCGCCGTCGTCCACCGGAGGTGTCCCGTTCCATCCCCTGCGTGCCATCGCACCAGGTTACAGGTTCGCGCGTTATCACCATACAGAACGTGTTCTATGTGTATGGTTCCGGCATGACCGAGCTGCACCCCCGCAAGATGGACTTCCACTTCGACGAGGCGCCCGTACCTTTTCTGTGGAATCCGGAGAACCCCGGTTTCTCGTCGATGATGAACGCGGTCTCGTTCCTGGCCGTGGGCTTCGAGAAGATGATCGTGAAGCTGATCCTCCAGCTGCGCAAGGAGTTCAAGGATCCCGAGGTCGCCGCGGAGGCCACCGCCTTCATGCAGCAGGAGGGTCACCACTCCACCGCGCACCGTCGGCATGTGCAGGCACTGATCGCGCAGTACCCGGGCTTGGAGAACACGCTCGATGCCGTGATCGGCGAATTCGATCTGCTCACCGAGGCCACATCGACCGAGTACCGGATGGCGTACACGGCCGATCTGGAGGCCACGTTCACGCCCGTGTTCAAGCTGATGCTGGACAACGAGGAGAACCTCTTCCGCCCGGGTGACGACCGGGTGGCCTCGATGTTCCTGTGGCACTTCGTGGAGGAGGTGGAGCACCGCAGCTCGGCGCTGATCATCTACAACGCGATGGTGGGCAGCGAGCTGTACCGGATGCGGATGGCGCCGTCGATCTTCGCGCACGTGCTCAAGGTGATCCGTATCGCCTGCGCCGGTTTCAATCAGCATGTGCCGCTGAGGGACCGGCAGGTGGATGCACTCTCGATGTTCGCCCGATACCGGCTCAAGCAGAAGCTGCTGGTGGGGCTCGCGCCGCACCTGACGAAGGGCTCGATGCCACGCGCCTTCGACGTGCTGCCGCGGGGTGAGCAGTTGGTCGCCATGAAGGGCATCGTCCGGAGCCAGACGCCGGGGCACGATCCGGCGCACGAGGATCTTCCGGTGCTGGCCGGCGAGTGGCTGAAGCGGTACGACGCGGGCTACGACTGCACGCGCTGGTACTCGTCGGCCACCGCGGAGGTGTGAGCCGTGGACATGTGCACGCCCACCTTCGACGGCCTGGCGCGGCGCATGGGTTTCACCTGCGCCGATACCGGTGGCGTGGTGTCCTTCCGCAGCCCGTTCGCGCTGGAGAACTGGACGCTGCCCGTGCTGGAGGTCACGATCATCCTCGGCTCGGCACTCGCACTGGTCTACGCGTGGCGACGGTGGCGGCGTGCGGGCGACGCCACCAATCTCGCGGTGTGGTTCGGCGCCACCGCGTACCTGTTCGTGATCGAGCCGCCGCTGTACTTCCCCGGCGCCTTCGGCATCGACGGTTACGTGGACACGATGTTCGCGCACAACCTGTTCACGGTCGAGTTCCTCTGGGGCAGACTGCCGCTGTACATCGTGGCGATCTACCCGCTGATGGCCACGATGGCCTTCGAGCTGGTCCGACGGCTCGGGGTGTTCCGCCGGTACGGAACCGTAGTGGGCGCGTGCGCCGTCGGCTTCGTGCACCACGCCTTCTACGAGATCTTCGATCACCTCGGCCCCCAGCTGCGCTGGTGGGAGTGGTCGCTCGACAATCCGATCAACCAGCCGATGTTCGCCTCCGTGCCGATCGGGTCGGTGGTGGTGTTCGCCACGCTCTGGCCGATGTCGCTCGCCCTGTGCGTGCAGTACATGGTGGGCCTGCACGTGGACGACGGTGCGCGGTTCACCGGCCCGCAGCTGGCCGGGCGCACCGTGGTGATCGGGCTCGCGGCCTCCGTGGGCACCTTCCTCCTCCCCCTGCCCGCCACCGTGATCGGCCTGGCCGGCGACACCGTGCGCGGCACGGTCTACATGCTGGAGCTGCTGCTGATGTCCGTGGTGGGTGCGGTGGCGATGTGGCGGAGTTGGTCCGCTGCGCGGGCCGGCGACACGTCCGCCCTCGGACCGCGCAACCCGCTGGTGCAGTGGTACGCGACGGCGTACCTCGCAGTGTTCGCCGTGCTGTGGCTCACCGCGCTGCCCGCGTACTTCGGTGCGACCGGCGGGTGGACCGTGAACGGCGATCCGATCGGCAGCCTGCCGTATGCGTTGCTCTGCTTCGCGATCGGTGGCGCCAGTATCGCGGCGGCGTGGACCGTCCGGTTCAAGGACCGATCGGTTCGTGACGAGTCCACAACTGCCCGTGGAGAACTTCTCACCTGACGACAGGGACCTGCACGGGCACGGTCGGTTCTGATGGAGGCATGGCTGACATTCGGAGTTTCACCACGCTCGGCGGGCAGTTCCCCAGCGTCGTCGTGACCGCGATCGAGCTGACCACCTCCCTCGGTACTGATACCGAGTCGACGTGGTCTGCCCTCCTCGCGGGTCAGAGCGGCATTCGCGAGTTGAAGGGTGATTTCATCGGCGTCGACATCGCCGATCTCCCCGTGCGGATCGGTGGCCAGTTGCTCGAGGATCCGACCTCCGAGGTGCCCGAGCGTCCCGACCGTCAGTACGCCGGTGACGTGAGC
>NZ_BAAAII010000016.1:30147-154012 GCF_039525985.1 Tsukamurella strandjordii | reverse complement strand
CGGCATCGCCCCCGACGGGACGCCCGGCCGGTGCATCGGCTGGGGCGCGGCCTGCGGTGGTGCGGGCCGCGCGGCGGGCACGCCCGCGCGGTTGGCCTGGCCGCGGATGCCGGGCGCCACCGACCTGGGAACCGGGGACGACGGACGGCTCGCGACGGGCGGCTGCGGACCCGAGGGGTGGCCGGGACCGGGCACATAGCCCGGCCGGGGCGCCGGACGGGCGGGCGGCATCCGCCGGTTCTGCGGGGCCGCCATCGCGGACCGCAGCGCCGTGGTGAATTCCTTGCAGGTGGCGAACCGCTCCGCCGGGGTCTTCGCCAGGCCGCGCGCCACCACCGCGTCGACCGCGGGCGGCACCCCGTCGCGGATCTGCGAGATCCTCGGCGGCGGCGCGTTGAAGTGCGCGTCGATCACGGCGTCCGTGCTGGCACCCGAGTACGGCACCTTGCCGGTGACGAGGTGGAAGAAGGTGGCCGCGAGCGAGTACTGATCGGACCGGGCGTCGAGGTCCTCGCCGCACAGCTGCTCCGGTGAGGCGTACGCGAGGGTGGCGAGCACCGTGCCGACGGCGGTGAGCTGCGAGGCCTCGTCACCGCCCTTGGCGACGCCGAAATCGGTGAGCAGCACGCGCTGCCCGTCACCGTCGTCCCCGTCGTCGGTGGAGACCAGGATGTTGGCGGGTTTGATGTCGCGGTGCAACAGCCCGGCCTTGTGCGCGTGGTCGAGGCCGCGCGCCACCTGCCCGACGATGTGCACGGCGGTGGCCGGTTCGAGTCCGGCCGGCGTGCGCTTGAGCAGGACCGAGCAATCGTCGCCCTGCACGTACTGCATGGCGATCCACAGCATCGCGCCCTGGCTACCGCGGTTGTAGATGGTGACGATGCTCGGATGATCGAGCCGCGCTGCGAGTTCCGCCTCCCGCAGGAAGCGCTTGCGGAAGCCCTCGTCGCCCACGTAGCCGGAGCTGAGCACCTTGAGGGCGTCGTGCCTCGGCAGCTCGGGGTGCTTGGCGAGGTACACGGATCCCATGCCGCCGGAACCCAGCGGTCGCTCGATCCGATAACCGCCGACCACCGTTCCGGGTGCGAGTTGATCCTTCATCGTCGCCGCTTCTGCCCCACATCGTCCGTTTCTCTGCGGCCAAGCCTAGCGTGCACCCTTGCCGCTTCCTTGGCAACGACCTGCGGTCAGATCTCGACCCCCTCGAACTGCGCCCGGTACAGCCGCGCGTAGGCACCACCCGCGGCCAGCAGCTCGTCGTGCGAGCCCTGCTCCGCGATCCGCCCGTGGTCCATGACCACGATCACATCCGCGTCGCGGATGGTCGAGAGACGGTGTGCGATCACGAAGCTGGTGCGATCGGCCCGCAGCGCGTGCATGGCCTGCTGCAGCAGCACCTCGGTGCGCGTGTCCACGGAGCTGGTGGCCTCGTCGAGGATGAGGATCGCGGGCTCCGCCAGGAAGGCGCGAGCGATCGTGATCAGCTGCCGCTCACCGGCGGAGACGCTCCCCGACTCGTCGTCGAGCACGGTGTCGTAGCCGTCGGGCAGCGAGCGCACGAACCGGTCGACGAAGGTGGCGCGCGCGGCGGCGTGCACCTCCTCGTCGGTGGCGTCGAGGCGGCCGTAGCGGATGTTGTCGGCGATGGTGCCCTCGAACAGCCAGGTGTCCTGCAGCACCATGCCGATCTGCTGCCGCAGGTCGGCGCGACTCACCTCCGCGATATCGGTGCCGTCGATGGTGATCCGGCCGCCGCTGAGCTCGTAGAACCTGAGGATGAGGTTGACCAGGGTGGTCTTGCCGGCGCCGGTGTGGCCCACGATGGCGACGGTGCGGCCCGGCTCGGCCACCAGGTCGAGGTGCTCGATGAGCGGCTCGTCGGGTGTGTACCCGAAGGCGACGTCCTCGAAGGTGACCCGGCCCCGGGTGGGCGTGGGCAGGGTGCCCGGCAGATCCGCCACCTCGTCCTCGGCGTCGAGCACCTTGAAGACGCGCTCGGCCGAGGCGACGCCCGACTGAAGCAGGTTGACCATCGACGCCATCTGGGTGAGCGGCTGGGTGAACTGCCGCGAGTACTGGATGAAGGCGATCACATCGCCGAGTGACATCGAGCCCGAGGCCACACGCAGGCCGCCGACCACGCAGATGGCGACGTACTGCAGATTGCCGACGAACATCGAGATCGGCATCACGAGCCCGGACAGGAACTGCGCCTTGTAACTCGCCGTCATCAGCGCGTCGTTCTCGACGTCGAAGCGCTGCTTGACCGCATCGCGGCGGCCGAACACCGTCACCAGATCGTGACCCGAGAAGGCCTCCTCCACCTGGCCGTTGAGCGCGCCGGTGTGCTGCCACTGCCCCACGAAGTGCTTCTGGCTGCGCTTCATGATCTGGCCGGTGAGGATCACCACGAGCGGGATCACCAGAATCGCGACCAGCGTGAGCACCGGGGACACGACGAGCATCATCACGAGCACGCCGATCACGGTGAGGGCGGAGATGATGAGCTGCCCCAGCGCCTGTGTGAGCGACTGGCCGAGGTTGTCGATGTCGTTGGTGACGCGGGAGAGCAGCTCGCCGCGGGGCTGCTTGTCGAAGTAGCTCAGCGGCAGCCGGTTCAGCTTCTCCTCGACCTCGCGGCGCAGTTCGTACATCACCTTCTGCACCGCGCCGTTGAGCAGGTAGCCCTCGATGTACTGCAGCAGCGAGCTGCCGACGTACAGCGCGACCACCCAGATCAGGATGCTGCCCACCCGATCGAAATCGATACCGGGTCCGCCCTGGCGGGACGCGAGGAAACCGTCGTAGATCGCGTCGACGGCCGAGCCGATCACCTTCGGCGCCAGGACGGCCGCCACCACGGAACCCACGGCGAGCAGCACGGCGGCGACCACGGCGGACCGCTGGGATTCGAGCATGCCCAGGAGACGTTTGAGGGAGGGCCAGAAGGTCATCGGCTTCTGGCCGGGGGCGCCTGCGGTGGCCGCGCGGCTTCCGGGGCCGGTCATGCTGCACTCGATTCGGCGGCTTGGCTGCCGGCTATCTCCTGATAGGTGGGGCAGGTTTCGAGGAGTTCGTCGTGGGTGCCGAGGCCGACCACCGCACCGTCGTCGAGGACGACGATCTTGTCGGCGCCGGCGATGGTCGAGATGCGTTGCGCCACGACGAAGACGGTGGACTCGCGGGTGTGCGGCGCGAGCGCCGCTCGGAGCTTCGCATCGGTCGCGAGGTCGAGCGCGGAGAAGCTGTCGTCGAACAGGTACACCGCGGGCTTGGCGACCAGCGCGCGGGCGATGGCGAGCCGTTGCCGTTGTCCGCCGGAGACGTTGGTGCCGCCCTGCGCGATGGGCGCGTCGAGGCCGCCCATCTCGGCGACGAAGTCCGATGCCTGCGCGATCGCCAGCGCCTCGTGCAGCTGTTCGTCGGTGGCATCGGGGTCGCCGTACCGCAGATTGGTGGCGACGGTGCCCGTGAACAGGTACGGACGCTGCGGCACCAGACCGATGTGGCCCCAGAGGGCGTCGGGCCGGATGTCGGTGATGTTCACCCCGTCGTAGCGGACGGCACCGCCGGTCACGTCGAAGAGCCGGGCCAGCAGGTTGATCAGCGTGGTCTTTCCCGCTCCGGTGGAGCCGATGATCGCGATCGTCTCCCCCGGCGCCGCGGTGAGGTCGATCTCGCGGAGCACCGGTTCCTGCGCGCCCGGGTAGGTCAGCGAGACCCGATCGAGCTCGATGTTGCCGGTGATCCGTTGCAGCGGAGCGGGGTCCGCGGGCGGCGCGACGGTGGGGACGGTGTCGAGGACCTCGGTGATGCGGTCGGCGGCGACGGAGGCACGCGGCACCAGCATCACCATGAACGTGGCCATCATGACCGACATGAGGATCTGCATCATGTACTGCATGTAGGCGGTGACCTCGCCGATCTGGGCGCTCCCGTCCGAGATGAGGTGCGAGCCGAACCACCACACGGCCACCGTGGACAGGTTGAGCACCAGCATCACCCAGGGGAACATCACGGCCATGAGCCGCATCACCCGGATGCTGGACTCGGTGAGTTCGCCGTTGGCCTTCTCGAACCGCTCCCGCTCGACGGGCTCGCGGACGAAGGCGCGGATCACGCGCACACCGGCGAGCTGTTCGCGCAGCACGCGATTCACCGCGTCGAGCCGGGTCTGCACCTGGCGGAAGCCGGGGATCATCTGCGCGATCACCACGCCGAGCACCGCCACCAGGAGCGGCACCGCGACCACCATGAGCCAGGACAGTTGCGCGTTCTCCCGCACCGCCATGATGACGCCGCCGACGGCCATGAACGGAGCCTGAATCATCATCGACAGGGTCATCAGGACCAGCAGCTGCACCTGTTGGACGTCGTTGGTGGTCCGGGTGATCAGCGACGCCGCACCGAATTTCGACACCTCGCGGCCGGAGAAGCCGCCGACGGTGTCGAACAGTGCCCCGCGGGTGTCCCGGCCGAAGGCCATCGAGGTGCGGGCGCCGAAATACGTCGCTCCGGCGGCCGCGATCACCTGGAGCAGGGTGACCGCCAGCATGATGCCGCCCATCCGCCAGATGTAGCCGGTGTCCCCCGGAGTGACGCCGAGGTCCACGATCTTGGCATTGATCGAGGGCAGTGCGAGGTTGGCGATGACGCTGACGAGCTGGAAGGCGGCCACGGCCCACAACCACGGTTTGTACGGCCGTAGGTGGCCGGCGATGAGTCGGATGAGGGTCACGGGGCGGTCCTGTCGACTGAGAGGGCTGGGCGGGCTGAGATTCCGTCGAGGAGCACGTCGACGATGCGCTGCGGGGTGAGGACGGCACCCTCACTGATGTGCGGGTGGCTGCCGGAGAAGGTGAGCAGCCGGAGCAGGTGGATGGCCTCTTCCGGATCGACCGCCAGCTGATCGGCGTCGTCGCCGATCACGCCGCGTAGGCGCCGCAGGAGGGCGGGACCGCCCTCGCGGGCCTTGCGCCGGGCGTCGTCGGTCCGGGTGTGCGGGGGCGAGACGATGCCCAACGCGTCCATGAGCCCGAAGATGCGCTGGAACCGCTGCTGAATGAGTTCGGTGAACCGGTACAGGCGTTCGCGCAGCGGAAGGGCGGGGTCGATGGCGTCGATCGCGTCGAGCAGGTCGTCGGGGGCGAAGCTCTCGGCCATCACGGCGTCGAGCAGTGCGTCCTTGGACTCGAAGACGCGGAAGATGGTGCCCTCCGCCACCCCGGCGTGCTGCGCGATCTGCTTGGTGGTGGGCACGGTGCCGTATTCGAGCAGGGCGTCGCGAGTGGCGGCGATCAGCGCCGCACGCCGCTCGTCGGGCGGCAGATGCGGCGCGCGGGGACGGGTGTCTTCGGCGGCGGGCACGATGCCGAGGGTATCTAAATGAGTGAGCACTCACAACTGGATTACGCCGAGCGCGAACCGGCGCCCCGAATGTCCGGTTCGCGCTGCGGCCCTGCGGAATCGCTCGCGCCGGCCGATTCAGCCGAGCAGGTCCGCCAGCGCCTCGTCGATGGACGGATGGCGGAATTCGAATCCGGCGGCGGGCAGCACTGTCGAGGTGGCGTGCCGTCCCGTGAGCCCGAGCGCGGGATCGCTGCGCATCGCCAGGGCACCGAGGGCCAGCACGGGCGCCGGCGTCGCGGGCGCGGGCGGCCGGTGCAGGGTGCGGCGCAGGGCACGCATGAGGTCGGCGTTGCGCACCGGGTTCGGCGCCGCGGCCACCACCACCCCGTCGGGCAGGTCCACCCCCGCCTCGATGCCGAGCCCCGCGCGCACGAGCGCGAGCCAGTCGTCGATGTGGATCCAGCTGAACCACTGCCTACCGTCACCGAGGCTGCCGCCGAGGAAGGCACGGGTGACCCCGACCATCTTCGCCATCGCCGGCGATTCGGTGTCGAGCACGATGGACGTGCGGATCACGCTGAGCCGCTGGGTGTTCGCGCCTGCGACGGCCTCCTCCCAGGGCCGGGCGACGCCCGTCATCTGGGGCAGCCCCGGATCGGGCAGCGGCGTCTCCTCGGTGCACCGCGACTCCCCCGCGTCGCTCCAGATCGCGGTGGTACTCGCCTGCACCCACCGGGCGACCGGCCGGCCGGCCGCGGCCTCGACCAGTGCTCGGGTGGCGTCCACGCGGCTGGCGGTGAGCGCGGCGATGTTCTGCGCGGTGGGCCGGCAGTCGACCAGTTTTCCGGCGAGGTTGATCACCGCCGTGTCCGGGCGTTCGAGCACTGCCGACCACGGTCCGACGGTGTGCCCGTCCCAGGTGACCTGGAGATACGGGATGTCGGCGCGGAGGGCGCGGGTGAGGATGGTGACGTCGTGGCCGCGGCAGGTGAGATCCGCGGCGATGCGCTGTCCGAGGGCGCCGGTGCCGCCCGCGATCACCACGTTGAGTGGGCGTGCCGCCCGCGGCGGTCCGGCGAGACCGGCCAAGCGGGCGAGACTCGCGTCGGCGGCGGCGGCGAACCGTCGTCCGACGAGCCGGTCGTAGAGCGGTGCGGACGGGCCGTCGACGGTGACGGTCTGTGTGACCTCGGTGCCGCCGGGGGCGGGCGCGAGGTCCCAGCGGACCGTGGTGGACGCGCCGGGCTGGTCCTGGGTGATGGCCAGTGCGCGGTGCGGGTCGAGCACGGTGATGCGGGCGGGCGGCGCGAGCCTGCGGTGCACCCAGTCGCCCGACATCGCGGGCACCCAGTCGACTTCGGCGCCGACCGCGACATTCTCCGGTGCGACGATCGATGCGACGAAGGGTTGCCAGTGCGGCAACCGCCCGAGGTCGGCGATCGTCCCCCAGATCGCCTCGGGCGCAAGTGCGATGAATCTCCTCATTCGATGTTCAGTCCCCATGCCATCGACGCTAGTTCGCGATCGCGGGGAATCACTGCGCTTCAGCGGAGATCATTCTCACATCGTGAGATTTCACTCGTGGGTGCTTCCTGCGCGATCAGGTCGTGACCACGGAGAGGCTCACTCGGCTCCGGTCGCCCGGCCTGAGTTGAGCGGTCACCGACACGTACGTACCTCGTGGTCGCGCATCGACCACGGTGACCTTTCCGCACCGCTCGAGATCACCTGGGCCCACTCGGCGGGCCAGGATGTCGGGCATCGGTGCGCCTCCGGCCTCGTCCCCGAGCCCCTGGGGCGATGCCGGCTCCGATGCCGGGCCCGCGCTCGGCAGTTCCGTGAACACCACCGGCGCCGGCGGAGAGCTGCAGTCGGGTGCGTAGTCCCGGACCCGCCGCGGTCCGAGTCCACCGATGAACCGATCGACGTCGGCGGTCCGCGCATCGAAGGTCGCGCTCAGGGACGGGTCGAGGAAATCGGAGACGTAGGTCGCGGTGACGAGGCTGATGTCCTCCGGGAGCGCGACGCCGGTCCAGCCCTCCGTCATCGTGCGCACGTCGTCCTCATCCGCCGGATGTGAGGTCGGGCCCTCCTCGATGCAGGCCGTCGTCAACGGCAGCAGCACCAGCAGTCCCGCCCCCAGCAATCCTCGCCCCCGCGTGGTCATCTCACCACGGTACCGAGCCGCGGCGCCTCAGGCCGGTGGCACGGGAGCGTCGTCCGCGCCCGGTTCGGCGCGCTCGGTGAACGACGGGAGCAGGGGCGCCACGGCGAAGACGCCGCCGCCGTCGGGCAGCACCTGCACCGCACGGACACCCGGTCCGGACGCGGCGGTGCGCAGGGCATCGCCGGTGCCGTGCACCACCACGCCGACCACGGCGGGCACACCAGCACGTAGGCGTGACACCGACACGCGCGCGATCGCCTCGCCGCGATCACCCGGGAGAACGAGCGAGGGAACGGCGTAGGACGCGAGTTCGTTCACGGCGGCGAGCCCCGCCGCGCTCTGGCCGGGCGGCACCGTCGTCATCGGGGTCTGGACGCCGGGGATCGGCACGCGCACCAGCACCCGGCCGATCCGGTCCAGACCGGGGGCCTCGCCGAACCGCTGCCACACCTCGCCCGGCGACCACTCGGCGGCCGGCGAGATCAGCGCCCAGCGCCGCTCACCGGCGGGGGCCGCGGCGAGGCTCCGCGCGGCGACTCCGAGGTACTTCTCGATCGGCTGGCCCGCGTCGGGCCCCAGCCGGTCGTCGCTGAACCGCGGGGCGGGCTGCGGCGTCACCGAACCCAGCCAGTAGGCGAGCCCGAGCGCCACGGCGAGCACCGCGGCGACGGGCGCCCAGGTGCGGATCACGCGTCGCGCAGGACGTCCAGGGCGTGCTGCAGATCGTCCGGGTAGGGCGAGGTGAACTCCACGTACTCCCCCTTGGTGGGGTGCGTGAAGCCGAGGGTGCGGGCGTGCAGCCACTGCCGCTCCAGGCCGAGCCGCTTGGCCAGTACCGGATCGCAGCCGTAGGTCTGATCGCCGCAACAAGGGTGATGCAGCGCCGCGAAGTGCACGCGGATCTGGTGCGTGCGACCGGTTTCCAGGTGCACGTCCAACAGCGTGGCGGCCTGGAAGGCCTCGATCGTGTCGTAGTGCGTGATCGACGGTTTACCGTCCTTGGTGACCGCGAACTTCCAGTCCGAGCTGCGGTGCCGGCCGATCGGCGCGTCGATGGTGCCGGACATCGGATCGGGGTGCCCCTGCACCAGCGCGTGGTACCGCTTGTCGACGGTGCGCTGCTTGAACGCCCGCTTGAGCACGGTGTAGGCGTGCTCGGAGACGGCGACGGCCATGACGCCGGAGGTCCCGACGTCGAGGCGGTGCACGATGCCCTGGCGCTCGGGCGCACCCGAGGTGGAGATCCGGAAGCCGGCGGCGGCGAGGCCGCCGATCACCGTCGGGCCGGTCCAGCCGACGGAGGCGTGCGCGGCGACCCCCACGGGCTTGTCCACGACCACGATGTCGTCATCGGAGTAGATGATGTTCATCCCGGGGACGGGTTCGGCGACGATCTCCAGCGGCCGGGCGGGCTCGGGCAGGGTCACATCGAGCAGGGCGCCGGCGCGCAGCTTGTCGGATTTGCCGACCGCCGCACCGTCGAGGGTCACCGATCCCTCGGCCGCGAGCTCCGAGACCACGGTGCGCGAGAGGCCGAGGAGGCGGGCGACGCCCGCGTCGACGCGGAGGCCGTCGAGGCCGTCGGGCACCGGCATGGTGCGTGATTCACGCATCGGCGGACTCCTCGTTGGTGGTGGTGACCTTCTTCTCGCCGAAGCCCTCGTACGGGTCCTTACCGAACAGGGTGAGCACCACCAGCAGCGCGGCTCCGGTGGTGATCGCGCAGTCGGCGGTGTTGAACACCGGGAACCAGTCGCCCACCGAGAAGAAGTCGATGACGTGGCCCCGGAACACGCCCGGGGCACGGAAGATGCGGTCGGTGAGGTTGCCCAGCGCGCCGCCGAGCACGAGCCCGAGGCCCACTGCCCACGGGAGCGAGGTGAGCTTCGAGCCCATGTGCACGATCCAGGCGACCACGCACACCGCCACGATCGTGAGCACCCAGGTGTAGCCCGTGGCCATCGAGAACGCCGCGCCCGGGTTCTTGATGAAGATCAGGCTGAACGGACCGAGCACGTGGATCCGCTCGCCGTATTCCATGTTCCGCACGGCGTAGGTCTTGGCGGCGAGGTCGATCAGCCACGCCGTGACCGCCACGACGGCGAGCAGGACGCGCGGGTCGCGGTACCAGCGCGGTCTCTCGGTTGGGCTCGAATCCATGACTTCCATCATCCACTACGGTGGCGGTGTGCATGGCAGGCGGTTACAGGTGGTGGCGGCACTCACAGCGGTCGCGGTGGGTTCCGCGGCGTGCGGATCCTCGGAGGGCGGCGCGCCGGCATCGTCGTCCCCGCCCGCAGCGGCGTCGCACGCGGCACCGGCCGCCGCGGCGGGATGCGCGGCGAATCCGCCCGCGCTTCCCGCGAACGCGACCACCATCGACGTACCGCAGGCCACGGTCACCGTCGACGCGCCGGGCTCCGGCGACCGGCGCACCGTGGCGGTCAACCCCACCCGCACCTCCGCATCGACCCTGTTCACCAACTCCTTGCAGGTGTCGATGGTGGCGAACGATCCGCCGTCGGGCGGCAACCGCGATGTGACGCTGCCGATCGTGGCCCAGCCGAGCTGCGCCGATCCGCTGGAGTCCACCCTGTACTTCGGCGCTCCCACCTCCACCGACGCCGGGATGACCAAGGCGCTGGCCCCACAGGACGGGCAGATCGCGCGGATGAAGCTCACCCCGGGCGGCGAGGTGCGCTCGTTCACGATCGCGGCGCCCCCGGGGATCGCCACCGAGGCGCAGGCGGCGTTCGAGCAGGCGCTGCTGCAGACCTTCCTGCGCGCGATCCCGCTGCCCGCCGAGCCGGTGGGAGCGGGCGCGACCTGGACGGCGATCCGCAAGATCCGCGCCGATAGCGACCTGACCCAGACCATGAAGGTGAGCCTCGGCGGCACCGTCGAGCGGCCGGCCGTCACCGCCGTGATCGACGAGGAACCCGACGGCTCGGTGTTCCGGGTGCCCGGCAGCAACACCACGCTCACCATCGAGAGCTACACCAGCGCGGGCAACGGATCGGCGACCCTCGACCCCGCGCTCGCCGTCCCCGTGGACGGCGGCGTCCAGCTGGAGGGCGGTCGCACCCTGGTGGGCGACGATCCGGCGCGCAAGCTGACCCAGAAGACGGGTTCGGTGTACCGCTGGACGGCGCGGTAGCCGCTCAGCCGCAGGACGGGGCGCTGCGTCCCACCTGGGCGACGATGTCGCACGCGTAATCGCGCTGCAGCTTCCAACCGCCCTCGAAGACGAAGGTCGCGTACGCGGTCTGGTTGGCGCCGCCGACGAGCCCGGACACCGGCGCCCTCGACACGCCGAACTCCTCGAGCACGGGCTTACCGATGTGCCACGTGAACTGCGGGTTGTTCTGCCGCAGCCGGACCAGCTCGTCGAACAGCGGCGCATCGGCCGGCGTCGCGCCCTGGACGAGATCGACCTTCGCTGCGGAGGGCACGCTCGGGTCCACGGCACGTTCGAGCATGGCTTCGAGCTGCGCGGCGGACGGCGCCCGATCGGGACTCGTGGACGGATTCTCCGCCTGGGCGGCGACGGTGGCCGTGGTGCCCATCGGGCTCGGAGGCGACGCGGAGTTCTGGCTCGCGCAGCCCGCCAGCAGGGCGGCGAGGGCCACGGTCGGTGCCAGCGCACGGCTCAAGCCCGTCATCGTTCCCACCTCCTGCTCGTTCTCCCGCCCGCTCGTTCCGGCGGCCTCCACTATGCCAAGGGGGCGCGGAGCCGTCGACGGGGCCTGCGACACCTGAGCGAAGTTTGACGCAGCAGCCGCGCACCCGCGAAGCTGCTCCCATGGTGGAAGTGGTCGTGATCGCCGCAGGCGGCACCATCGCGAGTCGCGACGACGGCACGGGGACCGCGGTGGCGGCCGATACCGGGGCCGATCTGGTGTCCTCGCTGCCGGGCGCGCCGGCCGGTCTCGAGGTGACGGTGCGCGATGTGGTGACCGTCGATTCGTCGGCGCTCACGCTCGATCAGTTGGACGCGATCCGTGCGGCGGTCGCGCAGGCGCTGGAATCGCCGGACGTGGCGGGTGTGGTGGTGACGCACGGCACCGACACCATGGAGGAGACCTCGCTGCTGGTGGACCTCTCGCACGGCGATCCGCGGCCCGTGGTCTTCACCGGGGCGCAGCACGCCGCCGACTCACCGCTGGCCGACGGTCCGGCGAATCTGGCCGAGGCGATCACCGTGGCCGCCGCCCCGGAGTACCGCGGGCTCGGGGTGCTGCTGTCGTTCGCGGGCCACGTGCAGACGGTCCGCGGTCTGGCCAAGGTCTCGACCGTGGCGCCGCAGCCCTTCGAGGGCGGCCTCCCCGTGGCCGAGCTCGGGGGCACCGCACCGAATCGTCTCCTCACCAAGCCGATGCCGGTCGCCGGGGTGCGGGTGGACATCGTCGCCTCGTACCCGGGCGCCGACGGTGCGCTCGTGGATGCCGCGGTGGCGGCCGGCGCGGACGGCATCGTGTTGGTGGGCACGGGAAGCGGCAATACGACGGTGGCGCTGGCCGATGCGGTGCGGCGCGCGATCGCCGCAGGGGTGGTGGTCGCGGTGTCGACGCGCGTGTGCACCGGCGAGGTCGACGCGGGCTACGGCGGGGGCGGCGGTGCAGCCGATCTCGTGGCCGCCGGGGCCGTCATGTCGCGGCGGTTGCGGCCGGGGCAGGCCCGGATCGTGCTGCTGGCGCTGCTGGCCGCGGGCGTCGGGCCCCGGTGGATCGCGGCGTACCTCGGCCGCTGACCGTCAGAACCGGAAACCGAATCGACGGGGCCGCTTCGGTTCCGGCTCGGGTTCCGGCTTCGGTTCTGGCTCCGACTCCGGCTCGTTCGCGGCGTCGGTCTCGGGTGGCGGAACGCCCTCGAACACCGGACCGTCCTCGGGAAGCGGTCGCCGCCAGTCCATGTCGATGACCTTGATCCGATTGCCGGTATCACCGTCCCAGTCGTAGCGCAGGCCCTGCGCGTCCAGCGCGGAGGTGATCGCGGCGGCGAGATCGTCGAAGGTCCGCTCGTAGTGCGCGGACATCTTCCGGGCGTCGCCCCGGGACCGTTCGAGCTCATCGGGATCGATCGACGGTGACGGACCGAAGGATCCGTAGCCGAGGTAGACGCCGGCCTTGCCGTAGGCGAGTTCGACCGCGTCCTGCTGGGTGAAGTAGACGTAGCCCCATTCGTCACCGGTGCGCTCGTCGCCGATCTCCTCATCGGCGCAGGTCCGGCAGCAGGTGAAGTTCTGCCGGACGACGAGGCCGTGCGCCGCGATCGCCTCGCAGGCCGCGTCGAACCGCACCCAATCGCCGGGACCGTCCGACCTGTCGAGATGGGCCTGATACTTCTCCCGTGCGGTCTGCACGATGTCACGCGCGTCCTGCGGCTCCATCCCCGCGGCCTCCATCACCCCGGCGGCGTGCTCGGCGGTGAGATAGCCGGGGTAGACGAGCATCGACGCCGCGCGGAGACGGTCCTCCGGCAGGATCCGCACCAGCGTTCCGAAGCGCAACATCTCGGGCACGACCTGGTTCTGCTGCGCGAAGCGATTCGCCATGCATGCACGATAACGGACACGGTATTGGCACTTTCGGATCGCCACCGCGGTCCGCCCGATCCCGACGTGCGGGGTCGAGCACCGTGGGTAGCGTGGCCGGTATGCCCGAGCAGTCGCGCCACATCAGCATCGTGATCGAGCGTCCCGCGCTGGAGGTGTACGCCTTCGCCCGGGATCCCGAGAACCTGCCGCTGTGGGCGGCGGGCCTCGCGACGGGCGTGCGGCACGACGGAGACGACCTCATCACCGACTCCCCGATGGGCGAGGTGCGCGTGCGGTTCGCGAACGACAACGAGTACGGCGTACTCGACCACGACGTGACGCTCCCCGACGGCACGGTGGTCAACAATCCGCTCCGGGTACTGCGGCACCCCGACGGGGCCGAGGTGCTGTTCACCGTGCGGCGTCTCGGTGCGAGCGATACGGACTTCGACCGCGATTGCGGCACAGTGCGATCGGATCTCGAGCGCCTGCGAGGCCTCCTGCTCTAGATCAGTTCCATCGCGATAGAACGCACATTCGACTGTGCGGCAGATTCTCGAACCGGCCGGTAGATTGGAGTCAGTGAGAGGAGGGGCCATGTCGAACGAGACCTGCACTGCAGCCGAATATCTCGACGCGCTCACCCTCTTCGAACAGGCCGCATTCCGCCTGGCTCAGGCGGATCCGGTGATGCTCGACTCCCGAGCGGTCCTGGGCGCGCTCGGCCGGCTCGAAGCGGCGGCGCGCACGGTGCCGTACAGCCAGCACCTACTCGCTCAGGTCGGAGCGGAGCAGGACCTGCCCGGGCAACTGGGCTACACGGGATTGAAGGAACTGCTCGTCGACCAGCTCCATCTGGCCGGTCCAGAGGCACGGAACAGAATCCACGGGGCACGCGATCGTGTCCCCCAGCACTCGAGATCCGTTCCGCCCGAACCGAGATACGCACTGGTTTCGGATGCGCAGCGCGCCGGAACGATCTCGGAGCGGCATGCGCTCGCGATCGAGCGGGTGTTCGCGTCTGCCGGAAGACCATGACCCCGGAGAACGCCGAGATCCTCGAGGGCATTCTGGTTGCGGCCGCGCAGGACACCACCCCGGAGGACGTCGCCAAGGTGGGCAGGCACGCCATCGACCTCATCGATCCCGACGGTGCCGAGCCCAAGGACGAGGTGATCGCCCGCGCCCGCAGCTTCCATCTGGGGCGGCAGGACGACGATCTGATGTCCGGGATCGAGGGCGCGCTGACCCCGGAGTGCCGGGCACTGCTCGACACGGTCTTCGCGAAGTTCGGCCGCCCCGGAGTGAACAACCCGGCGGATGCGGCGAATCCGGTGGACATCGGAGACGCCGATGCGGTGCGTGCAGCCGCGAGGCGTGATCACCGCAATGTGTCGCAGCGCAATCACGATGCGCTCGTGCATGCCCTGAACATCGCGATCGGATCGGGCGCGCTGGGGCAGCACCGCGGCGTTCCCTGCGTACCGATCATCACGCTCGGGATCGACCAGCTCGAATCCGCGACCGGGATCGCGACCACCGCCACCGGAGGCCGCCTGCCCGTGGCCGATGCGCTGCGCATGATGGGCGCGAATCCGAAGTACGTTCTGGTCTTGGATCTCGCCTCCCGGCCGCTGTTCCTGGGCCGCGAGAAGCGCCTGGCTTCCACCGATCAGCGGATCGCGCTGTACGGATCGGACCAGGGGTGCACCGCACCGGGATGCGACGCACCCGCGACACGCTGCCAGGTGCATCACATCAACGAATGGGCCGACGGCGGCGCCACCGACATCACCACGCTGACCCTCGCGTGCGACGCCCACCACGGGAAAGTCACACCGGATACCGCCGATTTCCCGCGCGGATGGGAGACGATCACCGTGCCCGGCGGTGAGTTCGCGGGACGGACCGGCTGGCGGCGCACCACCGATCCGTCCCAGCAACACCGCGTGAACCACACGCACCGTCCCGAGGAGCTTTTCCGGCAGGCCCTCGCGCACTGGCGCCGCAGCCGCGAGCGGTATCAGAACGTGTGGCGGCGGGAAGATCTCCGCGTGCAGCACCTCCACTTCGTCGGCACGATCCACGACGACATCGCCGCGATGCTCGACGGCCCGCACGGCCCGCCCGTGCTCGAAGCCCTTCTCGCCGAACACGATGCCGACAATGCCTGGCGACTCGGCGAGCCCGCTCAATCCGCGGTCGCGGCCTGAGCGCGGGTGCCGATCAGTCGTCCTCGTCGACGTGCAGGTGTTCGGCGGACCAGTCCAACGAGTCGAGAGGATCGGCCTCGCGGAGATCGGGATCGTCGGCACGGAAGCTGCGCATGCGGCCGGGTCCGGAACCACGGGTCTCGAAGCGGACGCTGAGCACGCCGTGCCCCGCCCCCTGCACCCAGCCGTGCCCGAACTCGGGGTGCCGCACATCCATACCGGTGCGCCAGCCCACGACGGCCGCCGGAACCGCGGCACCGTCGAGCACCTCGGCCGCCTCCGCAGCGGCTTCGTCGGCCTCCCCCGCTGCGGCCGGCTCGTCGCCGAACAGGGTGAACTGCTCGATGCTGCTCAGCCCGGAGAAGCCCACCCCTACCAGGCGCAGACCGCCGATCTCCACGGGATCGAGCGCGAGGCGCTGCGCGGTGGCGGTCAACACGGCCGCATCGGTCGTGGCCGAGGGCAGCGTGGCGGACCGCGTCAGGATCGACATATCGGACCGCTTCAGTTTCAGCACCACCGTGCGCGCCCCGCGTCCATCGCGGCGCAGCCGGCGCACCGCATGCTCGGCGCTCCGGTCGATCTCGCGACGCAACGCCGCCATCGTGGTCACGTCCACCTCCAGCGTGTGCTCCGCGCTGATCGACTTCGCCTCGGTCCGCGTCTCGATCGGGCGGTTGTCCTCGCCCCGCGCCAACCGGTGCAACGCCGGTCCCAGCGTGGCACCCAGCACCGAGACCACCTCCACCTCGCTCATCGCGGCGAACTGGCCGATGGTCTCAATCCCCAAGCGCGACAGCCGCTCCCCCGCCACCGGGCCGATGCCCCACAGCTTGCGCACGGGCAACGGATACAGCATCGCCTCCTGCGCGGCGGGCGGAATCACCGAAACCCCGTCGGGCTTGGCGAGGCCGGAGGCGATCTTGGCGGCCTGTTTGCCCGCGCCCGCGCCGACCGATGCCACCAGCCCCGTCGCGCCACGGATCCGCGCCCGCAGCTCCTCCGCGAAGGCCACCACCTCGGTCGACGAGGCCCCCACCAGCTCGGCCGGTTCGCCGAAGGCCTCGTCGAAGGACAGCGTCTCGACCACCGGGATCAGCT
This sequence comes from Tsukamurella strandjordii, assembly GCF_039525985.1. Classification (NCBI taxonomy): domain Bacteria; kingdom Bacillati; phylum Actinomycetota; class Actinomycetes; order Mycobacteriales; family Tsukamurellaceae; genus Tsukamurella; species Tsukamurella strandjordii. The sequence goes on along the minus strand of NZ_BAAAII010000016.1, from coordinate 137,646 downwards.
CGCGCACCGTCGCGAAGACGCGGCGGCTCACCACCCCGTACAGGGCTCCGCGCGGCGGCAGCACCACCGCGCTCGCCCCCACCAGCCGCCGCGCCTGATGCATCGGCATCGCCGACCGCGCGCCGAAAACACGCGCCTCGTAGGAGCATCCCGCCACCACACCGCGGCCGCCGATCCCGCCCACCAGCACGGGGCGGCCGCGCAGGGTGGGGCGGGTCAGCTGCTCACAGGACGCGAAGAAGGCGTCCATATCGAAGTGCAGCACCCAGCGGGCGCTGCTGTCCGAGGACGCTCCGGCGTCAGGCCTTGGTGAGTCGGCCCCGGACGCCATCGCCCAGATCCACTCCGTCGGTCACCGGACCGAACTCGAGCGACGTCGCGAGCACCTCGCCCGCAATCAGCTCGCGGTGCGCCTGCGCGGCGGCCAGATGCTCCTCGGGCACGTCGAGCACGAGCGCGATGCGATCACTCACGTCGAGCCCGGCGGCGCGGCGCGCCTCCTGCAGCTCGCGGATGCGGTCCTTGGCCCAGCCCTCGGCCTCCAGCTCGGCGTCGACCGTGAGGTCGAGCACCACGAGGCCTGCGCCGTCGGGCAGCTCGGCGGTCGAATCGGGCGCGGCGGCCACGAGCTTGCGCGTGTACTCGCCGTCCTGGAGCTCGATCCCGGCCGCAGTCACCACCCCGTCGGACACGGTGTAGTCGCCCGACTTCACCGCCTTGATCACCGTCTGCACGTCCTTGCCCAGACGCGGCCCGGCGGCGCGTGCGTTCACCGCGATCTCGACCTTGCCGAAAGCATCGGCATCACTGGAGATCTGCACGTCCCGCACGTTCACCTCGTCGGCGATGATCGACGCGAACGGGGCCAGCTTCTCGGCGTCGCGGCCGGCGACGGTGAGCGAGTGCAGCGGCAGCCGCACGCGCAGCTTGTTCGCCTTGCGCACCGAGGAGGCGACCGAGCACACGTCCCGGACCTCGTCCATCGCCGCGACGAGGGCGGGATCGGCGGGCAGCTCGGACGCCGACGGCCAGTCGGTCAGGTGCACCGACTCGCCGCCCGTGAGACCGCGCCACATGGCCTCGGTGGCCATGGGGAGCAGCGGCGCCGCGAGCCGGCACGTGGTCTCCAGCACCGTGTACAGGGTGTCGAAGGCACCGTCGTCCGAGCCGTCCCAGAACCGTGCCCGCGAGCGACGCACGTACCAGTTGGTGAGCGCGTCCACGAACAGCCGCAGTTCCTCGCAGGCGTCGGCGATGTTGCAGGTGTCGAGCGCCTCGGTCATGGCGTCGCGGGTCTGCGCCAGCTTGGCGAGGATGTACCGGTCCAGCACGTCCTGCGAATCGGTGCGCCAGGTGGCCGGCTTCTCCGCGTACAGCTGCAGGAACGAGTAGGCGTTCCACAGCGGCAGCAGCGTCTGCCGCACGCCGTCGCGGATGCCCTGCTCGGTGACCACCAGGTTGCCGCCGCGCAGGATGGGCGAGGCCATGAGGAACCAGCGCATGGCGTCGGAGCCGTCGCGGTTGAAGACCTCGTTGACGTCCGGGTAGTTCCGCTTGGACTTGGACATCTTGAGGCCGTCGTGGCCGAGCACGATGCCGTGTGCCGCGACCGTGCGGAAGGCGGCGCTGTCGAACAGGGCCGTCGCCAGCACGTGCAGGTTGTAGAACCAGCCCTTGGTCTGCCCGTTGTACTCGACGATGAAGTCGCCAGGGAAGTGACTGTCGAACCACTCCTGGTTCTCGAACGGGTAGTGCACCTGCGCGAAGGGCATCGAGCCGGACTCGAACCAGCAGTCCAGGACCTCGGGGACGCGGCGCATGGTCGAGTTCCCGCTCGGGTCGTCGGGGTTCGGCCGGGTCAGCTCGTCGATGTACGGGCGGTGCAGGTTGGTCGGGCGCACGCCGAAGTCGCGCTCCAGCTCGTCCAGCGAACCGTAGACGTCGACCCGCGGGTACTGCGGATCGTCGGACACCCACACCGGGATGGGCGCACCCCAGTAGCGGTTGCGGCTGATGTTCCAGTCGCGGGCGCCCTCCACCCACTTGCCGAACTGGCCGTCGCGGATGTGGGCGGGGTTCCAGGTGATGTCCTGGTTCAGCTCCAGCATGCGCGGGATGATCTTGGTGACCTCGACGAACCACGAGGGCACGGCCATGTAGATCAGCGGCTGCCCGGAGCGCCAGGAGTGCGGGTAGCTGTGCTCGATGGTCTCGTGGCGCAGCAGCCGGCCCTTGGCCTTGAGGTCCTTGCTGATCACCGGGTTCGCCTCGAAAACCTGCAGGCCCTCGTACGGCGGCACGGCGGCGGTGAACTTGCCGCCCGGGTCCAGCGGCTGCACGACCTCGATGCCGTACTTGCCGGTGGCCAGCTCCATGTCCTCCTCGCCGAAGGCGGGCGCGAGGTGCACCACGCCGGTACCGGAGTCGGTGGTCACGTAGTCGGCGAGCAGCGTGACGTGCGCCTTGGGGTGGCCGGCGAAGAAGTCGAAGGGCGGCTCGTAGGCGGCGAACTCCAGCTCGCGCCCCTTGTAGCTCCCCTTGACCTCCGGCGTCTCCCCCAGCTCGCGGGCGTAGTGGCCCAGCCGGGCCTCGGCCAGCAGGTAGTCGTGCCCTTCGAAAGCAGAGCCTTCCTGAGCCGTCACGTGCACGTAGTCCAGGTCCGGATGCACGGCGATGGCGAGGTTCGACGGCAGCGTCCAGGGCGTGGTGGTCCAGATCAGGGCCTCGACACCGTCGAGCGCCTCCAGCGAGGTGCCCTTGGTGCGCAAGGGCATGCCGACGGTGACCGCCGGGTCCTGGCGCATCTTGTAGGCGTCGTCCAGCTTGCTCTCCTGGTTGGAGAGCGGAGTCTGCTCGTACCAGGAGTACGGCAGCACGCGGTAGCCCTGGTAGATCAGGCCCTTGTCGTGCAACGTCTTGAACGCCCACATGACGGACTCCATGAAGTCCAGGTCGAGCGTCTTGTAGTCGTTGTCGAAGTCCACCCAGCGGGCCTGGCGGGTGACGTACTGGCGCCACTCCTCCGTGTACCGCAGCACCGAGGTGCGGCAGTAGTCGTTGAACTTCTCCACGCCCATGGTCTCGATCTCGGACTTGTCCTTGATCCCCAGCTGGCGCTCGGCCTCGAGCTCGGCGGGCAGGCCGTGGGTGTCCCAGCCGAAGCGGCGGTCCACCTTCTTGCCGCGCATGGTCTGGTAGCGCGGGACGAGGTCCTTGACGTAGCCGGTGAGCAGGTGGCCGTAGTGCGGCAGGCCGTTGGCGAAGGGCGGACCGTCGTAGAAGACGAATTCCTCGTCGTTCTCGCGGTTGGCGATGCTCTTGCGGAAGGTGTCGTTCGCCGCCCAGTAGGCGAGCACGCGCTCCTCGAGATCGGGGAACGACGGTGCGCCGGATCGGGCGGGGGCGCCATCGTCGACCGTCATGTCGACCTGGGGATACGGGCGGCTGTTGCTCACTGCAGGCTCCTCGTGCCGTGTACTACCAGCACGGGGACGACGCCGACCTGTGGTCGGCAACCGCGGTACCACCCCGCTTGCGCCCTCCCGATGTCTCGGGGCGGCGCCACTTCACGTGGGCTGTGACGGGCCCGCCCGTCCGGTTCTACTGGGGCGTGCGCCCGTTCTTCCGGATGCTCCCCGGTGATGGCCGGATCAACGCACTATCAGGATAACGCTACTTCTTGCCGGGTTCTTCCGGCGGCTCCCACTCGGCGCCCCACGCCCGCTCATCCTCGATCTGGGGGATCTGATCGGTCATGTCGGGGTCGTAGCGGCCGGGCGCGAACAGGCCGCGGGTGGAATCGTCGTCGGTGTCGGCGGCCGATTCGTGCGACCACTGGTCCGCGGCACCGCCTCCGACGGCGAACTGTCCGGTCGCGGTGTCGTCGGCGTCGGTGGCCGGAGCGTCGTCGTGATGCCCGAACTCCTCGTGGCCGACGGTGCCCGCCTCGCGGACGGCGTCGGCATCACCGTCGGTGATCCGGGGGACGTGCTGGGTGATCTCGGCATCGCTCTCGCCGCCGATGAGCCCGCCCTGCGGTTCGACGGCGGGTTTCGCGGCGAGACCGGAGGGCCGATCGTCCGGCTCCCCGGCGGAATCGTCCTTCGGCTCGTCGCCCGGCGACCACCCGGGCTCGTCCTCGTCGCCGAGCTTCTTCGCGACGTTCTTATCGCGATCGGCGCGGCGGTAGGTCAGGACGTCGACGAGCAGCAGGACGACGCCGATGACCGAGACGACCACACACGCGATGGCGAGCCAGAGATTGGCCGTGACCAGGGCGACGATCAGCAGGACGAACCCGACGATCGTCGCCCCCAGCGCGGCTAACAGCATCCGTTATCGCCCCTCGGGTCGGTGCGACTACTTGAACGAGGGGTTGCCGCCCGAGCTGTTGCCCGGATCGTTGAAATCGCCACCGCGGCCCTGAGCGTGGTCGACCGGCGCAGCGGAGCGCAGCGACTGCAGCTCCTCCAGCTGGCCCTCGAGGTAGGTCTTGAGGCGGGTGCGGTACTCGCGCTCGTAGGTCTTGAGCTGCTCGATCCGACCCTCCAGCACCGTGCGCTGCTGGTTGATGGTGGTCATGATGTCGGTGTGCTTCTGCTCGGCCTCGGCCTGCAGGGCATCCGAACGCTCCTGCGCCTGGCGCAGCTGGTTCTCCGAGCGGGTCTGCGCATCCGCGAGCAGCGCATCCGACCGCTGGCGGGCGTCGGAGACCATCGACTCCGACTTCTGCCGGGCGTCGGTGACCATCGCCTCGGACTGCGAACGCGCGTCCGAGACGAGCTTCTCGGCCTCGGAGCGCGAGTTGTTGGTCAGACGATCAGCGGTGTCCTGCGCCAGGGCGAGCACGCGGGCGGCGCGGAGGTTGGCCTCCTCGTCGTTCGCGGGCGCCGCTTCCTGGACGGCGGGAGCGTTCGGCGATGCGAACGCGACGGTGCTGCCGGCCGACGGCTGGCCGCCACCGGCACGCGCATCGGCCAGCTCGCGCTCGAGCTCGGCGTTGCGCTGCTGCAGGTCGTTGTTCTCCTCGGTCAGCCGAGCCAGCTCGGTCTCGACCAGATCGAGGAACTGATCCACCTCGTCCTCGTTGTAGCCGCGCTTGCCAATCGGCGGCTTACTGAACGCAACGTTGCGCACATCGGCGGGTGTCAGCTTCATAGGTCGTTTCCCCTCAAATCGGCTGCTCGACAGATCCCAAGTCACTTGGGCCAACACTGTAACTGGTGCACATCCTGTCACACCAGACCCGTTTGTTCCTCATCACCCGGAATTCGGCGAGGAAATGACTGAATTCCGGGGACGTAGGGCCAGGTCATTCACGATGACGATGCAGCTGCAAGCTGAATCAGGTATCGCAGGACGGCGAGCAGGATGAACAACACCAGGTACGACAGGTCCAATTGGATCTGACCGAGCTTCAGCGGCGGTATGAACTTGCGCAGCAGTTTCAGCGGCGGATCCGTCACGGAGAAGATCGCCTCGAGCAGCACCGCGACGATGCCGGTCGGGTTCCAGTCCCGCGCGAACGACTTCACCACTTCGATCACCAAGCGGACGATCAGAAGGAAGGTGTAGACGCCCAGCAGGGCGTACAGGGTCAGCCAGATAGCTTGCACGAATACAGTCTGCCCGAATCCGTCAGCGGTTGTAGAAGCCGGTCTCCGCGATCCGCGCGCGATCCTCGGCGGTCACGTCGACATCGGAGGTGGCCAGCATGAAAACCTTGGTGGTGATCCGGTCGAAGGAGCCGTGCAGCGCGAAGGTCAGGCCGGCGGCGAAGTCGACGAGGCGCTTGGCATCGGCGTTGTCCATCGCGGTCAGGTCCATGATCACCGGGATGCCCTCGCGGAACCGCTCACCGATCGTGCGCGCCTCCTCGTACGAGGTGGGACGCAGCGTGGTGATGCGCGACATCGGGTTCTCCTGGCTCAGCACATCGGCGCGGGTGTCCATGGCGAGGGCGCCACGGGTCGAGGGGGCGACGGAACGCGAGGCGTCCCGCAGCGGCTCCAGGCGCGGCAGGCGCGGGGCCTCGGCGCGGGCGGGCTCGCGGTAGCGACCCTCGTAGCCGCCGTCGCGGTAGTAGCCGTCGTCGTAGGACTCGCGGCCGTAGCCGGCGTCGTAGGAGTCGTACTCCTCGGCGCGGCGGCCGTCGTAGGCGTAGCCGCGCTCACCGCGGTAGTCGGCGCCGAACTCGTCGTCGAGGCTGCGGCGGCCCCGGGGCTCGGGAGTCGCCTCGTCGATATAGCGGTCGTCGTACGCGTCCAGCGGAACCATGCCGAAGTACGCCTTGACCTTGTGCAGAGTGCTCATCTTTGCCCTTCCTCGGCGCCTGCATGGGCTGGTGTGACGGTTGTGACTGTCGTTATGGATGTGAGATTAGTGGGCGCTGCCCCAGAATCGCGGTTCCGACACGCACACACGTGGATCCGAGTTTCACGGCGAGCTCCAGGTCACCCGACATTCCCGCGGAGAAGACGTCGGCCGCCGGGTGATCGGCGCGCAGGCCCCGCCACAGACCGGCCAGTTCGTCGAAGGCGCGCTCCGGATCCGCTTCCAGCGGAGGCACTCCCATCACGCCGCGCAGCCGCAGCGAGGGCGCGGCGGCGATCGTGGTCACCAGGGCTTCGAGATCGGCGCGCGGTACTCCCCCACGCGCCGGGTCACCGTCGAGACTGATCTGGACGAGCACGTCGAGCGGGGCGCTGCGGTCGCCCCGGTCGAGCGCGGCGGCGGCCCCGCGCTCCAGCGCGTCGGTGAGCCGGATGCTGTCGACCGAGTGGACCATCGCCGCCCACCGCGCGACGGACTTGGCCTTGTTGCGCTGGATGTGCCCCAGCATGTGGAACCGGGCATCGCTCAGCTCGGCCGCCTTCGCCGCGGCCTCCTGTTCCCGGTTCTCGCCGAAGTCGGTGCAGCCCAACTCCTGCAGCAGCGCGACATCCGACGCGGGGAAGAACTTCGTGACCGGCAGCAGCGTCACCTCGGCGGGGGCGCGGCCGGCGTCGCGACAGGCGGTGTCGAGTCGAGCGCGGGTGGCGGCGAGGCCCGCCGCCAGCTCCTCGCGGCGGCTCACCGTGCGCTCGCGTCCCCGGTGCCGGGGTCGATCCAGATCACCGAGGCGATGCGACCGGTGGGGGCGCCCCGGCGGTGCGAGAACAGGGTGGGGTCGCTGATGGTGCAGCGCGGGTCCTCGGCGACCGCGGTCACGCCGAGACTCTGCAGCTGGCGCCGGATCCCGGCGCGCAGATCGAGTCCGTCGGTGCCCTTCTCGGTGCGGCAGCGACTGCCGGGCAGGTGCTCCTCGACATCGGCGGCCATGGAGGCGGGAACCTCGTACTTGCCGCCACTGGCGGCGGGGCCGAGGAAGGCACCGATGCGTTCGGGGCGGGCGCCGAGATCGCGCATCGCCTCGATCACCGTGGGCACGATGCCGATCCGCGCACCGACGCGGCCCGCGTGCACCGCGGCCAGGACGCCCGCTTCGTCGTCCGAGAGCAGGATGGGAACACAATCGGCGGTGAGCACCGCCAGCGCCAGCCCGGGCACGGTGGTCACCAGCGCGTCGGTGGCCTCGACGGGCTGCTCGCGCGGACCGTCGACCACGGTCACGGTGCGGCTGTGGATCTGTTCCATCCACACCACATGCCCTGGGGCGACGCCGATCTCACGCTCCAGCCGGAGCCGATTGGCCGCCACCGCCGCCGGATCGTCGCCGACGTGGTCGCCGAGATTGAAGGTGTCGTAGGGCGCCGCGGAGACGCCGCCCGCACGGGTGGTGGTCACCCGCCGCACGCGCGCGGAGACGACAGGTGTGCTCGCCGGATCAGTCATGCCTTCGAGGCTACCGATGCCCGCCCGGCGGGGTCGTCAGCGACGGCCCTGCAGGAACGACGGGACGTCGAGATCGTCCTCGTCGCCCGACTCACGGATGGAGGTGCGGGCCGGGAACGGATCGTCGGTGCGCGGGGGACGCGCGAAGACGTTGCCGCGCCCCGCATCCGGCGCCTCGGCGGCGTCGGGGGCGGTGTGCTGGCCGATGGTGCGTGCCGCGACCGTGCGGCGCACGGGTGCCGCGCCGTCGAAACCGGCGGCGATCACGGTGATCCGCACCTCGTCGCCGAGGTTGTCGTCGATCACGGTGCCGAAGATGATGTTGGCGTCCTCGTGCGAGGCCTCCTGCACCAGCGAAGCGGCCTCGTTGATCTCGAACAGGCCCAGGTCGCTGCCGCCGGCGATGGACATGAGCACGCCGTGCGCACCCTCCATCGAGGTCTCCAGCAGCGGCGAGTTCACGGCCTGCTCGGCGGCCTTGAGGGCGCGGCCCTCACCGCGCGCCGAGCCGATGCCCATGAGGGCGCTGCCCGCACCGGACATGACGCTCTTGACGTCGGCGAAGTCGACGTTGATCAGACCCGGCGTGGTGATCAGGTCGGTGATGCCCTGCACACCGTTGAGGAGCACCTCGTCGGCGCTCTTGAAGGCGTCCAGCGCCGAGAGATTCACATCGCCGAGCTGCAGCAGGCGATCGTTGGGGATCACGATCAGCGTGTCGCAGGACTCGCGCAGCGCGGTGATGCCGGCGTCGGCCTGCTTGCCGCGGCGCGCACCCTCGAAGGTGAACGGACGGGTCACGACACCCACGGTGAGCGCGCCCAGCTTGCGGGCGATGCTCGCGACGACGGGTGCGCCACCGGTGCCGGTACCGCCGCCCTCGCCCGCGGTCACGAAGACCATGTCGGCGCCTTTGAGGAGCTCCTCGATCTCGTCCTTGGCGTCCTCGGCGGCCTTGCGGCCCACCTCGGGATCGGCGCCGGCGCCGAGGCCGCGAGTGGACTCGCGGCCGACGTCCAACTTGACGTCGGCGTCGCTCATGATGAGCGCCTGGGCGTCGGTGTTGATGGCGATGAACTCGACACCCTTGAGGCCCTGTTCGATCATCCGGTTCACGGCGTTGACGCCGCCACCGCCGATGCCGACGACCTTGATTACGGCGAGGTAGTTGTGCGCGGCGGTCATGTTTCGCCTTCCTTGGATGTGCGGGTTGGTCTCGCGACCCTCCAGAACCCTAAACCTCAACCACAGGCTTAAAGTTATGTCAAGTAGCTGCTCTGAAACCAAGGTAGAGGCCCATGGGGCCCGATGCCCGCAGGCGCGTGGGCGTGTCGGCGAAAAACCGTGTCACATCGCCGCGATCGGGCCGATCCGGCTCAGCGCGTGGTGGGCACGTCGGGGTCGATCACGGTGAACTCGCGGCCCGGGCGGGTGAGCACCACCTTGAGCGCGGCCACCTTCGCATCCGCGCGGGAGGCGTCGCCCCAGTAGACGACGCGCTTGTCCCGCAGCACGAATCGCACGTTCGCCGGCGAATCGGCGCCGATCTCGACGACCTGGCCGCGGATGTCCTGCGGCAGCGACTGCAGCACGCTGATCGCCGCCTTGGTGTTCGGATCGTCGGCACCCGGGTTCTCGACGGTGAGCTTCGGCGTCAGGATCGGGGGCTCGCCCACCTTGATGAAGGGCACCCCCTTGGCGTCGACCAGGGTGACGCCGGAACGATCGGCGTACGCCACCGCCTCGCGCTCGGTGACCTCGACGACGAGGGTCGACGGATACGAGACGGTGATCGTCGCCGAGTCGATCCACGGGCTCACCCGCACCACCGCGGCCGCGTACTCCGCGGTGCGCGACTTCGTGATCTGCAGCAGCGGCTTGCCCTTGAGCGGCTCGACGACCTTCTCGATCTCCTCGGTGGGCGCGTGCGCAGCACCCGTGACGGAGACGTTGCGAGCCGACATGAGCGGGGTGAAGTAGGCGATGGCGAACAGGCCGCCCGCGACGATGAGCACCAGGACGAGCACCAGCAGCCGGCGCAGCCCCGGCACCTGCCGGCGCGGTGCGGGCGCAGTCACCGAGCGGCCCCTCCGCCGCGGTGCGCCAGCGCGGCCAGGATCGTGGGCCCCTGCATCGTGACATCGCCCGCGCCCATGGTGATCACAACGTCACCCGGACGCGCCACGTCGGCGACGGTGGTCGCCACATCGGCCTGGCTGGGCACGTAGGTCACCGCGGAGGTCACCTTCTCGGCGATCCGCTCCCCCGTGATGCCGGGCAGCGGCGCCTCACGCGCCCCGTACACATCGAGCACCACCACGTGATCGGCGAGACTGAGCGCCTCGGCGAACTCGCCCGCGAACTGCTCGGTGCGCGAGTACAGGTGCGGCTGGAAGGCCACGACGACCCGTCCCGGGATCGCCTGCTTGGCCACCATCTCGGCGGCCGCGGTGAGCACCGCGCGCACCTCGGTCGGATGGTGCGCGTAATCGTCGAAGACCCGCACCCCGTCCTCGGTGCCGCGCAACTGGAACCGGCGGTGCACGCCGCCGAAGGATTCGATACCGGCGATCACCTTGGCCGTCGGGTAGCCCAGGTTGACCACCGCGATGGTGGCTGCAATGGCGTTGAGCGCCATGTGCCGTCCCGGCACGGAGAGCATGATCGCGCGCTCGGTGACCTTGCGGTTCTCGTCGGAGAAGCGCACCTTGAGCATGCCGCCCTCGGCGCGCGGCTTGTACTCGAGCAGTTCCGCGATGAGCGTGACATCGGGAGCGAGGTCGCGGTGCGTGCCCTCGCCGTAGCCGAAGACCCGCACGCCGCGGGCCCGGAGCGCGGCGTGCGTGCGCTGGGCCAGGGCCGCCGAGCCCGGATCGTCCAGGCACACCACCAGCGTGCCGCCGGGACGGATCCGCTCGGTGAAGGCGTCGAAGACCGCGACGTACTTCTCCTCCGAGCCGAAGAAGTCCAGGTGATCGGCCTCGACATTGGTGACGACCACCACGTCGGGGCTGTACTGGAGCAGCGAGCCGTCGGACTCATCGGCCTCGGCGACGAAGACGTCGCCCGTGCCGTGGAAGGCATTGGTCCCGGACTCGTTGAGCTCGCCGCCCACGGCGAACGACGGATTGCCGCCGCAGTGCTGCAGGCCGACGACGGCCATCGAGGTGGTCGAGGTCTTGCCGTGGGTGCCGCTCACCAGCAGCGTGCGGTACCCCTCCATGAGGTCGGCCAGTACCTCGGGGCGCAGGATCACGGGAATGCCGCGCCGCCGGGCCTCCACCAGCTCGGGATTGTCCTTGGGGATCGCCGCGTGCGTGGTGACCACCACGGTGGGGCCGCCGGGCAGCAGATCGAGGGCCTCGGCGCTGTGCCCGATCTGCACCTGCGCGCCGCGCGCGCGCAGCGCGATCACGCTGCGCGACTCCTTCGCATCGGAGCCGGACACCTCGCCGCCGCGGGAGAGCAGGATGCGGGCGATGCCGGACATACCGGCGCCCCCGATGCCCACCATGTGCACACGCTGCAGCTTCTCGGGCAGATCGCTCATCGCCGGCCTCCCAGGTCCAGGGCGGTCGCGGCGACGGTGCCCGCGGCGTCGCGGTGACCGGTCCCGGCGGCGGCGGCACCCATGGCCGCGAGCCGATCCGCATCGGCGGCGAGCGGGATCACCGTCTCGCGCACCAGGTCCGGGGTGAACGCGGCATCGTCGACCAGGAGTCCGCCGCCGGCGGACACCACCGGCTTGGCGTTGAGCGCCTGCTCCCCGTTGCCGTGCGCCAGCGGCACGTACACCGCGGGCAGGCCCACCGCGGCCACCTCGGCCACCGTCATCGCGCCGGAGCGGCAGACCGCGAGATCGGCGGCCGCGTAGGCCAGATCCATGCGTGAGAGGTAGGGCACGGCCACATAGCCGGGCACATCGACATCGACGGCGTTCTTGGGCCCGTAGGCGTGCAGCACGGCGATACCGGCGTCCGCGAAATCCCGTGCCGCACCGACCACACCGTCGTTGAGCCGGACCGCGCCCTGGCTGCCGCCGAAGACCAGAACCACCGGGCCGTCGGCGGGGAGCCCGAAGTGGGCGCGGGCCTGCGCGCGCAGGGCGGTGCGATCGAGCCCGGTGATGGAGCTGCGCACCGGAATGCCGACGACCTCGGCGTGGATGCCGGAGCCGGGCACGGCGGCGAAGACCTTGGTGGCCAGGCGCGCACCCACCTTGTTGGCGATGCCGGCGCTCGCGTTCGCCTCATGGATCACGATCGGCACGCCCATGCTGCGCGCGGCGAGGTAGGCGGGCAGTGCCACGTAGCCACCGAAGCCGACCACCACATCGGCGCCGACATCGCGGAGCACCGCGCGGGTGCGGCGCACCGTACTCGCCAGCCGGAAGGGCAGTTTCGCGAGATCGGCGTTGGGCTTACGGGGCAGCGGCACCGGCGGGATCATCCGCAGGTCGTACCCGCGGGCGGGCACCAGGGTGCCCTCGAGTCCCTTGGGTGTACCGAGCGCCGTGACCCGGGCCCCGGGGTCGGCCGCACGAACCGCGTCGGCCACCGCCAGCGCTGGCTCGATGTGTCCTGCGGTGCCACCGCCGGCCACCACCACCGAGACCGAAGAACTCACCACGCCCGTCTACCCTTTTCCTCTCCACGGCGCCGCGATCCGGAGGCGGGCCGATCCTGAACGCGGGCCCGCTCGCCGCGCCAGGGCTCGCCGGACCGGCGCTGGGGCCGGGCGGGCGGAACGTCCCGACGGGGCCGCGCGAGGCGCGCGTCTCCGTACGGAAGTCGATCGTACGGCGACGGCGCCACGGGGCGCGCAGGCGCACGACGCTCCCCCGCCCGCGGGGCGGCGGCGCGGGCGGGCCGCGGCGGCACGTACGGGTGCGGCTTGGGCAGGCGGAACAGGCGCCCGGCCCGCCCGGCACCGCCACCGGCGAGCGCGGCGATGGCCTCGGGCTCGTGCCGCGCGGCACCGGCCAGCAGTCCCAGCATGAACAGCACGAGGATCACCGAGTTGCCACCCGCGGACAGCAGCGGCAGCTGGATGCCCGTCACGGGGAGCAGGCCCACCACGTAGCCCATGTTGATGATGGCCTGCAGGGCGATCAGCGTGGTGATCGTGGCCGACATGAGCTGCAGGAAGGGATCGGCCACCCGGCATGCGATCCGCAGGCCGACCCAGGTGAGCAGGCCGAACATGAGGATCACCACGCCGGCGCCGAGGTAACCGAGCTCCTCGCCGATGATGGCGAAGATGAAGTCGTTGTGCGCGTTGGGCAGGTAGCTCCACTTGGCCGTGGAGTTGCCCAGGCCCACGCCGAAGAAGCCGCCGTCGGCGAGCGAGTACCGCGCCTGGTTCGACTGGTAGCTCACGCCGAGGGTGTCGTTGGTGCGGCCGAGCCACGCGGACAGGCGGGCCGAGCGGTAGCCCTCCATCAGGGCCAGGAAGACCGCGGCGCAGATACCGGCGATGCCGATGGACAGGAACAGTCGCGAGGAGAGTCCGGCGTAGAACAGCAGCATGCCGGCGGTGACGGCGATGATCATGGCGGTCGACTGGTTCGGCTCGGCCACCACCAGCGCGGCCATGAGAACCGCGACCGGGCCGAGCGGCAGCAGCAGTTCCTTGAGTCCGCCGGTGCGGCTGCGGTCCGCCAGCAGGTGCGCGCCCCACACGATGAGCGCGACCTTGGCGATCTCGGAGGGCTGCAGCGTGAAGCCGCCCACATCGATCCAGCGGCGGGCGCCGCCCACCTTGGTGCCGATGCCGGGGACCAGCACGGCGATGAGCAGGACGATCGACACCAGCACGCCGCCGAGGGCCACCCGGCGCAGCAGGGTGGGGCGCAGGTACAGCGCGCCGAAGAAGGCCACCACACCGAGGGCGACGTAGATCAGCTGGCTGGTGAACTTGCTGTACGGCGAGCCGGTGGCGCTGATGTCCTCCACCGAGGAGGCCGAGAGCACCATCACCAGGCCGAGCACCGTGAGCACGGCCGTGAGGCCGAGCACGAGGTGGTACGAGGCCAGCGGGCGGCGCAGCGCGGTGGCCATGTTGACGGCCGTATCGCGGAGCATGCTCGCGCCGGTGCGGGCGATATCGGCGCCGCCGCGGCGGGGCGCCGCGTCGTCGAGATCGGGCACGGTCTGCCCCGGCTGCACCTCGAACTCGGTGCTCTCGGGTGCGTTGACGGCGCCGGGCTCGAGGTCCTCGGGCAGGGCCTCGGTGTCGCGGGCGCGGCTCACGACGCCGCTCCGAGCGCGCGGGCCGAGGCGGCGAAGGCGTCGCCGCGGTGGCCGTACGAGGTGAACATGTCGAGCGAGGCCGCGGCCGGCGCCAGCAGGACCACCGGGGCGGGGCCAGTCTGACCTGCGACATCGGCGAGTCGAGCGGCGGCGTCGACGGCCGCGGACATGACCGCATCCGCATCGCCGGACACTCGCACATCGCCAGCCACAAACGTCCCTACAGAACGGTTCGCATCATTAGTCACAGGAGACACAGGACTATCGTCGCCTGAAGTCACCCGAACCACCGGTACATCCGGCGCGTGTCGCGCCATTGCCGCCGCGATCAACCCGGCGTCCAGGCCCAGGAGCACCGCACCCACGAGACGGGGCGCCACGCGGGCGACGAGCGGATCGATATCGGCGCCCTTGAGCTGGCCGCCCGCCACCCACACCACGCGCTCGTGCGCCTCGATGGAGTTCTGGGCGGCATGCGGGTTGGTGGCCTTGGAATCGTCGATGTAGGTGACGCCGCGCACCGTCGCGACCGGCTCGGCGCGGTGCGCGCCCACCCGGAACGCGGCCAGCGCCTCGCCCGCCTGCTCGGCGGTGACACCGACGGCCTGCGCCAGCGCGGTCGCCGCCAGCGCGTCGGCGATGCCGGCGGGACCGGGCGGCGAGATCCGGTCCGCCGCGACGACGGGCGCTCCGGCACCGTCGACCAGGACACCGTCGCGCACGCCGTACTGCCCCGGCTGCGGCTCCCCGACGGTGAACCCGACGGTGGCGGGCAGCCCGCCGGCCACCGGATCGTCGAGCCCCACCACGGCGATCTCGCCGGACAGTGCGCGTGCCTTATCGGCCGTGTACGCCGCCATCGAGCCGTGCCAGTCCAGGTGGTCCTCGGCGATGTTGAGCACCACCCCGGCGCGCGGCCGCACCGAGGGCGCCCAGTGCAGTTGGAAGGACGACAGCTCCACGGCGAGCACTCGCGGATCGGCGTCGTCGGCGATCGCGTCGATCACCGGGCGGCCGATGTTGCCGCACGCCACCGCCGGGACCCCCGCACCGAGCAGGATGGCCTCGAGCATCTGGGTGGTGGTGGTCTTGCCGTTGGTGCCGGTGACCACGAGCCACTGCCGCGGGGCCCCGAAGGCACCCGCGCGGTCGATCCACCAGGCCAGCTCCACGTCGCCGATCACGGGGACACCGGCGCGCTCCGCGGCCCGCACCACGGGGGCGTCGGGGCGGAAGCCCGGCGCCACCACGACGAGGTCGAACCCCGACGGATCGAGCCCGTCGAGATCGGTCACGGTGATCCCGGGTACGTCGGCGGCGATCTTCGCGCGCGCAGTGGGCTTACCGTCGGCCACGGTGACCTCGGCGCCGAGCCGGAGCAGTGCCCGGGCCACGGCCGGACCGGTGACGCCCCCGCCCGCGACGAGGACGTGCGCGCCGGGCCCGGGAAGCGTCGCCATCGCTATCCGCCCGCGCCGGAGCCGAGGAACTCGGCGTAGAACAGCACCAGACCCAGGCCGCACGAGATCGCGGTGAGCAGCCAGAACCGGATGATCACGGTGGTCTCGGCCCAGCCCGCCAGCTCGAAGTGGTGGTGGAAGGGCGCCATCCGGAACACCCTGCGGCCGGTGGTGCGGAAGACCGCGATCTGGGTGACCACGGAGACCATCTCGGCCACGAACAGGGCGCCGAGGACCACGGCCAGCAGCTCGGTGCGAGTGGTGATCGACAGTCCGGCGAGCAGGCCGCCCAGCATGAGCGAGCCGGTGTCACCCATGAAGATCTTCGCGGGCGCGGCGTTCCACCACAGGAAGCCGAGGCAGGCGCCGCCCGCGGCGACGGCGATCAGCGCCAGGTCCAGCGGGTCGCGCACGTCGTAGCAGCCGGCCGACGGTCCGCGGGGGCCCGTGCAGGCGTACCGGTACTGCCAGAACGTGATGAGCACGTAGCTGCCGAGCACCATGGCCATCGAGCCCGCGGCCAGGCCGTCGAGCCCGTCGGTGAAGTTCACGGCGTTCGACCACGCGGACACCACGAACCAGCAGAACAGCACGAAGACGATGGCGCCCATGGAGATGGCGTTGATGTCGCGGGTGTAGCTGAGGTGCTCGCTGGCGGGCGTGATGCCCTGCGCGTTGGGGAACTGCAGCGCGAGCACACCGAAGATCAGGGCGGCGATGGTCTGGCCCACGGTCTTGGCGGTCTTGTTCAGGCCGAGGTTGCGCTGCTTGCGGATCTTGATGAAGTCGTCGAGGAAGCCGACGAAGGCCAGCGTGGTGGCCAGGCCGAGCACGAGCAGGCCCGAGGCGCTCGGTCCGGGACCGGAGTTCCAGCCCAGCAGGTGCGCGCCGAGGTAGCCGGCCCACAGGGCCACGACGATCGCGACGCCGCCCATGGACGGGGTGCCGCGCTTGGTCTGGTGGCTCTCGGGGCCTTCGACACGGATCTCCTGACCGAATCCCTGCCGGGAGAACACCCTGATCAGCACAGGCGTGAGCAGGATCGCGACGGCCAGCGAGATGCCGCCCGCGAACAGGATCTGGATCACTTCGGTGACTCCCCTTGCGTGTTCTCTTCGTTCTGCGAGGTGTGCGCGGCCGGCCCGAGGCTCTCGGCGACCTCCCACATCTTCTCGGACTTGGAGGCCTTGACCAAAACCAGGTCGCCGGGTTGCAGCTCCGCGCGCAGCCGTTCCACTGCCTCCTCGCGGGTGTCCACGCGCACGGCTTCGCTGCCCCAGGAACCCTCCATCACGGCGCCCTGCCACAGCGCGTGCACCGCACGCGAGCCGCCGACGCAGATGGTCGAGGTGATGTCGAGGCGCACCAGGAACCGGCCGAGGCGGTCGTGTTCGAGGATCGACTCCTCGCCCAGCTCCCCCATCTCGCCGAGCACGGCGAAGGTGCGGCGCCGCTCCCGGCCGGGCAGGCGGGCACCGTCGGCGTCGTGCTCGGACATGAGCACGAGGCTGCGCAGTGCGGCGCGCATCGCGTCGGGGTTGGCGTTGTAGGTGTCGTTGACCACCGTGACGCCGTCGGCGGTGGTGAAGACGTCCATCCGGCGCGGGGACGCGGCACCGGCGGCGGAGAGCGCCTCGGCCACCTGCGCGGGGGTGGCGCCGCACTCGAGGCCGACGGCGGCCGCGGCGAGCGCGTTGTGCACCTGGTGCTCGCCGTGCACCTTGAGCGCGACGGGCGCGGTGCCGGCGGGGGTGTGCAGGGTGAAGGAGGCGCGGGCCTGCGCGTCGAGGACCACGTCGGACGCGCGGACGTCCGCGTCGGCGGTCCCGTAGAAGACGACCCGTGCGCAGGTCCGGGAGGCCATGGCGGCGACCGCGGCATCGTCGGCGTTGAGGACCGCGACACCGTCGGCCGGGAGTGCCTCGACGAGCTCGCCCTTGGCGCGGGCGATGGCATCGCGGGAGCCGAACTCGCCGAGGTGCGCGGTGCCCACGTTGAGCTCGACGCCGATGCGCGGCGGCGCGACCTTCGCCAGCGCGGCGATGTGCCCCTCGCCGCGGGCGGACATCTCCAGCACGACGTACTTGGTGGACGCGGTGGCCCGCAGCGCGGTCCAGGGGTGGCCGATCTCGTTGTTGAAGGAGCCGGGCGGTGCGACGGTCTCGCCGAGCGGGCGGAGCACCGCGGCGATGAGGTCCTTGGTGGAGGTCTTGCCGGCGGAGCCGGTGACGCCGACCACCGTGAGGCCGTCGGCGGCGAGCGCCTTCGTGCAGTACGCCGCGAGGGCGCCGAGTGCTCCCAGCACGGCGGCGCCGGTGCCGTCGGTGTCGCTCTCCAGGGCCATGACGCGGTTGTCGGTCTCGCCGGAGACGGGCACGACGATCGCGGGCACGCCCACGGGCCGGGCGCCGAGCACGGCGACCGCGCCCTTGTCGATAGCGGTGGCGGCGAAATCGTGGCCATCGACCCGGGCACCGGGCAGGGCGAGGAAGAGGCCACCGGGGCCGATCTCGCGGGAGTCGAATTCGACGGTCCCGGTGACCTTCGCGTCCGGATCGGGCACATCGTGCAGGGTGCCGCCGACGATCTCGGCGATCTGGGCCAGGGTCAGCTCGATCATGCCTGCTCCCCTCGCGCGTCCAGCGCGGCGGCCAGCTCGTCGCGGTCGTCGAAGGGGTGCTTGACGCCGTGGATCTCCTGGCCGGCCTCGTGTCCCTTGCCGGCGATGAGCACGACATCGCCGGTGCGGGCCCAGTTCACGGCCTCGATGATCGCGGCACGACGGTCGCCGACCTCGCGGACCTCGCCACCGCCGGGCACGGCCTCGGCGCCCTCGCGGACGGCGGCCCGGATCGCGGCGGGGTCCTCGGTGCGCGGGTTGTCGTCGGTGACGATCACCAGTTCGGCGGCGCGGGCGGCGGCCTCACCCATGAGCGGGCGCTTGCCGCGGTCGCGGTCGCCGCCGGCACCGACCACCACGGCGATCCGGCCGGCGGTCTGGCCGCGGAGCGTGGCGATCACCGCGTCGAGCGCGGCGGGCTTGTGGGCGTAGTCGACCACCGCGAGGAAGTCCTGGCCGCGGTCGATGCGCTGCACCCGGCCCGGCACGGCGACGGCGGCGATGCCGCGGACCGCGTCCGCGAGCGGCACGCCGGCCTCGTGGGCGATCACCAGGGCCAGCGCGGCGTTGGCCACGTTGTAGGCACCGGGCAGCCCGACGGTGGCGGCGTAGGTCTGGCCGCCGGGGCCGGTGAGGGTGAACCGCTGGGTGCCGTCGGCGTGCGCGGAGACCGCACCCGCGGTCCAGTCGGCGGGGCCGGTGGTGGCGACGGTGACCAGCGGCAGCCCCGCGGCGCGGCGCAGATCGGCCATGCGGTTGCCCCACTCGTCGTCGACGCAGATCACGGCCTGCTCGCACACCGGACCGTCGCCGGACTCGTCGGGCACGAAGAGGAGGGCCTTCGCGGCGAAGTAGTCCTCCATCGTGGGGTGGTAGTCGAGGTGGTCCTGGCTGAGGTTGGTGAAGGCGCCCACGGCGAAGCGGGTGCCGCCCACGCGGTTCTGGGACAGCGCGTGCGAGCTCACCTCCATCACGGCGGAGGTGACGCCGCGCTCGACCATGGAGGCGAACAGGCCCTGCAGGGCGGTGCCCTCGGGGGTGGTGAGCGAGGTGGGTACGTCGACCCCGGCGATCCGGGTGCCGACGGTGCCGATCAGGCCGGTGGTGGCCTGGGTGGAGCCGAGCGCGGCCTCCACCAGGAAGCTGGTGGTGGTCTTGCCGGACGTGCCGGTGATGCCGACGAGGGTCATCCGGCTCGACGGTGCGCCGTAGATCACGGCGGCGGCGGGGCCGAGTACGGAGCGGGGGTCGTCGTGCAGCAGCACGGGGACGTCGACGCCGGCCTCGGCGAGCACCTGGGCGCCGGCGGCGTCGGTGAGCACGGCCACGGCGCCCGCGGCCACGGCCTCGGGCGCGAACCGGGCCCCGTGGGTGGTGTTGCCGGGTACGCCGCAGAACAGGTCGCCGGGGAGGGCGTCCTGGGCGCGGATGGTGGCGCCGCTGCAGCGGACCGAATCGGCATCGACGCCGGCCGCCGCGGTCGGGGCGCTGCTGACGCCCGGTACCTGCGCGGCGATCTCCGTCAGCGTGGCTCCGCGGGGGTGGGCGGGTCGCGTGAGAGTCGTTTGGGGCACCGATGAATCCTACCGGTCGGTTAACTACTTCCCGGCCACGAGCGTCAGCTTGGGTGCCGGCGGCGAGAGCGGCACGCCGTACTTCTGCAGCATGAACGCGGCGATGTCGTGGAACAGCGGCGCGGCCGACTGGCCGCCCGTGCCGTCGGAACTGCGGGCCGGCGCGTCCATCATGAGACCGATCACGAACCGCGGATCGTTCGATGGGGCGACCCCCGCGAAGGTGATGTTGTACATCGAGTTCGAGTAGGCCTTGGTGGCCGGATCGACCTGCTGCGCGGTACCGGTCTTGCCGCTGATCTGCCAGCCGTCCACGGCGCCGCCGGGGCCCGTGCCCTGCTGGTAGCCCATGGGGTCGCGCTGCAGGGCGGCGCGGAACATGTCGAGCACGGTGCGCGAGGTCTCCGGGCTCATCACCCGCACCGGCTCACCGGCGGGCGCCGGGTCGGCGGCACCGTCGACCGACTTGATGATGCGCGGCGGCACGCGGACCCCGTCGTTGGCGAGTGCCTGGTACATGCTGGTCATCTGCAGCAGGGTCATCGACAGGCCCTGACCGATGGGCAGGTTGGCGAAGGTGCCGCCGGACCACTGGTTGCGGGCCGGGACCTCGCCGCCGGACTCGCCGGGGAGCCCCACGCCGGTGGCCTTGCCGAGTCCGAACTTGTCGACGTAGTCGGCGAAGGCGTCCTCGCCGACCCGCTGGGCCAGCATCAGGGTGCCCACGTTGGAGGACTTACCGAAGACGCCGGTGGTGGTGTACGGCTCGGTGCCGTGCGCCCAGGCGTCCTTGACGGTGACGCCGGACATCCGGATGGTGCCGGGCACCTGGAGCACCTCGTCGGGCTTGGTCTTGCCGTTCTCGATCGCCGCCACGGCGGTGATCAGCTTGTTCACCGAACCGGGCTCGAACGGGCTGCTGACCGGCAGGTTGCCGGTGCGCGCCGACTTCGGGTTGTTGGCCACGCCGATGCCGGGATTGAAGGTGGTGTCGTTGGCCATCGCGACCACCTGGCCGGTCTTCGCGTCGAGGACCACGGCCTGCACGTTCTTCGCGCCGGAGCGCTGCTTGGCGTCCTGTACCGCCTGCTGGACGAAGAACTGCACGTCGTTGTCGATCGTCAGCGTGACCTTCGCCCCGTTGACGGCCGGGTGCACCTCGCGGGTGCTGCCGGGGATCACGGCGTTGTCGGAGCCACGGTCGTAAGTCTGGCTGCCGTCGGTGCCGGCGAGGATGGAGTCGAGGGAGAACTCCATGCCCATCAGGCCGCGGTTGTCCCAGCCGGTGGAGCCCACCAGGTTCGCGGCGAGGGAGCCGCCCGGGTAGTGCCGGATGGACTGGCGCTCGGCGCCCACCTCGGTGAACTCGTCGGTGATGGCCGAGGCCTTCGCCGGGTCGACGCCGCGGGCGAGGTAGACGAAGGTCTCGTTGCCACGCAGCTGCTCGAGCAGCTTCTGCTCGGAGACGGCGTCGCCGAGGACCGAGACGATCTTCTTGGCGATCTGCTGGAGGCGGTCGTCGACGGTGACCGGGGTGTTCCCCTGGCCGCCCGACTTCTGGGCCTCGAGGTCCTTGTCGTACTTCTCCTGTATCTGCTTGCGCACGATCACCGGCTGGAAGGTGAGCGACTTCGCCTCCATGGTGAAGGCGATGGGCTGACCGGAACGATCGACCACGGCGCCGCGGGTGGCGGGCAGCGTCTCCTTGACCTGCCGCTGGCTGGCCGCCTTCGCGGACAGATCGGGGGCCTGCACGAACTGGACCACGCCGAGCCAGACGGCGATCACCGAGAAGATCGCCACGATCACCCAGCCCGAGAAGCGGCTGCGGTGCAGGAAGGAGGTGGCCACCTCGGGCTGCTGGCCACCCTTGACCCGGGCGCGCGCGGATCGCGGGGCGCTCGACGCCGAACGCGGTGCGGCCGTGCGGGGTCCGGGGCGCCGAGTGGGCCGCGAGGACGTCGGCGGGCGCTGTGCGCGGGTCATCGCGCGGCTCCAGCGGCGGGTGCGGGAGCCGGGGTCGCGGCGGGCGGCGCCGGACTCGGCGTCGCGCCCTGCGTCGGTGCGGTGTTCGCGACCGCCGGGGTGCCGGAGTTCATGGTCACCAATTGTTCACCGCCACCCTGGCCGGCCCCGGGATTCGCGGTGCTCGGCGCGCCGGATCCGGCGGTGCCGGTCTGGGAGTCCTGCCCGGTGGTGGGCGCGGGCGGGTTCAGCGCCGGCTTCGGAGATCCCGTGGCGGGGGCGGGCTTTCCGACCACGGTCACCTTGCCGTCGGGTGCGGCGACCAGGACGGGCAGGGTTCCGGCGGGGACCATGCCGAGCTCGGTGGCGCGCTGGGCGAGGCCGGGAGCGCTCTCCCCCGCCTTCACATCGCGCTCGAGTGCCGCCCTCTTCTCGGCGAGGGTGTCGTTGACCCGTTCGCGACTGCTGAGCTCGTACGAGTTCTCGGCGCTGCCGGTGGACAGCCACAGGGTCAGCACCAGGCCGGCGCCGACGAGGCCGATCACGGCCAGCACGAACGGAACCCGGCGCGCGAGAGCGGCCGGGGCCTTGGGCAGCCGGGTCAGCAGAGCGGGCGCGGGTCCCTCACGGTGCCGGCGCAGGGCACGCTCGGCGGAGGTCTCGCGGACGTGGCCGCCGGCGGCGACCACGGCCTGTTCGGCTTCGAGGCGCTTCTGCCGCCGGGCCAGGGCCCGCTGCGCGGAACTCGAACGGGGACGGGAGGTGTCGCGATCGTCGCGGCGCCCGGGTGCGCGCCGTGCGCGGGTACCGGTGCCGGGTGCGGTGGTGGCGTTCGGTGCGGTCATCGCGCGCTCCTGGTTCGACGGTGCGTCTGGGGGTCGGTGGTCAGTCGGCGCGCGGCCCGCATGCGGACGGGGGCGGCGCGCTGGTTCTCGGCGATCTCCTCCTCGGTGGCGCGTTCGGCACCGCGGGTGAGCAGTTCGAAGGTGGCGCCGGTGCCGGGCAGGTCCATCGGCAGGCCGGCGGGCGTGGTCGACCGGGTGCGCGCGGCGAGCTCGGCCTTGACGATCTTGTCCTCGAGCGACTGGTAGCTGAGGAAGACGATGCGCCCGTCGGGCGCGAGTGCGTCGAGCGCCTGCGGCACCGCCGATTCCAGCGAGGCGAGTTCGGCGTTGACCTCGATGCGCAGGGCCTGGAAGGTGCGCTTGGCGGGGTGTCCGCCGGTGCGGCGGGCCGGCGCGGGGATGGTGGCGTACAGCAGCTCGACGAGGCGCCCGCTGGTGGTGAAGGGCTCCTTCTCGCGCTCCTTGAGCACGGCGGAGGCGATCTTCCCGGCGAACCGCTCGTCGCCGTAGCGCTGCAGGATCCGGGCGAGGTCGCCGTGGCTGTAGGTGTTGAGCACATCGGCGGCGGTGAGCGGATCGTCGGCGTTCATCCGCATGTCCAGCGGTGCGTCCACCGAGTACGCGAAGCCGCGTTCGGCGCGGTCGAGCTGCATCGAGGAGACGCCGAGATCGAACAGCACCGCGTCCACGGCGGCGATGCCGAGATCGTCGAGCGCGTCGGCGATTCCGTCGTAGCGGGTGTGCACCGCGGTGAACCGGTCGCCGAAGCGGGCCAGTCGCTCGCCGGCGATCTCGTGCGCATCGGTATCGCGGTCGAGGCCGATCACGCGCGCGGCGGGAAAGCTGTCGAGGATGAGCTCGGAGTGTCCGCCGGCACCGAGGGTGGCGTCGACGTAGACGGCACCGTCGTGGGCGAGGGCCGGGGCGAGCAGTTCGCGGACCCGGGTCGCCAGAACCGGGACGTGACCGTAGTCCTCACCGGATTCGGGCATGGCTCCTCCAGGGCACGTGCGGACATGCGGATACGTGGGCGGTCGTGGTGCGGTGGTTGAGGACCGGTGAATCGGGGTCCCCGCCCGACCCGTACCTGGCGTTGGGGAAGTACGTCAGGGCCGTTTCGGGCGCAGGCCTCGGTCCACCTCGTCCGCAGCGCGGCGATGGCCGCGTGCTGCTAGAAGATCGCCTTGAGCGATTCGGACTGCGGCTGTGCGTAGTCGTCTTCGTGCTGTGCCTGGTAGGCGTCCCACGCCTCCGCGTCCCAGATCTCCAGGAATCTCCGCGATCCGACGACGACGCATTCCTTGGTGAGGCCTGCGTAGCGGCGGTGATCGGACGAGAGCGTGATGCGTCCCTGTGAATCGGGCCGCTGATCGTCCGAGCTGGCGAAGAAGTTGCGGTAGAAGGCGCGTCCCGCGGGGTCGGTCCATTCGATCGCGTCCGCACGTTCGGCGATGCGCTCGAATTCCGCCTTCGGGTACACCGTGAGGCTTCGATCCTGTCCTTTCGTGATCGTCAGTCCTCCCGCCAGTTCCTCGCGGTACTTGGCGGGAAGCGTGAGCCGTCCCTTGTCATCGAGCTTCGGCGTGTAGGTACCCGTGAACATCACGGCAACCTCCCGCCTCCCCCGATGGGGCTGTCACTGGATCGAGCCTTCAGCGTAGCGCGTCTCTCTCCAGTGCGCCCCACATTACCCCACCAATCTCCACTTTCAACCACCTCGCGACGCGTTTCGCACGGAATTCTCAGGATTACTGCAGGTCAGATGTGTGGCGTGAAGTGGGGGACGCGAACCTGCCCGGCGTGGCGGACTTGCTCACACCTCGTCGCGCGGCCGTGAATGCCGAGATTCTTGTGATGTCAGAGAAAGGAGTTACGTCTGAGATGGAGTCCGTGGGGAGATGTGGGGAACTCCGGTGGGGAGAAGTGGGGAAACGCCCCGACCTGCCAGGATGTGGCGCCGCCTACGCCGCGGCCGGACGCGTGCCGGGCCGACGGTGCCGCACCGTCGCGCCTCCCGCTCCCGTTTCCCCATCCCGCTCCCCATGCGACGGGAGCGGGGCAAAGGAACGGGAGCGGGAACAGGCGCAGACGCGGGACAGTGGGGGGACGGTCGCGGCGCGGGGGACGAAACCGCGCGGCCCGCGTATCGACGGGCGCAGCGGGGCGACAGCGCGGCGCGGCGACGACCGGCTCGCATCGGCCGGCAGCGGGGCGACAGCGCGACTGCGTTCGCTACGAGCGGATCAACCGAGGGCAGAATTTCGCCCCGACAGACGCCGAGGGCCGCCGATCCAGTGGATCAGCGGCCCTCGGCGCGACGATGAAGCGTTAGTGGATCACGGGAAACGACGGCGGAAGCGGTCTTCCATCCGTGCGACGAACGACGGGCCGGAGCCCTTGTTCACCTTGCCCCGGCCGGACGGTGCGCGGACCGAACCGTCGTCCGCGACGGTGCCGCGCGGGCCCGACGTGCTGGGCCCGGCCCAGAACAGATAGACCACGGAGCCGAACATCAGCAGGAAACCTGCGATGCCCACGATCACCGTGTACTGCACCTGCGAGAGCAACATTCCCGCGATGAGCAGCATCAACCCGACAGCGAAGCCGATCGCCGCGACGACGCGGCGCTTACCGACTGCGCCGCCGAGGCGGCCGCCGCGCACATTCGACGCGAACTTCGGGTCCTCAGCGTAAAGCGCGCTCTCGATCTGATCGAGCATGCGCTGCTCGTGCTCGGAGAGTGGCACGTTCCCCTCCTTCAGCACTCATGGGGTCCAACTCCTCCCCTCATGATACGAGCCTTGCGACCGCACGACCACTAACCGATGAACAAATACCGTGCGGAATCGGTTCAGGCCGCGGGCGCGAGGTCGGACTCGACGAGATTCAGGAAGGTTTGGACCCGTTCGTGCAGCGTGGCGACCTCGTCGGCGGTGACCGATCGCGCGGTGGTCTCGAGCGCCGCGACGACACCGGACACCGATGTGAAATAGGCCACCCACTCGGCGTAGCCCGGTGCTGCCTTCGCCAGGCGCAGCCACGCATTACGTGTTGGGCGGCGCACTCCCTTCTCCCGCTCCGCCAGCAACGCAGCGGCCCCGCGCAGCGCGGCGTGGTAGATCTCCCGGTACTGATCGGCGAGCGCAGGCGAGCCGCCGGCCCGGGCGAGGAACTGATCGGCGCGGTCCAGGATGCGGGCCGCACCCGACTGACCGACGACCCGACGCGACCCGACGCGATCGATCCGAGTGACGTTGTCGACCATGACGGCTCCTCTCCTTGCTGACGCTTCGAATCTCGGCGAAGCGAATTCGTGTTCTCGTTGACCTCGTTGTACCGGACGGGACTGACACGGAACGCTTCCCTCGTTTCGCGCCAGACCCGCCGGCGACCGCTGGATCGGCGTTCCGCTCCGGCGCCAGAACATGCGCGCCAATCCGATGGCCCGTGATCGAACAACCATTCGATCACTTCTAATATAGCGTGAGGGACCGACACGTCAAGGGAGAGGAGGAACCGTGACCGCAGTGACTCCGCCCGCCCCCCGGATCCTCGAGCTCTCCCCGCAGGACGCCACGCTCTGGATGCCCGCCGCCCTGCAGATCTACGTGGCGGCCATGGCCTATCCCGCGGGCACCGAGGCGCACCGCTTCCCCACCTGGCGCGAGCATCTGGCGCGGCCCGGGTATTCGGCCTTCGGCGCCGTACAGGCCCTCCCCACACCCGACGGGACGCTCGTCGACCACCTCGTGGGCATCGCCTACGGCTACAGCGGCGGCGGTGACCAGTGGTGGAACCGGCAGCTCCGCCTCGGCCTCACCCGCCGCGGTACGGCGCCCACCGCGATCGAGGCGATCGCCGGCGACTACTTCGAACTCACCGAGCTGCACGTGCACCCCACGGCGCAGGGGCACGGCGTCGGCGGCGGCCTCCTGGCGGCCCTGCTCGCGGGGCGGCCGGAGGCCCGCGTCCTGTTGTCCACCCCGGAGGTCGCCGGCGAGGCGAACCGCGCCTGGCGCCTGTACCGGCGCACCGGATTCATCGACGTGCTCCGTGATTTCCGGTTCGCGGGCGATCCGCGCCCCTTCGCCGTCCTGGGCCGCGACCTCCCCTACTCCCGGTGACCGCCGCCGAGCTCGACGTCGCGGTGGTCGGTTCCGGCCACAACGCACTGGTGGGCGCCGCCCTCCTCGCCGCCCGCGGCCGGCGCGTCTCCGTCTTCGAGGCCGATGCGGTGCCCGGCGGCGCGGTGAGCACCGTGGAGCGGTTCCCGGGGTACCGCGTGGACCGCGGCTCGTCGGCCCACCTGATGTTCCGACACACCGGCATCGCCGAGGAGCTCGGTCTCGCCGCGCACGGTCTGCAGTACATCGATTGCGATCCGTGGGCCTTCGCGCCCGTTCCCCCGGGAACCTCGCTGCCGCCCATCGTTTTCCGTACCGACCTCGATGCCACCGTGGATTCGGTGGCCGCGGCGTGCGGGGCGCGGGACGCCGCCGCGTACCGCCGCTTCGTGGCCGATTGGACGCCGCGCGCCCGGGCCACCATGAACGCCTTCGGCGCCGGTCCGACGGCCGCGCGGCTGGGGCGGGCGTTCTGGCCCACCAAGGGGCGGGACTCGGTGGTCGGCATGTCCCGCGCCTACCTCGCATCGGGCGACGCCCTCCTCGACGAGTACTTCGACGACGAACGCCTCAAGGCCGCGCTGGCCTGGTTCGGCGCGCAGTCCGGTCCCGCGATGAGCGAACCCGGCACCGCGCCGATGGTCGGCTTCGCCGCACTCATGCACACCCTGCCCCCGGGGCGCGCCGTCGGCGGTAGCGGGGCACTGACCGCCGCCCTGATCAGCCGTCTCGAATCCGACGGCGGCACCGTCGAACTCGGCACGCCCGTCACCGAGCTGCGCCGGGCCGGACGGGGCTGGCGCGTCACCGTCGCCGGGCCCGACGGTCCGCGCACCGTGCACGCCCGCACCGTGCTGGCCGGGTGTCACGTGCTGACGACCCTCGACCTGCTCGCCGCCGGCGGCTACGACGGCGACCGGATCCTGCGCTGGCGCAGGCAGATCCAGGTGGGCCCGGGAGTGGGCATGGTGCTGCGCCTGGGCACCACGGCGCCACCCGCTTTCGACGGCGTTCCGCTGCAGGAGCAATCGGGGCTGGGCCTGCTCACCGCCGACCGCGGTCACCTCGCCCGCGCCCGCGGCGACATGCTGGCGGGCGATCCGCCCCGTCGGCCCGCCGTGCTGGCGATGACCTTCTCGGGCCTGGACCCGTCGATCGCGCCCGCGGGCCGGCACAACACCACGCTGTGGGCCCAGTGGTACCCCTACGCGCTCGCCCGCGGCGACTGGGCCGCCCTGGCCGAGGCGGAGGCCGATCGCATCGTCGGCGAGACCGAGCGCTGGGCGCCGGGCTTCGCCGACACGGTCGAACACCGGTACGTGCAGACACCGGCGACCCTCGAATCCGAGCTCGGCCTGCTCGGCGGGAACGTGATGCACGTCGAGATGGCGCTGCACAACATGCTGTTGTTCCGGCCGATCCCGGACCTGGCCGGCGCCCGTGTACCGGGAGCGCCGGGCCTGGCCCTCGCGGGCGCGTCGATGCACCCGGGCGGGGGCGTGAACGGTTCCAATGGCCGGATCGCGGCGCGGCTACTCGCCCGCGACCTGCGGGGCCTGGCACGATGGCGGTCGTGAGCTCCCGATCCCGCCAAGTCGACACGCCCCGGCCCCGGTTCCGCCCGGCCCGGCTGCTCGCCGCGGTCATGCTGCTGTTCCTGGCGGCGGTGCCCGCCGCGTGTGCGAACCCCGGCCCCGGCGACCGCATGTCCGGCAAGATCGTGGCGGCGCAGACGCCGAACTCCGACCCGAAGGGCCCGCAGCTGTCGGTGCCGGGGGAACTGACCGGTCAGGCCCAGGTGCAGGCGTACGACTCGAACGGCAAGATCGGCACCCAGATGCTGTTCGAGACCATCACCTTCGGGCAGTTCAACCAGCTCGGCGAGGTGGTCTCGCAGGCCTTCGACAACTCCGCGACGTCGATGAAGATGCGGGTGCAGCGCAACGGCGGCACGGTGATCCTGTCGGGTACCGCCGATATGGCGTCGCTGGCGCCGAACTCGGCGGTGATCGTGGTCTCGGTGCAGTTCCCCGGCCCGGTGACCGCCACCAACGGGCAGCAGGAGAACGACGATCTGGTGACCTGGACGCTGAACGCGGGCACCTCCGCCGCGCTCACCGCCGAGGCCGATTACGCCGATCCGTCGATCGCCTCGTTCACCCTGTGGTCGTGGATCACCGCGATCGTGTCCTTCCTCGCCGCCGCGGTCGTGGCCGCGGTCGCCTACGTCAACCGGGACCGCAGCGCCAAGGTGGGCCAGGACTCCGGCGAGACGGAATCGCTCGTCGAGCTTCCGCAGTGGCTGCGGGAGAAGCTCAAGAAGTAGTGCCCGCGGGCTCCGGCAGCATCGACAGGTTCTCCAGCACCTCGCTGGTGGCCTTCGCGAAGTTCAACGTGCAGAAGTGCAGCGCCGGTGCGCCCTCGGCGATCAGCCGCTCACCCATCCGGGTGGCGATCTCGATGCCCACGGCGCGGACCGCGGCGCGATCCTCCTCGGGCCCGTCGCCCGCGGCCGCCGAGAGCTCGGCACGCATGGCATCGGGGATCTTCGCATTCGACAGCTCGGCCATGCGCGAGACCGATTTGAGCGAGGTGATCGGCATGATGCCCGGGATCAGCGGCTTGGCGCCCTGCTCCGGATCGAGCGCCGCCACGGCGTCGCGCAGCCGCAGGTAGTCGTCGACGTCGAAGAACATCTGCGTGATCGAGTAGTCGGCGCCCGAGCGCAGCTTGTTCGCGAAGTACCGCACGTCACTGTCGAGATCGGGTGAACGGTGGTGTCCCTCCGGGAACGCGGCCACGCCCACGTGGAAATCACCCAGCTCGCGCACGAGCTCGACGACCTCGCTGGCGTACTTGAGCCCCTTGGGGTGCCGCACCCACTTGCCCAGCGGATCACCGGGCGGGTCGCCGCGCAGCACCAGCACGTTGCGCACGTCCTGATCGGCGTAGGCGCCCATCAGCGCGCGCAGCTCCTCGATGCTGTGGTCCACGGCGGTCAGGTGCGCCACCGGCAGCAGGGTGGTCGACGCGGCGATCTCGCCGGTGACGCGGACGGTGCGGTCGCGGGTGGACCCGCCGGCACCGTAGGTCATCGAGACGAAGGCCGGATCCATCCGCTCGAAAGTGCGCACCGCGCGCCACAGCCGGGCCTCCCCCGCCTCGTCGCGCGGGGGCATGAATTCCACCGAGAACGGCATTCGCCCGCTCGCGCGCACGGCGTCGAGACGGTCGAGTACGGTCCGGCTTGGTTCGGTCACACCATTGAGAATAGATTTCCAGGTATGACGCTGCCGGTCGCCCCGCCCCAGACCACCCTGGCCGACATCGCGGAGGCCGTGCGGCCACAGCTCGAATCCTTCCTCGAAGAGCGCCGTGACCTGGTCGAACCCGTCGGTCCGGTGTTCTCGGAGGCGACCGCCGGACTGGAGCGCTTCGTTTTGCGCGGCGGTAAGCGTATTCGCCCCGCGTTCGCCTGGACGGGGTGGCTGGCGGGCGGCGGGCCGGCCGAGGGCGAGGTGGCGCGGGCCGCCCTGCGGGCCTGTTCCTCGCTGGAGTTCGTCCAGGCGTGCGCCCTGATCCACGACGACATCATCGACGCCTCGCTCACCCGCCGCGGCTACCCCACCACGCACCGCGAGTTCGCCGAGCTGCACGCGCAGCGCGGCTGGTCGGGCTCGTCGGAGAAGTTCGGCGAGGCCACCGCGATCCTGCTGGGCGACCTCGCCCTGGCCTGGGCCGACGACATGTTCCTCGGCGCCGGTCTCGAGCCCGAGCGCTACCTGCGCGCCGCGCGCGCGTGGGCGGCGATGCGCACCGAGGTGCTCGGCGGACAGCTGCTCGACATCGTGAGCGAGGCCTCGCGGGACGAATCGGAGGACGCCGCGGAGCGCGTGGTGCGGTTCAAGACCGCGGGGTACACCGTGGAACGGCCGCTGCACGTGGGCGCCGCGCTGGCCGGCGCCTCCGACGCGGCGATCGCCGCGCTGCGGGAGATCGGCGTCGACCTGGGCGTGGCCTTCCAGCTGCGCGACGACCTGCTGGGCGCGTTCGGCGATCCCGCGGTGACCGGCAAGCCCTCGGGCGACGATCTGCGCTCCGGCAAGCACACGCCGATGCTCGCCCACGCGCTCGCCACCGGCGGCGATGCGGCGGACGAGCTGCGCTCGCTGGTGGGCACCGACCTCGACGACCAGGGTGTCGAGCGGGCCCGGGCGGCGCTGCGGGCGACGGGCGCACCGTCGGCGATGCAGTCCCGGGTCGAGGAGCTCACCTCCCGCGCCACCACGGCCATCGACGACGCGCCGATCGATGACCAGGCCCGCCCGGTGCTGGCCGGGCTGGCGGCGGTCCTGGTGGACCGCGCCGCCTGACGCCTTCCTGCTGAGTTAGGTAATCCTTGCCATCTCTGGGTATGGTTTCGGTTGCCTAAGGCCTTTACCAAGGCCTTACGGTATCGCGTCACTATTGCTCAGAAGGAGTCCCCGCATGTTCACCCGCTTCCGCAAGGGCGCCCCCGTGGCCGCCGCGCTGGTGGCCGCGAGCCTCGTCTTCGCCGGATGCTCGACCACGAGCTCCGACGACGAGAAGCCCGCCGCCGGCGAGAAGATCACGATCAGCACCAACAAGGGCGATGTCCAGGTGCCGAAGAACCCGAAGCGCGTGGTCGCCCTCGACAACACGAGCGCGGAGACCCTCAAGGCCTTCGGCGTGACCCCGGTGGCCATCCCGAAGCCGCTGTTCGCGAAGAACGTGCTGGGCGAGTGGATCAACGACCCCGAGATCAAGGACGTCGGCACGCACGCCGAGCCGAAGCTCGACGTGATCGAGGACGTCAAGCCCGACCTGATCATCGGCGGCTACCGGTTCCAGAAGAAGGAGGGCGATCTGAAGAAGATCGCCGACCAGACCGGCGCCGCGTTCATCGACATCGCCGCGGAGGACGACGCACCGAAGGGCCGCGTGGACACCATGCGCAGCCAGACCACCACCCTCGGTGAGATCTTCGGCAAGCAGGATCAGGCCAAGCAGATCGTGGCCGACTTCGACAAGCGGCTCGATGCCGCGAAGGCGCAGGCCACCGGTCAGACCGTGTTCCTGGCGAATGTCAACGGCGGCAAGATCGACAACGGCGCCGCGCGCATGAAGCCCTTCATCGAGCAGCTCAACCTCAAGGACGTCTTCGGCGGCCAGGGCGGCAACATCCACCAGGATTCGGGCCTGACCCCCGAGGCGATCGCGCAGGCCGACCCGCAGTGGGTCATCGTCATGGACCGCGACGCCGCCGTGACCCCGAAGCCGGGCACCACCCCGCAGCCCGCCGCCTCGGTGTTCAAGGCGCAGGAGGCCTTCAAGGGCAAGGGCTTCTTCGAGCAGGACCGGATCTTCTACCTGGACGACTTCTTCTACGTCCGCGAGGGCATCCAGGATTACGGCGAGAACTACCAGCGCCTCGCGGAGGCGCTCGCCGCCAAGAAGTGACCCGCCGCGCCGCGCTGCCGCTGATCGCGGCGGCGTGCGCGGTGCTGGTGGTGCTGTCCCTGATGACGGGCGAGTACCACATCACCGTCGCCGGGCTGATGTCCGGCGACGGTGACATGTGGCGGATGTTCTTCATCTCCCGGGTACCGCGCACGCTGGCACTGATCTTCGCCGCACTCGCCATGAGCTTCTCCGGCGTGATCATGCAGCGGCTCACCCAGAACCGGTTCGTCGAGCCCACCACCGCCGGCACCGCCGAGTGGGCGGGCCTGGGCGTGCTGCTCTGCCTGATCCTCGTACCCGGTGCACCGCCCCTGGTGAAGATGGGCTTCGCGACCGCGACCGCCTTCGTCGGCACGCTGCTGTTCCTCGGGTTCCTCTCGCGGATCCGCGCCCGGCGCTCCGCGATCGTGCCGCTGGTGGGCCTCATGATGGGCGCCGTGGTCAGCGCGATCACCACCTACCTCGCCGTCGACCGGAACCTGCTGCAATCGGTGGTCGCCTGGCGCTCGGGCGGGTTCGCGCATATCGTGCGCGGCTTCTACGAGCCGCTGTGGGCCGTGGCGATCATCGCCGTCGCCACGTTCGCGCTCGCCAATTACTTCACCATCGCCGGCCTCGGCCGCGATGTGGCCACCTCCCTCGGGCTGCGGTACGGGCTCACCGTGGGCCTGGGCGTCACGATGGTGGCGCTCGCGACGGGCGTGACCAGCGTCGTGGTGGGCTTCCTGCCCTTCCTCGGGCTGGTGGTGCCCAACATCATCAGCGCGCTGCGCGGCGACGATGTCAGGTCCGGCCTGCCCTGGGTCGCGGCACTGTCCATCGCTTTGATCACCGGGTGCGATCTGATCGGCCGGATCATCGTGCGCCCCATGGAGATCCCGGTCGCGGTGATCATGGGTGTGATCGGCGCCGTCACCTTCCTCGCGCTCATCCTCACCAGGAGTAATCGTGTCGCCCTCTGATACCGCCACGGGCGCACCGTCACTGGCCGGATCGTCCACCGGCCGGGTGGGCTGGCGCGCCCGCCTGGGCATCGCTGCAGCGGTGGCCACCCTGGCGGTGGCACTGTTCCTGCTCATGCGCACGGGCGCCGACGACGTGCTGCGCTGGGACTTCACCTTCGGTCTGTCCTTCGACCGGCGGGTGCGCACCGTGTGCGCGATGATCATCGCCGCGTTCTGCCAGGGCGTGGCCACGGTGCTGTTCCACACGGTGACGCACAACCGCATCCTCACGCCCTCGATCATCGGCCTGGACAGCCTGTACGTGCTGATCCAGACCGTGGGCGTGTTCCTGGTGGGCGGCAGCTTCGTGGAGAACTTCGACAGCGTGCCCCAGTTCCTCGCGCAGACCGGCGCGATGGTGCTGTTCGCGTCGATCCTGTACCGCTGGTTGTTCTCCGGCCGGTTCGCCAGCCTGTTCCTGCTCCTGCTGGTGGGTGTGGTGCTGGGCCTGGCCTTCCGTGCGGTCGCCGAGTTCCTGCAGCGATTGCTCTCCCCCACCGAGTTCGACGCGCTCTCGATCAAGCTGTTCGGGCGCCTCGGCTCGGTGAACGCCGACCTGCTGCCGATCGCCGCGGTGGTGTGCGTGGTGGTCGCCGTGTACGCGTGGCGCCGGCGCAACGTCTACGACGTGCTGCTGCTGGGCCGCGATCCGGCGATCGCGCTGGGCGTCGACCACCGCCGCGAACTGACCAAGGCGCTCATGCTGATCGCGCTGCTGATCTCGGTGAGCACGGCACTGGTGGGTCCGATGGTCTTCTTCGGGTTCATCATCGCCACGCTCGCCTACGAGCTGGCCGGCGATTGGCATCACCGCGCGACGCTGCCGATGGCCTTCCTCCTGGGTGTGATCACCCTGGCCGCCGGACAGTTCATCCTGCAGAACGTCTTCTACGCCGCGGGCATGCTCACCGTGATCATCGAGTTCGCCGGCGGGATCCTGTTCCTCGCCATCCTGTTCCGCCGAAGGGGGACGATGTGACCAACGCAGCGACCGGAGCCTCGACACCCGCGATCGAATTCGCGGACCTCACCAAGTCGTACGCCGAGACCGTGGTCCTCGGCCCCGTCTCGGGCTCCTTCGAGCGCGGGGGCGTCACCGCCCTCGTCGGACCCAACGGCGCCGGCAAGTCAACGCTCCTCACCATCTTGGGCCGACTGCTCACACCCGACGCCGGGACGGCGAAACTCGACGGCGTCGAGGTGGGATCGATGAAGCCCACGCAGATCGCCCGCAAGCTGGCGATCCTGCGCCAGGAGAACGGCGTCAACGCCCGGCTCACGGTGCGTGATCTGGTGGGGTTCGGGCGCTTCCCGCACAGCCGGGGACGGCTCACCGCCGAGGACGTACGGCACATCGACGACGCGCTCGGCTTCCTCGGCCTCACCGAGCTGTCGGATCGGTTCCTCGACGAGCTCTCGGGCGGGCAGCGGCAGCGGGCCTACGTGGCGATGACGCTGGCCCAGGACACCGAGGTGATCCTGCTCGACGAGCCGCTCAACAATCTCGACCTGCGGCATCAGGTGGGCATGATGGGGCAGCTCCGACGCGCGGCCGACGAGCTCGGCAAGACGATCATCCTGGTGGTGCACGACCTGAATTTCGCCGCCGCGTACGCGGATCGGATCGTCGCCCTCAAGAACGGCGTGATCGCCGCGGCCGGGACACCGGCCGAGATCATGGATTCCGATCTGCTCACCGAGATCTTCGAGACCCCCGTCGCGGTGCACGCCGTGGAGGGGCTGCGCGTCGCGGTCTACGCGGGGATGGATCGACGGTGAGCCGGGGCGCGCACGGCTGCGCCTAGACTGGCGGGGATGTCCGGTTCACACGATCCCGTCCGCACCGAGCGCGACGCCGGGGCCGCCCGCGCGGCCGTCGGCGACGCCGTGCGCGGCTACGCCGCCTTCCTGCGGTCCGCTATGGGCCGCCCCGCCCTGCTCGGCTGTGCGGGCGCCGTCCTCACCACACTCGGCAGCTTCGGCGCCGGAGCGATCCGCGTGCACGATGTGACGCTCGAATCCGCGCACCTGTCGTGGCTGCGCTACGGCCACGGCCTGGTGCTCAGCTCGGTGCTGTTCTGGACGGGGATCGCGCTGCTCATGCTGGCCTGGGTCCGGCTGGGGCGCAGCGCCCTCCGCGACGAGGTCTCCGCCCGGCAGATCGCGGGCACCGTCGCGCTGTGGGCGGCGCCGCTGATCGTGGCGGTGCCCCTGTACTCCCGCGACGCCTACAGCTACCTCGCGCAGGGCGCGCTGTTGCGCGACGGCTTCGATCCGTACGAGGTGGGCCCCGTGGTCAACCCGAACGGCCTGCTCGACGATGTCAGCGGGATCTGGACCACCACCACCGCCCCGTACGGTCCACTGTTCATCCTGATCGCGAAGTGGGTCACGGTGATCTGCGGCGATAACGCGCTCACCGGCACGATCGCGCTGCGACTGGTGATGCTGCCCGGCATCGCGCTGTCGGTGTGGGGCGTCTCCCGGCTGGCGCAGCACTTCGGCGCGCGGCCGGCCGTCTCGCTGTGGTTCGCGGTGCTCAACCCCTTGGTGATCGTGCACCTCGTGGGCGGCGTGCACAACGAGGCACTCATGGTGGGGCTCATGGTGACCGGCATCGTGCTGGTACTGCGGCGCAAGCACTGGTTCGGTGTGGCCGTGATCGTGACGGCGGTGGCGGTCAAGGGCACCGCCGCGATCGCCCTGCCCTTCGTGGTGTGGATCTGGTACCACCACCGGCGGGAGGACGATCCGTCGGAATCGGCCACCCGCGCCTTCGTCTCGGTGGGCGCGGCCTCGGTCGCGATCTTCGCGGCGCTGTTCGCGGCCTTCACCGCGATCGCGGGCGTGGGGCTGGGCTGGGTGACCGCGCTGGCCGGGTCGATCAAGATCATCAACTACATCACCCTGCCGACGGCCGTGGCACAGATCACCGCCTTCCTCGCGGCTCCGTTCACCGACCTGCACCTGGCGCCGATCCTGGTGGTCACCCGCGCCCTGGGCATCGCCCTCCTGGCGATCACCCTGGTGGTGCTGTGGTGGCGGTACCGGCAGAACGAGCGCCGGAACGTGATGGGCATCCTGCTGGGACTGCTCGCGGTGTGCGTGCTCTCGCCCGCGTCGCTGCCCTGGTACTACACCTGGCCGCTGGCGGTGGCCGGCGCGTTCACGTGGTCGCGCCGCACGCTGGCGATCATCGTCGGCATCTCGGTGTGGCTGATGGCCGTGTTCATGCCCACCGGCTCGATCGGCCTGTATTCGTGGTGGAACGTGCTGCTCGCCATCGCGCTCGGCGCGCTCGCCGGGTACTCGCTGGCGCACCCGGATCCACTGAAACTGCGCCCCAAGCTGGGGCTGCAGCCCGTTCCGGCCTGAGCGGGGTCAGAAGGCCATCGACTGGGCGCGCCGGATCACTTCGCGCGCCGAATCGGTGTGCAGCAGTTCGGCGGGGGCACCGTCGAGGTCGTCGAGCGGCGCGAACAGCCACTGCATGATCTCGTCGTCCTGGAAGCCGCCGTCGCGCAGCACCTGGAGCAGCCCGGTGAGGTGTTTGGCGATCGCGAAGCGACCGTCGGTCTCTCCGAAGAAGAGCTGCGGGATGTGGAAGTCTCCCCCGCGCCGCACCGCGATCAGTTGGCGATCACGCACCAACTGCAGCACCTTGGACGACGACACGCCGAGGCCCTTCGCGACCGCGGAGGCGGAGAAGGTGGCGGTGCCATCGGGCAGCAGGTCGTCACTGACATAAGGGATCGAGCTCACCGTCACACTGTACCGAGGCTCGAGGTCCACCCCCTCCCACCCCGGGGTCGCTAGGCTGAACTGTCGACACCTGCCGTGGCAGGCGCGTCCGCCGAGTGACTTGAGAGAGGATCGAAGAAGGTGAACACTCCCCGCGACCGGCTCCTCGGTGCCCGCATCGAGGGCCGCTACCGCATCGATGCGGTGATCGCGCGCGGCGGCATGTCCACCGTCTACATGGGCCTCGACCTGCGTCTCGACCGGCCGATCGCGATCAAGGTGATGGACCCGAAGTACGCGGAGGACGCGCAGTTCGTCTCCCGGTTCGAGTTCGAAGCCCGCGCCGTCGCCAAGCTCAAGGACCCCGGCCTGGTGGCCGTGTACGACCAGGGCGTCGACGGCGATCTCGCCTTCCTCGTGATGGAGCTGGTGACCGGCGGCACCCTGCGCGAGTTGCTCAACGAGCGCGGCCCCATGCCCCCGCACGCGGTGGCGGCCGTGATGGAGCCGGTGCTCACGGCACTGGGCACGGCGCACCGCGCGGGGCTCGTGCACCGCGATGTGAAGCCCGAGAACGTACTCATCTCCGACAGCGGCGAGGTCAAGGTCGCCGACTTCGGACTGGTCCGCGCGATCGCCGCGGCGTCCGTCACCAGTTCCTCGGTGATCCTCGGCACGGCCGCGTACCTCTCCCCGGAGCAGGTCGAGTCGGGGAACGCCGACGCGCGCTCCGATGTCTACTCCAGCGGCGTCCTGGTCTACGAGCTGCTCACCGGCGCAGTCCCCTTCACCGGCGACACCGCGATCTCGCTGGCCTACCAGCGGCTGCACAACGACGTGCCCGCGCCCAGCGCGTCGATCGCGGGCGTGCCGCCCGAGTTCGACGAGTTCGTGGCGCGCGCCACCGACCGCGATCCGTCGCGCCGGTACACCGACGGTTTCGCCATGGCGGAGGCGCTGGCGGCGATCGCGGACAACCTGGAACTGCCCTCGTTCACGGTGCCCGCGCCGCAGTCCAGCGCCGAGCAGCGCGCGGCCGCCGCGATGTACGACGCGCAGCGCAATCAGCCGCTGATCCCGGCCGCGGCGGATCCCACCTCGGCGTTGCCCGCCGGGGCGCAGGCGCCCGCACCGCCGAACACGGTGGCCGCGGCGGTGCCGCAGGTGCCCCCGCCGGGCACACCGGTGCAGTACACCCGCGCCGAGACGATGCACGAGTCGCTGCCCGCCGAGGTTCCCCCGGCGCGTCCCCAGTGGGCCGGGCAGCCGCCCGCCAAGAGCCGCGCGAAGTCCTGGGCGATCGTCGCGATCATCGCCGCGGTCGCGATCCTGCTGGCCTTCGGTGGCTGGTGGTTCGCCTCGGGGCAGTACACGACGGTGCCGAACGTGTCCGGGATGGACCGGCCGGCGGCCGAGCGCGCGATCAAGGACGCCGGGCTCGACGTCGAGTTGGCGGGCACCTACAGCAACGATCTCACCGAGGACACCGTGACCGCGCTCAAGCCGCCGTCGGGCAGCCGGGTGAGCCGGTTCGGCAGCGTCACGGTGGAGTACTCGCGCGGCCGCCCGACGGTGCCGCAGTTCACCTCCGGCGCCAGCATCGAATCCGTCGAGCAGCAATTGCGCGATAACGGGCTGGTGCCCAAGCGGGGGCCGTCGCAGTTCAGCCGGGACGTGCCCCAGGGCGGCGTGATCGGGCTCAGCCCCACTCCGGGTACCCGGGTGGGCGTGGGTTCCGCGGTGACCGTGGTGGCGTCGGCGGGCAATCAGCCCGTCTCCATCCCCGACGTCCGCGGCAGGACCGCCGACGAGGCCACGTCGATCCTGCGGTCGGCCGGTCTCACGGTGAAGGAGACCAAGCAGCAGTTCGACGCGTCGACGGAGCTCGGCCGGGTCTTCGGTACGGACCCCTCGGGTCAGGTGAACAAGGGCGGCAGCGTCACGCTGCTGGTCTCGAACGCGCTCACCGTGCCCGATGTGACCGGCAAATCGGCCGCGGAGGCCCAGAGCATGCTGCAGCGGGCCGGCCTGGTGGGCGAGCTGACCGGCGAGAGCGGTTCGGGTGCCGTGGTGACATCGGTGAGCCCGGCCGCCGGGGCGCGGGTGGACCCGGCGAACAACCGCGTCACGGTGACCCTGGCGGCGCGCGTCGTGGTGCCGTCGGTGACCGGGATGAAGGTGGGCCAGGCGCGATCCGTGCTTCAGGACGCCGGCCTGCAGGTGAAGGTCAACGGCATCTTCGCCTCCGACAACTCGCAGGTGATCTGGCAGGATCCGGGCGGCGGCACCCGCGTGAAGGCTGGCTCCACCGTGACCGTGACGGCGATCCCGTGAGGGTGACGCGATGAACGCCGAACCCGCACCGTCGGACCCGTTCGGGCTCGGATTCGTCCCCGATCCCGAGATGTTGGCCACCGCCCGCCGCATGCGGGACCAGTTGACGCGGTTCCTGATGGAGTACCAGTTCGCGGTGGACGAGGTGCTGACGAAGGTGTCGATCCTGCGCGAGGAGTTCGTGCAGTTGCATCGATACAACCCGATCGAGCACGTGACCTCGCGGATCAAGAAGCCCGAGAGCATCGTCAAGAAGGTGGGGCGCCGCGGGATCGCGGCCGATCTGTCGCTGATCCGGGAGGCGATCACCGATATCGCCGGCATCCGGATCACGTGCAGCTTCATCGCCGACACCTACCGCGTGCTGGAGACCATCACCGCGCAGGACGATGTGCGGCTGATCGTGGTCAAGGACTACATCGCGAACCCGAAGCCGAACGGCTACAAGAGCCTTCACGCGATCATCGAGATCCCGGTGTTCCTCTCGACGGGGCCGGTGCATGTTCCCGTGGAGCTGCAGATCCGCACCATCGCGATGGACTTCTGGGCCAGCCTGGAGCACAAGATCTACTACAAGTACGACCGCGCCGTGCCGCCGCGCCTGGTCGACGAGCTGTCCGCCGCCGCGGCGGTCGCGGAGCAGTTGGACAAGCGGATGGAGCAGTTGCACACACAGGTGCACGGGGGCACCGACACCGCCCACGGCACCGAGGACGACGACGCGGCGACGGAGCTGGCCGGGAACGAGTTGCTGCGCCGCCTGCTCACGCTGGCCGAACGGGCGCCGACCGACCGGTGAACATCCGATCGGATTCCTCCGATCCTGCGCCCTGCTGCAGCGCTAGCCACGCAGGATCCCGCGCAGATCCTCGAGGACGGCCGGGTTCTCGATGGTCGACGGGACGGCCTCGTCGCGCCCCTCGGCGATGGCACGCATGCTGCGCCGCAGGATCTTTCCCGATCGAGTCTTGGGCAGCGCGGTGACGATCGCGACCTCGCGCAGCGCCGCGACGGCGCCGATGGTCTCGCGGACCCGCTGCACGATCTCGGCGCGCACCGTCTCGTGGTCCCAGTCGGCGCCGGCCTTGAGCGCCACCAGCGCCCGCGGCAGCTGCCCCTTGAGCTGATCGGCCACACCGATCACGGCGCACTCGGCGACCGCGGGATGTCCGGCGATCGCCGCCTCCAGCGCACCGGTCGAGAGCCGGTGCCCCGCAACGTTGATCACATCGTCGGTGCGGCCCATAACGAACAGGTAGCCGTCCTCGTCGAGATAGCCGCCGTCGCCCGTGAGGTAGTTCCCCGGGAAGGCCGTGAGGTACGAGTCGATGTACCGCTCGTCCGCACCCCACAGCGTGGGCAGCGTGCCCGGCGGCAGCGGCAACGAGATCACCACGGCTCCCTCGGCGCCCGCGGGCACGTCGTTGCCGGCATCGTCGACGATGCGCACGCCGTAGCCGGGCACCGGGACCGTGGCGCTGCCGGGTTTGACCGGCATCGGCTCCACGCCGCGCAGGTTCGCCGCGATCGGCCAGCCGGTCTCGGTCTGCCACCAGTGATCGATCACCGGCACGCCCAGCTTGTCCGACGCCCACTCGTAGGTATCGGGATCGAGCCGCTCCCCCGCCATGAACAGCGTGCGCAGGCTCGACAGATCGGACGTCGCCACGAACTCGGCGTCCGGGTCCTCCTTGCGGATGGCCCGCAGCGCAGTGGGAGCGGTGAACAGGTTGCTCACGCCGTGCCGCTCGATCACCCGCCAGAACGCACCGGCGTCCGGCGTGCCCACGGGCTTGCCCTCGTAGACCACGGTGGTGGCTCCGATCAGCAGCGGCGCGTACACGATGTAGCTGTGGCCCACCACCCAGCCCACATCGGAGGCGGTCCACCACACCTGCCCGGGATGCGCATCGTAGATCGCGCCCATCGAATAGGACAGCGCCACAGCGTGTCCGCCGTTGTCGCGGACCACGCCCTTGGGCTTGCCGGTGGTCCCGGAGGTGTACAGGATGTACAGCGGGTCGGTGGCCTTCACGGCCACCGGTTCCGCGGGCTGCGCCGCCGCCTCCGCCGCGGCCCAATCGTGATCGCGCGGGCCCAGTTCCGCGGTCAGCTGCGGCCGCTGCCAGACCACCACCGTGTCCGGCTTCGCGGCGGCCGCGTCGATCGCCGCGTGCACGATGGGCAGGTACGGCAGCACCCTGCTGCCCTCCAGGCCACAGGACGCGGTGACGATGACCTTCGGCTGCGCATCGTCGAGCCGCGCCGCCAGTTCGGGCGCGGCGAAGCCGCCGAAGACCACCGAGTGCACCGCCCCGATCCGGGCGCAGGCGAGCATCGCGACCACGGCCTCGGTGATCATCGGCAGGTAGATCACCACCCGATCACCCTTGCCCACACCGAGATCCTCGAGTACACCCGCGAACTTCGAGACACGCCCCAGCAGCTCCCGGTAGGTGAGCGTGTGCACCTCGCCGGTGATCGCGGAGTCATGGATCACCGCGACCTGATCGCCCCGTCCCGCCGCGACGTGCCGGTCCACCGCGTTCACGCAGGTGTTCAGCTCCGCACCCGGAAACCACCGGTACAGCGGCGCATCCGAGGAGTCCAGGACCTCCGTGGGCGGCGTGATCCACTCGATCCGGCGCGCCTGCTCCGCCCAGAACCCGGACGGGTCGGTCATGCTGCGGCGGTACTCGTCGGCGTAGGAACCCATACCGCGACCCTATTACCCGCGGGTGCGGGCGCGCGGGCTATCCGCGGAGCATCTCCGCGACCAGGAAGGCCAGCTCCAGGCTCTGCTGCGTGTTCAGGCGCGGGTCGCACGCGGTCTCGTAGCGGCCGGCGAGATCGGCGTCGGAGATGTCCTGCGCGCCGCCGAGGCACTCGGTCACGTTCTCGCCGGTCAGCTCCACGTGCACGCCACCCGGGTGCGAGCCGATGGCCCGGTGCACCTCGAAGAAGCCCTGCACCTCGTCGACGATGCGATCGAAGTGGCGGGTCTTGTACCCGGTGGACGACTCGTGGGTGTTGCCGTGCATCGGATCGCACTGCCAGATCACCTTGTGGCCGGTGGCCTCCACGGCCTCGACGATCGGGGGCAGGGCGGTGCGCACGTTGCCGTTGCCCATCCGCGAGATCAGCGTGAGGCGGCCGGGCTTGTTGTGCGGGTCGAGCCGCTCGACGTACTCCACGGCCTGCTCGGGCGTGGTGGTGGGGCCGATCTTGACGCCGATCGGGTTGTTGATCAGCTCCATGAAGGCGATGTGCGCGCCGTCCAACTGGCGGGTGCGCTCGCCGATCCACAGGAAGTGCGCCGACAGGTCGTAGAGCACCTGCTGGGCCTCGGGGTCCTCCGGGTTGTCGGCCAGGCGCAGCAGACCGCGCTCGTAGTCGAGCACCAGCGCCTCGTGGCTGCTGAAGATGGTGGCGGTCTTGAGGTTCCGGTCCTCCACGCCGCAGGCGGCCATGAACCGCAGGCCGCCGTCGATCTCGGCGGCGAGCGCCTCGTACCGGGCACCGGCGGGCGAATTCGCGACGAACTCGCGGTTCCACTCGTGCACCTTGTGCAGATCGGCCATGCCGGAGTTGGTGGTGGCGCGCACCAGGTTCATCGCGGCCGAGGCGTTCGCGTACGCGCGGATCAGGCGCGAGGGGTCGTGCTTGCGGACGGCCTCCTCCGGCGGGAAGCCGTTGACCATGTCGCCGCGGTAGCTCTTCAGGCCCAGCGAATCGGTGTCCGAGGAACGCGGCTTGGCGTACTGGCCGGCGATCCGGGCCACCTTCACCACGGGCATCGAGGCGCCGTAGGTCAGCGCGACGGCCATCTGCAGCAGGGTGCGGATGTTCGCCGAGATGTGCGGCTCGGTGTTGTCGACGAAGGTCTCGGCGCAATCGCCGCCCTGCAGCAGGAAGGCGCGCCCCAGGGCGACCTCGGCCAGCTGGTCCTGCAGCGACTGGATCTCCGGTGCCACGCAGATCGGCGGCACCGATTCGAGCACGGTGCGCATCGCGTCGGCCTGCTCGCGCGGCCAGCTCGGCTGCTGCAGCGCCGGCTTGGCCAGCGCATCGTCGAGGCGCTCACGCAGGTCACCCGGAAGCGCCGGGAGCTTGGGGAGGGTATCGATGGGGACGTCGACGGTCCAGTTCACAGCCACGTGAGAAAGATTACGCGCCGCTCATCCGCCCATGATCGCCCGGTACTTCGCCAGGTTGTGGCGGGCGTCCGCGAGCGCATCGTGGGCATCGGCCGGTGCCGGGGGCAGGGAGGGCCGGCCGCGCTCGTCCCACAGCTGCTTGAGTTCGCGGGTGAACCGCGGCATCGACCGCGGCAGCGCCGTCATCGGGCCCCAGAGCTGGCACAGCGCCACGTGGTCGTACGCGGCCACCCAGGCCCACAGCTCGATGTCGCCCGGCGCCGCGGACAGGAAGTCGAAGACCCCGTCACGGATCGCGGCGCGCGAGCCCCAGGACTTGCTGGCGGGCGGCGGCAGCTTGGGCAGGACGTTCGCCCGCACCCAGGGGCCCGCCGA
Source organism: Tsukamurella strandjordii (assembly GCF_039525985.1). Classification (NCBI taxonomy): domain Bacteria; kingdom Bacillati; phylum Actinomycetota; class Actinomycetes; order Mycobacteriales; family Tsukamurellaceae; genus Tsukamurella; species Tsukamurella strandjordii. The sequence continues at coordinate 93,879 of NZ_BAAAII010000016.1, read as the reverse complement.
CTCGGGATCGAACTCGGTGGAACACGCGTAGAACTCCCGGCCGTCTTCACCGACGATGCCGATCGAGACCAGCTCGATGGTCTTTCCGTCCTCGATGAATTCCGAATCGTAGAAGAAGCGCATGAGGGTGGACGCTACGCGGCGCCGGCCACGCGCTCCTCGCCCGGCACCACGACACCGTCTTTGACGTCCTGGGCGTACACGTCCACGTAGGCCTGGCCGGAGAGCTTCATCAGCTCGTACATCACCTCGTCGGTCACGGCGCGCTCGATGAAGCGATTACCCGCCATCCCCTCGAACCGGGAGAAGTCGAGCGGCTTCCCGATGCGGATCTGCACCCTGGTGGGGCGCGGCAGCGTGGTGCCGGGCGGGTTGAACTTCTCGGTGTCGACCATCGCGACGGGGATGATCGGCACCCCGGTCTCCAACGCCATGCGGGCCATGCCCGTCTTGCCCTTGTACAGGCGGCCGTCGGGACTGCGCGTGCCCTCCGGGTACAGCCCCAGGAGGTGGCCCTGCTCCAGGGCGCCGACGCCCGCATCGAGGGCGTCCTGCGCCGCGCTGGCGCTGCCGCGGACGATCGGAATGCTGCCGACGGACGAGAAGAACCACTTCTTGAACGCGCCCTTGAGACCCTTGCCCGTGAAGTACTCGCTCTTGGCCAGGAACTTGATCTTGCGCGGCACCATGAGCGGCAGGAAGAACGAATCCATCACCGCCAGATGATTGCTCGCGAGAATCGCCGCGCCGTCCTTCGGCAGGTTCTCCAGGCCCACCACGCGGGGGCGCCCGAACAGACGCAGCAGTGGTCCGATGAGGACCCATTTGAAGACCATCCACCACATGTCGCGCAGCTCCCGTTCGCGGTCGATCGTGTTCTCGCCCACTCTACCGGTGTTCGCGCACCCCAACCCGGGGAACGTCGGATTTGCAGACGCGCGAATCAGCGCTCCACCAGCGGCGACAACGCGTCGCGGGCGAGCGCCGCGGCGCCGAGCATGCCGGCGCGCTCCCCCAGCTCGGTGGCCCGGATCCGGGCCTTGCGCCGGTACTTGGCGCCGGTGAGGAGCGCGGAGTAGTGATCCCGCGCATCGTCGAGGAACAGCCGCGAGGAGGCGCCGACGCCGCCCGAGACGATGATCAGGTCGGGATCGAAGACATCACTCACCATCGCCAGGCCCACGCCGAGCCACTTCGCGAGGTCGGCCACCGCCTCCTGGGCCACGGGATCGCCCGCCTCGGCCGCCGCGGCCACCTTGCGCCCGGTGAGGGATCCCGGATCGTCGGCCAGCTCCCGCGCCATGAGCACGCTCTGCGAGCCCTGCGGCCCCATCAGGTCGATCGCGGTCTCCACCAGCGCCGTGCCGCTGCAGTAGCGCTCCCAGCAACCGGATTTGCCGCAGTCGCAGGGCCTTCCGTCCGGCACCACCTGCAGGTGACCGAGCTCCGGGGCCACACCGAAGGCGCCCCGGTAGAGCTGCCCGTCGATCAGCAGCCCGCACCCGATGCCGGTCCCCAGCGCCACCACGCAGGTCACCGTGCTGCGCCGCGCCGGGCCGAAGACGTACTCCGCCCAGGCCGCCGAGTTCGCGTCGTGCTCCATCACCACGGGCATGCCGATCCGCTCGGTCATCTCCGCCGGGACGGCCGCGTTGCGCCACGGCAGGTGGGGCGCGAAGGAGACCTTCTGCCGGGCGGGGTCGAGGAAGCCCGCCACAGCGAGACCCACCGCGCCCACCTCGTGCTCCACGCACAACTCCTGCACCAGCCGGTCCAGGCACTCCTCGAGCGCGCGGGCGCTGCGCGGGGTCTGCGCCCGCGCCGTGTCGACCACGGTGCCGTCCTCCGTGACCACGCCGGCCCGCACCGACGTCCCCCCGATGTCGATGCCGATGGTCTGCGTCATTCGTCCTCACCGTTCGGGGATGCGGGCGTGGGCGGTTCGCCGGGCAACTGCACGTCGATCCGTTCGTAACCGGTGTGCTGGGACGAGGGCGACGGTGCCGCGACCGGACCGTCGGCCGGGGTGACCGGGCCGTCGGGCGGGGCGGCGGGCGCGTCGCCGCGCACCGTGGCCAGGTAGTCGGCCGCGACGGCCGCCGCGGTGGTCCGGGCGCTGCCCATCAGTTCCTCCGCGAGCTTCATCAGGTCGGCGAGCACCTCGTCGGCGAAGGCGCCCAGCGAGCGCGCGGCCTCCTCGGCGAAGGGCTCCACGTTCCGGGCAACCGCACCGCCCAGGGCGCACAGACGGCAGCCGCCGGGCTCGCCCTCGGGGTGCGCCGCGTGCTCGGCGAGCGCGGCCGAGAGCCACGGCCGCGCGGTCTCGAACAGGCGCGTGGCGGCCGCTGCGAATTCCTCGGACGAGAACGAGGAGAAGTCCGGGCCGGCGCCGGAGGTCTCATCAGGCACGAGGCCACACCTCCGGATCGGGGGCGAAGGTCACGCGCAACTCCCCTTCCGTGTAGGTAGCGCCTGCAACGACGCAACGGCGCAACACAGACGGTAGCCGCATTCGCCGCCGCACACCCTGCGCATCGACGAGGAGGTCCTCCTCGACCCGCCCGAGGCCGATCGTCGCGGGGTCGACCAGGGGCATCTCCAGCGCCCATTCGTACCGGACGTCCAGGCCCTCGCCGCCGCTCCGGCGGACCTCGGGCACGGGGGCGGGCGGACCGGCGGGCCCGGACAGGATGCGCGCGGCGTCCCAGTCGAGCGCGGCGGCGTCCGCCGCATCCCGGACGGGGACCTCCGCCTCGGTGACCTCCAGAACCGGCCGCGCGATCGCCTCGCCGAGGTCGGCGGCGGCCTCACGCGCATCGTCCTGGGATGCCACCGCGGCGGCCACCAACTGCACGGCCGGATGCGGAAGGTCCAGTGCGAAGCGGTCATCCACCTCCAGCAGCCGGTTGAGCACCAGCGCGGCCGGACGCAGGCCCAGCACCTCCAGGGCGGCGATCTCCTGGCGCGCCCGCGCGGGCCGGCCACCGTCTCCGGTGAGCGCGTAGACGAGTTCCAGGCGCGACCGATCGCCCACGAACGCCGCGAGCTGCTCGGCGAGGCCCGCGAGCGGTTCCACCAGCAGCAGCCCCGCGAGCGAGCCGGTGGCCCGCCCCGTCGGGCCGGAGAGCCGCACGTGGCGCGGCCATACGCGCTCCAGGTGCGCGGCCATCGACGACGGTGCCGTGAGCAGCGAGACCATCGCGTCGAACGCGGGACCGTCGACCACCACGGTGCGGTACTCCCCGGACTGCGCGTGGCCCCGGATCGCCCGCAGCGTCAGCAGGTGCTCCGCATCCGCGAGGCCGGTGAGCTCGGGCGCCTCCAGCACGAACGGGTCGAATCCCGACGGGGCCTCGTCCTCGCCGCTGCGTCCGGCCCGCACCGTGGACGACAACGTCTCCCACCACTGCCCGAGCAGTTCGACGGGGTTGAGGTGCACGTGATCGAAGGCGCCGGAGCCGTCCGCCACGAGCGGATCGACCACGCGCCCCAGCGTGACCAGGAGGGTGCGGCCCGACTGTGCGGCGCGTGCCGCCAACGCCGTCGCCAGCGTGGTCCTTCCCGTCCCCCCGGCGCCGGCCACCAGCAGTACGCGGGCGGCGTCCCCGGACATCAGGAACCGGCCGCCCGGTCGCCCTCGACGTGACGCTTGAGCTCCTTGAGCGCGGTATCGGTGATGGCCTTCTCGGCCTTGCGCCGCAGCATTCCCAGCATCGGGATCTGCAGCGTCACCTCGAGCGTGTAGGTGACCGTGGTGCCGCCGTCCGCGGTGGGCGTCAGGTCGTACCGTCCGTGCTGGGTGCGCTGCAGGGTGCTGGCCGCGAGATCCCACTCCACCGACCGGCCGCCGGGCGCCCAGGTGTACTCGAGCTCGTAGGTGTCCCGGAGGAATCCCTCCTCCAGTGCGAACTTGACGCGCTTGGGCTTACCGTCGGCGGTGGTCTCGAGAACCGTGACCTCCCGTGCGGCCGAGACCCATTCGGGGTAGCGGTCGAAGGCCGAGATCGCCGCCATGATCGGCTCGGGCGGCGCATCGATGACGATGGACTCGCGGGTCCGGTCGGCGTCAGACACCGCTCACCTCCGGCACCGCGGGGCCACCCAGGACGCGGCCGTCCTCGGCGGTGAACTTCAGGTCGAACATCACCTCGTGCCCGCGGACGCGGCGGGCGGCCACCTCGGCGACGATCTGCTCCGGCGTCATCGGCGCGGCCGGCTCGGCGTGCAGGAAGTAGTGCACGAGGCTGCCGTCCAGGTGCGGCTCGATCCAGATCTCCGAGGTGCCCACCACGGGGCCGGCCACCTGCCAGCGCAGGCCCAGCGCGCCCCGGTCCTCGGTGAGCGTCAGTCGCAGATCCGGGAACCAGCCGCGCCACCGCTGCGACCCCGCCATCGCGGCTGCCACGGCGCTCGGATGTGCGGCGATGAAGGCGACGTCGGCCACTTGGATGGTGCTCACCACACAAGCTTCACACATCCGGCGTCCGGGCGGACGGTGCCGGGTCCGCTTAATCGTGCGAAGCCCCTCGTTCACCGACGGTCACGGCGGTGCGAGGGCCCTCCGTCGCCGTTTTCCACCGGTGTAAGGTTCACCACATACCCACCGTTTGCGACCCGGAGGATTCGTGCGCGAGATATCTGTCCCCGCCAACTTCACCATCGACCCGGATGCGTCCACGGTGGACGTCGTCTTCGACGTGGCCCGCACCGATCCGCAGAGCGTGCGGATCAAGCGCCTGGTGGGGCAGGACTGGGTGCCCGTCACCTCGAAGCAGTACGCCGAGGAGATCCTGGGTGTGGCCAAGGGACTCATCGCGCAGGGCGTGCGGCCGGGCGACCGCGTCGCACTCGTCTCCTCCACCCGCTACGAGTGGCCGCTGATCGACTTCGCCATCTGGGCGGTGGGCGCCGTGACGGTTCCCGTGTACGAGACCAGCAGCTCGGGCCAGATCGACTGGATCCTGCAGGATTCCGATGCGGTACTCATGGTGATCGAGGGCCCGAAGCAGGCCGCCGAGGTGGCCGAGCTCAACGGCAAGCTGCACAACGTGAAGCGGGTCCTGCAGATCGACGCGCCCGAGGGCGAGCAGGGAGCCGTCGCGGCGCTCACCGCCGAGGGGGCCGAAGTCACCGAGGATCAGGTGCACGCGGGCCGCGCCGGCGTGAAGGCCGCCGACCTGGCCACGCTGATCTACACCTCGGGCACCACCGGTCGGCCCAAGGGCTGCGAGCTGACGCACTCGAACCTCATGAGCGAGGCCGAGGCGATCCTCACCTCCCCCTTCGGCGACGCCATCCGCGGCGGTTCGAACGTGATGTTCCTGCCGCTCGCGCACGTGCTCGCGCGTGCCGTGAACATCGCCTGCTTCAAGGGCGGAGCACTGGTGGGCCACTTCAACGACACCAAGAACCTGGTGCCGCAGTTCGCCATCTTCAAGCCCACGCTGATCCTGTCGGTGCCGCGTGTCTTCGAGAAGGTCTACGCCTCCGCGCAGCAGAGCGCCGTGGACGGCGGCAAGGGCAAGATCTTCGACGCCGCCGCGCAGACCGCGATCGAGTACAGCGAGTCGCTCGACAACGGCGGCCCCGGGCTGGTGCTCAAGGTCAAGCACGCCGTCTTCGACAAGCTGGTCTACGGCAAGCTCAAGGCCGCCCTCGGCGGGAACTGCAAGGTCGCGATCTCCGGCGGCGCCCCGCTCGGTGCGCGCCTGGGCCACTTCTTCCGCGGCGTCGGCGTCACCGTGATGGAGGGCTACGGTCTCACCGAATCGACCGCCGCGATCACCGTGAACGTCGAAGGCGCACAGAAGATCGGCACCGTCGGGCGTCCGCTCGCGGGTCAGGCCGCCAAGATCGCCGAGGACGGCGAGATCCTGCTGCAGGGCTCGGTGGTCTTCCGCGGGTACTGGCAGAACGACGAGGCGACGAAGGCCGCGCTCGAGGACGGCTGGTTCCACACGGGCGATCTGGGCTCCATCGACGAGGACGGTTTCCTCTCGATCACGGGCCGCAAGAAGGAACTCATCGTGACCGCGGGCGGCAAGAACGTCTCGCCCGCCGGCCTCGAGGACGCGCTGCGCGGCAACCCGCTGATCTCGCAGGCCATGGTGATCGGTGATGCGCAGCCCTTCATCGCGGCGCTGATCACGATCGACCCGGAGGCCTTCCCGCAGTGGAAGACCGCGAACGGCAAGCCGGAGTCGGCCACCGTCGCCGACCTGCGCACCGACCCCGATCTGGTGGCGGAGATCAACAGGGCCGTCGCCGTGGCCAACGAGACCGTGTCCAAGGCCGAGGCCATCAAGAAGGTGCGCATCCTGCCCGAGGACTTCTCCGAGGAGACCGGTGAGATGACGCCGACCATGAAGGTCAAGCGCAACGTGGTCGCCCAGAAGTACGCCGACGACATCGCCGAGATCTACGCGAAGTAGGTAGCTGGTACGAGGAGTGCCCCACCGGATTCCGTTGGGGCACTCCTTCGTTCGCGGTCAGTACGGGCTGAGCAGGGTCTGCAGGCGGTGGCCGAGGCGGCGCCAGTTGAAGTGCTCGCCCACCAGCTCGCGGCCACGGGCCCCCATGGCGGCGGCACGATCGGGATCGGCGAGCAGCCCGGCCACGGCATCGGCGATCGCGTCCACATCGCGTCCCGGCACCACATGACCGGACTCGCCCTCCCACACCGTCTCCGGCGCACCCCCGGAATCGCCTGCCACGACCGGCTTCCCGGTCGCCGACGCCTCGAGGAAGACGATGCCGAGGCCCTCCACGTCGAGCCCGGCGCCGCGGGTGCGGCAGGGCATCGCGAAGACGTCACCGAGGTTGTGATGCCCCGCGAGCTCATCGGCGGCGACACCGCCGGTGAAGATCACCGCGTCCTCGACACCGCTGCCGGCGGCGAGCTTGTGCAGGGTCTCCGCGTACGGCCCACCACCCACGATCACCAGCTTCGCTCCGGGCACCCGGGCCCGGATCTTCGGCAGGGCCCGAATCAGCATGTCCTGCCCCTTGCGCGGCACCAGCCGCGACAGGCACAGCACCACAGGCTCGTCGTCGGCCAGGCCGTACCGGCGGCGCAGTTCCGAGCGGGCGGCATCGTCGGGCTTGAAGACCTCGGTGTCGACGCCGGGCGGGAGGTGCTCCAGCGCGGCCTGCGGACCGAACGCCGAGGCGAACCGGCCGCGGGTGTACTTGCTGACGTAGGTGATCACGTCGGTGGTGTCGCCGATGCGGCGCAGGCACGCCCGCGAGGGCGGCAGCATCGACCAGCCCACCTCGTGACCGTGCGTGGACGCGACGGTGCGCTGCGCCCCGGCCGCTTCCAGCGGCGCCGCGAGCAGCGCGAGTGGGGCTGCGGCGCCGAACCACACCGTCTCGATGTCGTGGGCGCGCACCAGCTCCCGCGCGCGACTGAGCGCATCGGGGCTGGGGATCAGCAGCGACGTGGGGTGGCGCACCACCTCGAAGTCCTGCGCCGCGTCGTACTCCTCGCTGCCGCGCCACCGCGAGGCGTACACCACCAGCTCGTCGGCGGGCAGCTGCGAGACGAAGGCCTGCAGATACGTCTGGATGCCGCCGGGGCGGGGCGGGAAGTCGTTGGTGACCAGCAGCGTGCGCGGCATGCCTCAACCGTACTGGCGGCGTGCCCCGGACCGGGGCACGCCCCCACGTGCGGGTCGGATCAGGGCCGCATGGCGTAGGCACCGTCGTACGACGCCACCTGCTGCCACACCCGGTCGAAGGACTCCGGATCCACGGCGGGGCGGCGCACGGCGCCCAGCGCCCACTCCTGCTGCGCGGCGGTGGCCGAGGCCTTGCCGTACAGGCCGACGGCGTAGCCCGAGAAGTCGCGGATCAGCACGTCGAAGATGCGGCTGAGGACATCGGCGTCGAGGCCGGTGAGCGCGGCCTGCTCCAACACCAGCTGTCCGTACACCACCAGCGAGAACAGGTGGCCGATGTCGAGGACGAAGTCGAGGTCCTTGCTCTGCTCGGCATCGGGCGCCGCGGTCTGCAGGAAGGTGCGCAGCGCCTGGGCCTGCTCGTAGAAGGTCGCCACGTTGGGGATGTCGAGGCGGGCCTCGTAGGGCTTGGTCCAGTCGGCGAAGCGCACCTTGCCCGCGCCGCCGAGCGGCCCCTGCGCGAAGAAGAAGGCGTCGTCGGTGGCATCGCGCCGGGTGCCGATCTCCGGGTACTCGGCGGGGTTCAGGAGGTAGTTCGGCATGAACTTGAGGATCTGGGCCACGTTCACGTGCACGGTGCCCTCGAGCCGGGGCAGCCAGCCGATGAACCGGTTCGCCTGGTGGAAGTAGGTGGTCTTCTCGTATCCCTTGGCGGCGATCACGTCGAGCAGCAGCGTGACCACCTTCTCGCCCTCGGCCGTGACCTTCGACTTGGTGACCGGGTTGAACAGCAGGTAGCGGCGATCGTCGAGGCTGGCGCTGCGGAAGTAGTCCACGGCGCGGTCGCTGAACAGCTTCATGGCCACCAGGCGCGCGTAGGCGTCGACGAAGTTGCCGCGCACGTGGCTGAAATCGGTGACCGGGTGGCCGTACAGGATCCGGTTGTTGGAGTGGGTGATCGCCTCGTAGAAGGCGTGCTCGCAGATGCCGATCGACCCGTGGCAGAGGTTGAACTTGCCGATGTTGACGGTGTTGAGCGCCGCGGCGAAGGCCTCGGGTCCGGTGTGCAGCACATCGGCGGCGGTCACCGGGTAATCGACCAGCTCGAAGGTGGAGACGTACATCTGGGCGTGCACCACGTTGTCGATGAGCCGGTAGTTCGGGTGCTGGCTGTCGACGGTGAAGAAGACGTAGGCCTCCGGGCCCTCCATATCGGCGCGGCGCCCGAACACCGAGACCATCCCGGCCACGTTGCCGTTGCCGATGTAGTACTTGGTGCCGGATGCGGTGAAGCCGCCGTCGGCGGTGGGCGTGAGGATCATGTCGGTGTCGTAGACATCAGCGCCGTGCGCGCGCTCCGAGAGCCCGAAGGCCATCACCCCGCCGTCGGTGAGCTGCTGCGCCGCTGCGCGTTTCGCGCCCTCGTTGTCGCTCATCCAGATCGGGCCGAGGCCGAGGATGGTGACCTGCTCGGCGTACCAGTAGGACAGGCCGTAGAAGCCGAAGATCTCGCTCAGGGCGGCGTTGCGCGCGCCGTCCCAGCGACGGTTCGGATCGCCGTCCGCGTACGCCGCGGGGGTGAGGAAGGTGGCGAACAGCTTCTCCCGCTTCTCGAACTCCAGGAAGTCCGAGACCCACTCCGCGTCGAGATCGGCCTGCAGCAGCCGCTCCTTGCCGTACGACTCGAAGAATTCGACGGTCGCGAGCAGGAGCCGGCGCGTCTCGGGATCGAAGTGCGCGTAGTCGGTGGTGAGCGGGTTCATCAGGAGGCGAGGCATGCCTCACGGTACCGCGCGGACGAACCCGCGCGCCCGGCGTGTTCTAGAAACGCACCGCCGAGTTGAACGGGCCGGCCTTGTCGATGGGCACCACCTGAACGGGAACGCCGAAGGTGGAGGCGTGCACCACTTTCCCATCGCCGATGTACATGCCGACGTGGGTGGCACCCGGGTAGTACACGATGATGTCGCCCGGCTGCAGGCTCGACCGCGAGACGGGCTGTCCGCCCGCGAGCTGCGCCTGCGAGGTCCGCGGGAGCGACTTGCCGGCCTGCTTGTACGCCCAGAGCATCAGGCCGGAGCAGTCGAACTGGCCGGGGCCCGAACCGCCCCACGCGTAGGGCATGCCCACGCGGGTGAGCGCGGCCCGCACCGCGACGGCCTCGGACGCGCCGCCGGGCGGCAGCTTGCCCGGGTCGACGGGAACGTTGGGGCCGATCAGGGCACCGCGCTGGGCGCCGGTGAGCCGGTCGTAGAGGGCCTTGATCCGGGCGATCTCGGACGCCAGCTGCGCCTTCTTCTTGTTCAGATCGTCGCGCTTGCGCTCGGCGTCGGTCTTCGCGGTATCCGCGGACTTCGAGGCATCGGCGGCGCGCTGCTCCGCGGACACGGCCGCGGCCTTGGCCTTCTTGAAGCCGTCGATCGTGTTCAGCACGTCGCGGTTGATGAAGTCCAGCGTGGACATCTGGTCGAGCATCGTCTGCGGCGAATCGCTGACCAGGAGCGCGAAGGTGCGGTTGGTGCGGGCGCCCTTGTAATTGGCGCGCACGATGGAATCGACCGTGGGCTGCAGCGAATCGCGGCGGGCCTGCACGGCGGCCACCTCGCGCTTGGCCGCGACGAGCGTGGAATCCGCTGCGCGCTTGGCCGCGGTGGCCCTCTCGACATCCTCCTGCGCGCCCTTGGCGGCCTCGTTGGTGCCGGACGCCTGCTCGGACAGCTTCTCGTACTGCTTGAGCGCCGCATCCGCATCGGTGGGATCGGCACCCGCGCCACCACCGACGGCGGCACCGAGCAGCAGGAGCAGCGCCGACGACACGGCGACGCCGCGCCGGGACGGGGCGCGGAGGGCGGGCGGAATCGAGGGCACGAGCGAGAGGATCCTTCCAGGGATGCCGCAGGTCACGCGGCGAGCAGTTGCGGTTGCAACAGCGCCCAGAATACGTCAGTAGCGACGGACAGCGTATACCGACATCTCGTTGAGCGGGCTGACCTTGACCGGGGTGCCGTAGTTCACCGAATGCACCACTTTACCGGAGCCGATGTACAGCGCGGCGTGGCTGCCGCCGTTGTAGATCACGACGTCACCGGGCTGCAGGTCCGCGACCGGCACCGGTCGACCGCCGCCGAGCTGGCCGTAGCTGTCACGAGGCACGCTCATTCCGGCCTGCTTCATCGACCAGTAGACGAGGCCGGAGCAGTCGAAGGAGTTGGGGCCGGCCGAGCCGTAGGAGTAGGGCAGGCCGGTGCGCGACAGCGCGGCCTGCACGACCTTGGCCTTGGCGGCGCCGGGCTGCACGCCCGCGACGGTGGTGACGCCCGGCTTCGGCGCGGTCTCGACACCGGCCACGACGCCCGGGCGGGCGGCGATGTTGTGCGTGCTGGCAACGCCCGGCGCGCCGGGGGCGACCTGAGCGGCGGGCTTCGGCGCGGGCTTGGCCTTGGGCGCCACGGCGGGCTTGGCCTTGACGGCGGGGGCCGGTGCGGGCGCGCCGGGGGCGACGGGCGCGGGTGCCGGAGCGGCGAAAGCGGTGGCGGCGGGTGCGGCGAGGGTGCCGATGGTCACGGCGCCCGCGGCGAGTGCACCGCGCGCGGCGGTGGCACCCTTGCTGGGCTGCGGCTGAAGACGATGTTTCGCCACGAAGGGGTCTCTCCTATGTTTCTTCCCGACCGCCGACCGAGTTAGCTGACGGGTTCGGGCGAGGAAGATGCCCTACGCGGTGTGCGTCGCACGAGAGCGGCGCACCTCCGGCGATTCACCCCAGATACTGCGTGTGGGTCCCCGGCGGGGCCTTGCGGCCCCTTAGGCGGTGACCTCCGGAGACGAGACGGAATCGTCTCGGAGTCCTCCTAAGGTCTCGGAAAGATTACGAAACGGAAACGCAGCTGTCTAGCCGGACGCGCCGATGTGACACGCGACACTCCAGTGTCGCACCACCTAGCCGGCTCGTTTGCCCTGGTCGGAGACCACGCGCAGGTGCGGCAGCATGCCCGCATCGGCGAAATGCGCGATCGCGACATTCAGGTCGGGCTCGGGCGTGACCTCGAGCCCCGCCTCAGGCGCCGGCGCGGCTTCGGGGGCGACCGAGACGACCGGGCCGAGCAGGAAACCCACCGAGCAGTCGCCGCAGGCGCGCGGTTTGGCGGGGCAGGTGGAGCAGTCGATGTGCAGCGCCATGGCGGCGTCCCTTCGTGATCGGGTTCTTCTCGTCGATCCGGAAGGTAGGTCGGGGCACCGACAAGTTTCCGCGGACGGGGGCCCGGGCGGGACGGCGGCCGAAACCTGTCGGTGCCCCGTCCTACGTTCACCGCATGCAGCTGACCCTCGACGACTGCGATTCCGCGGCCACCGATCCCGATCTCCGGGACGTGACCTTCGTGGTGGTCGACCTGGAGACCACGGGCGGTTCGGCGAAGGGCGGCGACGCGATCACCGAGATCGGGGCGGTGAAGGTGCGCGGCGGGGAGGTACTCGGTGAGTTCGCCACCCTCGTCGACCCCGGCCGCGGGATCCCGCCGCACATCACGCACCTCACCGGCATCACCACGGCGATGATCACCGATGCCCCCACGATCGCCTCCGTGCTGCCGTCCTTCCTGGAGTTCGCCCACGGCGCCGTGCTGGTGGCCCACAACGCGCGGTTCGACATCGGCTTCCTCAAGGCGGCCGCCGCGGCCACCGGCACACCGTGGCCGACACCGCAGACGCTGTGCACCGTGCAGCTGGCCCGCCGCGTGCTCACGCGGGACGAGGCACCGTCGGTCAAGCTCAGTGAGATGGCCCGGCTGTTCCGCGCCGAAACCACGCCCACGCACCGCGCGCTCGACGATGCCCGCGCCACCGTCGACGTGCTGCACGGGCTCATCGGCCGTGTGGGGAACCTCGGCATCCGCACGCTCGGCGAACTGCGCGGCCACCTCCCCTCGGTCACGCCGCAGCAGCGTGCCAAACGCGGCCTGGCGGATCCGCTCCCGGAACGGCCCGGCGTCTACCTGTTCCGCGGTCCCGGAGACGAGGTGCTCTACGTGGGCACGTCGGGGAACCTGCGGCGGCGGGTGCGCAGCTACTTCACCTCGGGTGAGACCCGAGGCCGGATCAAGGAGATGGTGGGGCTCGCGGAGCGGGTCGACCATGTCGAGTGCGCGCACGCGCTGGAGGCCGCGGCGCGCGAGCTACGGCTGATCGCGGCCCACACTCCGCCGTACAACCGGCGCTCGAAGTACCCGAAGCGGGGATGGTGGATCTGCCTCACCACCGAGCCCTTCCCGCGGCTGGCGGTCAAGCGCTCCGCGCCGGCCGGATCGGCGTGCCTCGGCCCCGTCCGCGCGCGGGGCGATGCGGCCGATCTGGCCGATCTCATCGCGGAGGCGTGCGGCCTGCGCACCTGCACCACTCGGCTGCGGCCGGGCGGCGTCCACGCGTGCGCGCTCGGGCCGGACGGTGCGCGTCCCCTCGGCGGCTGCCACGCCTCGGCGGCGCAACCGGAGCCGGCCACGGCGTACCGTCCGCGGGCCGAGCGCGCGGCGGCGATGCTCACCGGGCGATCGTCCGAGGTCTTCGACGCCCTGGAGTCCCGCCTGGCGTCGCTGGCCGAGCGCGAGTTCTTCGAATCGGCGGCGCGGTTGCGGGACCGGACCGCGCAGCTCGTGGACCTCACCGTGCGCTCGCACGCCCTCGCCGCCTTCGCCGAGGTCCCCGAACTGTCGGTGGCGCACCCGGACGGCAGCGGCGGCTGGGAACTGTCGATCGTGCGACACGGGCGGCTCGCGGCCGCGGGGGTCGCGCCGCGCGGGGTGCCGCCGATGCCGGTCTTCGACCGGCTGCGCGCCGGCGCCGAGACCGTCTACGAGGCGCCGGCCGAACCGGAGGGCCCGCCGGGACTGTTCGTGCCCGAGACCCTCTTCCCCGCGGATGCCCTGCACGGCGCCAGCCCCGAGGAGGCGGCACTGCTACGCCGGTGGGCCCTGCGCCCGGGCACCCGCGTGGTGGATGTGCAGGGCACCTGGGGCGAGCCGCTGCACGGCGCCGGCCGGTGGCGCGAGTGGGCCGACCGGGCCGGTACCGCCGGGCGCGACGCCCGGGCGGCGGCATCGGAACCGCAGCGGCGGGGCAGGCAATACAGTGAGGGGACCACGCACGCCGCGTGAGCCCCGGCGACGAAAGGCAGCCGCAGTGATCACCGCGATCGTCCTCATCAACGCGAACGTGCATCGCATCCCCGAGACCGCGCAGGCGGTGGCGAACATCGACGGTGTGTCCGAGGTGTACTCGTGCGCGGGCGATATCGACCTGATCGCGAAGGTCCGTGTGCGCGAGCACGATCAGATCGCGGAGGTGGTCACCGAGAAGATCAACCGGATCGACGGTGTGGTGAGCACGTCCACGCACATCGCCTTCCGCGAGTACGCCAATTCCGATGTGGACGCGGGCTTCGACATCGGGAACTGACCGTCAGTAGCCGCTGTGGCTGACCTCGGCGGCGTCGACCTCGATCCCGAAGTCCTGGGCCTGCTGAACGATCTTCTGCGCGCGGGCCAGGCGCGGCAGGTCGGAGCCGTCGGTGATCTTGCCGCCGGATTTCTCGAAGGCGGCGATGAAGCCGTGTGCCCAGGCGATCTCCGACTCGCTCGGGCTGAGGCCGCTGTTGATGACACCGGCGTGCTCCGGCGTGAGGCACAGCTTCCCCGACATGCCCATCTCCTTCGCCAGGGCGGTCCCCGTGGGCAGGTGCGCGATGTTGAGGGTCGGACCGTCGATCGGCGCAGGCAGGCGCGCCGCACGCGAGGCGATGACCAGTTGCGACCGCGCGTACGCGAGTGCGATCGGGTCCTCGCCGACGGCGGTGTCGCGCTTGAAATCGCCGGTGCCGAAGGCGATTCGGAAGGTCGACGGCGCGGCGGCGATCCGCGCGACGTTCTGCATCCCGCGGGCCGTCTCGACCAGCGCGAGGATCGGCGTACCGTCGGGCAGCCGGTCCGCGGTGTCGTCGAGATGGCTCGATCCCTCGGACTTCGCGAGCATCACGCCCTCGAGCCCGGCGCACTGCTTGAGCGCGGCGCAATCGGCGCTCCAGTACTCGCTCGCCGCATCGTTGATGCGCACCCACGCGCGGTGGCCGGTGCTCAGCCATTCCACAGTGTCCGCCCGAGCCTGTTCCTTGTCGTTCGCGGCGACCGCGTCCTCGAGGTCGATGATCACGGCGTCGGCCTCGCTGGCCTGCGCGACGGCGAAGGACTCGGGGTGGGAGGCGGGAACGAGCAGCCAGGAGCGGGCGATCTGCGGCGATACTTTGCGGGCGGTCACGCAGCGGAGTCTAGGGACGCCGCACGCGGCTCACGGGCGATCGGGCCTTGTGTTCATAGTTTCCACTTCTGCTCGTTGTGCTCACCGCGGCCGAGCCGATCCGGGGCGGTGTCAGTCGGAGATGTCGGCCACCGTGGCGCCGTAGGCGGCCACCAGATCTGCGGGATCGAGGAGCGCGCTGTAGCCGTGCTCCCCCGCGCCGAGCGCCACCGTCGGGCCCACGATCCGCTCGTCGACGAACACCGGCCACTCCCCCGGTGGCACCGACGGGGGTGATCGTGCCGCGCTCGTAGCCCGTGGCGGCCAGCGCCTCATCGGCGGGCGGCATGGCGAGCCGGTTCACCCCGACCACGGCGCGCAGCTTCGGCCAGGCGATCGAACGGTCGCCGGGGACCAGCGCGAACAGGTAGTCGCCCTCGCCGCGACGCACCACGAGCGACTTCACCAGCCGGGACGGCGGCAGTTCCATGAGGGCGGCGGCCTCGTCGAGCGAGCGGGCGGCGGGCCGGGCCCGCACCGTGACCGCGAGGCCGCGCGCCGCAGCGTCCGCCCGCATGCGGTCCAGACCCGCGGTCATGCCCGCGCGATCTCCTGCGAGAGGGCCACCCACTTGTCCAGCAGCTCGGCCGCAGCACCGGAGTCGACGGCCTCGGCGACCCGCGGCAGATGGCTCGCGATCGAGTCCTGCACCGTCTCCCCCGCGACGAGCCCCTCGTAGGCGGCCACCGCGCCGGCGGCGTTGAGCAGCACCGCATCGCGCACCGGGCCGGTCTTGCCGCCCAGGAAGTCCCGCGCGATCGCGGCGTTCACCGTGGCATCGCCGCCGCGCAGCTCGTCCAGGGTCACCCGCGGCAGACCGAGTGCGGTGGGGTCCACGGACTCGACGCCCACCCCGCCCTCCTGGACCCGCCACACCGTGGAGGTCGACGTGGTGGTCAGCTCGTCGAGGCCGTCGTCGCCGCGCACCACGATCACGTGGTCCTCGCCGCCGCGGTCGGCGAAGGCCTGGGCCACCACGGGCGCGAGATCGGCGAAGGCGCAGCCGATCAGGCCCGACGAGGGACGTCCCGGGTTGGTGAGCGGGCCCAGCACGTTGAACACCGTGGGAATCCCGATCTCCTTGCGGGTGGCGCCGGCGAACCGCAGGCCGGAGTGGAAGACCGAGGCGAGGCAGAAGCCGATGCCGAGCTCGGAGACGGTGCGCGCCACCCCGTCGGCGTCGAGCGCGATCGCCACGCCCAGCGCCTCCAGGCAGTCGGCCCCGCCCGACTTCGACGACGCGGCGCGATTGCCGTGCTTGAGCACGGGCACACCGGCCGCGGCCACCACGATGGAGGTCATCGTCGAGATGTTCACCGAGTGGCTGCGGTCGCCGCCGGTGCCCACCACGTCCACGGCGCGCCCCGCGAAGGGCACGGGGGTGGTGAGCGAGAGCATCACGTCGGCCAGCGCCCGCACCTCGACGGGCGACGGGCCCTTCATCTTGATCGCGACGCCGAAGGCGGAGATCTGCGACGGGGTGGCACCGTCGCTCATGATCTCGGACATCGCCCACCGCGCCTGCTCCGCGCTGAGATCGCGGTGGGAGGTGAGCTCGGTGAGAACCGTCGGCCAATCCATGCCG
Organism: Tsukamurella strandjordii; assembly: GCF_039525985.1. Lineage (NCBI taxonomy): Bacteria > Bacillati > Actinomycetota > Actinomycetes > Mycobacteriales > Tsukamurellaceae > Tsukamurella > Tsukamurella strandjordii. The sequence goes on along the minus strand of NZ_BAAAII010000016.1, from coordinate 77,334 downwards.
ATCAGCGTAATCGGCTCGATCAAGCCGGTATCTGGAGCACCTGCCAGTGGAGCGCCTGCCCGCCGTGCCGGGCGCACACGCCCGCCATCCGCGACCGCTCCTGCGAGACGTGCAGCGCGTCCACTTTCTGCACCCGCGCCACCGCGACCAGCTCGCACCCCGGACCGTGGCCGAGCACCCCGGAATCGGGCACCCGCACGTAGTTGTCCTGGCCCACGAGCCGCAGCACCTCGTCGACCTGTCCGGCGGGCAGTTCGAGGAGGTGGCGCAGCACGCTCTGGGCCTGCGGATCGAAGGCCTCGGCGGCGTCCAGAACAGCCGACGAGGCCACGGTGTCGTCGGCCGATCCGGCCACGGGAACCAAACCGGGGTCGTCGGGCGTTATCTCTTCAGTGGGACGGCGCAAGAGGCGCCGCAGGCGTGGTTGATGCTCCGGTCGGCCGTTCAGGTCGTAGGGCATCGGTGCTCCATCTCGCGGCGTTCACGGCGCTGACGTGGCACTTCGTTGCGGGGTGCGGAAGGCCTCCGGCCTGCCCGCGATATTCGACGCGCCCAATCTGCGACCCGGGTAGGCATTCGATACTACGACCGGTCATACTTGCGAGGTGACTAGCGCCGCACCCACCTCAGCTACAGCCATCACCCAGCGCGTGCACTCACTCAACCGGCCCAACATGGTCAGCGTCGGGACCATCGTCTGGCTGTCGAGCGAGCTCATGTTCTTCGCCGGGCTCTTCGCCATGTACTTCGTGGCCCGAGCCGGCGCCGGTGAGAACGGCTGGCCGCCCGCCGACACCAACGTGAGCCTGATGGCGGCCCTCCCGCCGACCATCGTGCTGATCCTGTCGTCGGTCACCTGCCAGCTGGGTGTCTTCGCCGCCGAGCGCGGTGACGTCTTCAAGTTCCGCATCTGGTACTTCGTGTCGTTCCTGATGGGCTTCGCCTTCATCCTCGGCCAGCTGAACGAGTACAAGACGCTGATCAGCGAGGGCCTCACGCTCAGCTCGTCGGTGTACGGCTCGGTCTTCTACATGGCCACGGGCTTCCACGGCCTGCACGTGATGGGCGGCTTGGTGGCGTTCATCTTCATCCTGGCCCGCAGCCGCGCTTCCAAGTTCACGCCCGCCCAGGCGACCTCGGCGATCGTCGTCAGCTACTACTGGCACTTCGTCGACGTGGTGTGGATCGGCCTCTTCGCCGTCATCTACATCATTCGCTAAGACTTTCTTCTCACGTCGCCATCACAGAGGGATAGCAGATGAGTTCAGCCAACTTTGAGCCAACCCGCGAGGGAGGCGAGCCCGACGGTGCCGGGCAAGCCCCCGTCGCGCAGGCGCGCAAGGCCCGCAAGCAGCGCAAGCTCCGCCGCAAGCTCGCCAGTGCCGCGCTGCTGATCGGCGGCCTGCTGGCCGCCGGCGGTATCGCCACCGTCGCCACTCCCACCCCGCAGGTCGCGGTCGCCGAGGGCGGCGACGCGGCCCAGATCGAAGCGGGCAAGGAGCTCTACAAGACCTCGTGCATCAGCTGCCACGGCGCTGCGCTCGAGGGCGTCAAGGACCGCGGTCCGTCCCTCGTGGGTGTGGGCGACTCGGCCGTGTACTTCCAGGTGCACTCGGGCCGCATGCCGGCCACCGTCAACTCGGCCCAGATCGTGCGCAAGCCGGCCAAGTTCGACACCAAGCAGATCGACGCCATGGGCGCCTACATCCAGTCCATCGGCGGCGGACCGTCGATCGTCTGGGAGTACAACCCGGACGGCTCGATCAAGCGCGATGAGAACGGCAACCGCGTCATGGCGATGGAGTCGCTGCGCGGTACGAACCTCGGCGCCGGCGCCGAGCTGTTCCGCCTGAACTGCGCGTCCTGCCACAACTTCACCGGCCGGGGCGGCGCCCTGTCCGGCGGTAAGTTCGCCCCGGTCCTCGACCCGGCGAACGAGCAGGAGATCTACGCCGCGATGCTCACCGGCCCGCAGAACATGCCCAAGTTCTCGGACCGCCAGCTGTCGCAGGAAGAGAAGAAGAACATCATCGGCTTCATCAAGAACGCCAAGGAGACGCAGTCCCCCGGCGGTTCGGGCCTCGGCGGTTTCGGTACCGCTTCCGAGGGCATGGTGATGTGGTTCACCGGGATGATCGCCGTCGTCGGCGCCGCGATGTGGGTTGGGAGCAGGAATTGACCGCCAAGCCGTTGAACAACGTCCCGTCGGACGACGAACTGGACAACCTCTCGCACGACGAGCTGGTGAAACTCGGTACCAACCTCGACGGTGTCGAGCTGGTCTACCGCGAGCCCCGCTGGCCCGAGCCCGGCACCCGCGCCGAGAAGCGCGCCGAGCGCACCGTCGCCCTGTGGTTCTTCCTCGCCGGAGTCTTCGCCCTCGCCTTCCTGGGCGTCTTCCTGTTCTGGCCGTGGGAGTACCAGGGCGTCCATGACGAGCGCTACTGGTGGTACACGCTGTACACCCCCGCGCTCGGCGTGACCGCCGGCCTCTCCCTGCTGTCCGTCTTCGTGGGCGCCGTGCTGTTCACGAAGAAGTTCATCCCCGAGGAGATCGCGGTCCAGCAGCGGCACGACGCCGGCGGCTCGGCCAAGGTCGACAAGCTGACCACCGGCGCCCTGTTCAAGGACGCGCTGGACACCTCCACGCTCCCCCGCCGCAAGATGATCCTGGCCTCGGCCGGGTTCGGCGTGGGCGTGCTGGGCCTCGCGGCCGCCGCGGGCTTCCTGGGTGGCCTGATCAAGAACCCGTGGGCCAAGCGCGACGCGTCGCCGCTGTGGCACACCGGCTGGTCGCCCTACTGGGACTCGTACAAGAACGACTTCAGCAGCGACCTGAACGACGAGACCGTGTTCCTGCGCAACGACGTCGGCGATCCGTACAAGGTGAAGCTGGTCCGTCCGGAGGACATGGACGCCGGCGGCATGATGACGGTGTTCCCGTGGCGCGTCTCGGACGGCTTCGGCGAGACCGAGGAGTCGCGCAAGAAGCTGCTGCACGGCCTCAAGGGCATCCGTAACCCCGTCATGCTGATCCGCCTGCGCCCCGACGACGGCGCCCGCGCCATCAAGCGGAAGGGCCAGGAGAGCTTCAACTACGGCGATTACTGGGCCTACACCAAGGTGTGCAGCCACTTCGGTTGCCCCACCTCGCTGTACGAGCAGCAGACCAACCGCATCCTCTGCCCGTGCCACCAGTCGCAGTTCAACGCGCTCGAGTACGGCAAGCCGGTCTTCGGCCCCGCCGCCCGCGCGCTGGCACAGCTGCCGATCTCGGTCAATGAGCAGGGTTACATGGTCGCCAACGGCGACTTCATCGAGCAGGTCGGACCGGCCTTCTGGGAGGCGACGCACTGATGACGACGATCGGAGATCGTGTCGCGCAGCAGGCCGAAGAGGTCGATTCGCGATACCACCTGGCTGCCGGTATCCGGCGCCAGATCAACAAGGTCTTCCCCACGCACTGGTCGTTCATGCTGGGTGAGATCGCGCTGTACAGCTTCGTGATCCTGCTGCTGTCGGGCGTGTACCTCACCCTGTTCTTCGACCCGTCGCTCGCGGAGGTCCACTACAGCGGCGCCTACGAGCCGCTCAACGGCGTGACCATGTCGCGCGCCTTCGCCACCACCCTGGACATCTCGTTCGAGGTGCGCGGCGGCCTGTTCGTCCGCCAGATCCACCACTGGGCGGCCCTGATGTTCGCGGCGTCGATCATCATCCACATGGCGCGCATCTTCTTCACGGGCGCCTTCCGCCGCCCGCGTGAGGCCAACTGGCTGATCGGCTGCGCGCTGCTGGCCATCGCCATGTTCGAGGGCTTCTTCGGCTACTCGATCCCGGACGATCTGCTCTCGGGCACCGGCGTTCGCGCCGCCATGTCGGGCATCGTGGTCGGCCTGCCGATCATCGGTACCTGGATGCACTGGCTGATCTTCGGCGGTGACTTCCCCGGCGACATCTTCATCAGCCGCCTGTACGTGGCGCACGTGCTGCTGTTCCCCGGCATCATCCTGGCGCTCATCGCGGGTCACCTCGCGCTGGTCTGGTACCAGAAGCACACGCAGTTCGCCGGCCCCGGCCGCACCGAGGAGAACGTGGTGGGTGTGCGTATCCTCCCCGTGTTCGCGGTGAAGACGGGCGCGTACTTCGCGGCCACCTTCGGCATCATCGCCGTGATGGCGGGCATCTTCACGATCAACCCGGTGTGGAACCTCGGCCCGTACGATCCGGCCAAGGTGTCCGCGGGTGTGCAGCCCGATATCTACCTGATGTGGACGGACGGCATGGCCCGTCTGTGGCCCGCGTGGGAGCTGTACTTCTGGGGCCACACGGTTCCGGGTGCCGCCTTCGTGGCCGCGATCATCGGCGTGATCTTCGGCCTCATGTTCGCCTACCCGTGGATCGAGAAGAAGTTCACCGGCGACGATGCGCATCACAACATCCTGCAGCGTCCGCGTGACGTGCCGGTGCGTACCGCGATCGGTGCCATGGCACTGTCCTTCTACATCGTGCTCACGCTGTCCTGTGTGAACGACGTCATCGCGTACAAGTTCCACATCTCGCTGAACGCGATGACGTGGATCGGCCGCATCGGCCTGGTCATCCTGCCGCCGGTCGCGTACTGGCTGACCTACCGCTTCTGCATCGGTCTGCAGCGTGCCGACCGCGCGGTGCTGGAGCACGGCATCGAGACCGGCATCATCGTGCGTCGCCCGAACGGTGAGTTCATCGAGCTGCACCAGCCGCTCGGACCGGTCGACGATCACGGCCACGCGGTTCCGCTCCCCTACGAGGGTGCGGTCGTGCCGACCAAGGCCAACCAGCTCGGTGCCGCCGGCCAGCCGGGAACGGGTTCGTTCCTGCGCCCCGACCCGGCCGACGAGCAGCAGGCCAACGCCGAGCGCGATCACGCGAACGAGATGAAGGCGCTCGAGGCCCTGAAGAAGGTTCAGGACAACGGCGGCAAGCTCGACGTCGAGTAACTCCGCGTCACCCGCACGACCACTGCGGCCCCTCCCCTACCCCGGGGAGGGGCCGCAGTCGTATCACTGGACCGCAGTCGTGTCACTGGACCGCAGTCGTATCACTGCGGTCGACGCGTTGATTCAGGCCAGGCGACGGCGCAGCAGGTAGCTGCTCTGCCCTACGGGAGCGCCGGGCTCGCCGAGGCAGATCTCGTGCCAGGCGTCGTCGACGGCGGTGAGGCCACGCTCGCGCAGCTGCACGTCGAAGGCCTTCGCAGTGGGTGTCAGCGCGGCGGACCAGCGGCCGTCCACCCGGGTCTGCAGGTACGAGGCCGTCGCGAGGTCTACGCAGCGCACCCGGCTGAGCTGCTTGAGGCCCTTGGACACCTCCAGCTGCTCCAGCACGTCCCCCACCTCGGCATCGTCGATCCAGGCGGGCCGGCGCAGCAGCAGCGTCCACTGCGCATCGTCGGTGGTGTGGGCGGTGGTGTCGCCGCGGAGCCGCTCCAGGGGCGGCACGCTGAAGTCGCTGCGCACCGCATCATCGGCGCCCGGGGTGCCGCGGCGGGCGAGGGCCTTGTTGCGCACCTTCACGCCGTAGGCGGCGGCGTACAGCGCCTCTGCGGCCACGCGGTAGTCCTCCGAGGTGCGGGGGCTGCCCGAGGTGGTGACGGCGAGATACGAGCGCTCAGGCGCCACCACCACTCCCACGTGGCCGACGCCGTCGAAGGGCTCCCCGCCGTACGCCTCGGCCTCGGTGGCCGCGAAGTCGAGCTTCGGCGGCGGTGGGGTGGCCACGGTGCGGCCCCTGCCCCGCAACTCGTCATCCGTGAGCTTGCGAACGGACAGCGAGGACTTGGCCGACGTCATGGCTTGCATGCAACCAGAGGCCGGCGACGCCGAGGTGAACGCAGCCGAACGAGCGGCGCCCGCCCCGATGAACTCGGGGCGGGCGCCGGACGATGGATCTGCTCTTAGTGCTTCTCGGGACCCTTGTGGTACTCGAAGACGAGGCCCCAGGCCGCGGCCACCACGAGGAAGCCGCCGAAGGCCCACAGCCAGTACAGCTGGAGGGCGACGGAGATGCCCACGACGGCCACCGACGCCGACAGCAGGATCGGCCACCACGAGTGGGGGCTGAAGAAGCCGAGCTCGCCGGCACCGTCGGACACCTCGGCGTCCTCGTAGTCCTCCGGGCGGGTGTCGACGCGGTTGGCGACGAACCGGAAGTAGGTGCCGGTGATCAGGGTCAGGCCGCCGGTGAGGAACATGCCGGTGGTGCCGACCCACTCGACGCCGCCGCCGTCATGGCCGGTGCCCCAGATGTAGGTGACCACGGTGTAGAGGATGCCCACGGCGAAGAAGAACACGGTGAGCCACTCGAAGAGTTTCGCTTCGACCTTCATGGGTCAGTTCGCTCCTTCTACCGTCGACGCGGTACGGCCGGTGCGGCGGGTATCGAACGGCGCGGTGCTGGTGGAGACCGGCGACTCGCCGATCGACTCCAGCGCGGAGGCGTTGTCCTTGCCGCCCTGGCGGGCCTTGATGTACTGCGTGAACTTCTCCGGCGACACGGCGCGGATCTCGAAGTTCATCATCGAGTGGTAGTCGCCGCACATCTCGGCGCAGCGGCCGACGAAGTCGCCGTCGCGCTCGATCTCGGTGATCTGGAACCGGTTCTGCGAGTGGTTCTCCTTGGGGTTCGGCATCACGTCGCGCTTGAACGCGAACTGCGGAACGTAGAAGGAGTGCACCACGTCGGCCGAGGCGAGCACGAACTCGATGCGCGCGCCGGTGGGCAGGACCAGGACGGGGATCTCGGCGGACGAGCCCTGCACCTCGACGGTGCTGAACTTCAGGTAGTCGCGGATCTCCTGGAAGCGGCCGTGGTTGGGGCCGCGCTCCGGCTGATGCTCGATCTCACCGGTCTCGGCCTTCTCCTTGGCGGCCTCCTCGTTGAGCTTCTTGAGGTCGGGCTGCTGGCCGTACGGGTTGGGACGCTCCAGCTTGATCGGCGTGCCGCCGTCCTTGCCGTTCTCGGTGATCTCCCGGTACGCGAAGCGCCAGTTCCACTGGAACGCGGTCACGTCGACGGTGACGGCCGGGTTGTCCTCGAGCTTCTCGACCTTGGTCTGCACGATCACGGTGAAGTAGAAGAGCACCGCGATGATGAGGAACGGGACGGCGGTGTACAGCAGCTCCAGGGGAACGTTGTACGCGGTCTGCCGCGGGAAGTCGGGCGAGTCGGCCTTCTTACGGTGGAAGGTGATCGTCCAGAACGTGAGGGCCCACACGAGCACGCCCATCGCGAGAGCGGCCACCACGGACCAGCTCCACAGATTCGTCATCTCACGGGCCTCGGGGGTGACACCCTCGGGCCAACCGAAACGCATCACCTCGTCGGCGGAACAGCCCGACATAGCGAACATGCCGACGACCAGTCCGGCGGCCACGACCAGGCGCTTACGCCAGGACGCGGGCCCACCGTGGGCGTTACTTCCGGGTGCCAATGTCGCGCCTTCCTGCTGAAACACGGTCAGTGCTGCGGGGCTCGTTCCGGCCGTGCGATTTCCCAGCGGGAACTCAGGGCCGGGGCTGCACGTTCCCCTTGTACTACGCAGCGTAGACCAACGAGGCCCCGTGCACGCTCCGGGGTCACGAAATGGCGAGTCGTGCCGTGCCGCACACCGTCGGCCTGCGGCGTTGATGCGCGCGCCCACGGTTCCGGCATACTGAATCCTCGTGTGTGGCCTCCTGGGATTCCTGTCCGCCGACCAGCGCGCGGGCGACGTCGTCGACGCGGTGACCGCGGCCGGCCGGTGCATGCGGCACCGCGGCCCGGACGAGTTCGGCGGCGCGTGGCACGACGACGATCTGGCCCTGTCGTTCAACCGGCTCGCCTTCATCGACATCGAGCACGCGCATCAGCCGCTGCGGTGGGGTCCGCCCGAGAATCCGGAGCGGTACGCGCTCACCTTCAACGGCGAGATCTACAACTACCTCGAGCTGCGCACCCAGCTCGTCGAGGAGTTCGGCGCGCAGTTCCGCACCGAGGGCGACGGCGAGTCGATCGTCGCGGGCTTCCACTACTGGGGCATCGACGGTGTGCTGTCGCGGCTGCGCGGCATGTTCGCCTTCGCGATCTGGGACACCGAGCAGCGCGAGCTGACGCTGGCCCGCGATCCGTTCGGCATCAAGCCGCTGTACGTGGCCACGGGTTCGAAGGGCACCGTCTTCTCCAGTGAGAAGAAGTCGGTGCTCGAACTCGCCGACGAGGCGGGCCTGCAGCCCGGACTCGACCCGCGGGCCGTGCAGCACTACACCGTGCTGCAGTACGTCCCCGAGCCCGAGTCCCTCCATCTCGGCATCCGCCGGCTGGAATCGGGCTGCTACGCCACCGTGGTGCCGGGCGGCTCGGTGGAGGGCGTGCGGTACTTCGAGCCGAAGTTCCCGGTGAAGCAGGTCTCGGGCGGGCTGGAGTCCGCCGAGGCGAAGGCGGTGTACCGCGATATCGCCGACGCGCTCCGCGATTCGGTGAAGATGCACATGCGCGCCGATGTGACCGTGGGTTCGTTCCTCTCCGGCGGCATCGATTCGACGGCCGTCGCGGCGCTAGCGATCCAGCACAACCCCGATCTGATCACGATCACCACCGGTTTCGAGCGGGACGGCTACAGCGAGATCGACGTGGCCGCCGAATCGGCCGAGGCGATCGGCGCGCGGCACGTGGTGAAGGTGGTCTCCCCCGAGGAGTTCCGCGACGCGATCCCGGCGATCGTCTGGTACCTCGACGATCCGGTGGCCGATCCGTCGTTGGTGCCGCTGTACTACCTGGCCCGCGAGGCCCGCAAGCACGTCAAGGTGGTGCTCTCCGGCGAGGGCGCCGACGAGCTGTTCGGCGGCTACACCATCTACAAGGAGCCGCTGTCGCTGGCGCCCTTCGACAAGCTGCCCGCGTGGGCGCGGCGCACCGCCGGGAAGATCGGCGACCGGATGCCCGAGGGGCAGCGCGGCAAGAGCCTGCTGCAGCGCGGCTCGCTGGCGCTGGAGGACCGGTACTACGGCAATGCACGCTCGTTCAACGACGCGCAGCTGGACTACGTGCTCCGCGACTTCCGCCCGGAGTGGACGCACACCGATGTGACGGCTCCCATCTACGCGAAGACCCGGGGCTGGGGCCCGGTCGAGCGGATGCAGCACCTGGACCAGTTCACCTGGCTGCGGGGCGACATCCTGGTCAAGGCCGACAAAATGACGATGGCCAACTCGCTGGAGCTGCGCGTGCCCTTCCTGGACAAGGAGGTCTTCCGGGTGGCGGAGACGCTGCCGGCGGATCTCAAGCTGGCCGGCGGCACGTCGAAGTACGCGCTGCGCCGTGCGCTGGAGGAGATCATCCCGCCGCACGTGCTGCACCGGAAGAAGCTGGGATTCCCGGTGCCGCTGCGGCATTGGCTGGCCGGTCCGGAGCTGTACGACTGGGCCCGGACCACCATCGAGGATTCGCAGACCGATGAGTGGATCGACCGCCGGGCAGTACTGGCGATGCTCGACGAGCACAGGGCCAAGGCGCCCGAGGGCTGGCCGGGCGGCACGGATCATTCGCGACGGATCTGGACCGTGCTGATGTTCATGGTCTGGCACGGCATCTTCGTCGAGAATCGCATCCATCCCGCGATCGAGGAGCCGGACTACCCCGTGCGTCTCTAGCGGCTCGTCGCTCCGAGGTCGTCCCGCGCCGCCGCGATGGCGGAAGCGAGGCGGCGCGGTTCGTCGGCGGTGAGGTGAATCGATCTCGGCGCCGGAATGATTCGCCCGTTCAGTGCGACCTCCGAACCTGGAACGAGCATGAGCCGCAGGTTCGCCTCGTTCGGCGCCATGGTGGCATTCCCGGCACCGTCGACTCTCCAGTTGGAGCGGTCGAAGTCGGGGTAGCGCCCCGGGCTGGCAGCCTCGATGGCGGTCACCGCGACGCCGACTTCGGTCCCCAAGCCCGAGCGCAACCGGAGCACGCCGTCGTCGAGCGAATGCGGTCGAGTGACCATGCCCGCGTACGCAGCGACCATCAGGTACACCGCCCACAGGTGCAGTCCCAGCACGATCCACACCCACGGCGACGGACCGAGCACCATACGCAGCACGAAGTCGAGCACGGCGCCCTCGAGCACCGTCATCGCGACGAGGAAGCACATCAGGACGACGAGATCGCGGTGGTGCGAGAAGAGCTGTCCGGCAGGCCGTCTACGCAGACCCCAGCGGAGAATCGCCGCCACGCCGCGAGGCTCGGCGAGCAGCGCTGTCACGAGCCTCCCCGGGAGCACCCGGCTCAGCGCGGCCTCCGCACGCCAGAACTCCCCACTCATTCCGGCTCCCCGCCCGCCAGCTGCCGCATCATCAGATCGATGCAGCGGCGCTGCGCCTCCGACATCCAGTCCGCGGAGTCGAACCACGCCGTCACATCGTCCGCGACGATCCGCGGGATGCCCGGCGCCGCCGCCTCAGGAAACTCGAGATCGACTGCAGCGGCGACGATCCGGGCGGCGAGCGCCTGTACCCGGGGGTCGTCGGGATCGACCTGGGCCAGCTGCTCGAACTCCACTGCGATATCACCCGAGGCGGCCACCATTGCGGGATCGTCGAGGGCGGCCTCGTAGGCCTCGACCGCGCCCGGCACCACGCTGGTCAACACCTCCATGATCGCCAGCTCCATCCGTGCCGCGGCGCCGTGGTCGTAGACGCCCGCGATCCGCTCGGCGAGCGCCTCGACGCGCTCGGTCACCAGTGATCCGGTCGCGGTGAACCGGAGCTCGGCGAGCCGCAGGCGGCGATCTCGGATCGCTTCCTCCTGCCGGGCCAGATCGGCGTCGAGCTCGGCGAGCACCTCATCGAGGTCGCGATGACGCTCGTCGTCGTCGAGCACGTCCGCGATCTCGTCGAGCGACATCCCGGTCTCCGCGAGGCGCCGCACGCGCAACAACAGCACCACGTCGTCGAGGGTGTACGAGCGGTAGCCGTTGGATTCCCGCGCGGGCTCGGCGAGGACGCCGATCCGGTGGTAGTGCCGGATGGCCCGGGTGGACACGCCCACCACGCGGGCGATATCGCCGATTCTCATGGCGGCCTCCTTCTCGTCTGAGAGAAGTACACACCTTGACGCTGCGACAAGGTCAAGCCCGGCTCGTCGCCGGGCGCCCTTACGCCACCCTGCGCTGCGCGGCGGCGAAGGCGTCGAAGGCGAGCCGGTCGACGGCGCTCATGGGCACGTCGAGCAGTTCGCGGGCGCGCTCGTGCTGGATGCCGCGGGCGGCGAAGCCGGGGATGGTGCCGAACGCCCAGCGCGGCGGGCTCAGCGCCTGCGGTCCCAGGGCCCGGCCTTCGGGGGTGAGCCGCAGGCCGGCACAGGCATCGGCGAAGTACTCGGTGAACCCTTCCCACGTGGTGGGCATGGGGCGCGTGGAGATGCCGTACGCGCGGTACCAGTCGCAGCATTCGCGGTAGAGCTGTTCGTGTTCGGCGGCGGTGAGCGGTCCGGCGTAGGTCTCGATGCCGGCCACGACTGCGTCCACGTAGGTGGCGTGCTGGAAGTGGAAGAGCTCGGGGGTGAGCGCGTGGTACCGCTCCCCCGTCGAGTCGACGCCCTTCACGTGTTCGTGCGCGAATCGGATGATCCAGTCGGACTTCTCGCCCCGGTAGGCCATCCGGACCAGCGGTCCCACGGTGCGCTGCTTGTGGCCCCACAGGCTCGATGAGACGTGCTCGGTGAAGGCCGCCGCGATCGACGGATGCAGCACCTGCAGCGCGACGGCGCGCGGCAGGGCGAGCCGGAACCGCCGGGAATCGAGGTGGCGCAGCAGGATCGAGCTCATCGAAGCAAGGCTATCCACATCGCGGCGTAGTGGCAGAGGGCGGCGATCACCGTGGCGGCATGAAAGAACTCGTGATGCCCGAAGACGCCGGGCCACGGGTTCGGCCACCGGGTCGCGTAGAGCACGGCGCCGCCGCTGTAGAGCACGCCGCCGATCGCGAGCAGGATCGAGGCGACCCACCCGGCACCGTCGATCAGGTCGCCCGCGACCGCCACGACGACCCAGCCGAGGGCGATGTACAGCGGCACCCCCACCCAGCGCGGGGCGTGCGGCCACAGCAGTTTCAGGGCGACGCCCGCGAGCGCTCCACCCCAGACCACGGCGAGCACCCACCGGGCCACCGACGCGGGGAAGGTGAGCACCGCGATGGGCGTGTAGCTCCCGGCGATGAACAGGAAGATCATGCAGTGGTCGGCACGCTTCATCCAGATGCGTTGCGCATCGGTCCAGCGGCCGCGGTGGTAGGCGGCGCTCACGCCGAACACCCCGAACACGGTGACGGCGTAGACGAGCAGGGCGAGGCCCGCCGCCGTGGACTGCCGGAAGCCGGCGATCACGAGGGGGACGCCGAGGGCGATGGCCCCGAGCGCGCCGAACTGATGGATCACGCCGCGCAGCCGCGGCTTGATCTCGGGTACGCCGATGACCGCCATAAAACCTACGGTACCGTAGGTTACGCGTCGGTAACCGGTGTTGTGACCTAGAGCGCTGCGAGGATCTCCGCCGCGACCTCGGTGCCGTACGCCTCGGCGAGCCGCTCGGCGGCGTCCTCCTCGTCGTAGTCCCAGGCCTGCGGGCCGACGGTCTCGAGCACCTTGACGGCCACGTACGAGCCGAGCTGGGCGGATCGCTCCAGCGAGAGGCCGGATTCGAGGCCCACGAGGAAGCCCGCGCGGAAGCCGTCGCCGACGCCGGTCGGGTCCACCCGGCCGCGGTCGGGCACCACGTCCACGTGGATGCGCTCGGCCTCGGCGCCGGTCACCTCGATCTCGGCGCCCCGGGCACCGAGGGTGGTCACGCGCACCTGCACCAGCGCGGTCAGCCGCTCGGCGCTCATGCCCGTCTTCTGCTGCAGCAGGCCCCACTCGTACTCGTTCGTGAACAGGTACTTGGCGCCCTCGACCAGCTCGCGTGCCTCCTCACCGTTGAGGCGGGCGAGCTGCTGCGACGGGTCGGCCGCGAACGGGATGCCGGCCTCGCGGCACTGCGCGGAGTGCAGGCTCATGGCGGCGGGATCGTTGGCGCCCACGACCACGAGGTCGAGCGGGCCGACCTTGGCGGTCACGTCCGCGATGGCGATCTCGCGGGACTCGGCCATGGCGCCCGAGTAGAACGACGCCAGCTGCGCCATCTCGACGTCGGTGGTGCACATGAAGCGGGCGGTGTGCGCGGTCTCCGAGACGCGCACGGCACGGGTGTCCACGCCGGCGTTCTCCAGCCAGCCGCGGTAGCCCTCGTCGAAGTCGGCGCCCACGGCGCCCACCAGCACGGGCTTGTGGCCGAGCCGGCCCATGCCGAAGGAGATGTTCGCCCCCACGCCGCCGCGCTGGATCACCAGTTCGTCGACGAGGAAGCTCAAGGACAGGTGCGCGAGGTGCTCGGCGAGCAGTTGCTCGGAGAACTTCCCCTCGAAGCGCATCAGATGATCGGTGGCGATCGAGCCCGAAACGGCTATCGACACAGCAGAACCCTCCCGTGATTCGGTGGACCGTATCGGTCCAGCCTAGTCGCGGGAGGGTTCGTTACTGCAGAGCGGGCGTCAGTTGAACGAATCGCCGCAGGCGCAGGAGCCGGTGGCGTTCGGGTTATCGATGGTGAAGCCCTGCTTCTCGATGGAATCGACGAAGTCGATCTTCGCGCCGATCAGAAACGGTGCGCTCATCCGGTCGACGGACAGCTTCACACCGCCGAACTCCGAGACCACGTCGCCGTCGAGCGAGCGATCGTCGAAGTACAGCTGGTACCGCAGGCCGGCGCAGCCGCCGGGCTGTACCTCGATGCGCAGGGCCAGGTCGTCACGGCCCTCCTGGTCCAGCAGCGCCTTCGCCTTGGCGGCGGCAGGCTCGGTCAGCACCACGCCGGTGGTGTCGGTCTGTGCTTCAGCAGCAGTCATTCACGTTCTCCTCACACGCAGGGTGTCCTGTTCAACGGTACTCCCCCGCCCGTCATTCCCGATATCCCGTCATCGGAGTTCCCGGGCGACGGCGGCCGCCAGAGCGCGGAGGGCACCGTCGGCGTCGCGAATCGCGACCTCGACCGATCCGGCACTGTCGACCAGCGAATACGCCGCGCGAACGTGATGCCGGCGGACCGTGGCGGGGTCGAGATCCACCTGTCCGGCGAGCACCACGGTGTCGACGCCGCGCCCGGCCGCGCGTTCGGCCAGGGCGATCGCGGCCTTGCCGCGCAGCGACTGCCGATCGAATCTGCCCTCGCCGGTGAGCACCAGATCGACGGTGTCGAGCACTTCGTCGAGACCCGTCGCGGAGGCCACCACGGCCGCCCCGGAGGTCCGTTCCGCGCCCAGCGCGAGCAGTGCGGCGCCGAGGCCGCCGGCGGCGCCCGCCCCGGGCAGCTCGGCCACGTCGCGGCCGGTGGCCTCGCGCCAGGCGAGCTCGGTCCGGACCAGCCGGGCCTCCAGCTCCGGGATCAGAGACGACGGTGCGCCCTTCTGCGGGCCGAAGACGGCGGCGGCCCCGAACGGGCCGAGCAGTGGGTTCTCGACATCGGTCGCGGCGATCAGGCGGACGCCCGCGAGGGTCCCCGCGGCGCCGGGGTAGCCGCCGAAGACCTCGGCGAGACCCGCGCCGCCGTCGGTGCACGCCGAACCGCCGAGCCCCACGACCACCGTTGTCGCGCCCGCCGCGAGCGCCGCGACGATCAGTTCGCCGACGCCGCGGGATCCCGCGGCGAGCGCCGTCCGTGCGGTGGGCCCGTCGGGCAGCAGGTCGAGCCCGCAGGCCTGCGCGCACTCGATGTAGGCGGTCTCGTCCACGAGGAGGAACTGCGCGGGGGTGGGTTCGCCGAGCGGTCCGGACACGGTCACGGTCTCGGGGGCCGCGCCCAGTCCGGCGGCGAGGACGTCGATGAAGCCGGGGCCGCCATCGGACTGGGGCGCGAGAATCACCTCGTCGGACGGCCTGGCGGTGCGCCAACCGGCGGCGATCGCGTGCGCCGCCTGCGCCGCGGTGAGGGTGCCGCCGAACGAGTCCGGTGCCACCAGTACCCGGGCGGAGACCCCCGCCAACTGCGACGACATGCGGCGAGTGTAGGCACGGTGCGCGCACTCGCCGCGATCTTCTAGGCTGGACGCCGTGAAACTCCCCTGGCAGAAGGCCGAAGACACGGCTCCCGAGACCGCCGACAGCGCGGCCACCGGTACCGCGGACGACGACGCCGCTGCGACCGCCGCCAAGCCCACGCAGACCCCGGGCAAGGGCCGCCCCACCCCCAGCCGCCGCGAGGCGGAGGGCCGCAAGCGCGGCCCCGTCGCCCCCGCGCCGCAGACCCGTGCGGAGGCCCGGGCGCGGCGCAAGGAGCTCAAGAGCTCCATGAGCAAGGAGGAGCGCAAGGCCGCCGCCGCCGAGCGCCGGGCTGCCGCGAACGAGCGGCGCGAGCTGATGATGCAGGGCGACGAGCGCTACCTGCCGGTGCGCGATCAGGGCCCGGTGAAGGCGATGGCCCGCGATCTCGTCGATTCGAAGCGGCACATCGCAACGATGTTCATCCCGATCGCGGTGGCCGTGATGGTCTACATGTTCATCACCGTGCAGAACCCCACGCTCAGCGCGCTGGCGATGCCGATCCTCATGGTGCTGATCATCGTGATGGGCATCGAGGGCTACTTCACCGGCCGCCGTGTGAACAAGCGCGTTCAGGAGAAGTACCCGGAGACCACCGAGACCGGTTTCAAGCTGGGCTGGTACGCGTTCATGCGGTCCACGCAACTGCGGCGCATGCGCATCCCCCGGCCCCGGGTCTCGCCCGGCGACGCGGTCTAAGCCGTGGCCCTGCGCCTCGTCCTGGGCGGTGTCCGCTCGGGCAAGTCGGCTCGCGCCGAACACCTGATCACCACCGCCGCCGGCCCCGCTCCGGTGCGGTACGTGGCCACCGCGCCGCGGCCCGACGGTGACCCCGACCTGACCGCCCGGATCGACGCGCACCGGTCGCGGCGGCCCGACTCGTGGACCACCGTCGAGACGCAGGACCTCGCGGCGGTGCTCGCGACGGGCGATGTCGCGACCCTGGTCGATGACCTCGGCGCCTGGCTCGCGGCGCGACTGGACGCCGCCGGTTGGGAGACGCCCGAGCGCGTCGACGACGAGGTCGCGGCGCTGGTGGACGCGGCGTCGGCGTATCCGGGCGAACTGATCTTCGTCAGCCCCGAGGTGGGCCTGTCCGTGGTCCCGGCGACGCACGCGGGACGCCTGTTCCAGGATCTGCTGGGTGATCTGAACGCACGCCTGGCGGCGGTGGCCGATGGTGTCGAGCTGGTGGTCGCCGGACGCTCGGTGGCGCTCGACGGGCAACCGGTGGTCTCCCCCTCGCCGTCCACGGTGGCGGCCGCAGCGCCCGCCCCAGTGACGGCCGCCCCGGCAACGGAGGCCCCGGCACCCGTCGTCGCGCTGGCCCCGGTCGAACTCCCGCCGTTCGATCCCGACGCCGATCCGCTGTCCTTCCCGTCGATCACGCCGCCCGATGCCTTCGTGGCGCAGCAGGCGCGGGACCGGCAGCTGCAGCTCACCAAGCCGAAGGGATCCCTGGGCCGGCTCGAGGAGCTCGGCGAGTGGATCGCCGCGTGTCAGGGTGCCTGTCCCCCACGGCAGTTCGAACGCGCGCGCATCGTGGTGCTGGCCGGCGATCACGGTGTCGCCGCGACCGGCGTGTCGGCGTATCCGCCGGAGGTCACCGCGCAGATGGTGGCGAACTTCGCCGCCGACGGTGCGGCCGTGAACGTGCTCGCGACCCAGGCGGGGGCGTCGGTGCGGGTGGAGGACATCGCCGTCTCGGCCGATACCAGCCCGGCGCTGAGCCGCAACAAGATCCGCCGGTCGTCGGGCGACATCTCGACGGTGGACGCCCTCACCGACGAGGAGACGATCGCCGCGATCGCCGCCGGCCGAAGGATCGCCGACGAGGAGATCGATTCCGGCGCCGACCTCCTGATCCTCGGTGATATGGGCATCGGCAACACCACCCCCGCGGCGGTCCTGATCGGTGCGATCACCGATACCGAGCCCGTGCTCGTGGTGGGTCGCGGCACCGGGATCGACGACAACGCGTGGATGCGCAAGGCCGCAGCGATCCGCGATGCGATGTACCGCGCGCGACCGCATGTCGGGAATCCGAAGGCGCTGTTGCGCACCGCCGCCGGCGCCGATCTCGCCGCGATGGCGGGGTTCCTGGCCCAGGCCGCGGTGCGCCGCACGCCGGTGATCCTCGACGGTGTCGTGGTGACGGCCGCGGCACTGGTGGCGCAGGAGCTGGCGCCGGGCGCCTCGTCCTGGTGGGTTGCGGGACACCGCAGTCCGGAACCGGCGCATTCGCTGGCGCTGCACCGTCTGGACTTGGAGCCCCTGCTGGACCTGGGGATGCGGCTCGGCGAGGGGAGCGGCGCCGCGACGGCTCTGCCCGTGGTGCGGGCTGCGGTGGCGGTGCTCGGCGAGATGGCGACGTTCGATTCCGCCGGGGTCTCGCGGGGCTGAGATGCGGTACCTGCCGACGGCGCTCGCCTGGATGACGGTGCTGCCGGTGCCGCAGCGCCTGCAACCGGCGGTGGACCGTTCGGGCGCGGGACGGGTGATCTTCTTCGTCCCGGTGGCCGGGGCCGTGGTGGGTGCGACCGTCGCCGGGATCGCCTGGGCGGCGGCCGCCGCGGGGCTCCCCTGGATGCTGGTCGGTGCCCTCGCGATCGGCGGGGCGGCTCTGGTGACGCGGGGCATGCACGTGGACGGCTTCGCCGACTGCGTCGACGGCCTCGGCAGCTACGGTCCGCCGGAGCGGGCGCGCGAGATCATGCGGCAGGGCACCGTCGGCCCGTTCGGCGCGGCCGCGCTGGCGCTGGTCGTGGTGATCGACGCCGCCGCTCTCGGCGATCTGGCCGATCGCGGGCGGTGGCTCGCGATCGGTATCGCGATCGGTGCGGCCCGGGTGGCAGCGGTGATCGGGTGTCGACGGGGCTGGTCCGCCGCGAATCCGGACGGTTTCGGTGCACTGACCGCGGGTACGCAGGGCGGTGCGGCGCAGGCCTTCTGGGTGATCGTGGCTGCGGTCGCCGCGATCTGGGCGGTTCCGGGCGTCCCTTGGCAGGGTCCGCTCGCGGTGGTCGCGGCGCTGCTCGTGGCCGCCCTCGCGATGCGGCACTGTGTTCGCCGGTTCGGCGGGGTCAGCGGTGACGTTCTCGGCTTCGGCATCGAGCTGGCGACGGCCGTCGCGCTGGTGGGCCTCTGCGTGCGGTGACCCTCCGTCAGGCGGCATCGGGCGCGGTCGAGCGGTGCACGGCCCCGGTGGGCGTGATGGTCTCCACGGTGTGCCGCCCCGACGGATCGTCGACTACTCGCTGCTCCCAGCCCGCGGCCTGCTTCGCGTAGTTGCAGGCGGCGCACAGTCCCTGGCCGTTGTCGATGCTAGTCTCACCGCCCGCGGCATGCGGGATCACGTGGTCGTTGTGGGCGATCGGCGCATCGCAGTACGGGGTGCGGCACGTGCGGTCACGCGCGGCGATCAGCGCGCCCAGCCCGTCGGGGAAGGCACGCGATCGGGAATCCATGCCCACCACGGCACCGGATTCGGGCTGCACGTAGAGCCGTCGCAGCCACGCCTCGCCCCGCGAGGCGGCGCGGGCGACCAGGTTCCGGGCCACCTCGCACGGGATCGTTCCTCCCCCAGCGAGATGCGCCGTCCCCGTCCCGCCGCCGAGGAGCACCCGGTCCGAGACGGTGATGTTCACCGAGACGGGCTGACCGTCTGCGGCCGTGCGTCCGGTCAGGAGCTCGAATGCCGCGTCGGCCATCACCTGTCCACGGGTACGCACCTCGGGTCCGACGCCCACGATGCCGTCCGCGCGCCGCTTGAGCGATGCGAAGACGGCAACGGCCTTCGCGACCGGCAGGAGGATCGAGACCCGCGCCATCGCATCGGGTTCGGGGCGGATGGTGACGCGACGGTGCGCCTCCGCCTTGGCGAGCCGGTCGACCATCGCCTGTCGATCGAGCTGGTACGCCATCTGGAACACCATGTCCTGCAAGCGGCGTGTGCCGAGGCCCGCCAGAACGGTGGGATCAGCGCAGAGCAGTGCATCGGCGCGGCGGCGGAGGTCGGCGTCGAGGTGCGCCACCCCCGCGATCAGGATCTCGACCCGCTCCGGCGAGATATCGCCGTCCCACAGCCGCGCCAGCGTGTGGGGCAGGCACTCATGGAGTGCCCGGGCCCGCGACAGGATGGCGGTGGCCCGGTTCGGTGAGATCGACATCGCCAGGGCGACCTCGGCTGCGACGCCCGCATCCCAACGGCTCGGAGGCAGGCCGGCCGCGGCGCGTTCCCGACGCCGCACCGCGAGAATATCGAACACCAGTTCATACATTTCTGCGGCGGAGCGGGAACGAAGCCGCTCCAACACGCTCAACCTGTCGATGATATCCGTGGCGACACGGATGCCACCTGCATCTACCCGATCGAGAAGCTCCATCTCTTCCATGTCTCAACGCTACCCACACCCACCGACACGTTTAGCTCATCAGTTCGATTGATAGGGATTCGCGATTCTCCTTCCAGAGTTCACGCCTGCCTGGAAGAATGGCCGACAGACTCGACAACAACTGTTGTCGTACGAGATTTGCGAGGCACCATGACCGCAGCCACCTCGAGGCCCATCCCCTCCCGCCATCCCGCGCGTCCGCGCCGCGTTCCACCGGGGATCACGTTCGTAAGCAGGGCACTGCGTCTACCGGAACCGACCGACGCGGAGTTCCGGCGGTTCGGCGAGCTGCTCACCGTCGGCGATGAGCCGATGGACGAGCTGGTGGCGTGGATGTACGCGCAGGACACCGATACCCGCAAGGCGATGTTCAACCGCGCCCTCGCCGAGGGCATCGACTCGGTGCCGGAGGCGCCGCCGATTCTCCGGGACTTCTTCGAAGAGATGGAGACCGTTCCCGACTGGGCGGATTGGAACGCCATTCGCACCGGCGGCCAGCTCATGCGCAGCGGCGGCGCCGACGGGCTTGCGGTGGCCCGGGATGTGGCACTGATGGGCGGATACATGTTCTCGGGTTTCAACCAGACGCTCCTGCGGACGGGTGCTCTGGAGAAGGGCTCGAACCGGCGCTTCGCTGAGACCACGCAGTGGGCGCTGGACGTGATCGGCGAGGATGCGCTGCGTCCCGGCGGCGTCGGATACCGATCGACATTGCACGTGCGGTTCATCCACTCACTGGTGCGGCGGCACGTGATCGCGATGGACGATTGGGACTGCGCGGCGTACGGCCTGCCGATCAACCAGACGGATATGGCCGCCACACTCGTGGGCGCCCTCATCGCACCGGTCGCCACGGGCACGGGCCTGGGCATGCTGGCCAACCCGCGCGAGTACGAGGCGGCCGCGCATCTGACCCGCTACGTGGGCCGGCTCATGGGCGTGCACGACGACTTCCTGCCGCACAGCTTCCGCGACAGCCTTCGCATCCTGTTCCAGACCTCCCGGGCGCTGTCGACCCCCGACGAGACCAGTCGCGTTCTCGCCCAACCGATGGCAGAGGATCCGCTGCAGTGGCACTACCCCGTGCTCGGCGGGCTGCGCAGGCGCATCGCGCGCTCGCAGCACCTCTCGATCTCCACGGCCTACCTGGGACGGCACGCCATGCGCAAGCTCGGCGTGCCGGCCGTCCTCCCCTGGTACCCGGCACTGAAGATCCCGATCAATCTCATCGAGTCGGTCATCTTCCAACTCCCGGGCGGACGGCGCCGCGGTGCCGAACTGGGCGATCGACGGCAGGCCCGCCTGATGCGCACGATGATCCCCGACAAAGCCGCGATCGGTCACTCGGCGCAGCACGTCGCACACTGACGCCGATCAGCTCAGCGTGGACATCCAGCCGTGCTTGTCCTCGACGGTGCCGCGCTGGATGCCGGTGAGGGTCTCGCGCAGGGCCATGGTGATCTCGCCGGGCTGACCATCGCCGATGAGGAAGTCCTCGGTGGCGCCCTTGACGTGACCGACCGGGGTGATCACGGCGGCGGTGCCGCAGGCGAAGACCTCGGTGATCGCGCCGGACGCGGCGCCCTCCTTGAGCTCGTCCACCGTGATCCGCCGCTCTTCGGTCTCGAATCCGGCGTCGCGGGCCAGCTGCAGCAGCGAGCTGCGGGTGACGCCGGGCAGCAGCGAACCCGAGAGCTCAGGAGTCACGATCTTCGCGCCCGAACCGGAGCCCAGCACGAAGAACAGGTTCATGCCGCCCATCTCCTCGATCGCCTCGTGCTCGATGGCGTCGAGCCACACCACCTGATCGCAGCCCTGCTGCGCGGCCTGCGCCTGCGCCACGAGGGAGGCGGCGTAATTGCCGCCGCACTTGGCGAACCCGGTGCCGCCGGGCGCCGCACGCACGTACTCGCGCGAGAGCCACACCGACACCGGCTTCACGCCGCCCGCGAAGTAGGCGCCCGCGGGCGAGGCGATCACCAGGAAGCGGTAGCTGTTCGAGGGGCGCACACCGAGCGCCTCCTCGTCGGCGAAGATGAAGGGGCGGAAGTACAGCGACTCCTCACCACCGGCGGCCGGGACCCAGGCACTGTCGACGGCCACCAGCTGGCGCAGCGCCTCGAGGAAGACCTCCTCGGGCAGCGGCGGGATCGCGAGGCGCTCGGCCGAGCGCTGGAACCGGGCGGCGTTCGCTTCCGGACGGAAGGTGGCGATCGAACCGTCGGGCTGCCGGTAGGCCTTGAGCCCCTCGAAGATCTCCTGCGCGTAGTGCAGCACCGACGCCGACGGCTCCATCGGGATGGGGCCGTAGGGCATCACCTCGGCGGCGTGCCAGCCCTCGCTCTCGCTCCAGCGCAGCGAGACCATGTGGTCGGTGAAATGGTTGCCGAATCCCGGGTTCGCCAGGATCTCGGCGCGCTCCGCGTCCGCACGGGGGTGGTCGTTGCGAGTCAGAGCGAAGGCGAGGCCGGTAGTCATGGGAGTAGATTCTACGACCGCTCCGGCCGGCCGAGTGCGATACCGGTCGGTAGGACGTCCAAGTATTTCCGGGGCGGCCCTCCGACTGCCCGGAGCGCCTACTTGGTGTTCGCCTCCACGAAGGGCGGCAGGGTCACCTCGCACTCGATGGCGCGGCCGCGCACGTCCACGCTCACCACGGTGCCCTTCTCGACACCGGCGTCGGAGTCGATGAGCGCCAGGGCGATTCCGGTCTTCAGCGTGGGACTGAAGGTGCCCGACGTAGTGGTCCCGATCGGCGCACCGTCGGGCCCCAGCACGGTGAGGTCGGCGCGCAGCACGCCCTTGCCGGTGGCCTTGAGGCCCCAGAGCTTGCGGGCCGGGCCCGCCTCCTTCTCGGCGAGCAGGGCGTCGCGGCCCACGAACTCGGGCTTCTTCCAGCCCACGGCCCAGCCCGCGCGGGCCTGCACCGGGGTGATGTCGACGGTGAGCTCGTGCCCGTGCAGCGGGTAGCCCATCTCGGTGCGCAGGGTGTCGCGGGCACCCAGGCCGGCGGGCTGGCCGCCGCGGGCGGTGATCTCGGGGAGCAGAGCACGGAAGACGGTCTCTGCGTCGCCCCACGCGGGGATCAGCTCGTAGCCGTGCTCACCGGTGTAGCCGGTGCGGCACACGCGCACGGGGGTGCCCCCCAGGGAGGCGTCCTCGTAGGCCATGTACTCCATCTCGGTGGGCAGGCCCACGGCCTGCAGCACCTCGGCCGACTTCGGGCCCTGCACGGCGAGCACGGCGTAGTCGCGATGCTGATCGGTGATCGTGATGCCTTCGGGGGCGCGGGCCTGCAGGTGCGCCACCACGGCCGCGGTGTTCGCGGCGTTGGGCACCAGGAAGAGCTCGTCGTCGGAGACGTAGTACACGATGAGATCGTCGATCACGCCGCCGGTCTCGTTGGTGCACAGCGTGTACTGGGCCTTGCCCGGGCGGATCTTGCCGAGGTCGGCGCTCAGCACGCGGTTGACGAACTCCGCCGCGCCGGGACCGGCGACGGTCGCCTTACCGAGGTGACTCACGTCGAAGATGCCCACGGCCTCACGGACGGCAGTGTGCTCGCCTACGGTGCCCGCGTACTTCACCGGCATCGACCAGCCGCCGAACGGCGCGAACGCCGCTCCCAGCTCCACGTGCACCGCGTTCAGGGGACCTTCGATCAGCGCGTCACTCATGCCCGGCACTCTAGTCCAGAGCCGCGCTGCCGGACCGGCCCAGCAGCCGCATTCCCTGATAGATCACGATCGCGGCCACCGAGCCGAGCGCGATGCCGGTGAAGGTGACATCGCCGATCGACCAGGTGAAATCGGCGATGCCGATGATCAGCGGCACCGCCGCGGTGAGCTGGTTGATGGGCTGACTGAAGTCGACCTGGGCCTGCACCCAGATCCGCACGCCGAGGATGCCGACGAGGCCGTAGAGCGCCGTGGTGATGCCGCCGAGTACGCCGGGCGGGATGGACGCGATCACCGCGCCCACCTTCGGCGACAGGCCCAGCAGGATCGCGGCGGTGCCCGCGATCCAGTAGGCGGCGGTCGAGTACACGCGGGTCGCGGCCATCACCCCGATGTTCTCCGCGTATGTCGTGGTGGCCGAGCCTCCGCCCGCGCCGGCCAGCACCGTCGCCAGGCCGTCGGAGGCGATGGCGCGCCCCATCAGCGGGTCGTAGTCCTGGCCCGTCATCTGCGCGACCGACCGCACGTGCCCCACGTTCTCGGCGACCAGGACGAGCACCACGGGCAGGAACATGGGCAGCACGGCCCAGTGGAACGACGGTGCGTGGAACTCCGGGAAGCCGACCCACGACGCCGCGGAGACCTTCGAGAAGTCGACCTCGTCGCGGAACCACGCGACCAGGTACCCGATCAGCACGGAGGTGAAGATCGCGAGCCGGCCGAGCATGCCCTTGAACAGGGCGAGAGAGAGGATCAGGCACACCAGTGTGATGGTGGCGGTGATGGCGGCCTTCTCGTAGTTCGCCTTCGCCGCGGGTGCCAGGTTCAGTCCGATCAGCGCGACGATCGCGCCGGTCACCACCGGCGGCATCAGCTTCTCGATCCACGCGGTTCCCACGAAGTGCACCACGCCGCCCACCAGGACGAGCAGGACGCCCACGGCCACGATGCCGCCGAGTGCGCTGCCGGTGCCCTGGGAGGCGGTGGCCGCGGTGATCGGCGAGATCACGGCGAAGCTCGATCCCAGGTAGCTGGGCAGTCGGTTGCCGGTGATCACCAGGAACAGCAGCGTCCCGATGCCGGAGAACAGCAGGGTGGTGGCGGGCGGGAAGCCCGTGAGCACCGGAACCAGGAAGGTGGAACCGAACATCGCCACCACGTGCTGCACACCGATGCCGAGGGTCTTCGGCCAGCTCAGGCGTTCGCCGGGGCCCACCACATCGGAGCCCTCCACCGGCGTCCACCTGAACTGCTCGCGCATCGTCATGCGCAGCATCCTGACAGGTCAGGCTCCGAGCACCGCGTCCAGGTAGTCGTTGACGAAGACGTGATCGGGGTCGAGTTCCTCACGCACGGCGAGGAAGTCGTCGAAGCGCGGATAGGCCTCGCGGAAGAACTCGGCGGTGCGGGTGTGCATCTTGCCCCAGTGCGGCCTGCCGCCGTGGTCGATCATGATCCGCTCGACCTCGGCGAAGTAGTCGTCCTGCGGGTCGCGCACGTAGCGGTGCGCGGCGATGTAGCCGGATTCGCGGCCACTCGCGGTGGACAGCAGCAGATCGTCGGCCGCTGCCACGCGCACCTCGATGGGGAAGGTGATGTTCCAGTCCCGCTGCGCGATGGTCGATTTCAGCGCCTCGAATGCAGCCGTGGTGTTCTCCAGCGGCACCGCCCACTCGGTCTCGCGGAACCGCACCGAGCGATCGGTGGCGAAGACGTTCGTGGAGTAGTCGGTCACGGTGCGGTTGCCCATCAGCCCCGAGGCGAGGGTCACCAGCCGCGGCGTCAACGACGGGACCGCCCGCCCCAGTTCGCACATCCCCAGGAGCGCACCGGTGCCCACCAGCCGGTCGTCCACGAAGCGGCGCACCGGGTTGAGCGGTGTGCGCTTGTGGTCACCGGGGTGCCGAGTGGTGGTCTTGGTCACCGCGACCTCGGTGCCGGGGAACCAGAAGAACTCGAAATGGTCCGCGGTGCGCACCGTGTCGAGGAAGCCCTCGGTGGTCTGGGCCAGCGGGGCGCTGCCCTCCACCGACTCCAGCACGAACCGGTCGACGCACTGCAGGGTCACCTCCACCAGCACGCCGAGGGCGCCGAGGCCCAGCGCCACCGCCTTGAGCCGCGGATCGTCCTCGCCGATCTTGATGACGGCGCCGGTACCGCTGACCAGCGTGGCCCCCACCACCTGGGTGGCTATGCCGCCGAATTCCAGTCCGGTGCCGTGGGTTCCGGTGGAGATGGCGCCGGCGATGGTCTGCTTGTCGATATCTCCGAGGTTCGGCATGGCCAGCCCGTAGGGCTCCAGCAACGTCGGCACGTCGTAGAGCCGGGTGCCCGCGCGCAGCGTCACCCGCTTGCGCTCGACGTCCACGGTCTCCAGGCCGCCCTGATGGTCGGGGGCCAGGGCCACATCGCGCGGGGCGGCGACCGCCGTGAACGAGTGTCCGGCGCCCACGGCCTTGACCTTGTTCCCGCGCTCGCGGGCGCGCTCGATGGTCTTGACCACGTTCTCGATGGTCCCCGGACGCGAGACGTAGGACGGGTACGCCGAGGCGGTGCGCCCCCAGTTCCGCCACTCCCCCGGCTTGCCGGTCAGCTCGTCGAATCCCGGAATCCAGTTGTTCACAGGAAGCACCTTCCCTCGCCGCGATAGGTCGGCACCTGCGCGACCACGGCACCGTCGGACAGCACAGCGATCTGCTGCGCGTGTTCGGCCGGTTCCCCGGCCTTGGTGTGGCGGAACCATACTCGGTCGCCGAGGGAGATCCGCCGGGCACGGGGCCCCTGCACCGGCGTCTGCACCTCACCGGCGCCCTCACGCCCCGTCAGTTCGAGACCGGCGGGCCACACCGGGACGGGGAGGCGATCGCTTCCGGCAGCGCCGGAGGCGATCCAGCCGCCGCCGTGGCAGGTCACGGTGTCCGGTGCCGGGCGCCGCACCACGGCGAGACCGAAGGCCATCGCGGGCGCGGGCCGGAAGTGGGAGTAACCGTCGAACAGGTGCGGCCCGTACAGGCCGCTTCCCGCGGCGATGTCGCTGATGTTGGGGTCGCTCGCGTTCAGTTCGAGCGAGCCGGTGCCGCCACCGTTGACGAACTCCAGGTCGGCGATGCGACGCAGGTCGGTGAGGATGTCCAGGCGCCGCGCCACCAGTTCGTCCCAGGAGGCGCGCTGCATGGTGCGCAGCAGCGCGGCGGCCCCGGGCCGGCGGATGCTGAGATCGCCCACGCCGGCGATCTGCGCGTCGTAGGTCATCGCGCCCACGAGCCGGAAGCCCTTGCGCCCGGACACCGTGACGGCGAGCGCGGAGGCCTCGGCGCGGGTCCGGACCGGGGACCGCAGCGCGCCGATCACGCCCAGCACGGGTGCGCGGAACGAGGCGTCGATGTCGATGCACACCCGCAGATCGGGCCGACGGCTCGGCGGTACGGCCGCGTCCACCAGGTCGAGCTGCTCCGGATCGTCGATCATGAGGGTCACGCGGGAGGCGGCCTGCTCATCGGCGGCGAGCGCGGCGATGGCTCCGAGGTCGGCGCTCGGATACCCGACCAGCACGTCGGGGCAGCCCGGCCGGTCGGCACCGTCGTGCGCGAGGCCGTCGGCCGCCAGCCAGTGCGCCTCGGCCACGTCGTAGGCGAGGACACCGGCATAGCCGGGCACGCGGAGCAGGGCGTCCAGGATCGGCCGCGACCGCACCGACTTCGAGGCCACCCGGATCGGGGTGCCGCCCGCGCGGCGGCGCATATCGGCAACGTTGTGCCGCAGGGCATCGAGGTCGGCTGCCAGGATCGGGGCATCGAGCGCCTGCGTGCCCGCGTCGATGGTGGCCCAGTAGGCCGCGGGGTCGGTCTCCCACGGCCGCTCGGTGGTCGAGGGCGGCGCGCCCAGGTCCAGATCGGCCGCGCCGGTCGTGGTCTCCCCCGTGCCGTTCGCTGTCATGAGCACCGATCGTACGTGCGGGGCATCCGGTGCGCGCCCGGCGCGACCATCCGCGAGCCGTCCACCGCCCGTGTCCCAGGCGTAGCATCCGTACCGGCACACACCCCCGCCGTCCCGACGAGAGGAATCCCCTTGAGCACCCCCTTCACCGGCCCCGAGTTCTCGGTCACCCACGATCCGGCGGCTCCCGCCGACGCACTGGTCGTCGGCGTCTTCTCCGGCGACGCGGGGATCACGGTGGATGCCGGTGTGCCCGAGGCGGCGCGCGGCCCCATCGCCGAGGCGCTCGCCGTGGTGGGTGCGAAGGGCAAGGCCGGCGAGGCGGTACGGGTGCCCGCTCCGGCGGGCGCGGGACTCGGTGCGGCGACGGTCCTCGGCGTCGGCCTGGGCGCGGCGCCCGCCGACGGTGACCGCGTCACTGCGGAGACGGTGCGGCGGGCCGCCGGCGTGGCGGGTCGCGCCCTCGACGGTGTCGCGACCGCGGTCACCACCCTGTCCACGCTGGATCTCGCGGCCACGGTCGAGGGCGCCTACCTGGGCTCCTACCGGTTCGCCGAGTTCCGGAACACGTCGGCGCCCAAGGAGGCCCCGCTCGGCGCGCTCGCGCTGGTCACCACGGCCGGGTCGGAGGCCGTCTCCGAGGAGGCCCGCGACACCGTCGAGCAGGCCCGGCGCACCGCCGCCGCGGTGGCACTGGCCCGCGATTTCGTCAACACGCCGCCGAACGTGCTCTCGCCGGTCGAATTCGCCGACCGGGCGCAGCGGCTGGGCGCCGAGGCGGGCCTGCAGGTGGAGGTCTTCGACGAGAAGTACCTGGCCGATAACGGCTACGGCGGCATCGTCGGTGTGGGACAGGGCAGCTCGCGCCCGCCGCGCCTGGTGCGGCTGCGTCACGTCTCCGGGGTCGACGGTGCCAAGCACGTCGCGCTGGTGGGTAAGGGCATCACCTTCGACACCGGCGGCATCTCGATCAAGCCCGCCGCGGGCATGGAACAGATGACCTCGGACATGGGCGGCGCGGCGGCCGTGATCGCCACGGTGATCCTGGCGGCGCAGTTGAACCTCGGAGTGGACGTGACCGCCACCGTGCCGATGGCCGAGAACATGCCCTCGGACACCGCGCAGCGGCCCGGCGATGTGCTCACCCAGTACCCCGGCGCCGGGAAGGGCGGCATCACCGTGGAGGTGATCAACACCGACGCCGAGGGACGCCTGATCCTCGCCGACGCCATGGTGCGAGCCTGCGAGGACGGCCCCGATTACCTGATCGACACCGCCACCCTGACCGGCGCGCAGATGGTGGCGCTGGGCACCCGCACCCCGGGCGTGATGGGCACCGACGACTTCCGCGATCGCGTGGCCGCGCTGTCGCAGGCGGAGGGCGAGAACGGCTGGGCCATGCCCTTCCCCGAGGAACTGCGCGCCGATCTGAACTCGCGCGTCGCCGATCTGGCGAACGTCAGCCCCCACCGGTGGGGCGGAATGCTCACCGCCGGTGTCTACCTCAAGGAGTTCGTGGCCGACGGCGTGCAGTGGGCGCACATCGACGTGGCGGGCCCGGCGTTCAACACCGGCGCTCCGTGGGGCTACATCGGCAAGGGTGGCACGGGCGTACCGGTCCGCACGATGCTCGCCGTGCTGCGTGACATCGCACAACGAGGCTGACCGGCGGGGCTGACCGGCGCGGTCCTTCGGTTACCGACGAGTAGGCCCCCAACCGCCGCGCAGAACATGCGGCTGAGGGTAGGGTTTGGAGTCGGCGGAGGCCACCAGCCGAAGCCCACGTTCAGTTGCTCGGATCACAGCAGATAACAACTTCGAGGAGTCAGAGGACATGGCCTTCTCCGTCCAGATGCCGGCACTCGGCGAGAGCGTCACCGAGGGCACCGTCACCCGGTGGCTCAAGCAGGAGGGCGACACCGTCACCGTCGACGAGCCCTTGCTCGAGGTCTCGACCGACAAGGTCGATACCGAGATCCCCGCGCCGGCGTCCGGTGTGCTGCTGAAGATCCTGGCGCAGGAGGACGACGTCGTCGAGGTCGGCGGCGATCTCGCGCAGATCGGCGAGGCCGGCGAGCAGGCCTCCGCGCCCGCCGCGGATCCGGCTCCGGCTGCCGAGGCTCCCGCTGCACCGGCCGAGCCCGAGCCCGCCCCGGCTCCCGCCGCCGCAGCTCCCGCGGCACCGGCCGCCGCGCCCGCCGCACCGTCGGCCCCCGCGTCCGGCACCGAGGTGACCATGCCCGAACTGGGCGAGTCCGTCACCGAGGGCACCGTGACCCGCTGGCTCAAGGGCATCGGCGACGAGGTCGCGGTCGACGAGCCGCTGCTCGAGGTGTCCACCGACAAGGTCGATACCGAGATCCCCTCGCCCGTCGCCGGCACCCTGCTGGAGATCAAGGCCAACGAGGACGACGTGATCGCCGTCGGCGGCGTGCTCGCCATCGTCGGTTCGGGTGCGCCCGCCGCGGCGTCGGCACCGTCGGCGCCCGCACCGGCTCCCGAGCCCGCCGCTCCGGCACCGGCTCCTGAGCCCACCCCGGCTCCCGCCGCACCGGCACCCGCGGCGCCTGCTCCGGCTGCTCCCGCTCCGGCCGCCCCCGCTCCGGCTGCTGCGGCACCCGCCGCCGCATCGGATTCGACCCCGTACGTCACCCCGCTGGTGCGCAAGCTCGCCGCGGAGAACGGCGTCGATCTCAACGCGGTCAAGGGCACCGGCGTCGGTGGCCGCATCCGCAAGCAGGACGTGCTCGCCGCCGCCGAGGCCTCGAAGGCCCCGGCCGCGCCCGCCGCCTCGTCCGCACCGGCCGCCGCCGCGCCGGCGGCACCGTCGGCCCCGAAGGGCGTGCGCCCCGAGCTGGCCGAGCTCCGCGGCACCACGCAGAAGACCAACCGGATCCGCCAGATCACGGCGAAGGTCACTCGCGATTCGCTGCAGCAGTCCGCTCAGCTCACGCAGGTCTTCGAGGTGGACTTCAGCAAGATCGTGGCGCTGCGCACCCAGGCGAAGGCCAGCTTCGCGGCGAAGGAGGGCGTGAACCTCACGTACCTGCCGTTCATCGCCAAGGCCGTCATCGAGGCGCTCAAGGTGCACCCGAACGTCAACGCGTCGATCAGCGACGATTTCAAGGAGATCACCTACCACGGTGTGGTGAACCTGGGCATCGCCGTCGATACCCCGCAGGGCCTGCTGTCGCCGGTGATCAAGAACGCCGACGATCTCTCGCTGGCCGGCCTGGCCCGCGCGATCGCCGACATCGCCGAGCGCACCCGCAACAGCGGTCTCAAGCCGGACGAGCTGTCGGGTGGCACCTTCACGCTCACCAACATCGGTAGCGAGGGCGCGCTCTTCGACACTCCGATCCTGGTGCCGCCGCAGGCGGCGATGCTGGGCACCGGTGCGATCGTCAAGCGCCCCGTCGTGGTGAAGGACGCCGCGGGCACCGAGTCCATCGGCATCCACCCGATGGCCTTCCTGCCGCTCACCTACGATCACCGCCTCATCGACGGTGCCGACGCCGGTCGCTTCCTGACCACCGTCAAGCACCGCCTCGAGGAAGGCGCCTTCGAGGCCGATCTCGGGCTGTGACCAGGGTCGCCATCGCCGGGTCGTCGGGGCTCATCGGCAGCGCGCTGTCGGGCGCCCTGACCCGGCGCGGCGACACCGTCGTCCCCCTGGTGCGTGACGGGACCCCGTCGCGCCCAGGCGGTCTCACCTGGTCGCCCACCGGACCGGCACCCGACCTGTCCGGCTTCGACGCGGTGATCAACCTGTGCGGCGAGTCCGTGTCGGGCAAGCGCTGGACCGGTGCGGTCAAACAGGAACTGAGGGATTCGCGGATCGAGCCGGCGGCCACGCTGGCCGAGGCCGTGGTCGCCGCCGGCGTTCCCGCGTACCTGGTGGCGAGCGCCGTGGGGATCTACGGCGATGCGGGCGAGACCGACTGCATCGACGCGCCCGGCGGTACCGCATCCGGAACCGGCTTCCTCGCCGACCTGTGCATCGAATGGGAGGCCGCCGCGGCGCCCGCCCGTGCGGCGGGTGCGGCCGTGGCTCACCTGCGGTACGGGCAGGTGCTCTCCAACGCGGGCGGCATGCTCGCCGCGCTGCGCCGCGTGTACCGACTGGGCCTGGGCGGACGGCTCGGCAGCGGCCACCAGTGGATCTCCTGGATCGTCCGCGAGGACGCCACCCGCGCCGCGCTGCACGTGCTCGACGGTGCGCTGGCCGGCACGATCAGCGGCCCCGTCAACATCACCGGGCCCGCCCCCTCCCGGCAGCAGGCCTTCAGCGAGGCCCTGGGGCGCGAGGTCAGCCGGCCCGCCCGCTGGGTGGTCCCTCGGTTCGCGCTGCGCGCCACCGCCGGTGAGTTCGCCGAGGAGGGCCTGCTCGCCTCGCAGCGGGCGGTGCCCCGAGTGCTGCACGACACCGGATTCCGATTCGCGCATACTGCGCTTCCGGCGGCACTCGCCGTGGCGCTCGCCGACGGGGCGTAGCGTCGAGGCCATGCCGCACCGCTCCGCCCGCGCCGCCAGGACCGACCTCGTCGTCGAGGACCTCGGCACCATCGGCTACCAGGAGGCCTTCGACCTCCAGCACGATCTCGCGAACCAGCGGGCGGACGAGGAGATCAGCGACCGCCTGCTGCTCTTGGAGCACCCGCCCACGTTCACGGCGGGCCGCCGCACGGAGCCGCAGGACCGTCCCACCGACGGCAGCACGGTGATCGATGTGGACCGCGGCGGCAAGATCACCTGGCACGGTCCCGGGCAGCTGGTGGGCTACCCGATCATCAAGCTGGCCTCCCCCGTCGACGTGGTCGACTACGTGCGGCGCATCGAGCAGGCGTTGATCGAGGTGTGTCGCGGCCTCGGGCTCACGGTGGGCCGGGTCGAGGGACGCTCGGGCGTGTGGTTCCCGGCCGACGGTGCGCGGCCCGAGCGCAAGGTGGGCGCCATCGGCATCCGCGTGGCGCGCGGTGTCACGCTGCACGGCTTTGCCCTCAACTGCAACAACAACCTCGGCGGCTTCGACGCGATCATCCCGTGCGGTATCCCCGATGCCGGTGTCACCACGCTCAGCGCCGAACTCGGCCGCGATGTCGGCGTCGGCGAGGTGCGTGACGCCGTGGTCGACGCGGTGACCCGCGCCCTGAACGGCGACCTCGCCGTCGCCGACGAGAACCTGCACGCCACGGCCGATCAGGCCTGATCAGCGTCGGTCGGAGGGGCGGTCCTCCGCCACCGTACGGGCCCAGGTGTGCGCCCACAGTTCCAGCGGTCCCAGCGCCAGCAGGAGTGCGCGGCCCTGATTGGTGAGCCGGTAGGCACCACCGGGCACCTGCGTGACGATGCGGGCGGCCAGCAACTCGGTGAGGCGCTGCGACAGCGTGCTCGACGAGATGCCGTCGATCGCGGTGCGCAGATCCGAGAACCGCGAGCGCCCGAACCGCAGCTCCCACACGATGCGCAGCGTGTAGCGGCGGCCGAACAGATCGAGCGCGGCCATCATCGGCCGGCCGGTCTCCGATCCGCGGACCCTGCGGCCGGGAAGCGGTTCGAGGGCGTCGTCGTCGATCACCTCGTCGTTGTGATCCACATCACTCCCCTCGTCGGATTGGTCGAACGTCACGCTCCACACCTTGTTGTACCCCAAATAGGGTTGGGCTAGCGTCCTCAGCAACCAAGTCTAGTTCGAAATTTGGACCAAGTCCGGGCCGTGTCCCGAGACATTCCTCTCACCGGGTCCGATATTCGAAGGACTCAGCCGGGAGGCCAGCGTGACCGATCAGCAGAGCAGAACCTCGTTCACCACGCGACTCGGGCGGTGGTGCGTACGGCACGCGGCCTGGGTCCTGCTGTTCTGGGTGGGCCTCGCCGGGGTGCTCAACGTGGCGATCCCCCAGCTGGAGGTCACCGTCCACAAGCACTCGGCGCCGTTCATCCCCGGCGACCTGCCCGGAGTCGACGGACTGCGCGCTATGGCCGACGAGTTCGGCACCCCCTCGTCCACCGCGCAGGGCAACGTGATCGTCGCGGCGCAGGACAGGATCGGCCCGGCGCAGGAGGCCTACTACCGCGCGCTCACGACCGCGCTGGAGGCCGACAAGGAGCACGTCGCCTACGTGATCGACACCTTCGGCAAACCGGCCGCCCGCGAGGTGGGGCTGAGCCCCGACGGCAAGGCCATCAACCTGCTCGTCGCCGAGGTCGGCGACATCGGTTCCACCCGAGCGCAATCGAGCACCGAGGCGATCCGCACCACGATCGACTCCATCCCCGCGCCGCCGGGCACCACCGTCGAATTCACCGGCACCGCGCCCACCCTCTCCGATCTGTTCACCGCGATCGACTCGTCCCTGCTGGTGATCACCGCGGTCTCGGTGGTGCTGATCATGACGCTGCTGCTGATCACCTACCGCTCGGTGGGCGCAGCACTCGTGCCCCTGCTCACCATCGGCCTCTCGCTCGCCGTGGCCCGGCCGATCGTCTCGCTGCTCGGCGAGCACGAGGTGATCCCGGTGTCCAACTTCTCCATCGCGATCATGACCGCGATGGTGCTCGGCGCCGCCACCGATTACGCGATCTTCGCCGTCGCCGGGTTCCACGAGGCCCGCCGCTCCGGCCTGCCGCCCGACGAGGCCGCAGTCGCGGCGTCCACCCGGGTGGGCCGGATCATCGTGGCCTCCGCGCTCACCATCGCGGTCGCCAGCGGCGCCATGATCTTCTGCAAGGTGGGCATCTTCGTCACCGCGGGCCTGCCGACCACCATCTCGATCATCGTCACCTGCCTGATCGCCCTCACCCTGCCGCCCGCGCTGCTGCGCTACTTCGGCGCCTGGGGGTGGGTGGAGCCGCGAGCGAGCACCGAGAAGCGCTGGCGCCGCACCGGCGCCCGGGTGATGCGCCGGGCCGTGCCGCTGTCGGCCGCCGCCCTGGTGGTGCTGCTGGCGGCCGCCGCCGTGCTGCCCACCATGGTGATCGGTTTCGACGAGAACCGGATGCAGCTGCGCGCCACCGACTCCCGCAACGGCTACGAGACGGTCATGGAGCACTGGGGCGTGAACGAGGCGGTCCCGGAATTCCTGCTGATCCGCTCCGATCACGACATGCGCAACACCAACGACCTCGCGGCGCTGGAGGCGGTCGCGATCGGGGTGTCGAACCTGCCGCAGGTGGCGTACGTCCGGTCCATCACCCGGCCCGACGGTGAGCCCATTCCCGAATCCGCGGTCGGATACCAGACCAAGGTGGTCGCCGATGGACTCGGCGATGCCAACCGCCAGCTCACGGAGGCCTCGCCACAGCTCAAGGCGCTCGCGGCCGGAGTCGATCAGCTCAACGCCGGTGCCGGCGAGGCCTCCCGCCGGGTGCCCGAGCTCGTGGACGGCACCCGCCGCGTGACCGGTCTCGCCACCGGAGTGCTCGACGCGCTCAGCTCCGCCCAGCGCGCGCTGGCCACCGCGACGGGGAACTCCGTCGATGTGGCGCAGGCGACGGCGCTGCTGCGGTCCGCCGTGAACACGCTGACCGTCGCCACCGATGCGGTGCGCGCGGCCCAGCAGCAGACCGCCTCCGCCACAGCGGGAATCGCCACCGTCTTCGGCCCGCTGGTCGGCCCGATCAGCCCGGCGTGCTCCGCCGACGCGAACTGCCGCGCCGCACACGACGCCTTCGTCCAGCTCGACCGCGCCACCGCCGGTGGCGCGTCCACCGCGGTGCGCGCCGCGACCGCCGTCGTGCCGCTCCCCGCCGGTTCCACCGACCGCGCCGCCACCGCCCTGAGCCAGGCCGACGACGCGCTGACCAAGCTGCAGGGGCTGATCAGCGGGCTCGGCGGGCTCAGCCCGGAGCAGCTCAAAGCACAGCTGGGACAGCTCACATCCGGCGTCGACCAGCTGGCCTCCGGCCTGCAGCAGCTGAGCACCGGACTGGGGCAGGTGAAGACGGGCACCGATCAGGTCGTCGAGATGACGGGCCGGCTGCAGGACGGCCTGTCCACCGCGACGGACTACCTCGGCGGGCTCAGCGCCGGTACCGCAGCGGGGCCCGGCCGCGGCTTCTACCTGCCCGCGCAGGGCCTGCAGTCGGATCGCTTCGTGGACGGTTCGCGGGTGCTGATGTCGCCCGACGGCCGCTCGGCCCGCATGCTCGTGGTGTGGGGCATCAACCCGTACTCCGACGAGGCCCTCAACACCGCGGCGTCGATCCCGGCCGCGGCGCAGGCCGCGGCGAAGGGCACGGTGCTGGAGGCGTCCACGATGGACGGCTTCGGCCTCGCCTCCATCTCCTCGCAGATGCGCGATCAGGTGCTGCGCGACTTCCTGTTGTTCGGCCTCGTGGCGGTGATCGGCGTCTTCCTGGTCCTGCTGGTGCTGCTGCGCTCGGTGATCGCACCCCTGCTCATGGTGGGCACCGTCGTCCTGTCCTTCGGCGCGGCCGCCGGCGCCTCCGTCCTGCTGTGGCAGCACGGGCTCGGCATCCCCGTCGACTGGTCGGTGCTCCCGATCTCGTTCATGGCGCTGGTCGCCGTGGGCGCCGACTACAGCATGTTGTTCGCCGACCGGATCCGGGAAGAGGCCGCGGGCAATTCCACGGTGCGCGGCGTGCTCCGCGCCTTCGGCACCACGGGCAGCGTGATCACCACCGCCGGACTGGTTTTCGCGATCACCATGTTCGCGCTCATGAGCGGCAGCGTGATCAATCTGCTGCAGATCGGGTCCACCGTCGGCATCGGGCTGCTGCTCGACATCGTGGTGGTGCGCACCGTCTTCGTGCCCGCCGCGATCACCGCCCTGGGCGACCGGATCTGGTGGCCGAGCAAACCCTGAACGGGCGGCGCCACGAGGCGTGACCCGCGACACCGTGGGGCCGGACGGGGCGGTGTAGCATGGACGAGGTGAGTACCCCGGACACCCCCCGCAAGCTACTCCGTCTTGAGGTCCGTAACGCGCAGACGCCGATCGAGCGGAAGCCGAACTGGATCCGCACCCGCGCCAAGATGGGTCCCGAGTTCACCGAGCTGAAGGGCCTCGTCAAACGCGAGGGCCTGCACACGGTGTGCGAGGAGGCGGGCTGCCCCAACATCTACGAATGCTGGGAAGACCGGGAGGCCACCTTCCTGATCGGCGGCGAGCAGTGCACCCGCCGCTGCGACTTCTGCCAGATCGACACCGGCAAGCCCGCCGAGCTCGACCGCGATGAGCCGCGCCGCGTCGCCGAGTCGGTGCAGGCGATGGGCCTGCGCTACTCCACGATCACCGGCGTCGCCCGCGACGATCTGCCCGACGAGGGCGTGTGGCTGTACGCCGAGACGGTGCGCCAGATCCACGCGCTGAACCCGAACACCGGTGTGGAGAACCTGATCCCCGATTTCCACGCCAAGCCCGAGCTGTTGGCCGAGGTCTTCGAATCGCGTCCCGAGGTGCTCGCGCACAACCTGGAGACGGTGCCCCGGATCTTCAAGCGCATCCGGCCCGCCTTCCGGTACGAGCGCTCGCTGGACGTGATCCGTCAGGCCCGCGATTTCGGCCTGGTCACCAAGTCGAACCTGATCCTCGGCATGGGCGAGACCCCCGAGGAGGTCACCTCGGCCATGCAGGACCTGCACGATGCGGGCTGCGACATCATCACCATCACCCAGTACCTGCGTCCCTCGCCGCGGCACCACCCCGTGGAGCGGTGGGTCAAGCCCGAGGAGTTCGTCGAGCACACGCAGGCCGCCGAGGAGATGGGCTTCGCCGGTGTGATGGCCGGACCGCTGGTCCGCTCGTCGTACCGCGCCGGAAAGCTGTACGCGAAGGCGATGGCGCACCACGGCCGTCCCATCCCGGAGAACATGGCGCACCTGACCGCGGAGGGCGATGCGGCCCAGGAGGCCACCTCGGTGTTGAGCCGTATGGCCGCCGCCAAGTAGCCGCGCCGTAAACTGACTCCCATGGCAAAGGACAACGCAGCCGCAGACAAGCTCAAGGCAGCCAAGGCCGAGGCGAAGAAGGCCCGCCGGGCCGCCTCGAAGGAGCGCCGCAAGCAGATGTGGCAGGCGTTCCAGATGCAGCGCAAGGAGGACAAGGCCCTCCTGCCGATCATGATCGGCATCTTCTTCGCAGCGATCGTCGCCTCGGTGGTGATCGGCTACTTCTTCGGCAACTGGTGGATGTTCCTCATCCTGGGCATCCTGTTCGGTGCCCTGGGCGCGTTCATCACCTTCACCCGCCGCCTCGAGCGCAGCGTGTACGCCAAGAACGAGGGACAGGTGGGCGCCGCCGGCTGGGCGCTGGAGAACATGCGCGGCTCGTGGCGCGTGAACCAGGCCGTGGCCCGCACCACCCACGCCGATGCCGTGCACCGCGTGATCGGCAAGCCGGGCATCATCCTGATCGCCGAGGGCAACGAGGGTCGGGTCCGCGGCCTGATGGCGCAGGAGAAGAAGAAGACGGCGCGCGTCGTGGGCCAGACCCCGATCTA
Source organism: Tsukamurella strandjordii (assembly GCF_039525985.1). Taxonomy (NCBI): domain Bacteria; kingdom Bacillati; phylum Actinomycetota; class Actinomycetes; order Mycobacteriales; family Tsukamurellaceae; genus Tsukamurella; species Tsukamurella strandjordii. The sequence goes on along the minus strand of NZ_BAAAII010000016.1, from coordinate 39,734 downwards.
CGAGTTCGTGGTGGGTCCCGACGAGGGCCAGGTCCCGCTGCGCAAGCTGCAGAAGACGCTGAACAAGCTGCCCTCGAACATCAACGGCAAGAAGATGGACGAGCTGGAGGGCCGCCTCGCGGCACTGTCGAACCGCAGTGGCGGCGCGCAGCTGCCCCGCGGTCCCCTGCCGCAGGGCGCCAAGATGCGCAGCGTGCAGCGCACCGTCCGGCGCAAGACCGGCTCGAACTAGCGAACGACGGCGACCGCGCTACCGGGTCCGCACCACGACGGTGCCGGTGGCGCGGTCCTGCATTCCGCGGCCGTCCACGTCCTGGATCAGCGGCGGCACCAGGAAGACGATCAGCGCATTGCGGCCGAGCGCGCGCAGCAGCCCCACCCGCATGGCCGGGTCTTCGATCCGGGCCACCCGCAGGCCGGCGAAGTACTGGCCCGGGGTGAAGCCGAACAGCGTCACCGCGAGCACGCCCACCACGAACCAGATGCCCAGCGCGCTGGTGTCGAAGGCTGTGGGCTCGCCGCCGAAGACCTTCGACGGTCCGGCGATCGCGAGCGCGATCAGTGCCGAGGGCACCCAGTCGAGCATCAGCGCGAGCACGCGGCGGCCGGTGGGCGCGAGCGATCCGGCACCGTCGCGCGGGAGGCCGAGGCCCGCGCCCCGGTACTCGCCGTGTGCGCCCTCGGGCAGCGCCGCGGAGGCGCCGGACAGCCATGATCCCGTTTCTCGACCCATGCCTCCAGGGTACGGCCAAGCAGGTGATGGGCGATTTCGCGGTCCCAACAGATGTGTAACACCGATGAAACATTCCGTTAGTTCGCGGGCAACACCGCGTCCATAGCGTCAATTCTCGTAACCTCGGTGACAGGGCGAGACGGTGAGCCGGCCCGCTTCCGCCATCGGACGACGAAGGAGCCAGTAACAGGTGTTCACTACCAAAGAGGAACTTCTCGACTACCTGAAGAAGGAGAACGTCGAGTACGTCGACATCCGCTTCTGCGATCTGCCGGGCACGATGCAGCACTTCAGCATCCCCGCCTCGGCGTTCGATGAGAGCGTCTTCGAGGACGGTCTGGCCTTCGACGGCTCGTCGATCCGCGGCTTCCAGTCGATCGATGAATCCGACATGATGCTGCTCCCCGACGTCACCACGGCGCGCATCGATCCCTTCCGCGCGGCGAAGACCCTGAACATCTCGTTCTTCGTCCACGACCCGTTCACCCGTGAGGCCTACAGCCGCGACCCGCGCAACATCGCGCGGAAGGCGGAGGAGTACCTCAAGAGCACCGGCATCGCCGACACCTGCTTCTTCGGTGCCGAGGCCGAGTTCTACATCTTCGACTCGGTCTCGTACGACTCGACGATCAACGGCTCGTTCTACGAGGTCGACTCGATCTCGGGTTCGTGGAACACCGGCCGTTCGGTCGAGGAGGACGGCTCGCCGAACCTCGGCTACAAGGTCAAGACCAAGGGCGGCTACTTCCCCGTGGCGCCGTACGACCACTACGTGGACCTGCGCGACAAGATCTCGACGAACCTGCAGAACGCCGGCTTCACGCTGGAGCGCGGCCACCACGAGGTGGGCACCGGCGGCCAGGCCGAGATCAACTACAAGTTCGACACGCTGCTGCACGCGGCCGACGATGTCCAGCTGTTCAAGTACATCGTGAAGAACACCGCGTGGCAGGAGGGCAAGACCGTCACGTTCATGCCGAAGCCGCTGTTCGGTGACAACGGCTCGGGCATGCACGCCCACCAGTCGCTGTGGAAGGACGGCAAGCCGCTGTTCTACGACGAGGCCGGCTACGGCGGCCTGTCGGACCTGGCGCGCTGGTACATCGGCGGCATCCTGCACCACGCCCCGTCGCTGCTCGCGTTCACCAACCCGACGATCAACTCGTACAAGCGCCTGGTGCCGGGCTACGAGGCCCCGATCAACCTGGTGTACAGCCAGCGCAACCGTTCGGCGTGTGTCCGTATCCCGATCACGGGCAACAACCCCAAGGCCAAGCGCATCGAGTTCCGTTGCCCCGACTCGTCGGGCAACCCGTACCTGGCCTTCGCCGCCATGATGATGGCGGGCCTGGACGGCATCAAGAACAAGATCGAGCCGCACGCTCCGGTCGACAAGGACCTCTACGAGCTGCCGCCCGAGGAGGCCAAGGGCATCCCGCAGGCCCCGACGCAGCTCGCGGACGTGATCGATCGTCTCGAGGAGGACCACGAGTACCTCACCGCCGGTGGCGTGTTCACCGAGGATCTGATCGAGACCTGGATCGCCTACAAGCGTGAGCAGGAGATCGCTCCGGTGAACCTGCGCCCGCACCCGTACGAGTTCCAGCTGTACTACGACGTGTAAATCGTCGAACTGAACGACCGGTCGGCCCCGTACCTGGCATCAGGTGCGGGGCCGACCTGCGTTTCGGAGCCCCGCGGCGATCCGGCGGTATCGTCGGAACGGACCGAAGGAGGCCACGATGTTCGAGGCGAAGCTGAAGCGCGACGAGGTGATCGACCGCATCGGTTCGGGTGACCGGCCGAAGCCGCGGGTGAGTACGACGCTCCCCAACGGTCAGCAGCTCATCATCCCGACCGTCGAGAAGAGTCGGCAGCACGACGACCCCAAGGACTCCGGCGGCACGCGCCCGGAGCCGTCCTGATCTGAGTCGCTCACTCGCTTCGGCTGCCTGATTCCACGGCGGCGAGCACCTGGTCGGCGAGCGCGGCCGGGCTCGACCGGTCGGACCGCAGGATCATCGTCGCGCCGGACTGACGGGCCGCCGCCCCGGGATCGAGGCGTTCGATCGCCCAGCTCGCGGCGTCGGGTCCGAATCCGGCGTCCACGGCGCGCGCCCGTAGCCGTTCGCGCAGCACCTCGGGGTCGGTGTCGAGGAAGACGTGCAGCACCGGCTCCCCCGCGGCCGCGAGGCCGTCCAGGATCTCGTCACGATAGGCGTCGCGCAGAAGCGACATCGGCACGATCAGAGTCTCGGCGTGGTGCCGCCGCAGCGATAACGCCGTCGCCACCACGAGCTCACGCCAACTCGGCAGGTCCTGGAAGTCGGAATTGCGGGGCAGCCACCGCCACAGCATCGTGCCCACGTCCTCGGGGTCGTAGACCACCGCATCGGGCAGCCTGCGGTGCAGTTCCTCCGCCAGCGTCGTCTTCCCCGCCCCGAATCCGCCGTTGATCCAGATGATCACGCCTTCCAAGGTAACGGTGGCGGCCTCGGGGCGTGAACACGCGACGGTCACCGATCGCCGCCCGCATCCTCCCCGGAACACGGATCGACCGCCGGATCCCCTTCCGCTACACGCTGTCCTGGACCCGGTAGGTTGGCCCCATGCATGCGTCCCGCCTCCTGACCACCGTCACCGTCGCCACCCTCGCCGCCGCCACCCTCACGGCGTGCGGTTCGGGTCCGAAGTCGGAGGCCACCTGCCCGTCCGGCTCGCCCGGGACGTCGACCGCCCCGGACTGGCGCTACCAGGGCGCCAAGGGCTCGCTCGAGGTCACCGGCCCCACCGATGCCAACGCCCCGCGCATCACGGTCACCACGCCGTTCGAGGTGGCGCAGACGCACGTGCAGACCTTCGCCCCGCGCGGCGACGGCGCCGAGGTGAGCGAGAAGTCCACCGTCTCGGTCTGCTACATGGGCGTCAACGGCCGCGACGGCAAGGTCTTCGACAGCAGCTACGACCGCGGCACGCCCGCCGAGTTCTCCCTCGACGGCGTGATCCCGGGCTTCAAGAAGGCCCTGGAGGGCCAGAAGGTCGGTTCGACGGTGGGCGTGGCCGTCGCCCCCGCGGACGGCTACCCGGAGGGCCAGCCGGCGGCCGGCATCCAGGCGGGCGACACCCTGATCTTCGTGCTGAAGATCCTGTCGGCGAAGTAGCCCGATCTCGGGGATAGTCCCGATGTGCGGGCGGCGCCCCGCGGCCACACTGGAGGCACCGTCGAATCCAGGAGGCCTCGTGCGCACACTGCTCATCACCCTGGGAGCCCTCGCGCTCCTGCCGATCGCCGCGGTCGCCACCATCGTGCTCGGCATGCGCTACAACGTGCGCCCGATCCTCGATGCCGTGCGCCGGTTCAACCGCGCCGTCACCAACCCGCGTGCCCTCGGCTACGCGGAGAACGAGGAGTCGACGCGCACCGTGGTCCGGCATGTGGGCCGCAGGAGCGGCAAGGCCTACGAGACCCCGGTCGACGCCTTCGACACCGGCCGCGACACGCTGCTGGTCGCGCTGCCCTACGGCCCGGACACCGACTGGGTGCGCAACATCACCGCGGCGGGTGGCGCCGATGTGCTGCGCCGGGGCCGCGAGTTCACGGTGACGGCGCCGCGCGTGGTGGCCACCGCCGAGGTGGTGGACGAGCTGCCTGCCTCGCTGCGCCGCACCCTGCGGCTGTTCAACGTGGAGAACTGCCTGCAGCTGCGCGTCGCCTGAGCTCAGCCCACCGTGGCGAGCAGCGCCTTGTGGTCGGCCCCCGGGATCTCGTGCCTGGTCACCTCGGAGGCGCCGAGCCCGCGCAGGAGCACGTGATCGATCCCGACCATCGGCGGGTAGGGCTTGTCCGTGGGGTAGGTGGGCAGCCATCCGGCGCCCGCGAGGATCCCCGCGTCCTGGTAGCCGCCGGTCAGCAGTCGGCGGAACTGCACGTGATCGTACGTGGCGTTGTAATCGCCCAGCGCGATCACGGGCCGGCCCGCGGGAACGCCCTGCAGCAGCGACCCGATCTGCCGCAGTTCGCGGTCCCAGGTCTCGGGCTGCAGCGGCGGCACGGGATGCAGGGCGAACAGCTGCACCTCGCCGCGCCCCGGGACCGTGGCCACGGCGGTGATCCCCTCCAGGGTGAATCCCGGGATCGACGCCGAGCTGGTCAGGGGGTAGCGGCTGTACAGTCCCGTGCCGTCGGCCATCTCGACGGGCCGCACGAAGCCGTTCGGCAGGTCGGTCGCGATCGTGGACGCCGCGATCCGCTGCGCCGCCGCGGGCGTGAGCTCCTCGACGGCGAGCACGTCGACCCGCTTGTCCCGCACCAACTTCGCGAGGGCGTCGACATCGCCGGCGCCGACCTGCAGGTTCGAGGTGAGCACGGTGATCACCCGGTCCACGGGCGGGCCATCGGCCCGGTACAGCGGCGATTGCACCCACAGGCCGGCCGCCACCACCGCGCAGACGAGCACCAGCCGCAGCCACGCCCGGATCGCCATGAGGCACACCAGCGCCAGCACCGCGGTGGCCACGAACAGCACCGGTGAGACGGCGGTCGCGGCGAGCGTCGCGTCCCGCGAGCCCGGCCAGAAGTGCAGCGCCAGTGCCACGATCGCGACGATCAGGGCCGCGGTGCCCACGATGCTCGCCACCGGGCGCAGGACGATTCTCATGCGGCCATTGTGCCCGGCGCCGGCGCAGCGGACGGGAGCCGCAGGTCGTGGCGGCTATTCGCCCCAGAACACGCGGTCGACCACGGCGCGGGCGCGGCGCGTGGTGCGCAGGTAGTCCTCGAGGAAGTCGAGCGAACTCCCCCGCCAGCCCGCCACGTAGGCGACGTTGGACAGGACGGCACCCGGGCCCGGCAGCTGATCGACGGGCTTGCCACGCACCAGGAAGAGGGCGTTGCGGGCGCGGGTCGCGGTGAGCCAGGCGTCGCGGAGCAGTTCCACATCGGCCTCGGGGAGCAGCTCGTGCGAGCCGATCGCATCGAGAGATTCCAGCGTCGAGGTGTTCTGCAGCGCCGGAACGTCACTCGCGTAGCGCAACTGCTCGAGCTGCACCGTCCACTCGACGTCCGAGAGGCCGCCGCGCCCGAGTTTGGTGTGCGTGGCGGGGTCGGCGCCGCGGGGCAACCGCTCCGAATCCACCCGCGCCTTGATGCGTCGCAGTTCCTTGACGGTGTCGGGCGAGACGCCTCCCGCCGGGTACCGGGTCTCGTCCACCATGTGCAGGAATTCGAGCGACAACGATTCGTCGCCGGCCACGTGCGTGGCCCGCAACAGCGCCTGCACCTCCCAGTGCTGGGCCCACTGCGCGTAGTAGGCGCGGTACGCGGCCAGGGTGCGCACGACCGGTCCGTTGCGGCCCTCGGGGCGCAGCCCGGTGTCCACCTCCAGCCCCGGATCCACCGACGGTGCGCCGAGCCGAGTACGGACGGCGTCCGCCACCTGGTTCGCCCAGCGCACGGCGTCGGCCTCGTCGGCGCCGTACACCGGATCGCACACGAACAGCACGTCGGCGTCGGAGCCGTAGCCGATCTCGTGGCCGCCGAGGCGTCCCATGCCGATCACCGCGATCCGCGCCGGCGCACCGGGCGGCGCGTCCCGGCCGCTGGATTCCCGTTCGGCGATGGTGCTGGCGATCTCGGAGACCAGGGCCGCATCGAGGGCGGCGGCCCACACCGACGACAGTGCGGTGCACACTTCCGGCACCGTGAGCATGCCGAGGATGTCGGCCGAGGCCACGCGCGCGATCTCGCTGCGGCGCATGGCGCGGGCCACGGCGATGGCCCGGTCCCGGTGCGGCGCACGACTGACCGCGGCGAGCATCCCGTTGTAGACCTCCTGCGGCGAGGTCTCGGTGAGTTTCGGGCCGGTGGCACCGTCGGCGTACAGCCGGATCACTTCCGGCGACCGGGCGAGGAGTTCGGCGACGAAGGTCGACGATCCCAGCACCGTCATCAATCGCTGCGCCACCACCGATTCGTCGCGCAGCACCCGCAGGTACCACTCCACATCGCGCAGGTCCTCCGAGAGCTTGCGGTAGTTCAGCAGGCCGGCGTCGGGATTCGGTGTCTCGCTGAGCCATTCGAGGAGGGTGGGCAGCAGGATGGTCTGGATCCTGCCACGGCGGGAGGAATCCGCCATCGCTTTGAGGTGCGCGAGGGCGTTCCCGGCCTGGCGGAAGCCGAGTGCGCCGAGCCGGGAGATGATGGCGTCGTCCGACAGCCGCATGGCATCGGAGTCGAGGTGCGCGATCGAATCCAGCAGCGGCCGGTAGAACAGCTTGGTGTGCAGCCGCCGCACCCGGGCGGACTGCCGCTTGAGTTCGGCACGCAGCACGCCGGTGGCGTCGCGGTCACCGTCGGGACGGATGTGCGCGGCGCGCGCGAGCCAGCGCCAGGCCTCCTCGTGATCGGCGGGCGGCAGCAGGTGGGTGCGCTCCATCCGCCGCAGCTGGAGGCGGTGTTCCAGCAGCCTCAGGAACTCGTACGAGGCGGTGAAGTTGGCGCCGTCCTCCCGTCCCACGTAGCCGCCGGCGGTGAGGGCGGAGAGCGCGGAGACGGTGCTCAGTTCCCGCAGCGATTCATCGGTGCGGCCGTGCACGAGTTGCAGGAGCTGCACGGCGAACTCCACGTCCCGCAGGCCGCCGCGTCCCAATTTCAGTTCCCGCTCGCGCAGGTCCGGGGCGATGTTCTCCTCCACCCGGCGGCGCATCTCCTGCACCTCGGGCACGAAGTCCTCACGCTGGCTGGCGTCCCACACCATCGGGCTGAGCGCCGCGATGTAGTCGTGGCCCAGTCGCAGATCGCCCGTCTGCGGGCGCGCTTTGAGCAGCGCCTGGAACTCCCAGGTCTTGGCCCACCGCTTGTAGTACGCCACATGGGAATCCAGTGTGCGGGTGAGGCTGCCGTTCTTGCCCTCGGGGCGCAGGCCCGCGTCCACGTCGAAGAAGGCCGCCGAGCCGATCCGCATCATCTCGCCGGCCAACCGCGCGCTCGCCGAATCGGCGGGCTCGGCCACGAAGATCACGTCCACATCGGACACGTAGTTCAGTTCTCGCGCACCGCACTTGCCCATGGCGATCACCGCGAGCCTGCCCTCGGGATCGGAGTCGGGGAAGGTGGTGGCCACCGCCACGGACAGCGCGGCCGTCAGGGCCGCATCGGCCAGGTCCGCCAGGTGCGCACCGACGAGCGGGAAGGGCAGGGTCGGCTCGTTCTCCACGAGTTCCGCGAGGTCCCGGGCGGCGAGCACCATGATCAGGTCGCGGTAGGCGTCGCGCAGCTTCGAGATCGCCTCTCCCCCGGTGATCGCCGCGCGGTAGAGCAGATCGTCGTCGGGGCGGCCGGGCACCTTCACTGCGTCCACCGAGGCCAGCATCGCGTCGATCACCTCGTCGCGGCTCTTCAGCGGCGCGGTATCGGTCAGCAGCCGCCAGGACGACGGATTGCTGATCAGATGGTCGCCGAGCGCATCGGAGGCACCGAGGAGACCGAACAGCCGGCCGCGGAAGGTGGTGTCGGACAGGATGAGTCCCGCGATCTCCTCCCACTCCTCGCCGACCGCCTCGCGCAGCCGTACCAGCGCACGCAGGGTCCAATCGGGATCGGCGGCGCGGGACAGTGCCCACAGCACGTCACTGCAGGCGGAGTTCGCCCACCCGAGCAGGCGGAGGTTGTCCTCCGCATTGGGGTCGAGCAGTCCCAGCCGACCGGCACTCGGTCGGCGCACCTCGCGATTGGTCGGCGGCACCGTCGCCCCCGCCTACAGCGAGAGGTAGCGGTTGAGTTCGAACGGGGTGACCACCGACCGGTAGTCGTTCCACTCCGACCACTTGTTGCGCAGGAAGTACTCGAAGACGTGCTCCCCCAGGGTCTCCGCGACCAGCTCGCTCTTCTCCATGAGCACCAGGGCGTCATCGAGGGCGGTGGGCAGGTCGCGGAATCCCATGGAGCGGCGCTCGCGCGCCGTCATCTGCCGCACATCGTCCTCGGCGGCCTCGGGCAGCTCGTACCCGCCCTTGACGCCCTCGAGTCCGGCCGCGCAGAGCACGGCGAAGGCGAGGTACGGGTTGCACGCCGAATCGGGCGAGCGCACCTCGATGCGGCGGCTGCTGGACTTGTTGGGGGTGTACAGCGGCACCCGCACCATCGCCGACCGGTTCGCGGCGCCCCAGGTGGCCGCGGTGGGCGCCTCATCGCCGGTCACCAGGCGCTTGTAGGAGTTCACCCACTGGTTGGTGACGGCGGAGATCTCGGGGGCGTGATGCAGGATGCCCGCGATGAAGGCCTTGCCGGTGGCCGACAGCTGTAGCTCGTCGTCGGGGTCGTGGAAGGCATTGGAATCGCCCTCGAACAGGCTCATGTGGGTGTGCATGCCCGAGCCGGGGTGGTCGCTGAAGGGCTTGGGCATGAAGGAGGCCTTCACGCCGCCGGCCATCGCGACTTCCTTGACCAGATAGCGGAAGGTCATCACGTTGTCGGCCATGGACAGTGCGTCCGCGTACCGCAGGTCGATCTCCTGCTGGCCGGGGCCCGCCTCGTGGTGGCTGAATTCGACGGAGATGCCCATGGCTTCGAGCGCCTCGATCGCGGCGCGCCGGAAGTTGGGGGCGGTCTCGTGCACGGCCTGATCGAAGTAGCCGCCGTTGTCGGCGGGGATCGGATTGCCGTGCGGGTCGAGTTCCTTCTTCATCAGATAGAACTCGATCTCGGGGTGCACGTAGCAGGAGAATCCGAGGTCGGCGGCGCGGTTGAGCTGGCGCCGCAGGACGTGCCGGGAGTCGCCCCACGACGGCGTACCGTCGGGCATCGCGATGTCGCAGAACATGCGCACGGAGTGCATCTCGCCGTCGTTGCCCACCC
>NZ_BAAAII010000016.1:0-30096 GCF_039525985.1 Tsukamurella strandjordii | reverse complement strand
GACACCCGGGAGAAGCCCTCGATCGACGAACCGTCGAAGCCGATGCCCTCGCTGAACGCGCCCTCGAGTTCGGCCGGGGCGATGGCCACCGACTTGAGGAAACCGAGCACGTCGGTGAACCACAACCGCACGAAGCGGATGTCCCGTTCCTCGATGGTACGAAGGACGAACTCCTGCTGCCGATCCATAGCTCGACCCTAGGCGAGAAGGTGTTAACGCTGTGTTACATGTACGCCGTTCAGGCCGAGCACTTCGGTTCCGGAACGATTCCGTCCCGAAGCAAGTAGGGTGCGGATGGTGAATGCGCGCTCCGCACGATTCGCTGTAGCAGTGGCGGTCCCGCTCCTGCTGGTCGCCTGCGGCTCCCCCGCCGAGACCACGTCGACCGCGCCTGCGGCGGCGCGGGACCCCCTCGCGACGTGCCCCTCGGAAGCACCGGCGGCGGACGCGAAGCCCACCGTCGTCTTCGAGGGCGACGGCGGCCACGGCCGCGCGAACGTGGTGCCGCCGACGAAGGCCACGGCGCCACGGGTCACGGTGAGCACCCCGTTCCGCGTGGACCGCACCCAGGTGCTGCGCGTGCACGGCGGAAGCGGCCCCGCGCTCTCCGAGAACGCCGTCGTCACCGTCTGTTATCAGGGCGTGAACGGGCGCACCGGCGCGGTCTTCGACGATTCCTTCGCCCGCTCGGCCTCGGCGGAGTTCGCGCTCACCGACGTGGTCCCCGGGTTCCGCAAGGCGATCGCGGGCCAGCAGGTGGGCTCCACGGTCGCCGCGGCGATCACCAGCGCGGACGGCTACCCGCAGGGGCAGCCGGCCGCGCAGATCGATCCCGGCGACACGTTGATCTTCACGATCACGGTGCTCGGCGCGAGCTGACCGCTACTTCTGCGGCGCGCACTTCAGGTCGGCCGGCGGGACGGTGAGATCGCGCAGGTACGCGGTGACGGCGCCGTCGACACACGGATTGCCCTCCAGCGAGACCGTGTGCTGGCTGCCCTCGTAGCTGATGAGCGAGGCGTCCAGCTGCTTGGCCAGGTTCACCCCGTTCTGGTACGGCGTGGCCGGATCGTGCGTGGTGGAGACCACCACCAGCTTCGGCGCGCCGAGGGCCTTCACCTCGTGCGGCTTGAGCGTGGGCGCGGCGGGCCAGAAGGCGCAGGAGTCCTTGGCCGCCCGGCCGGTGCCGCGGCCGTCGTCGAGGAACGGCGCCACCCGCCGCAGGTCGGTATCGAGCTTGCCGAGCTCCGCCGGATCGGTGACGGCCGGACCGTCGACGCAGTTGATCGCGCGGTTGGCGTCCATCATCGGGGAGTACTTCCCGCTCGGGTCACGGCTGAGGTACAGGTCGGCCATCCGCTGCAGCAGGGCACCGTCGCCCCGCTTGAGGTTCGTCAGGCCCGTGCGCAGCGGCTCCCACAGCTGCTGGGCGTACATGCCCTGGATGGTGGCGGTGGTGGCGTCGCTGTAGCTCAGCATTCGCCGGCCCTGGCCGCGCACCGGCGCATCGATCAGCGGGCGGACCAGCTGCTGGTAGGTCGCGGTCGCCTGCGCGGGGTCGGGACCCAGTGGGCAGTCCGGGCGGGTCGCGCAGTCCTTGGCGAAATCGTCGAAGACGGTCTGGAACCCGGCCATCTGCTCCACCGAGGACTTCGCCGACTCCTGCGACGGGTCGACCGCACCGTCGAGCACCAGGGCGCGGACCTTGTCCGGGAAGGTCTCCGCGTAGATCGCGCCGATGAAGGTGCCGTAGCTGTACCCGAGGTAGGTGAGCTTCTCGTCGCCGAGGACGGCCCGCAGCACGTCGAGATCGCGGACGGTGTCGATCGTCCCCACGTTCTGCAGGAACTTCTTGCCCATCTTGTCCTCGCAGGACTTCGCGATGTTCTTGTTGAAGTCCTCCTGCTTGGCGATACCGTCCGGGGTGTTGTCGCTGGTCAGGTTGAGCATGCGGTTGTCGTCACGCTGCTGGTCGCTCAGGCACTTCACGGCGGGCGTCGAGGCGCCCACGCCGCGGGGGTCCCAGCCGACCAGATCGAAATCGCGCGCCAGGTCCAGCTTGCCGAGGTCGCGGGACTTGCTTGCCACCAGCTGCACGCCGGAGCCGCCGGGACCGCCCGGGTTCATCAGCAGCGAGCCCTTGCGCTCCCCCGTGGCCTTGGTGCGCGCCACGGCCAGCTTCACCTCGCCGGCGCCGATGTCGTTGTAGTCGACGGGCACCGTCACCTTGCCGCACTGCATGCTCGGGTCGTAGTCGTCGACACCGTCCGCCTTGGCGATGGCGGTGCACGAGCCCCAGTCGATCTTCTGGTTGTAGAACTTCTCGAGCCCGCGCTCGGCCTTGGGGGCGGAGCTCGCGGGGCTACCCGGAATCGTGCTGGAACAGCCGGACAGGGCGACGACGGTGAGCAGCACGGTCGCGCCCGCTGCGCGCTTGGAGGCCATCATTGTTTCGATCCTGCCACGCGCCGCCGCCGGAACCCGGGACGATAGGGTTGATCCATGACGCCCCTTCGTGTCGCGGCATGCCAGATCAACCCCGTGGTGGGCCATCTGGACGCCAATGTCAGCCGGATCACCGCCGCTGCGCGGGACGCCGCCGAGCGCGGGGCGCAGGTCGCCGTGTTCGGCGAGATGGCCCTCACCGGATACCCCGTGGAAGACCTCCTGCTGCGGCGATCCTTCGCCGTCGATTCCCGCGAGGCGGTGCACGATCTGGCGCGCGCCCTGGACGCCGCAGGTTGCGGCGATCTGATCGTGGTGGTCGGCTTCCTCGACCGCGATCCCGACGCTCCCGAGACCAGCACCAACCCCACCGGCGGCGCCCGCAACGCCGCGGGCGTGCTGCACCGCGGCGAGCTGGTGGCCCGCTACGACAAGCACTTCCTGCCGAACTACGGCGTCTTCGACGAGAAGCGGTGGTTCACCCCCGGCGACAGGCTGGTGGTCCTCGACGTCGACGGCGTGCGGCTCGGCCTCGCGATCTGTGAGGACGTGTGGTGGCCGGACGGTCCCGTCGCGGGCCTCGGCGAGCTCGGCGTGGACGCGGTGCTGTGCCTGAACGCGAGCCCGTTCGAGGTGGGCAAGCCCGCGCAGCGGCGCGAGGTGGTGGCCCAGCGGGTCGCCGAGGGCGGCGCGCCCGTGATCTACGTGAACCTGGTGGGCGGGCAGGACGAGCTCGTCTTCGACGGTGACTCCTTCGTCTGCACCGCCGACGGTGCGCCGGCGGCGGGTCCGCAGTTCGTCGAGCACACGCAGTTCGCCGACGTGCCCTCGCTGGGCCGGGAGCGCGCCGACACCGTCGACGGCTGGCAGGTGGAGACGGTCTCGCTGTCGGCGCGGCCGAATGCGCAGTACCCGCAGCAGGTGACCGGCTGGTCCGAGCTCGACGAGTACTCGCAGATCTGGGCGGCGCTGGTCACCGGCACCCGCGACTACGTGCACAAGGTGGGCGGCCGCACGGTCTCCCTCGGACTGTCCGGCGGGATCGACTCCGCGGTGGTGGCGATCATCGCGGCCGACGCCGTGGGCGCGGACAACGTGTACGCCGTCTCCATGCCGTCCAAGTACAGCTCGGACCACTCCAAGGGCGACGCCGCGGACCTCGCCGAACGCACCGGTATCCACTACCGCACCGAGCCGATCGAGCACATGGTGGCGACCTTCGTCGATCAGCTGCACCTGACCGGCCTCGCCGAGGAGAACATCCAGGCCCGGTGCCGCGGTATGACGCTGATGTCGCTGTCGAATCTGGACGGCCACCTGGTACTCGCCACCGGCAACAAGAGCGAGCTGGCGGTGGGCTACTCCACCATCTACGGCGACGCCGTGGGCGCCTTCGCCCCGATCCGCGACGTGGAGAAGTCGCTGGTGTGGGATCTGGCGCGGTGGCGCAACAAGGTCGCCGTCGAGCGCGGTGAGACCCCGCCGATCCCGGAGTCGTCGATCACCAAGGAGCCCTCTGCCGAGTTGCGGCCGGGCCAGAAGGACAGCGATTCGCTGCCCGACTACGAGATCCTCGACGACATCCTTCGCCGCTACGTCGAACAGGACCAGGGCGTGGCCGAGATCGCCGTGAACGGGAACAACGGCGCCGGGTACGACCCCGAGCTCATCCGCAAGGTCGCCCGGCTGGTGGACCGCGCCGAGTACAAGCGACGCCAGTACCCGCTGGGACCGAAGGTCACGCCGAAGGCCTTCGGCCGGGACCGCAGGATGCCGATCACGAACCGCTGGCACGACCCGGCCTGAGGAGGCCGCACCCACGGACTGCCCGGACCGGAGAGACCGGCTGGGACACGAAAAATGGAGTGATTCAATGAGCGAAACGCCTCTCTACGGAAGCGGTTCCACCCCGGAACCGGTTTCGGAACGACCGCGCAAGAAGGTGCGCATCCATCATCTCGCCGAGCTCAAGGAGCGGGGCGAGAAGTGGGCGATGCTCACCAGCTACGACTACATGACCGCCTCGATCTTCGACGAGGCCGGCGTCACCGCCCTGCTGATCGGCGACAGCGCAGCGAACACCGTGTACGGGTTCGACTCCACGCTGCCGATGGAGCTGGACGTGATGGCGGCGATGGTTGCGGCCGTGCGGCGCGGCACGAAGTACGCGCTCGTGGTGGCGGACATGCCCTTCGGCACCTACGAGGCCTCCCCCGAGCAGGCCTTCGAATCGGCATCGAAGCTGATGAAGGCCGGCGCCGAGGCGGTGAAGCTGGAGGGCGGCGTGCACATGGCACCCACCATCGAATTCCTGCAGCGCCGCGGCATCCCGGTGATGGCGCACATCGGGTTCACACCGCAATCGGTGAACACCCTGGGCGGCAACCGGGTTCAGGGCCGCAGCGACGAGACCGCGGACAAGATCCGCGCCGATGCCAAGGCCGTCGACGCGGCGGGCGCCTTCTCGGTGGTGCTGGAGATGGTGCCCTCGGCGGTGGCCGCCGAGGTCACCGAGGAGATCGCGATCCCCACGATCGGGATCGGCGCGGGCAAGGACTGCGACGGCCAGGTGCTGGTGTGGCAGGACATGTCCGGCCTCAACCGCGGCCGGGTGGCGCGGTTCGTCAAGCGGTACGCGAACATCGGCGACGAGCTGCTGCGCGGCGCCCAGGACTACGTGGCGGAGGTCGCCTCGGGCGAGTTCCCCGGACCGGAGCACGGATTCTGATGCGAGAGTTCTATCCCGAGATCGAGGCCTACAGCACCGAGCTGCTGGACGTGGGCGACGGGCAGTTGCTGTACGTGGAGCAGAGCGGCAACCCCGAGGGCAAGCCGGTGGTGTTCATCCACGGCGGCCCCGGCGGCGGCACCTCCCCCGACTGCCGGCGGTTCTTCGACCCCGCGGCCTACCGCATCGTGGTCTTCGACCAGCGCGGCTGCGGGCAGTCCAAGCCGCACATCGCCGACCCGCCGGCGGGCGACGGTGATTCGCTCGCGGACCGGCTCGCGGTGAACACCACGGCGCACCTGATCGCCGATATCGAGAAGATCCGCGAGCACCTCGGCATCGACCGGTGGCAGGTGTTCGGCGGTTCCTGGGGCTCGACGCTGGGACTGGCGTACGCCCAGGCGCATCCCGAGCGGGTCACCGAATTGGTGCTGCGCGGCATCTTCCTGCTGCGCCGCAGCGAGCTGGACTGGTACTACAACGAGGGCGCCTCGAACGTGTACCCGGACAACTGGGAGGAGTACCTGGCCCCGCTCGACGAGGCCGACCGCTCCCCTGAGGCGGACAAGATCGCGGCGTACCACCGGCTGCTGCACTCCGACGACACCGAGGTGGCTCTGCGGGCCGCGAAGGCGTGGTCGAAGTGGGAACGCAGCACGAGCCACCTGATCAACACCCCGGAGTCCTCGGCCGACGCCGACGATCCGCGGTTCGCGATCCCGTTCGCGCAGATCGAGAATCACTACTTCGTGAACGGCGGCTTCCTGGACGAGGGCCAGTTGCTGCGGGACATCGACCGCATCGCCGGCATTCCGGGCGTGATCGTGCAGGGCCGCTACGACGTGGTGTGCCCGGCGCGCAGCGCCTGGGACCTGCACCGGGCGTGGCCCGCCGCGGACATCACGATCGTGCCCGATGCCGGTCACTCGGCGTTCGAGCCCGGTATCCGTTCGGCGCTCATCGAGGCCACCGACCGATTCGCGAACCTCGGGAGCTGAGCGATGGCCGAGCAGCGTGAGATCGAGACCAAGTACGAGGTCGGCGCGGACACCGCGGTGCCGGACCTGGCCGCGGTACCGGGGGTGGACCACACGTCGACCGACGAGGTCTTCCACCTGTCCGCCGTGTACTACGACACCGAGGCGCTGGACCTGTCCGCGAATCGGATCACGCTGCGCCGCCGCACAGGCGGCAAAGACGACGGGTGGCACCTCAAGCTGCCCGACGGTGCCGACCGCCGCGAGGTGACCGCGCCCCTGGGCGACGACGACGAGGTGCCGGCGGAGCTGCTCGACCGGGTCCGCGCCGTCGTCCGGGGCCGGCCTCTGGCCCCGATCGCCATCGTCAACAACCAGCGGCACACCACGTACTGCCATGCGGCCGACGGTGAGCTGCTCGGCGAGTTCGTCGACGACCACGTCAGCTCGGTATCGCTGCTCCCCGAGGGCGCCGAGAAGACCTGGCGCGAATGGGAGTTCGAGGTTCCCGACACCGCGCTCGGGCGCAAGGCGGCGATCGCCGTCGACCGGGCCCTGCGTGCGGCAGGCGGCGACACCCCGGATTCGGCGTCGAAGCTGGCGCGTGCAATCGACGCCGATCCCCGGCGGGGCACCGTCGAGCTGCCGAAGAAGGCTTCGCACGCCACCGCCGCGCAGCTCCTGGTGGCGGCGCTGGCGGCGTACCGCGATCGACTGGTGCAGCAGGACCCGCGGGTACGGCAGCACGGCGACGATTCCGTGCACCAGATGCGGGTGGCGACCCGGCAACTGCGCAGTGTGCTCACCGAGTACTCGGGGTTCTTCTCCGGACCCGCGCGGGCGGCCCTGAGCTCCGAGCTCAAGTTGCTGGCCTCAGTGCTCGGCGCCGTACGCGACGCGGAGGTGCTCGCCGACCGGTTCGCCGCCTTCGACGCCGAGGGCGAGCTGGGCGGTGCGGGTGCCGCACTCGCGGAACGGCAGCGGGCCGCGGAGGCCCGCGGCTGGGTGCGGGTGGCGAGCGCCCTCGACTCCGATCGCTACTACCTGCTCCTCGACGCCGTGGACGCGCTGATCGAGGATCCACCGCTCAAGGACCGCGCCGAGCAGCCCGCGGTCAAGAGCCTGGCACCCCTGCTGCACAAGCGGATACGGGCGTTCGCCAAGGAGTCCTCCGCTCTCCTGGCGGATCCGGCGGCGACGGACGACGATGTGCACGCCGTGCGCAAACACGCCAAGCGACTGCGGTACGCGGCGGCGGTCGTCGAGCCGGTGGTGCGTGGTGAGCTGCGCGCCCAGGTGAAGGCGCTCGCAGCCGTGCAGACCCGGCTCGGCGAGTTCCAGGACGCGACGATCGCCCGCGACGCGATCGCCGATCTAGCGGCGGAGACCACCGATCCGGCGATCGCCTTCCGGCTGGGCAGGCTCGACGCCGTCGAGGAGCGCCGCGCCGCCCGAGCCCGGGCATCACTGCCCGAGCTGCTCCGGAAGCTGCGCTGACCGGCTAGACGCCGGCGATCGCCGCGACCCGGTTGCCGATATCGGCACCGGAGTAGTTGTTGTGCGAGTTGGACACGGTCTGCATCAGGTCACCGGTCCAGTGGCACACGGGATCCCCGGTGTTGCAGATGCTGATCGTGCGGCCGCCGACGGCGGGCGGCAGCGGCGCGGGATCGGCACCGCTGATCGGAACCGACGCCTGCGCCATGCCCGGCGTGCGGGGCGCGGAGCCGAGGTAGCGCGTGGTGTCGTTCGGGATGCGATCGGGATCGGCGATGAGTCCCGCGGCCACCACCTGCGGGCGCGGCCCCATGCGCTGCAGTGCGCGGTGCACCGCCGAGGCGCCCTGGGAGTAGCCGACCAAGACGATCTTGGTGGACGGACACTGCTTGATCACGATGTCGACATCGCCCTGGGTATTGCCCGCACCGATGTTGATGCTGGCCAGGAAGCCACCGACCTGGTCGAGCCCGCTGGGGACGGGCGCCGCGGGGTAGTAGATCGGGCGCAGCGCCACCGTCTTACCGGCGGCCCGTACCTTCGACGCGAAGGCCTGCGCGGCGGAATTGACCATCGTGCCCATGCCGCCGCCGACGCCGCCCTCACCCGAGCCGGCGGCACCGATGAAGGTGTAGTCGGCGCAGCCCGGTGCGGCGGAGGCCGGACTCGCGACGGCCAGCGGTGCGACCGGGGCGAGAAGAGCGGCGAGGACGGGGACCAAGACGTGACGTCGGCTCATGGCTTTCAAACTAGCGTGCCATCGAAGCCGAAGGCCACCTTTCGAGTAGCAACATCGGCGGATTCCAGGCGCACACGCACCCGCTCCCCCTCCGGCGGCTTGCCGTTGCACAATGCGATCACCGCGGGATCGTCGAGGAGCACCTGATCCTCGCGCATCGCGATCGCGTCGAAGGTCTCTCCGACGCGATCGCCGAGGATCACTGCCTCGGTGAGGTCGATGCAGGCGCGGTCCACCTTGTTGGCGATGCCGTTCGTGCGCTGCATCGTCTCGGCGACGTCGGTGAGCGCGTCCCGGGCCCAGGCGGGGACCTCGGTGCCCGCGACGGCGGCGAGGCAGACCTCGGTGGCGTACCTGTCCGCGAGGCGGCGCAGGGGCGCGGTGACGTGCGCATAGGGCGCGCCGACCCCGGCGTGCGAGGCGTCCTCCGGCAGCGCGGCGAGGCCGGGTCCGAAGGCGGCGTAGCCGGACCCGCGGAGCAGCCGCGCGGCATCGCTCATGACGGCGAGGCCGCGCGGGGTGCTCACATCGACCTGGGCCAGGAATTCGCCGACGGTGGCGCCCTTCGGCCATTGCTGTCCCAGGGCCTTGGCGGTGCGCCGCAGCGCGGCGACCGCATCGTCGGGGGCGGCCGGCAGGGTTCGGAGCAGGCCCACCCCGGCGTCGAGCATGATCTTCGCCGCGCACACGCCGGTGAGCAGGGAGATCTGCGCGTTGTAGCCGTCGAAATCGGTGCGCGGTTCGATCCGCAACTCCCACCCGTCGGCGCCGCGGAAGGCCTCCTGGGCCGGGAGGCGCAGCTCGATGGCGCCGTGCGCGCGGGCCCAGGCCTGGCGCAACCGGCCGACCTCCGGGAGCAGGGCGACGCTGGGGTGCACACGCCCGGCGTCGAAGTCGGCCTGCACCCCCGCGTAGTCGAGTTGCGCGCGCGACCGGACGGTGGCGCGGCGCACCGTCGCCGCGGTCACCTCACCGGAGGCGTCGAGCCGAATCTCCCACAGCACGGCGGGCCGGTCCTGTTCCGGGAGCAGCGATCCGACGCCCTCGGACAGCGACCGCGGGTGCAGCGGCACGGACCCGTCGGGCAGGTACATGGTCTGGCCGCGCCGCCGGGTCTCGGCCTCCAGCGCGCCGCCGGGTGCGACCAGGGCGCCGACGTCGGCGATCGCGTAGTGCACCAGGTAGCCCTCGCCGTCGGCGGCGATGTGCACGGCCTGGTCGAGATCCTTCGAACCCGGCGGATCGATGGTGACGAACTCGATGTCGCGACGGTCGACGCGGGCATCGGCGTGGCGGTCGGCGGCGGCATCGGCCTCCGCCTGCACCTCGTCGGGGAACTGCTCGACCAGTTCGAACTCGGCACGGACGGTGGAGAAATCGACGTCGCTCGACGGGACGGCGCCGCGCATCGGAATGCCGGTCACTCCGCGTCGACCGCCTCGACGCTCATCGCCGCAGCAGTGCGATCGCCGGCCACGAGCCAGGCGTAGAGCACATCGCCGTCGCGGTAGGCGAGCAGGCGCGGGGCGTCCTCGATCTGGAGCGCGGAATTGTGCTCGACCACGCCGCGCAGGGGCAGCCGCTCGCGCAGGTCCGGCTGGGTGGCGAGCACCTCCTCCAGCGCCGTCCAGTACACGGCGTTGTTGACGTGCTGAATGATGTCGAGGTCCGCGGCGCGCAGCAGGAAGGGCACCTCGTAGGCGTCCGGGTGGGGCTTCGGATCGAGCCAGGACTTCCAGCGCAGCACGCCGGGCTCGGCCGCGGCGCCGAAGGTGCCGAGGAAGGTCTCGCTCAGCGCCGACGGGGTGAGCGTGTCGATGTTGAAGTTGATCCAGAAGGCCTCGGTCTCGATCCGCGTTCCCTTGACCCCGTCGATGCCGATCCGCACGTTGCACCAGCGCGAACCCATCTTCGAGCCCCAGCGTTCCACGGTGAGCACATCGGGCTGCTCGCCGCCCTCCAGGATCTCGATCACCGTGCGGCGCACCACCCAGTAGGGGTGGATCTCCTCGTAGTCCACGTGCCGCAGGTGATCCTGGCCGGTGTCCTGCAGGTACCGGGCGACGCCGTCGAACTTCAGGCGGCGGTCCTGGCTCACCGCGTCGCCCCGCACGGAGCGCTGGGCGGTGTAGATGGCGCCGCTTTCCAGCAGTTCGCTGCGGCGGGCCGGGTCGGTGATGCGCGGGGGCAGGGGTTCTCCGATCACGTCCGGAGTCTTGCACACCCGGGGCCGGGAATCCGCGCGGCCACCGGATCCCTCAGTCGACGGTGCGCTTGTTGAACGCCCGCACGGCGAGCGGGGCGAGGATCGCGGTCAACAGCACGGCCCAGCCGATCGTCGCCAGCACCGGATGCTGCAGCGACCAGGGCGCGTCCTCCCGGAGCGGTAGCCCGTTGCCCCACAGCTCCCGCATCGCCTGCACCAGTGACGAGACGGGATTCCACTCCGCGACCGCCCGCAGCCAGGGGGCCATTCCGGCGGTAGGCACGAAGGCGTTCGACAGGAAAGTCACGGGAAACATTGTTGCGAACATGAATCCGTTCACCGCTTCGACCGACTGCATGAGGCAGCCGACCAGGATGCCGAACCAGATCATCGCGAACCCGAACAGGAGCAGGACGGCGAAGCCGAGCACCGCGTCGATCGGATTGGTGCGGATGCGCCACCCGATCACGAGGCCCGTGAGGCACATGACCACGATGCCGATCGACGAGTGCAGGAGGCTGGCGATACTGCGTCCGATCAGCACGGAGGCGCGGCTGATCGGCAACGAACGGAACCGGTCGATGATGCCCTTGTCGAGGTCGGTGGTGAGGCCGCTGGCCACCACGAAGCAGGTGAACACCATCGTCTGCCCCAGGATGCCGGGCAACAGGTACTCGCGGTAGGAGACGCCCTCGGTGGGGATGGCGGCGCCGAAGACGAAGGCGAACAGCACCGTGAACATGATCGGCTGGATGGTGACGTCCGAGAGCATCTCGGGCATCCGCTTGGTATGGATGAGGCTGCGCCGGACCATGATCCACGACTGGGTCCACAGGCTGGTCTGGTGCGTCTCCACCGCTGCGGCGGTGCTCGTGGGGGTGCTCATGCGGAGGCCTCCTCGGCATCGTCGGATTCGGCGGGCGCCGAGGGCTCGGTGCGCTGGCCCGTGAGGGACAGGAAGACGTCGTCGAGGCTGGGGCGGGCGAGACCGAGATCGTCGACCTCGATCCCGCTGTCCGCGAACAGCGCGACCACGCGGTTCAGGTCGGACAGTCCGTCGGCCGGGGTGCTGATGCGCCGTGCGCCCTCGTCGACGAAGACCTCGCCGCCGAGCCCTGCCAGGAGGTCGCGGGAGCGCGGGATATCGGCCGAGTCCGAGACGGTGAGCACCAGACTGGCGGCACCCGCCCGCTCCTTGAGCTGCAGCGGCGTGCCCTGCGCGATCACCTTGCCCTTGTCGATCACCACGATGTCGTCCGCCAGCTGATCGGCCTCCTCCAGGTACTGCGTGGTGAGCAGCAGCGTGGTCCCCTGCGCCACGAGCGACCGCAACACGTCCCACAGCTCGGAACGCGACCGCGGATCGAGGCCGGTGGTGGGCTCGTCCAGGAAGAGCACCGGCGGCGCGGTGAGCAGGCTGACCGCCAGATCGAGCCGGCGCCGCATGCCACCGGAGTACGCCTTGACCTGTTTGTCCCCGGCCGCGGTGAGCGAGAACTGTTCGAGCAGATCGTCACTGCGGCGCTTGAGGACCGCCTTGGGGATGCCGTACAACCCGCCGATCATCCTGAGGTTCTCCCGACCGGTGAGGATCTCGTCGACCGTGGCGGCCTGCCCCGTCAGCCCCATACTGCGGCGGACCTGCGCCGGATCGTCGACCACATCGAATCCCGCGATCCGCGCGGTCCCCGAGGTGGGCGGCGAGAGCGTGGTCATCATCCGGACCGTGGTGGTCTTCCCCGCACCGTTGGGCCCCAGCATGCCGAGCACCTTGCCCGCCGGAACCCGGAAGCTCACTCCGTCCACCGCGGTGAAGTCGTCGAAACGTTTGACGAGGTCGATCGCCTCGATGGCCCAGTCGCCGGGGGCTGTATCGGTCATGGGGTCGACGGTAGTGCGCCCCACTGACGAGTTCTAGGAGTTTTCGGCACGAACCGGACCGCAAGGGACCACGATGAAGCCATGCCGATGCTGCGAACCGGATCCGTGGTGACCGTCTACGTCGGCATCGCCGACGAGGCCCGGGTCGCCGAGTTGCTCGCCCGCGACGGGCACACCTGGTTGCGGTCGACGGGCGTGTACGTGGCGCCCTCCGGCACGGTCGATGCAGCGGTCTTCCGGGTGAGCGTGCACGGCCTCGGGAGCGGGCGGCTGGTCAAGAAGCTGCGGGCCGCGCAGCAATCGATCTGGCTCACCTTCGACGTGACCGGCGAGGTCGGCTTCTAACTGCGGCGGGCGCGCCCCGCCTCGCGCTCGTGCGCCGCCCGCAGCAGCGCGGCCACGTCCTGCGCGGCGGCCGGATTCACCACCGACACCCAGCCCTGCGCCGCGTAGAGCGGATGCGGGATGAGGGCGCCGTCGGCGGCGTAGTCCCACTCCCCGGCGCGCGCCGCGTGCTCGGCCGGCGGGTATCCGATCAGCTCGGCGAAGGCCTCGCGCCCCACGTTGGCGTTCACCCGGAAGGCGCCCGGCCGGCCGAGGTCGGAGGACTCATCGCCGGGGTAATCCTTGGTGACGATGGTCGCGAAGGGCATCACGGCGGGCCGCTCCCCCGGGGTGAAATAGGCGAAGGTGTCGCCCCAGGCCACCTCGGGCACCGGGGTCACCCCGTCGGCGGCCAGCGCGCCTGGGGCGATGGTGTCCGCGGTGGTGTCCGGCAGCGCCGCCAGGGCGGCGATCACGTCCTCGCGGACGCGGTTCCGGTCGGTCATGGCTCTCCTACTGTCCGGCGCGCCGCACCGCGAGCACGCTCTCCGATTCCCGTTCGGCGTAGTAGGCCTCGGCACCGCCGTTGAGCCCGAACAGCCGCTTGCTCCACAGTAGCCAGGCGACGGCGGCGATGTTGATCAGTAGTGCGCCCGCCCGGAGCACCGTGACCTTCTCACTGATCTCGTAGATCTCCAGCGGGAGGAAGGCCGAGGTGGCGATCACCGCGAAGTACTCGCCCCAGCGCGCGCCGCGCCACAGCCCGACCGCCTCGATCATCTCGACGAGGGCGTAGGCGAAGAGCGCCACCGCGATCCACGCCAGCGTGGTGCCGGACAGGTCGAGCGCCTCGTCGAGCGCGCGGATGATGCGCGAGTCGTCGGGGTTCCAACCCAGCTGTTCGCCCAGCGTCCGGAGCACCGGCAGTTCGGAGTCGAAGATCTGGCGCAGGTGCGTGCGCGAGCCGCGCACCTGCCACACGGCGACGCCGGCGGCCACGAACACCAGTCCGCGCAGCAGTCGCTCGATCGCGAGGAAGCGCATGATCAATTCGTCCCGCAGGGCGCGCCCGCGCGGCACCGTCGGCGCGTGGGCGGCGGGTCCCGATCCCTGCGGCTCGCCCACCACGTAGTCGTCGCAGCGCAGGCACCGCCACGCCGAACCCTCCGCCGTCTCCGCGTGGATGCGCGCGCTGAGATCGGCCTCGTCAGGCGCGTAGGTGACGTGACCGCGCACGCCGCACCACAGCACGGAGAGATCCATCCGGCCAGGCTAGCGCCGATCCGGCGGATCCGCGTGGGGCGGACGAGCTGACGTGTAAGCCGGATCCTGTCCCGGTCCACGTCGCCGTGGGCCGGGGGCGGCCATCCATCTGGACACACCGTCGCCGGGTGCCTCAAGCGGTCTACCCGCACGCTCGGGCGAGCAGCCCTCGAACACGCGCGCAGCGGAACCCGAGGGTTCCGCCTTCGACCTTGCTCCGGGTGGGGTTTACCGAGCCGCGACGGTCACCCGCCGCGCTGGTGCGCTCTTACCGCACCGTTTCACCCTTACCCGGGCCGAAGCCCGGGCGGTCTCTTCTCTGTGGCACTGTCCCGCGGGTCACCCCGGGTTGCCGTTAGCAACCACCCTGCCCTGTGGAGTCCGGACTTTCCTCGACTCGGGCCTGCTGGTGGTTCCAGCCGTCCCCGACGCCGCGGCCGCCCGGTCAGCTCGTCCGCGTCGTACAGGGTACCCCGCGCTAGACCTGGGGTGTGCGGTTGACCAGCCGCACCGAAGCGCCGCCGTCGGGATAGAAATCGGCGATCGAGATCGACGCCAGGTCCAGGTGCAGCCGGTAGAGGAGCTGTGGGCCCGCGTCCAGCGCGATCCGCAGCAGGGTCTTGATCGGCGTCACGTGCGAGACCACCAGGACGGTGCCGCCGGGATGCTCGGCCAGGATGTCGCGCAATGCGGACTCCACGCGGCTGTGCACCTGGTCGAAGCTCTCGCCGCCGGGAGCGGCCACCGAGGTGTCCCCCAGCCAGCGGCCGTGCAGCCCGGGATCGCGCTCGCGCGCCTGCGCGAAGGTCAGGCCCTCCCACTCGCCGAAGTCGGTCTCGATGAACCGGTCCTCGATCCGGATCCGGACATCGCGGCCGATGTTCACCTCGGCGGCGGTCTCGCGCGCCCGGTCCAGCGGCGAACACACGATGGCATCGATCTCGCTCGACGCCAGCAGGCCCGCCGCGCCCGCTGCCTGCGCACGGCCCACCTCGGTGAGCCGCGGATTACCCCGGCCCGAGTACAGGCGACCCACCGAGGCCCGGGTCTGCCCGTGCCGCAACAGGATCAACCGAGTCGGTTCGGCCACCGAAGTGGTCCACCCGCCGCGCTGAGGCGCCGTCACGACAGTCCGGACTCGTTCGTCCGCACCAGGATCGCGCCGCACTCGTCGCAGTGCACCACCACGTCGGCGGTGGTGCGCGCGACCGTATCGATGAAGCCGCGGTCGAGCTCGATGCGGCACGCGCCGCACCGTCGGGCCTGCAGCAGCCCCGCGCCCACGCCGGACGCCGCCCGGCACCGCTCGTACTCGGCGTACAGGTCCTCGGGCAACGTGACCACGAGTTCCTCGCGGGAGGCGGCGGTGCGCGCGCGGGCCACCTCGATGTCCTTGAGCGACTCCTCGCGGCGACGGTTCACACCGGCGATCTTCTCGGTGGTGGCGTTCACGGTGGCCTCGGCGCGCTGCTGGTCGAGTTCGACGGCCTCGCGGCGCTCCATGAGTTCGAGCTGCTCGTCCTCCAGCACCGACTGCCGGCGCTCGAGCCCCTTGAGCTCGTGCTCGAGCTCGGTGAGCTGCTTCGCGCCGATCGTGCCGGAGGCCATCAGCTCGCGATCCTTCTCCTCGCGCAGCCGGGTCTGGTTGACCTCGGTCTCCAGCTTGGCGATATCGCGGTCGAGGTCTTCCACCAGGATCGACACCCGCACGGACTCATCGCGTTCGGTGGTCGCCTGCTTCTCGAGCTCGGCGATCTCGGCGTCCTCCGGCAGATGCGTCACGCGGTGCGTGAGCCGCGAGATCTCCGCATCCACCTCGGCGAGGTCCAGCAGGGAGCGTTGGGCGCCCGGATCAGCGTTCATCTGCGCCACTCTACGCACCCGGGCCCGGGTCAGGCGCGAACCGTGAACGGATCGGTGGGCCGGTCGTACACGCGGGCGTCGAGGACGGAGCCGAGCAGCTCGGCGACCGCTGCGCACCAGGGGAACTCGGTGCCCCAGTGGCCGGCGTCGAGGACG
The DNA here is from genome assembly GCF_039525985.1 of Tsukamurella strandjordii. NCBI lineage: Bacteria > Bacillati > Actinomycetota > Actinomycetes > Mycobacteriales > Tsukamurellaceae > Tsukamurella > Tsukamurella strandjordii. The sequence continues at coordinate 14,017 of NZ_BAAAII010000016.1, read as the reverse complement.
GCGGGTCCGCCCGCACGCAGATGCTCGTCCACCGGGTGGTGCCGCAGGTCGCCCGTCACATAGGCGTCCACGCCGAGCCGGGAGACGGTGCCCAGCAGTGAGTCTCCGGCGCCGCCGCACACGGCGACGGTGCGGACCGGCGCGTCGGGATCGCCCGCGGCGCGCACCGCCACGCCCAGACCCCGCGCCGCGCGCTCGGTGAACTCCCGCAGTGGCACGGCCTCCGGGAGGCTGCCGACGCGGCCGAGGCCCCACTCCCGCTCGCCACCGACCAGTTCCAGCACGTCGAAGGCGGGCTCCTCGTACGGGTGCGCCCGCCGCAGCGCCCGCTCGATCTCCGCCCGGGCGGAGCGATCGGCCACCAGCTCCACCCGGGTCTCGCGGACCGTCGTGGGCTCGCCCACCGCGCCGACCGCGGGGTTCGCGGCGGTGCCCGGGAGGAACTGCCCGGTGCCGTCGACGCGCCAGGCGCACTCGGAGTACTCGCCCACCCGGCCCGCGCCGGCCGCGAACATCGCCGCCAGCACCTCGTCGGCCTGCTCGGACGGCACCATGACACCCCACCGATCCAGCGGCCGGGCCTGGTCCAAGTACTCGACGGGCCCGGTCACGGTGAGGCCGAGCGCGGCGGCGAGGGCGTCGTTGACGCCGCCGTGCGCGCGATCGGCATTGGTGTGCGCGGTGAACAGGGCGCAGCCGCCCGTGATCAGCCGGTGGACGAGCGCGCCCTTCGGGGTGCTCGCGGCCACGGTGTCGACGCCACGGAGCAGCAGCGGGTGATGCGCGACGATGAGCTGCACGCCCTGATCCAGGGCGGCATCGACCACGTCGGCGGTCACGTCCACGCACGCCAGCACCCGGGTGACCTCGGCGGCGGGATCGCCGCACACCAGCCCCACGCTGTCCCAGCCCTCCGCGAGTCGCGGCGGATAGGCCTCATCCAGGATCCGGATCACGTCTGCGAGCAGCATGGTCTCAGCGTAGGCGGCGCGGTGCCCGCGGGAGCTTCGGGCAAGATGGAGGCGTGAGTACCCCGCTGCATGTCACCTTCGTGTGCACCGGCAACATCTGCCGATCGCCGATCGCCCGCATCGTCTACGAACGGGCGGTCGCGGATGCGGGGCTGGCCGGGAGGGTGCGGGTCACCAGCGCCGGCACCGGCGGCTGGCACGAGGGTGATCCCGCCGATCACCGCGCCCGCGCCGTGCTCGCCGAGGCCGGGTACCCCACCGAGCACGCCGCCGCGGAGGTGACGGCCGATCACCTCGGCGCGGATCTCGTGGTCGCGCTGCACCGCTCGCACGTCGAGCCGCTGCAGTCACTGGGCGTGCCCGACGAGCGGCTGGAACTACTCCGCAGCTTCGATCCCGAGGCGTCCAGCGAGAGCGTGCCCGACCCGTACTACGGCGACCTCGACGACTTCCGCGCGACGCTCGCCCAGGTCGAGGCCGCGATGCCGGGGCTCATCGAATGGACCGAGAAGAATGCCTAACTGGGTGCGCGTCGTCTTCCAGCCGCGGTGGATCGCCCTGGCCGTGGCCGTGCTCGCCTTCACCGCGCTGTGCTGGTCGGTGCTGGCGCCGTGGCAGCTGAACAAGAACAGCTCCACCAGCCACCGCAACCAGCAGATCAGCGACTCGGTCAACGCCGATCCGGTGCCCGCCGCGCAACTGCTGGGCGGGCGCACCGAGGTGCCCAAGGACGCCGAATGGCGCAAGGTGACCATCACCGGCCGCTACCTGGCCGACAAGCAGTCGCTCGCCCGCCTACGCAATCAGGACGGCAACCCGGCGTACGAGGTGCTCGTCCCGTTCGCGGCAGACGACGGCGCCACCTACCTGGTGGACCGCGGCTTCGTCCGCACCCCCACCGGCGGCGTGATCCCCGAGATCGCCCCGGCACCGTCGGACACCGTCACCCTGATCGCGCGGATCCGCGCGCCGGAGACCACCTCCGCCGATCGCAGTCCCCGCACCGAGGGCGGATACCTGCAGGTGTACGCGATCGATCCGCGCGCCATCGGCCCCGCCCAGGGCATCGTCTTCGCGCCCGGCTACCTCAACCTCGCCGAGGGCCAGCCCGGCGGGCTCGGCCCGATCCCGCTGCCGATGCTCGACGCCGGTCCGTACCTCTCGTACGGCCTGCAGTGGCTGGCGTTCGGGATCATGGCACCGCTCGCCCTGGGCTACTTCGTGTACGCCGAACTGCGACGCCGGCGTGAGGACCGCGAGGTGATCGCCGCCGGCACCGCCCCGGCGCCCACCGAACCGGGCGGCCCGGACACCGAGACGCAGGCGCCGCGCGAGGAGGTCAGTCCCGAGGCCGCGCGCGCCGCCCGAATCGCCGACCGGTACGGGCGGCGAGGATAGTCGCGGCCAGCGCCCCGAATTCGACGGCGCGCGAGAGGCGCGCCGCCCGCGCCAGATCGAGCGGCTGCGGCTCCCGGCCGTGCCCGAGCGTGGGCCGCATCTCCACCCCGTGCGCGTACTGCGTGCGCCCGCCCAGTTGCAGGCCGAGCGCGCCCGCGGCACTCGCCTCCGCCACGCCCGCGTTCGGGCTCGGGTGTTTCGCCGCATCGGCGCGCCAGGCCCGCAGCACGTCCGACGGTGCGCCACCCACCGCGGGCGCCACGGCGACCGTGACCGCGCCGGTGAGCCGCGCGGGCAGGTAATTGAGCACGTCGTCGAGCCGGGCCGAAGCCCAGCCGAAGTCCGCATAGCGGTCGTTGCGGTAGCCGACCATCGCGTCCAGAGTGTTCGCCGCCCGGTAGCCCAGGAGCCCGGGGAGCCCGAACAGCGCGCCCCAGAACAGCGGAGCCACCGCGGCGTCCGAGGTGTTCTCGGCGACGGATTCGGTGGCGGCCCGGGCCATTCCGAAGGCGTCGAGCACCGACGGGTCGCGCCCGCAGAGCGATGGCAGCAGCGCGCGGGCACCGTCCTCGTCCCCGGCTTCCAGGTTCCGGCCCAGCTCCGATCCGACTCCGCGGAGGCCTGCCCCACCGACCACCACCCAGGTGCCCACCGCGGTCGCACCGGGAACGTTCCGAAGCGCGTAGCCGAGCGCCGCGGCCCCGCCCACGAGGATCGCCGTGTAGACCGCTCCGCGGGCCTTCGAGGGCGCGTAGATCCCGCGCTCCACCGCCGCTGCCACCGAGCCGAACCCGGCGACGGGGTGGTACCGGCGCGGATCGCCGAAGACCTCGTCGGCCAGCACGCCGAGAGCGAGTTCCGCGGTCCGGTTCACGGGAGTCGACGGTACTACGCCCAGACGAAGCCGTCGGGGTCGGTGACCGGGCCGAGGGCACCGTCGATCCGCAGCCGGTGGGCCCCGCTCCCCTCCTGGGCGACGCCCGCGTTCTTCGCCGCCAGCTTCCGGCCCGAGAGCGCGAGGTTCACCGAGCCGGGCGAGGACTCGAACTCGACGTACTTGCGGCCGAAGGACTTCGCCACTGCGAGCCCGTGTTCGGTGTAGAACGTCTTGGTGGCCGCCACATCGTCCACACCGAGTTGCAGCACCAGATCGTCGATCACCCGCAGCGGGGCACCGGTGTTCTTCTTCGACGAACTCGCGATGGTCCACACGGTTCCGTCGGGCGCGCGGAAGGCCCCGCCGTAGCCCCACAGCGACTTCTGCGCCGGCTTCGTGGACTAGGCACCGGCGGCGATCGCGGCGTCGTAGAAGGAGTCCACGACCGCGGGTTCCGCGACCACGAGCGAGAGCACGAAGCCGCGGAACCCGGCGGTGTCCGGGGTGGCCTCGGCGAAGCGGATGCGCTCGTCGGGGCCGATGGCGGTGGCGTAGAAGTCCTGCGCGGCGGCGGTGTCCGCGACCTCCAGCGTGACGGATCGGATCGGGGTCGGTGAGCTTGTCATGGCGATGACGCTACGACGGCTGCCCACCGGCCGCTTCTCGATTCCTGACCGTTCCCGGCGTCACACCCGGGGAACCCGGCGGCGCCACCACGGTTCGGACCGCCACGCGAGCGGATAGTCGACCGTGATCTCGCGATAGCGCTCGTCGAGCTCGGCCACCGCAAGCCGCAACCTGCGTGCTCGGCGACCGCCGTTGCGCATCATGCCCTCGAGTCTCTCGCGGGCATCAGTGAGTACCGCGCCGTTGCAGCAGTCGCAGGCAGGGTCGAGGCCGTAGAACTCACCGCGCAGGACGCGGCGTTCGGAACGTTCGACGTGCTCGCGCCACTCGGCGAGGAGGGCGATGGCGGGGACTTCCGGCCGCGGCTTGCGCGGGCGGTGCGGGTTCATCCGCGATGGGCCGAGGCCCTTTCGTTGAGATTCATATGCGGCGCCGTGACGTGGCGCGACCGGTGCGATGCGGCCGAATTGCCGCCGGATCAGCCTAACACCTGTTCACGATCACCAACTTCATGTTAGCGTCCCTCATGATTGCTTTCACGAAAACGAGTCGCCGCGTCCTCGGCTCTCTCGGCGTGGCCGCCATGGCATCCACCCTCGCGCTGCCCGGAATCGCCAGCGCCGCACCGAAGGACGACGCCGCATTGGCGAAGTCCATCGCCTGCGCCTACGCGGCATCGGTCGCCCAGCATGCGGCCGGCGCCAGCGGCAACGGCCGGAGCGAGAGGCTCATCAGCGAGCGGGACGGGATCTACCTGGTGGAGTGCAAGGTCTGGGTCACGCCACCGGGCGACTCCACCGTGCTGTTCAACGACGAGCGGCCGCCCCTGATCTACCGGATCACCGTCGATGGCAACAACCGGTTCTTCGTGGTGGGCGCCGAGGGCCCGGACGTGCCGCCGGTCCGGCCGGGCGCACCTGCCCGCACCGTCTGACCTGGACGGCCGCCGGCGCGAGTAGCGTGACCGACGGAGGTGCCTGATGAGTGAATCCGTCTACGACGTCATCGTGATCGGAGCCGGCCCGGTCGGCGAGAACGTGGCCGACCGCGCGGTCCGGGGCGGCCTCAGCGCCGTCCTGATCGAGAGCGAACTGGTGGGCGGCGAATGCTCCTACTGGGCGTGCATGCCGTCGAAGGCGCTGCTGCGCCCCGGCCAGGCCGTCGCTGAGGCGCGGCGCGTGCGGGGCGCGGCGGAGGCCGTGATCGGCACCGTCGACCCGATCGCCGTGCTCGCGCGCCGGAATGCGGTAGTGCACGACTGGTCCGACGACGGCCAGGTGCGCTGGGCCGAGGGCGCGGGCATCACCGTGGTCCGCGGACACGGGCGCCTGTCCGGCCCGAAGACGGTGACCGTGACCACCGCCGACGGCGCCGCCTCGACACTCACCGCCCGGCAGGCGGTGGTCGTGGCGACCGGCACAGACGCCGTGGTCCCACCCGTCGACGGGCTCCGCGAGTCCCGCCCGTGGACGAGCCGGGAGGCCACCAGTGCGAAGCAGGTCCCCGGGCGGCTCGTGGTGATCGGCGGCGGCGTGGTCGCCGCCGAAATGGCCACGGCCTATGCCTCATTGGGGTCGACGGTCACCATGCTGGTGCGGAGCACCCTGCTCGGGAACATGGAGCCCTTCGTGGGCGAGCTGGTGGGTGCCGCGCTACAGGAGCAGGGCGTGGAGTTGCTGCTCGGCAGCTCTCCCCGCCGAGTTTCCCGGGCGGGCGACGAGGTGACGGTCGAGACCACCGACGGCCGGACGATCGTGGCCGATGAGGTTCTCGCGGCCACCGGACGCAGCCCGCGTACCGGCGACATCGGCCTGGAATCCGTGGGCCTGGAACCGGGTTCGTGGCTGGACGTGGACGACACCATGCTCGTGGCGGGCTTCGACTGGTTGTACGCCGTGGGCGATGTGAACCACCGGGCACTGCTCACCCACCAGGGCAAGTACCAGGCCCGCGCCGCCGGTGATGTGATCGCCGCCCGCGCCACGGGCGCACCGGTGTCCGGCGAGCCGTGGGGAGCGCACGTCGCCACCGCCGACCATGCCGCCGTGCCGCAGGTGGTCTTCACCGATCCCGAGGTGGCCTCCGTGGGCCTCACGGAGGCGGCGGCGCGCGCCGCGGGTCACGCTGTGGCCGTGGCCGATTATGACCTCGGCTGGGTGGCAGGTGCGAGCCTGTACGCGGATGGCTACACCGGTCGCGCCCGGATGATCGTCGACACCGATCGCGGCGTGCTGGTGGGCGCCACCCTGGTGGGTTCCGCCGTCGCGGAGCTGTTGCAGGCCGCGACGATCGCCGTGGTCGGCGAGGTGCCCGTCGACCGTCTCTGGCACGCCGTCCCGGCGTACCCGACGATCAGCGAGGTGTGGCTCCGGCTGCTGGAGACCTACCGCGACCGGTAGATCGAGAGCCAGTCTCTAGCGACGGTGCGCGAGGAGCTGCACCATCGGGAACCGGTATCCGGGATCGCGGTAGACGATCCGCCATTCCTCGGCGAAGCCGTGCACATCCAGCACGCGCGCCAGCTCGTCCGGGTGCCAACGCCAAGCGGGCGCGACCGCGTGGTCGAACGGAATCGGCGGTCCGGGTTCGTCGCTCGCCTGGACCGCGATGAGGACGGGCGCGCCCTCCGGCAGCCGCTGCGCCCACACCTGCAGCGCCTCGGCGACGTCCGGCGGGCTCACGTGAATCAGGCTGAAGCGCGCGAGGATCGCCGCGATCTCGTGCTCCACGGGCACCGCGGCGAGCAGCGCGTCGCCGTCGATGAAGGTGAGATCCGGATGCGCGCGGCGGGCGTGCGCGAGCATCGGCGCGCTGGGTTCGAGACCGATCACGTCGAGTCCGCGCCGGGTCAGATCGGCGGCCACGTGGCCGATGCCGCACCCCACATCGAGGACCACTCCACTCGCGCCGCCGGCGGTCACCCGCTCCGCGAACGCCGCGGCTGCCTGCCGCTCGATGGGGTACTGGTAGGCATCGGTGAACATCTCGGCGTACAGGTCGGCCATCGCGTCGTAGCCCTGCGCGGTCATGCTCGCATCACCCACCTGCATCGATCCGAGGATCCGGAGTGCGCGCGGAGGGACTCGAACCCCCGACAACCGGTGTGTAAGACCGGGACTCTAACCAACTGAGCTACACGCGCCGACCGGTAGAGGCTAGCGCAGCCAGTGCTTGTTCCCAAAGCGACTGATCGCGCGGGACACCGGGCTCGTTCATCTCGGCGAACCGGATCACGCCCTCGCGATCGATCACGAAGGTGCCCCGGTTGGGGTAGCCGTTCTTCTCGTTGAGCACGCCGTACTCGCGCGACACCGCACCGTGCGGCCAGAAATCGGAGACGATCGGGAACAGGTAGCCCTGGGAACCCGACCACACCTTGTGGGTGGGCGGCGGCCCCACCGAGATCGCGATCACGGCAGCATCGTCGTTCTCGAACAGGGGCAGCGAATCGCGGATCCCACCCAGCTCGCTCTCGCAGGTGCCGGTGAAGGCCAGCGGGAAGAAGACGAGGAGCACGTTCTTCTCACCCTTGTAGGAGGCGAGGGAGACCGGGCGGTTGTTCTGGTCGCGCAGCGTGAAATCGGGCGCGATGCTGCCGACCGGCAGCGGACCGTCGGGCAGGTCCGTCAACGCTTCGCCGCGCGACCGGACTTGGGCTGCACCAGCCTCGATCCGATCCACGTTCCGAGGTTGGTCGACGAGGTCTGCGTGAGACCCGCGGTGGGCGCGGCCTCGGCGATCTCGCTGGGCTGCACGTGTCCGGGCTGACCGGTCTTGGGGCTGAGGACCCATACGTAGCCGTCGTCGGACAGCGGAGTGATCGCGTCCATCAGCGTGTCGACGAGGTCACCGTCGTCGTCACGCCACCACAGGACCACCACGTCGACCACGTCGTCGGTGTCCTCATCGAGCATCTCCGCGCCGGTGAGCTCCTCGATGGACAAACGCAGATCGTCGTCGGTGTCTTCGTCCCAACCGATCTCCTGCACGATGTTGCCGGGCTGCAGGCCCATCTTCTGGGCATATGACCCATTCGTGGACACCGGTGGGGGCCTCCTTCAGGCAGATGACGGCGGCAGGATGCCGCGCGTACTCGACTACGTCGATACCGAACTTACGGTATCGCTGCCCTACAGCAGACCCGCTCCGCCGATCTTGCGCAAGTGGTACGGCGAAATCGGTTACCGGTTTTCAACTGTTGAGTAACTTCCGATTGCGGCAGGATGGGACGTGCGACACACCGCACCCCCTAAGAACGCGCTCGCGACCCGTGAGGAGCACACACGTGACCGACCCGACCGCCTCCACCCCGGCACCCGCATCATCGGGACAGGGACAGGGACCCGCACCGTCGAACGACGGTCGCCCGGACCGGGTCCGCGTGATCCGGGAGGGAGTGGCCTCGTACCTGCCGGACATCGACCCGGAGGAGACGGGCGAGTGGCTCGAGTCGTTCGATGATCTGATCGCCACCCACGGTCCCGCCCGCGCCCGATACCTGATGCTCCGACTGTTGGAGCGCGCCAGCGAGAACCGCGTGTCGATCCCCTCGCTCACGTCGACGGACTACGTCAACACCATCCCCACCGATCTCGAGCCGTGGTTCCCCGGCGATGAGGAGATCGAACGCCGCTACCGCGCGTGGATCCGCTGGAACGCCGCGATCATGGTGCACCGCGCCCAGCGCCCCGGAGTGGGCGTGGGCGGCCACATCTCGACCTACGCCTCGTCGGCGGCGCTGTACGAGGTGGGCTTCAACCACTTCTTCCGCGGCAAGGAGCATCCCGGCGGTGGCGACCAGGTGTTCATCCAGGGCCACGCCTCCCCCGGCATCTACGCGCGCGCCTTCCTCGAGGGCCGCATCCCCGCGGAGCGGATGGACGGCTTCCGCCAGGAGAAGTCGCACGAGGACAAGGGCAAGGGCCTGCCCTCGTACCCGCATCCCCGGCTGCTGACCAACTTCTGGGAGTTCCCCACGGTCTCGATGGGCCTGGGCCCGATGAACGCCATCCAGCAGGCCCGGTTCAACCACTACCTGCACGACCGCGGCATCAAGGACACCTCCGAGCAGCACGTGTGGGCCTTCCTCGGCGACGGCGAGATGGACGAGCCCGAATCGCGCGGCCAGATCCAGATCGCGGCCACCGAGGGCCTCGACAACCTGACCTTCGTGGTGAACTGCAACCTGCAGCGTCTCGACGGCCCGGTGCGCGGCAACGGCAAGATCATCCAGGAGCTGGAGTCCTTCTTCCGCGGCGCCGGCTGGAACGTGATCAAGGTGATCTGGGGCCGCGAGTGGGACGAGCTCCTGCACAAGGACCGCGACGGCGCGCTGGTGAACATCATGAACACCACGCCGGACGGCGACTACCAGACCTTCAAGGCGAACGACGGTGCGTTCGTCCGTGAGCACTTCTTCGGCCGCGATCCGCGGACCAAGGAGCTGGTCAAGGACATGACCGACGAGCAGATCTGGGGCCTGCGCCGCGGCGGCCACGACTACCGCAAGGTGTACGCGGCCTACAAATCGGCGATGGAGCACAAGGGCCAGCCCACGGTGATCCTGGCGCACACCATCAAGGGCTTCGGGCTGGGCCACAACTTCGAGGGCCGCAACGCGACCCACCAGATGAAGAAGTTGACGCTCGACGATCTCAAGCAGTTCCGCGACGAGCTGCGCATCCCGATCACCGACGAGGAACTCGAGAAGGACCCGTACCTCCCGCCGTACTACAACCCCGGCCCGGAGTCGAAGGAGATCCAGTACATGCTGGATCGACGCAAGCAGCTGGGCGGCTTCCTGCCCTCGCGGCGCACGCAGGCGCAGGCGCTGAAGACGCCCGACGTCACCGCGCTGAACGTGATGCGCAAGGGATCGGGCAAGCAGGAGGTAGCCACCACGCAGGCCGTGGTGCGCATCTTCAAGGAGCTCCTGCGTGACCCGGAGATCGGGCACCGGATCGTGCCGATCATCCCCGACGAGGCTCGCACCTTCGGCATGGACAGCTGGTTCCCCACGCTGAAGATCTACAACCGGCTCGGCCAGAGCTACACCTCGGTCGACGCGCAGCTCATGCTCGCGTACAAGGAGAACCCGCAGGGCGTGATCCTGCACGAGGGCATCAACGAGGCGGGGTCGACGGCGTCGTTCACCGCGGTGGGCACCTCGTACGCCACGCACGACGTGCCGATGATCCCGCTGTACATCTTCTATTCGATGTTCGGCTTCCAGCGCACCGGCGACGGCCTGTGGGCGGCCGCCGACCAGATGGCGCGCGGCTTCGTCCTCGGCGCCACCGCCGGCCGCACCACCCTGACCGGTGAGGGCCTGCAGCACGCCGACGGGCACAGCCACGTGCTGGCGTCCACCAACCCCGCAGTGGCGGCGTACGACCCGGCGTTCGCGTACGAGCTCTCGCACATCGTGATCGACGGTCTGCGGCGGATGTACGGGGAGAACCCGGAGAACATCTACTACTACATCACCGTCTACAACGAGCCGATCCATCAGCCGGCCGAGCCGGAGGACCTGGACGTCGACGGCCTCCTCAAGGGCCTCTACCTCTACCGGCCGGGCACCAGCGGTCACGAGAAGAAGGCCAACATCCTGGCCTCCGGTGTGACGATGCCGGACGCGCTGGTGGCGCAGGAGCTGCTCGCGCAGGAGTGGGGTGTGGACGCCTCGGTGTACTCGGTGACCAGCTGGGTGGAGCTCTCCCGCGACGGCATCGAGGCGGAGAAGGCGGCGCTGCGCGATCCGGCCGCCCCGGCCCGCACGCCGCACGTGACGAAGGTGCTCGCCGACGCACAGGGCCCGACGGTGGCCGCCTCGGACTTCATGCGCGGCACGCAGGACCTGATCCGCGCGTGGGTCCCGGGCACCTACCTCACCCTCGGGACCGACGGCTTCGGCTTCTCGGACACCCGTCCGGCCGCACGACGCTTCTTCAACGTGGACGCGCAGTCGATCGTGGTGGGCGTTCTGCTGGCCCTGGCCCGGGACGGCGAGCTCGATTTCTCCGTCGCCGCGGAGGCCGCGAAGCGGTACCGGATCGACGACGTGCTCGCCGCGCCGAAGCAGACATCGGACCCCGGCGTAGCCTAGGGATCCATGACCGCCGATACGGGCTCGTTCCCCCTGCCCGGGAGACCGGGCAAGGGCAGCTTCACCAGGAAGCGCCCCGAGCCTCGCGACGTGCTCCCCGAGTCGATCCTCAATCGGATCCGTCAGTACTCGGGGCGCGTCGCGACGGAGGCCGTGCGGTCCATGGAGGTACAGCTCCCCTATTTCGCCGATCTCGAGGCGAGCCAGCGGTCGTCGATCCAGTTGATCGTCCAGACGGCCGTGGTGAACTTCGCCGAATGGATCGAGAACCCGGACGAGACGCAGTACACCGTGGCCGCGTTCCAATCGGTGCCGCAGGACTTGGCCCGACGGGTATCGCTGCTGCAGACCGTCGAGATGGTCCGGGTGGCGATGGAGTTCTTCGAGAAGTGGCTGCCGCTGCTGGCCCGGAACGAGGACCAGCTCATCGCGCTCACCGAGGCGGTGCTGCGCTACGGGCGGGAGATCGGCTTCGGCGCCGCGGCGATCTACGCCTCGGCGGCCGAGGCCCGGGGCGCTTGGGACTCGCGGATGGAGGCGCTGGTGGTCGACGCGGTGGTCCGCGGCGACACCGGCGCCAACCTCCTGTCCAGGGCGGCCGCGCTGAACTGGGATCCGATCGCGACGGCCACCGTCGTGATCGGATCGCCGCCGCCCGACCAGAACGTCTCGGTCGCGGGGTCGGTCCACGACACGGCGCGGTCGCACGGCCGGTCGGCGCTGGCCGTTGTCCAGGGCACCAAGTTGGTGGTCATCGCCAGCGGCACGCTGGACACCGGCCATCCGTTCACCGAGTCGCTCATGCGGCACTTCGCCGACGGCCCGGTGGTGATCGGCCACACCACGCCCACGCTGGAGGATGCGCACGCCTCCGCGGTCGAGGCGATCGCGGGGGTCAACGCGGTCGCCGGTTGGCCGGGCGCGCCCAGGCCGGTACACAGCTGGGAGCTGCTGCCCGAACGCGCCCTCATCGGCGATACCCATGCCGGGCGCACGCTGTACGAGTTGCTCGTGCAGCCGCTCGAGGAGGCGGGCTCGGCGCTGTCGGACACCCTCGACGCCTACATCGACTCGGGCGGCGCCGTGGAGTCGTGCGCACGCGAGCTCTTCGTGCACCCCAATACCGTGCGCTATCGCCTGAAGAAGATCGCGGAGATCACCGGACGGGATCCGCAGGACCCGCGCGACGCCTTCGTACTGCGCGTGGCGGCCACGATCGGACGTCTGGCGGCGGCGAATCCAGAGCGGTTCACCCCGGCTCCGATGGCCAGAACCACAGATGTCACACTGAACTAACCCCGTATCAGGTAACACTCCGGTAACAGCACCTCTTCGCTGAGCTGGGCTTTTGTGGGAACCCCACAAAAGACATGAGGAAGCTTCTCAGCCCGCAACACCTTCTTTTCAGGTTCCGGCAGTGTTTCCTGGAACACGTGATTGCATTGCTCGCCCCCGGACAGGGTTCCCAGAAGCCCGGCATGCTGACGGCATGGCTCGACCAGCCGGCTGCCGTGGACCGTTTGCGCGCATGGTCCGAGATCGCCGATCTCGACCTGGTCCGCCTCGGCACCGTTGCCGAGGCCGACGAGATCACCGACACCGCCGTGACCCAGCCCCTCGTGGTCGCCGCCGCACTGCTCGCCTTCGAGCAGATGGGCGCACAGCCGGCCGACACCATCGTCGCCGGGCACTCCGTGGGAGAGCTCGCCGCCGCTGCGGTCGCGGGCGTCATCACCTCCGACGAGGCCGTGCGCCTGGCCGCGATCCGTGGCCGCGCCATGGCCGCCGCCTGCGCGCTGGTCCCCACGTCGATGACCGCCGTACTCGGTGGCGATCAGGCCGAGGTGCTCGAGCGCCTCGCCGATTACGACCTGGTTCCGGCGAACATGAACGCCGCGGGCCAGATCGTGGCCGCCGGTGCCGTCGAGAACCTGCAGAAGCTCGCCGACAACCCGCCGGAGAAGGTGCGTCTGCGCCCGCTGGCCGTGGCCGGCGCCTTCCACACCGCGTTCATGGCGCCCGCCCAGGAGGCCGTCGCGGCCGCCGCCGCGGAGATCACGCCGCGCGACCCGCAGCTGACCCTGCTGTCGAACCGGGACGGCCGCCCCGTCACCACCGGTGAGGCCGCGCTGTCGCAGATCATCGCGCAGGTCACCCTGCCGGTGCGTTGGGACCTGTGCACCGCCACGATGCGCGAGGCCGAGGTCTCGACCGTCGTCGAGCTGCCGCCGGCCGGCACCCTGGTGGGCATCGCCAAGCGCGAGCTCAAGGGTGTGCCGCAGGTCGCGGTGAAGACCCCGGCCGATCTGGCCGAGCTGCTCGCCGCGGCGCGCTAGAACCACTCAGACCACCGACGGTGCCGTCCGGCATCGTCGAAACCAGCGACGTCATCGTCGCGACATCTAGACTCCCGTCTCCGCGAAATCGCGGGTCGGGTCACTCAAGGAAAGGGACCCACTGTGGCCACCAGCCAGGACGAAATCGTCGCCGCCATCGCCGAGATCATCGAAGAGGTCACCGGCATCGAGCCTTCTGAGGTGACCCCCGACAAGGCCTTCATCGACGACCTGGACATCGACTCGCTGTCGATGGTTGAGATCGCCGTGCAGCTCGAGGACAAGTACGGCGTGAAGGTGCCGGACGAGGACCTCGCCGGCCTGAAGACCGTGGGCGACGCCGTCGGCTACATCCAGAAGCTCGAGGCCGAGAACGCCGACCTCGCTGCCGAGCTCAAGGGCAAGTACGAGGCCGAGAAGGGCAAGTAAGCCCTTGTCTTCGCTGAGGAATTTCTCGACGCTCGGCGGACAGTTCCCCAGCGTCGTCGTCACAGCCATTGAGCTGACCACCTCGATCGGCACCGATACCGAGTCCACCTGGAGCGGTCTGCTCGAGGGCAAGAGCGGTATCCGTCCGCTCGAGGGCGACTTCATCGGTGTGCAGATCCCCGATCTGCCGGTCCGCTTCGGCGGCCAGCTGCTTGAGGATCCGACCTCCGAGGTGCCCGAGCGTCCCGACCGTCAGTACGCCGGTGACGTGAGC
>NZ_BAAAII010000015.1:0-1021 GCF_039525985.1 Tsukamurella strandjordii | reverse complement strand
CTGAGCGGCCTTGGCGGCGTCCGCGGCGGCCTTCTGCGCGGCATCGTTCGCGGCAGCGAGACGCTCGCCGGCAGCGGCGGCCGCAGCCGCGGCATCCTTCGCGGTCTTATCGGCAGCCGCGGCAGACTGTTCCGCCGCGCTCTTCGCAGCCGCGGCCTTGTCGGCGGCGGACGCAGCCGCGGCCGACGCGCTATCAGCGCTGTTCGCAGCCTTCGCCTGGGAGGCGGCGGCCGAGAGTGCGGCGGCCTTGTCCTTGGCAGCCTGATCGGCGATGGCCGTCGCCTGCTGGTGAGTCGCCCGGGCGGTATCCGCGTCAGCGGTGGCCTTCGTGGCCGCGGCGGTCTTATCGGCGAGGTCCTTATCGGCCGCCGTCTTGGCGGTATCGGCGTCGGACTTCGTGGCGCGGGCCTGTGCGGCCGCGGAGTCGGCGTCCTTGGCCTTCGCGGCGGCGGATGCGGCCTGGTCGGCGGCCGATTTCGCCGCGTCGTTGGCCTTGCTGGCTGCGGCGTCCGCCGCGGTCTTGGCGGTGGCGGCGTTGTTCGCGGCGGTGGTGGATGCCGCGGCCCTATCGGCGGCATCCTTGGCCGCGGAGGCTGCGGTCGAGGCGTTCTTGGATGCGCTGTCGAGGTTCTTGGCGGCGGTGGCGCGGTCGGCACTGGCCTTGTCCGCAGCCGCCTTGGCGTCGGCTGCGGCGGTGTCGGCGTTCTTCTGGGCGGCCTGCTTGTCGGCGGCGTTGTTGGCTGCGTCGGCGGCGGCCTTCTCGGCGGCGGTCTGTGCGGCGGCGGACTTGTCGGCGGCGTTGTTGGCGTCGGCTGCGGCGGTGTCGGCGGTCTTCTGGGCGGCCTGCTTGTCGGCTGCGGTCTTGGCGGCGTCGGCGGCGGCCTTCTCTGCGGCGGTTTGTGCGGCGGCGGAGTCGGCAGCGGTGGCCTTGTCGGCGGTGGCCTTGTCGGCGGCGTTCTTCGCGGCGTCGCGGGCGGCGGTGGCGTTGGAGGTGGCCGAGTCGGCCTTGTTCTCCGCGGCC
>NZ_BAAAII010000014.1:0-2907 GCF_039525985.1 Tsukamurella strandjordii | reverse complement strand
ACCACCGACCAACCATCCGGCGCCGGAACAACCCGCTCACCACTCGGCAGCGGACCCGCGCTCGCCGCGGGCGCCGAGAGCACCGCGACCGCGGCCGTCGCGGCGAGTACGCCGCCTGTCTTCCATCCGGCGATTCTCAAAACCGTCTCCACCTCACCTGTTAGTACCGGATCCCTCACGTCCGGATTACCCACGGGCGGCGGTGACGAATGGATGTCGCCGAGCACGGCGACTGCGCTTCGCCGGGCGATCCACCGATGCGCGCAGGTCGTGCGGCACCGTCACCTCAACACTGTGGGTGAGGCGAAACTTAACACAAGAGAGGTGTGAGCCCGGACACTTTGCGATGTGAAACACGGGCGTATCTGAACCACTTGCCGCAGCTCCGCCCGGGATTTCCCGGACGGATGTCCCACAAATTAACGAGCAGCGCACACCCGGAGCGGGTATGCGCTGCTCGTTTGCTGATATCGGATCAGTTCTTCGTGGACTCCGACGACGATCCACTCGCGGAGGAAGACGAATCGGACGAGGAACTCGACGAGCCCGTGCTCTGCGAGCTCGACGACGAGCCGGTCGACTTCTCGGAGGCCGAACCCGCCTTCTCGGTGGACCCCGCCGAGGCACCCGCATCGCTCGTCGCGCCGGCGGTGGAGCCGGACGTCGCAGACTCCGAGGCCTTCGTCTCCGAGGTCTTGGTGTCCGGGGTCTTGGTCTCCGGGGTCTTGGTCTCGGGGGTCTTCGTCTCCGGCGTCTTCGTCTCCGGCGTCTTCGTCTCCGGCGTCTTCGTCTCCGGCGTCTTCGTCTCCGGCGTCTTGATCTCGGGGGCCTTCGTCTCCGGGGCCGTCGTCTCGGGGGCCGTCGTCTCGGGAGCCTTGGTCGCCGGGGAGGCGGCCTTCGTGTCGACCGCGACGGCCCCGCTCTTTGCCGCGTTATCAGCGGCCGACGTGGAGACAGCCGTGACATCCGCGCTCGCCGGAGCCACCGAGCTCACGGTGTCGACCGACTTCGCCGTTGCCGCAGCCGGCTTCGGCGTGAGGTCCGCGATCAGCTTATTGATGGAGGTGGTCGCCGAGGTAACGATACTGACCGGAAGGGCGACTACCGCGGAAATGGAGTCGCTGATCGCCTTGACGATCAGGTTGGGCACATCGCCCCACTGGCCCTTGATGATCGCGTTGGGGATGGACGACTGGAGGCCGTAGATGTTCGTGTAGACCTTGACGCCCGTCTGGAAGGTCGCCCACGCCGCTTGCACCGGGAGGCCGAGCACGTTCAGGCCGTCGGTGATGACGTCCGGCACGGTGACCTTAGGAAGTTCAGCGGTCGGTGCGGTCGGTGCGGCCGGCGCCGTCGCCGTTGCGGGGGTCTCTGCCTTCTTGGGACCAGCACCCGTCGCGATCCAGGTCAGAGAGTCATTGATCGCGCCGGTGAACAGCGACGGAATCTGACCGAACTGGCCCTTGAGGAGGGCATCGGGGATCGTATTGAGAGCCTTGTACCAAACCGTGTAGATGCCGTTGGCGGTCTGCACGACCCGCCACACGAGGGCGACGGGCAAGCCTGCGATGTTGAGCGCATCGGTGACTTCCTTCGGAACATCAGGAAGCGCGATCGGAGTCGGCGCCGGCGCGTCGGCGGCAGCCTTCTGCACAGAAGGCGCCTGGCCTGCCTGATCGGTGACGACGACGAGCGGTGCCAGTCTTACGCTCTGCGCAGCTGCACCAGTCGTGGCCGCAACGTTCTTGATGACGGCGGCAGGTGTTACAGCGGCGGGTGCCGCCTGAGCGGACAGCGCGACAGCCGCAGGCGCGGCGGTCTGTGCAACGGCGCCCGAGACGGGGAGCGCGGCGACGGCGGCCGCGGCGACGATGGCGGTGATGGAGCTGGCCTTGCGATTCATTTCAGGTTCCCTCACAGGGTCGAATGCGAATGCAGCGCCGCTGAAGTCGCGCAAACAGCCGGTGGACGCCAGGCCCGGCCATCAGGAGATGGTATTGCAAATCCGTGGGTGGCGGTGCCCATTGGACACCGCCACCACGGTCAGATCAGTGAATCAGCCGAGCGTGAAGGGCTTACCCCAGAGGATCACGTAGCCCTCGGTGTTCCCCACCTTGGCCTTGACCTTGGCGAAGAACTTCGCCTGAGCGTAACCGGCACAGCCGTCCACACCGATGGTCTGATCCTGGAAGCTCAGCGACCCGTTCGCGCCGGTGAACTTGAACCCGGTGCTCGGCTCCGCCCAGTCGGGCGAGACCTCGTCGCCCGGGGAGGGCCAGGTAGCGCGGTCGTAGGTCAGCATCTGCGTACCGATGCTGCCGGCAGCGAGCTTCAGGCTGCCACCAGTCGAACCCGACACCGAAGGCGCACCGACGTAGCCGGTGCTGTCGACGACATTGCCGTTCTTGTCGTTGATCCCCGCCTTGGCACCGAGGTTGACCTGAGCAGCGCCCACGTCGACCTGGCAACCCACGGCGTACCCGGCTGCGATCGAGCCGCCACTCGCACCCTTGCCGTCGATCTTCGCGGACACATTGCCCGACACCCACGCGTTGCGGGTGGTGGGCAGGGCGACCATGCCCGGCGACAGACGCGCCGAGTGATCCTTGACGGTCACGGTGATGTTGGCATCGCCCACCTTCTGCGTGGTGGTCGAAACGCCAAGCGGGATAAACGTATCGGCGTTGGCTGCACCCGTGGAGAGGGCACCCAGCGCCACGCCCGCGGCGGCCGCCACAGCGGCACCGCGGATCGCGATCTTCTTCATATCCATCCTTCGGAGAATGCCGCCCCACAGGGCGAGCAAGAGAGTCGATCAGGTCAGCGCGAGTGCGCGATCAGCCCAGCGAGAAGGGGGCGCCGTACAGGAAACCCTGAATACGATTGCCACCCTTGATCTCCACCCAG
>NZ_BAAAII010000013.1:15642-143910 GCF_039525985.1 Tsukamurella strandjordii | reverse complement strand
CCGCGCTGGCCGCCCCCGGTGGCACCGCCGGCCGCACCGAGCGCCACCAGTCGCGGGCCGCCTCGTCGGCGCCGCGCTCCGCGCGCCGTCCCGTCCGGGACGCCGTCGATCCGGTGCCGCCGCGCGCGACGCCGCGACGCGAAGAGCCCGCGGCACCGTCCACCCAACGCAACCGTGTGGTGCGGCCCGACTCCGTGCTGCCCCCGCGTCCCCCGGTCGCCCGCCCCGACGCCGAGGACCGCCGCACCGATTCCGGGCGTCAGCCCCGGCCGCGGCCGCTCACCGACGGTCCGCTGGTCGCCCGCAGGGATCCGCTGCGCGAGCGTGATGTGCGGGAGCCGCGGGAAGCGCCGCGCCGCGTGCAGCGGGATGCGCCCCGCCCGCCCCGGTTCCGTGACGCCGATCGCGATGCGGTCGCCGCCCGCGAGCCGCAGTCGGGCCCCCGGCGCGCCATCCCCCGGCCGGAATCGCGCGACTACCGCCGTGAGGCCCGCGATCTCGATCGGGCCCGCGATGTCGAACCCCCGTCGAAGCCGCGCGCCGAGCGCGAACGCCCCCGGCTCCCGCGCGACGACTACGCGTCGCTGCCCCGGGTGTCCGGTGGCCGCGCCGCCCAGCCCGATCTGCCGAGCCTGTCGCGGGACGCCGATCGTCCGGGTCGCCGCGGTCAGGACGCGCCGTCGCTGCCGGGGAAGTACGAGCACTACCGCGCGCCGCGGTACCGGCCGGTGCAGGACGAGAAGCCGGTGGAGACGGACTACCGGGCCGATTTCGAGGACGACGGCTCGTCGGGTTCGGTGCCGCGGCAGATCCGCCGGCACCGCTACAAGGACTGACGACCGAGCCTACGACGGGCGTTAACGGCCCTCGTAGCGCGCGAGCCGCGCGTGCAACTCCCGGAGGGACTCCTCGACCCGATCGAGGAAGGCGTCGACCTGGTCCTCGTTGTAGCCGCGTTTTCCGATCGGCGGCTTGCTGAAGGCGACCCCGCGGACCTCGTCCGGCGTCAGAGGATTCATACGATCAACTATATTGCATGTCCGCGATCGCGGATAACGATCAGGCCTTGGCGCGCGGACGCAGCTCGCGCGGCAGCGCGAAGACCAGCGTCTCGTTGGCGGTGGTCACCGTCTCGACCTGGCCGAAGCCCTCGTCTGCGAGGTACTCGACCACGCCCTTGACCAGGATCTCCGGCACCGAGGCGCCCGAGGTGATGCCCACCGTCTGCACGCCGTCCAGCCACGCCGGATCGATCTCCCGGGCGAAGTCGATCAGGTGCGCGGCGCGGGCGCCGGCCTGCAGCGCGACCTCGACCAGCCGCACCGAGTTCGACGAGTTCCGCGAGCCCACCACGATCACCAGATCGCACTCGGGAGCCATGGCCTTAACCGCCACCTGACGGTTCTGGGTGGCGTAGCAGATGTCGTCGCTGGGCGGATCCTGCAGCTTGGGGAACTTCTCGCGGAGGCGGCGCACCGTCTCCATCGTCTCGTCCACCGAGAGCGTGGTCTGCGAGAGCCAGACGATCTTGTCCTCGTCGCGGACGGTGACGTTGTCGACCGCGTCCGGACCGTCCACGAGCTGCACGTGCTGCGGCGCCTCACCCGCGGTGCCCTCGACCTCCTCGTGCCCCTCGTGACCGATGAGCAGGATGTCGAAATCATCGCGCGCGAACCGCTTGGCCTCCTGGTGCACCTTGGTGACCAGCGGGCACGTGGCATCGATGGTGCGCAGGCTGCGCTGCGCGGCGCCCTCGTGGACCGCCGGCGAGACGCCGTGCGCCGAGAACACCAGGAGCGAGCCCTCAGGCACCTCGTCGGTCTCGTCGACGAAGATCACGCCCTTGTCCTGCAGCGTCTCCACGACGTGCCGGTTGTGCACGATCTCCTTGCGCACGTACACCGGGGCGCCGTGCTTCTCGAGGGCCTTCTCGACCGTCTCGACCGCTCGATCGACGCCGGCACAGTAGCCGCGCGGCTCGGCCAACAGGACGCGCTTGCCAGAAGTCATGTCTCCAGGCTACGGCACCTGGCGGTGTGATGAGACCCCCGATGAGGCACCCTGTAGGGCATGAGTCGTTTACCGTTCGTGCTCCGCGTGGCGGTCGGGGCCGTGGCGCTGGCCGCCGAGAAGGGCCAGGAGATCGCATCGGGCGCCGTGAGCGCGCCGATCACGCTGGGCAGCATGTCGGCGCAGGCGTTCATCCGCATGCAGCAGGACCTGGCCGAGCTCGCCGTGCGCGGCGATCACACCCTGGAGACGATCTTCCCTCCCAAGGAGGAGGAGCAGCCGCAATGGGCCACCTTCGACGACGACGAGGACGTCGACGTCGATCTCCCGTCCCCGCCCGCCGTGCCCTTCGGCACGGTGCGCCCCGGTGCGGAGAAGGCCGAGAAGAAGGCCGAGGAGGCGCCCGCGACGAGTGCCCCGGAGCCGGAGCAGCCGGAGGCGGCACCGTCGGGCGCCGGACGGTACGCGCTCTACAGCTCCCCCGCACCGTCGGCGGCCGCACCCGGTCCGGACACCGCCGACCTGGACCTGCCCGATGCGGTGCGCCGGCTCGACTACCCCGAGCTCACCCTCGCGCAGCTGCGCGGCCGGCTCGCGAGCCTGTCGAGCGACGATCTGGCGGCGCTGCTGGCCTTCGAGCGTGAGCACAAGGCGCGGGCCCCGTTCCTCACGATGCTCGAGAACCGCCTGAATCGGTGACGACTCCCCCGGCCCAACCGAACACGGCACAGCCCGGCGCGGCGAGCGGCGGCGCATCGACCGCGGAGCAGCCCTGGCCCGTGCGCGTGGTCTCGATGAAGGTCGCGCAGTGGATCGACCGCCTCGGCGAGGTGTGGGTCGAGGGCCAGATCACGCAGCTCAACCGGCGCGGTGGCGGCACCGCGTTCCTGGTGCTGCGCGATCCGTCGGCGAACGTCTCGCTGCAGGTCACCTGTCTTCCGGCGGTGCTCGATCGGTCCGAGGTGCCGCTCACCGAGGGCACCCAGGTGATTGTGCGCGGCAAGTTCAGCTACTGGACCGGACGCGGCAGCCTGTCGCTGCGGATCACCGAGATCCGCGCCGTGGGCGTGGGTGAGCTGCTGGCCCGGATCGAGCGGTTGCGGCAGCTGTTGCACGCGGAGGGCCTGTTCGATCCGCGGCTCAAGCGGCCGCTTCCCTTCCTGCCGCGCACCGTCGGGCTGGTGACGGCGCGGGCCAGTGCCGCCGAACGGGATGTGCGGTCGATCGCCGAGGGCCGCTGGCCCGATGTGCGGATCCGCGCCGAGTACTCCACCGTGCAGGGGCCCACGGCGGTGCCCCAGCTGCTGACCGCGCTGCGCACGCTGGACGCCGATCCCGAGGTGGACGTGATCATCCTGGCCCGCGGCGGCGGCAGCGTGGAGGATCTGCTCCCCTTCTCCGACGAGGCCCTGTGCCGCGCCGTGCACGCCGCACGCACGCCGATCGTCTCCGCGATCGGGCACGAGCCCGACAATCCGCTGTGCGATTTCGCCGCCGACGTGCGGGCCGCCACCCCCACCGACGCCGCCAAGCGGGTGGTCCCGGACGTGCTGGCCGAGCGGGACCGGGTCGCCGAGCTGCGCGATCGTGCCGCGGCCGCCCTGCGCGGTTGGGTCGGTCGCGAGGTACGCGCCCTGGAGGCGATCCGCTCCCGGCCCGCGTTCGCGCACCCGCACCGCCTGGTCGACGACCGCGCCGACGAGGTGGACCGGCTGCGCCGGGACGTGCGCCGGGACGTGCGCCGGCTGCTGGACCGCGAGGCCGACGGTGTGCGGCACCTGGCGGCCCGGCTCACGGCGCTGGGCCCGGCGGCGACGATGGCGCGCGGCTACGCGATCGTGCAGAAGGTGACGCCCGACGGGGAGAACCCGGTGGTGCGTGGCATCGACGAGATCGCGCCCGGCACCCAGCTGCGGGTCCGGCTGCCCGACGGTGCCGCGAAGGCGGCCGTGATGGGCGTGGAGAGACTGGCGACGAACACCGAGGAGACCGACGAGTGAGCGACGATGTGACGCCCGTGGCCGAGCTGGGCTACGAGCAGGCCCGCGATGAGCTGTCCGAGGTGGTGCGGATGCTCGAACAGGGCGGACTCGACCTGGACGAGTCGCTGAACCTGTGGGAGCGCGGCGAGGCCCTGGCCAAGCGCTGTGAGGAGCATCTCGCGGGCGCCCGCGAGCGCATCGAGAAGGCGCTCGGCGAGGCGGACTGACTAGCGCGGGCCGGGCAGGGGCGACGGTGCCGCGGTGCGCGGCAGCGGCGCCTGATCCTGGACCAGGCTCGCGAGATCGGTGAACCGCGGCACGGTGGCGCCGCCGTAGAGCACGAGGACGGTGCCGTCGAGGTCGAGCGACCATGCGTTGCGGCCCTTGTCGTTGGGGCCGTACACCTGCCAGGTGCGTCCCCCGACGGGCATGCTGCCGCTGGGCTTGGTCTTGCTGCCGTACACCGATTCCACCACCGCGTCGGCCGGTGCGTTGGACTGCGAGAGCTGCAGCGAGTTCTTCTCCGGTGTCACGTAATTCACGGTGAACACGGTGCCGCCGGCGATCTGCTGATCGCGGGTGGCGGTGGCCTTCCAGCTCTCCGGTACCCCATTGGCGACGCCCTCGCCCGCCGGCATCCGCACGGGGAATCCGAGGTTCGCGGCCGACAGTTCGTAGACCGGCTTGGGGTCGATCGCCGCGACCGTCTCGTCCTTCGGATCGGCACCGAAACCGAACAGGAAGTTCTGCGAGGCGAACACGGCGAGCAGGCACAGCGCGATCAAGGGCACCATGGTGAGCACCAGGTCGCGACGGCTCTGCAGGATACGGGGTTTCTGTGCCACGGTCTCCAGTATCCCGAAGGCCCGGATCGGCCGTCGAGGCGGCATCGATCAGGGCATGGAAGAATCAGCCCCGAGCCGGGGCGCGTGGGCGCGTCACCGTCAACCTGACGAAGGGATCCGCATGTCCGATACGCACGCCGACGGCACCACCTCGACCCCCATCGCGCCGGATCGAAATCTCGCGATGGAGCTGGTGCGAGTGACCGAGGCGGGCGCGCTGGCCGCGGGACGCTGGGTGGGTCGCGGCCAGAAGGAGTCGGGCGACGGCGCGGCCGTGGACGCGATGCGGCAGCTGGTCTCGACGGTGTCGATGAGCGGCGTCGTGGTGATCGGCGAGGGCGAGAAGGACGAAGCCCCGATGCTCTACAACGGCGAAGAGGTGGGCAACGGCTTCGGCCCGTCGACCGATGTCGCCGTGGACCCGGTGGACGGCACCACCCTAATGGCCAAGGGCATGCCCGGGTCGATCGCGGTGCTCGCGGTGGCCGAGCGCGGCGCGATGTACGACCCGTCGGCCGTCTTCTACATGAACAAGATCGCCGTGGGCCCCGAGGCCGCCGGCGTGATCGACATCCAGGCCCCGATCGCCGACAACATCGCGAAGGTGGCCAAGGCCAAGGGCATCAAGGTCTCCGATGTCACCCTGACGGTGCTCGACCGCCCCCGGCACGAGCAGCTGATCGCCGACATCCGGGCCACCGGCGCCATCGTGCGGCTCATCTCCGACGGTGACGTGGCCGGCGCGATCGCCGCGGCCCGCCCGGAGGCGAAGACCGACATCCTGGTGGGCATCGGCGGCACGCCCGAGGGCATCATCGCCGCGGCCGCGCTGCGCTGTATGGGCGGCGAGTTCCAGGGCACCCTGGCGCCCAGCTCCGATGAGGAGAAGCAGCGCCTGGCGGATCTGGGCATCGACCCGACCGAGGTGCTCACCACCACCGATCTGGTGCGCGGCGACCACGTCTACTTCGCCGCGACCGGCGTGACCGACGGCGATCTGCTCCGCGGCGTGAAGTACCGCGCCGACGGCGCCACCACGCAGTCGATCGTGATGCGCAGCAAGTCGGGCACCGTCCGGATCGTGGACGCCACGCACCGCCTGGGCAAGCTCAAGACCTACGCGCCCATGTTCGGCGAGAGCTGACCGCTCCGCGAGAAGTAGCACACATCCAGTAACCCCGGCCGTGGCGCCGGGGTTACTGTCTTAGGTATGGCTAAGAATGATGGTTCGCCGCAGGGCGAGTACCGGATCGAACACGACACCATGGGTGAGGTGCGGGTCCCCGCGGCCGCCCTGTGGCGCGCGCAGACGCAGCGCGCGGTGGAGAACTTCCCGATCAGTTTCCGGCCGCTCGAGCGCGCGCAGATCCGCGCCATGGGGCTGCTGAAGGCGGCGTGTGCGCAGGTCAACAAGGACCTCGGACTGCTGGACCCGGAGAAGGCCGAGGCCATCATCGCGGCCGCGCAGGAGATCGCCGACGGCGAGCACGACGATCAGTTCCCGATCGACGTCTTCCAGACCGGCTCGGGCACCAGCTCCAACATGAACGCCAACGAGGTGATCGCCTCGATCGCGGCGGCGAAGGGGGTGCAGGTGCACCCGAACGACGATGTGAACATGTCGCAGAGCAGCAACGACACCTTCCCCACCGCCACCCACGTGGCGGCGACGGAGGCCGCGGTCACCTCGCTCGTCCCGGCGCTGGAGCACCTGCACGCCGCGCTCGCCGCGAAGGCGGAGCAGTGGCGCACCGTGGTGAAATCGGGCCGCACCCATCTGATGGACGCGGTGCCGGTCACGCTGGGCCAGGAGTTCGGCGGCTACGCGCGGCAGGTCGAGGCCGGGATCGAGCGGGTGCGCGCCACACTCCCCCGGGTCGGTGAGGTGCCGATCGGCGGCACGGCGGTGGGCACCGGCCTCAACGCTCCGGACTACTTCGGCAGCAAGGTGGTCGCCGAGTTGGTGAAGCTGACCGGGGTCGAGGAGATCACCCTGGCCAAGGACAATTTCGAGGCGCAGGCGGCGCGCGACGGCCTGGTGGAGCTGTCGGGGGCGCTGCGCACGGTGGCGATCTCGCTGACCAAGATCGCCAACGATGTGCGCTGGATGGGTTCCGGCCCGCTCACCGGCCTCGGCGAGATCGCGCTGCCCGATTTGCAGCCCGGTAGCTCGATCATGCCCGGCAAGGTGAATCCCGTTCTGCCCGAGGCGGTGACGCAGGTCGCCGCGCAGGTGATCGGCAACGACGCGGCGGTGGCGTGGGGCGGCGGTAACGGCGCCTTCGAGCTCAACGTGTACATCCCGATGATGGCGCGCAATGTGCTGGAGTCGGTGAAGCTGCTGACCAATGTCTCGGTCCTGTTCGCGGACAAGTGCATCGCCGGCCTGCAGGCGCACGAGGAGCGGCTGCGCACCCTGGCCGAATCGTCGCCGTCGATCGTGACGCCGCTGAACTCGGCCATCGGCTACGAGGAGGCGGCCGCCGTCGCGAAGCAGGCGCTCAAGGAGGGCAAGACGATTCGCCAGACGGTGATCGACCGCGGCTTGATCGGCGACAAGCTCTCCATCGAGGAGCTCGACAGCCGGCTGGACGTGCTGAAGATGGCGAACGTCGACCGCAAGCGCTGACGCCGGTCAGGTGAGCGATGCCGCGCCGATCGCCCCGTACGGGGTGCCGGCCGGAGTGCATCTGCCGTCGGTGGCGAGAGCCGAGACGGTCAGCGAGGCGGCTCCGGCGAGGGGGATCGCCAGTGCCGCGGGCTGATCGTCACGGTCCAGTGTCTGTGCGAATCGCGATTGACCGTCGACCAGGATCTCGATCCGCACCTGCAGCTCCTCCGGGGTGTGCGGTTGCAGGCCGAGAGTGCCGGTGAGGGTGCTGAATTCGCCTGCGAGGCGGTAGATCGCGGTGGACGCGGTGCCCTCGCAGCCCACCCAT
This sequence comes from Tsukamurella strandjordii, assembly GCF_039525985.1. NCBI lineage: Bacteria > Bacillati > Actinomycetota > Actinomycetes > Mycobacteriales > Tsukamurellaceae > Tsukamurella > Tsukamurella strandjordii. The sequence goes on along the minus strand of NZ_BAAAII010000013.1, from coordinate 136,134 downwards.
ATGCCGGTCGCACCGGGGTAGGTGGCGCCGCCCAGGACGGCGGTGAGGGCGCGCCCCGTGTCGCCGCCGGCGTTCGCGGACGAGAGCCGCGCGTACAGCGGCGTCCCGGTGGGCGTCGCGCGCTCTGCGGACGCAGGTGCGGCCACGGCGCTCGATCCGTGCTCCGTCCGGTGCGCGCCGTCGCTCGCCGAGGACTGCGAACCGCACCCGGCGACGGCGAGCGCCAGGGCGCACGCGATCGGCATGAGCGGCCTTCCTCTTTTCACGCCGAACAGCCTAGTGCGCGCGCCGACGGTGCGCGGCGCCTCGACCCGCGCCGCCGAAGTACGCCGATAGGTCGTAGGTCGCCCGATCCGCCCCGACCCGCTAGGTTGGATCGCAAACAATCGATCGAAGGGTGACCGTGAACGCGCATACTCGTAAGACCATCGCCAAGATCCTCTCCAACCCGGCGCCGCGCCAGCTCAAGTGGAAGGACTTCGTCCACGTCTGGGACGACGTCGCGGACAGCGTGGAGTACGAGAAGGGCGATCGTCTGGTGGTCCACATCAACAACGAGCGCGTGTTGTTCCACCGTCCTCACAACGACGTCGTGTCCATCGACGACATCGAGCGCGCCCGGCCGCTGCTGCGTGCCACCCAGGAGACCTCCGATGCGGGAACGCTGCTGGTGGTGGCGATCGACACCAAGCGGGCGCGGCTGATCGACTACGACCTCGACTCCGCGCGCACCTCCAAGGAGGAGAAGGACCTGCGCAACAGCGACCCGCGGGCCCGCCGGATGCGCGCCGTGGAGCGCAAGACCGGCAACGACGACGAGCAGGTGCTGGTCACCTACTTCGACAAGATCGCCGCGACCCTCGCCGAGGATGAGCAGTCCTTCGTGGTGCTCGGCCACGGCGGCGGCAAGTCGGACATCGGCGCCGAGTTCATCGAGCGGCTGCGCAGCCACCACCCCCAGGTGGCCGAGCACCTCGCCGGCTCCGGCTACATCGATCTCAGTGCCGCCACCGACACCGATATCGAGAAGAAGGCCATCGAGGTCCTGCACGGCGAGTAGTCGCCGCACCGTCGAGCGCCGGGCCGGGAGAGCATCCACGGCCCGGCGCTCGTTTCGGCTCCGCGGGTAGGTTCGAGTCCATGAGCACTCCGCGATGGTTCACCGACACGAAGGACGGGCACAGCGAGTGGTACATCGAGCGGTTCCGCTCGATGGCCCGCGAGGGCGCGGACCTGTCCGGTGAGGGCCGGTTCGTGGACGCGATGGTCGGTCGCGGCTCGCGCATCCTGGACGCCGGCTGCGGGCCCGGCAGGGTCGGCGGTTACCTGCACTCGGTGGGCCACGACGTGGTCGGCGTCGATGTGGACCCGAAGCTCATCGCGGCCGCGCAGGCCGACCACCCGGGCCCGCACTGGATCGTCGAGGATCTGTCGGCGCTCGATCTGCCCGCGCAAGGTGAGGCCGAGCCCTTCGACGCCATCGTGTGCGCAGGCAACGTGCTCGTCTTCGTGGCGGAGGGAACGGAAACCGCTGTGCTGCGGAACTTCCGGAAGCACCTGAAGCCCGAGGGCTTCGCCGTGATCGGCTTCCACACCGACCGCGGACTGAGCCCGCAGCAGCTGGACCGCTACGCCGCCGACGCCGGCCTGCGCACGGATCTGCGCCTGGCCACCTGGGACATCAAGCCCTGGCACGACGGCGCGGACTTCGCCGTCACCATCCTCCGCCCGGCCTGAGCCTGGGACTACCGTTCCTTCGAGCGGACCCGGATGCCGCTGAGCGGGATCGACACCTCACCCGAGGGATCGGTGAAGAAGTCGTTGCCCTTGTCGTCGACCACGATGAAGGCCGGGAAGTTCTCGACCTCGATCTTCCACACCGCTTCCATGCCGAGCTCGGGGTACTCGATGATCTCCTGGCTCTTGATGCAGTCGAGCGCCAGCCGGGCGGCGGGGCCGCCGATGGAGCCGAGGTAGAACCCGCCGTGGCTATCGCACGCCTGGGTGACCTGCTTCGAGCGGTTCCCCTTGGCCAGCATCACCATCGAGCCGCCGGCGGCCTGGAACTGATCGACGTAGCTGTCCATCCGGCCCGCGGTGGTGGGGCCGAAGGAGCCGGACGCCATGCCCTCGGGCGTCTTCGCCGGGCCGGCGTAGTACACCGGGTGGTCCTTGAGGTACTGCGGCATCTCCTCGCCCGCGTCGAGCCGCTCCTTGATCTTGGCGTGCGCGATATCGCGCGCCACGACCAGCGGGCCGGTCAGCGAGAGCCTGGTCTTCACCGGGTACTTCGACAGCTCGGCGAGGATCTCGGGCATCGGCCGGTTCAGGTCGATCTCCACGACCGCGCCGCCTTCGATGTCCTCCGCGACACCGGCGTCCGGCATGTACTGCGCCGGATCGGTCTCCAGCTGCTCCAGGAAGACGCCGTCGGCGGTGATCTTGCCGAGGGCCTGACGGTCCGCCGAGCAGGACACCGCGATCGCCACGGGCAGCGAGGCGCCGTGCCGCGGCAGCCGCACCACGCGCACATCGTGGCAGAAGTACTTGCCGCCGAACTGCGCACCGATACCGAAGGACTGGGTGAGCTCGAAGACCTTCTCCTCCAGCTCCTTGTCCCGGAAGCCGTGCGCCGCCATCGAACCGGTCTCGGGCAGCTCGTCCAGGTAGTGCGCCGAGGCGTACTTCGCCGTCTTCAAAGCGAACTCGGCCGACGTGCCGCCGATCACGATCGCCAGGTGGTACGGCGGGCAGGCCGCGGTGCCCAGCGAGCGGATCTTCTCGTCGAGGAACGTGAGGATGCGGTCCGGGTTGAGGATCGCCTTCGTCTCCTGGAACAGGAAGGACTTGTTGGCCGAGCCGCCGCCCTTGGCCATGAACAGGAACTTGTACTCCGGTCCCTTCGGGCCCTGCTCGGTGGCGTAGATCTCCACCTGGGCCGGCAGGTTGGTGCCGGTGTTCTTCTCCTCGTACATGGTGATCGGCGCGTTCTGCGAGTACCGCAGGTTGAGCTTGGTGTACGCGTCGTAGACGCCGCGGGAGATCCACTCGCCGTCCTCGACCCCGGTGAGCACGCCCTCGGACTTCTTGCCCATCACGATGGCGGTGCCGGTGTCCTGGCACATCGGCAGCACGCCGCCGGCGGAGATGTTGACGTTCTTGAGCAGGTCGAGCGCCACGAAGCGGTCGTTGCCCGAGGCCTCGGGATCGTCGATGATCTTGCGCAGCTGCTGCAGGTGGGCGGGCCGCAGGTAGTGGCTGATGTCGTGCATCGCCTCCGCGGTCAGCTGCTGCAGTGCCTCGGGTGCCACCTTGAGGAACTTCTGCCCGTCGACCTCGAAGGTCGAGACGCCCTCGGTCGTGATGAGCCGGTACGGCGTCGAATCGGGACCGATGGGGAGCAGATCGGAATAGATGAATTCGGGGCTGGACGAAGTCACCCTCCGAGGGTATTCCTCGAGATATCGACGGCGCGGCTTAGGCTGCCCTACCTGCGGCGACCACGCCCGACGGTGCGCTAGACGAATCCGAAGACGGGCGGGAAGACCAGGGCGACGATCGCCGCCCACGCGGCGTAGGCCGGGAGCGTGCCGGTCTGCCAGCGCTCGATCTCCGCGAACTCCCTGCGGCCCCGCACGAACCCGGCGCCCAGCACTGCGGCCCCGGCGAGGATCACCAGCAGCACGAGGTTCAGGCCCAGTGCCGCGGCCTTGTTCGGCGACGAGCCGAATTCGGCGGTGCGGGTGATCATCGCGACCAGCACCACCAGGTCCACGGCGATCGCGGCGACCACGAGCGCCACCTGCAGCCGGTCGAAGACATCGGGCCGGCGCCGAGGATCGCGGGCCGAGACGGCGTACAGCAGTAGGCCGACGACCAGCACCAGTACCGCGGTCATCAGAACCAGGAGATCGCGATCGGCGCCCACCAGGCCGGGGCGCGAGGCGAAGGCGCCCAGCACCACGATCAGCATCACGAGCGTGATCGGGGTGAAGATCCGGGTCAACACGGGGGCGATGTTCTCGATCACCTCCTGCTTCGCCTCCACCAGCCAGGCCGCAACCAGGACGGCGCCGCCGACGCACACCGGCAGGAGCCACTCGGTGATCACGGATTCGGCGTTCAGGCCCACGGCGCCCAGCGCGTTGATCGTGAGGGCGGTGATCGCACCGCCGCCCAGGGCGATCAGCAGGAAGTAGATGACGAATTCGCCGGTGAACCGCACGAAGTCCATGCGCCGGGGCGCGGATCGCCACGCGCCACCCGTGTAGGCCACCCCCACCCCGAACCAGAGCACCACCGGGGTGGCCAGCACGGTGAGGACCTCGGTGGACCCGCCCGACCGGAAGGGGTACACCGCGATCAGCGCCGCGACCACCGCGAAGGCGCCGATCACCGCTGCGGCCGCCCGGACGTCCATCGCGCGCTTGAACGCGAAGTAGGCAACCAGGAACGGCGCGACGGCGAAGGCCGCGAACTTGGGCGCCGCATCGCCCAGCAGCCACAGCACCGCGAGCAGGGACAGTCCGGCTCCGGCGCCGAGCGCGAGGACCACCGGTAGTTCGGCGGGGCGGCCGGAATCCTCGTCGGCGCTGCCCAGCACGAGTTGCTTCCACAGCCGGTCGGAGTGTTCGCGGGCGAACTCATGCGCCACGGCATCGGCGGCCCCCATCCGCTTGACCGCCACGAGGAAGGACTCCTCACCGTCGAGCCCGCGCGCCTCGAGGTCCGAGATCTGATCCCGCAGATGCGATTCGAGCTCGTCCACCTCGTCGGAGCGCAGACGGCGCCGACCCTCGAGGTAGCCGCGCCACTGCCGGATCTGGGCGTCCACCGGGCCCGTCATGCCGGCCCCGGGAGCGCACCGTCGGACCAGATGCCGTCCAGGGCCGCGCTGACCACCCGCCACTGGTCCCGACGGTCCGCGAGCGCCTCGCTCCCGGCGGGCGTGATCGCGTAGTGCTTGCGCTTGCGGCCGGTGTCGGCGATCTCCCAGCGGGATTCCACGTGGCCGAGCCGTTCGAGCCGGTGCAGCAGCGGGTAGAGCATGCCGTCGGACCATTCCAGTCGGCCGCCGGACAGCTCGCGGACGCGGGTGAGGATCGCGTACCCGTAGCTGTCGCCGCGGCTGAGGATGCTGAGCACCAGCGGGGTCGCCGATGCGGCGACCAGATCCTTGTCGATGTGCACGCGACCTCCATACCTAGAACCACTAGGTACAGGTATACCTTGTGGTTCTAGGTACGGCAACGGTCAGGCGCCGGGGGCGAACTCCTCCAGCATCTCGGTGACCAGCGCCGCGATCGGCGAACGCTCGGAGCGGGTGAGCGTGACGTGCGCGAACAGCGGGTGCCCCTTGAGCTTCTCGATCACCGCGGCCACACCGTCGTGCCGGCCGACGCGCAGGTTGTCGCGCTGCGCCACATCGTGGGTCAGCACCACCCGCGAGCCCGCGCCCAGCCGCGAGAGCACCGTGAGCAGCACGTTGCGCTCCAGCGACTGCGCCTCGTCGACGATCACGAAGGAGTCGTGCAGCGACCGGCCGCGAATGTGCGTGAGCGGCAGTACTTCCAGCATCCCGCGCGACATCACCTCGTCCATCACCTCGGGCGAGGCGAGCCCATCGAGGGTGTCGAAGACGGCCTGCGCCCACGGCCCCATCTTCTCGTTCTCGGTGCCCGGGAGATAGCCCAGGTCCTGGCCGCCCACGGCGTACAGCGGCCGGAAGACCACCACCTTGCGCTGAGTCCGCTTCTCCAGCACCGCTTCCAGGCCCGCACACAGGGCGAGCGCCGACTTACCGGTGCCCGCCTTGCCGCCGAGGGAGACGATGCCCACGGACTCGTCGAGCAACAGATCCAGGGCCACACGCTGTTCGGCGCTGCGGCCGTGCAGGCCGAAGGCCTCGCGATCGCCGCGCACCAGCTGCAGCTGCTTGTCCGCGGTCACCCGGCCGAGTGCACTGGAGGTGCCGCCCAGCAGCCGGACTCCGGTGTTGCAGGGCAGTTCCCGCGCGGCGTCGTGATCGATCACACCGTTCGCGAACAGGGCGTCGATGTCCTGCGACGCCACCTCGAGTTCCTCCATACCGGTCCACCCGGAGGTCACCACGTCCTGAGCGCGGTACTCGTCGGCGGTCAGGCCCACGGCGCCGGCCTTGACGCGCAGCGGGATGTCCTTCGACACCAGCGTCACGTTCTTGCCCTCGGCGCGCAGGTTCAGGGCGCAGGCCAGGATGCGGGCGTCGTTGGTCCCGGTCCGGAAACCCACCGGCAACACGGACGGGTCGATGTGATTGAGCTCCACCTGCACGGTGCCGCCGCCCGGGGTGGGGATCGGCTGGTCGAGGCGGCCGTGCTCGAGCCTCATATCGTCGAGCATGCGCAGCGATTCGCGGGCGAACCAGCCGAGCTCGGCGTGGTGGCGCTTGCCCTCGAGTTCGCTGATCACCACGAGCGGGAGCACCACATCGTGCTCGGCGAATCGGGTGATGGCCCAGGGATCGGACAGCAGGACGGAGGTGTCGAGAACGTAGGTCCGAGTGGTGGTCACGGTGACGCTCCTAGCCTGCGCGGCGCCCACGCAAGCGTGTAGCTGCGGCCGGCCGGTTCCAAACATCGTCGCTGCGTAGGTCTGCTACGCCGCGAGGACGAGGACCGGGGCCGGCCCTCTCGTGAGAACTGGTGAACCAGTCACGGTTGGAACCTCCCGGGACGAAATGCTTCCCCGCAATCCGTCACCGCCAAACTAACGCCGAACGCGCCACGCGGCTCGGAGGCTGCGCGGCGCGTTCGTGAACAGTTCGTTACGGCGGTACTACAGGGCCAGACCCCAGCGCGCGAGCAGCACGTTGATCAGCTCACGGTCGCGCTCGGCGGTCGCGATCTCGGCGTCCACCACGATGCGGCGCGACTCGTCCAGGCCCTCGGCGGTCTCGGCGCCGATGGCCGAGACGACGCGCGCCTGGCCCAGCAGGGCGTCCTTGGCGTGGCCCTCGTTGACGTCCAGGGCCACGGTGAACAGCTCGACCCAGTACTGCAGCTGCACCCGATCGTCGGCGGCGATCTTGCGCAGCGTGGTCACGAGCCCGGCCGGCGTGCCCTCGGCCTTCTCGGCGAAGTCGGCGAGCCGGTCGAAGTAGTCGGCGGACAGCGCCTCGTGCGTCATCACCATGGCGATCTGCTCGGCCACGTGGAGTTCGTCACGGGTGCCCTCGTACTGCCGGTAGCCGCGGGTCACGGCCTCCAGGCGCCAGGCCTCCAGCTGCTCGACGTCGAACGTGCGGCTGACCACCACGTGATCGCGCAGCGCGATGGCGTGGCGGTTCTCCTCGGCGGTCCAGTGGCCGACGAACTTGCCCCAGTCGGAATCGATGAGGTGGTGCTGCGCCAGCAGCCGGTGGAACGACGGCAGGTGATCCTTCGTCAGCAGACCCAGGACCAGGCCGTGAGCCACGACCGGGTGCACCTTCACGTCCGCCGGAGCGAAGTCCTCGCCGCCGAGGAAGGCGTAGTTGCGACCGTCGTCCCACGGAACGTAATCGTGGGGCTGCCATGCGTCACCCGCCTCGACGTAGGCGGCACGGATGTCCGGCAGCGCCTTGTCGATGGCGAGAGTCAGGTCGTCCTCGGAGGTGGTGGAAGTCACCCGGACACTGTAGAGCAGCCGCTACCCGGCCTTCAAATCCCAGGTAGGGCCCTACGGGTACCCGAAACCCGGGTTCAGCGCGAGAGCAGGCCCCAGTCCTCCAGGCCCTCGTACAGCGGCATCTCGAGCGCGAGCGCCGAGACGCGGGCGCGCAGCGCGGACAGATCGGCCGACTTGCCCAGGGCGAGTGCCGTACCGATGATGTCGGCCACCTCGGTGAACTCCATGGCACCGAAGCCGCGGCTCGCCAGCGCGGCGGTGCCGATCCGCAGGCCGGAGGTGACCATCGGCGGGCGCGGGTCGAAGGGCACGGCGTTGCGGTTCACCGTGATGCCCACCTCGTGCAGCAGATCCTCGGCCTGCTGGCCGTCGAGGTCGCTGTTGCGGAGGTCCACGAGCACCAGGTGCACATCGGTGCCGCCGGTGAGCACGGTGATGCCGGCATCGGCCACGTCCTGGGCGCCGAGGCGCTCGGCCAGGATCTTGGCGCCCTCGAGAGTGCGCTCCTGCTTCTCGCGGAACTCCTCGGTGGCGGCCACCTTGAGGGCGACGGCCTTGGCGGCGATCACGTGCATGAGCGGGCCGCCCTGCTGACCGGGGAAGACAGCGGAGTTGAGCTTCTTGGCCCACTCCTGCTTCGCCAGGATGATGCCGGAGCGGGGACCGCCGAGGGTCTTGTGCACAGTGCTCGACACGACGTCGGCGTGCGGGACGGGGCTGGGGTGCAGGCCCGCGGCGACGAGGCCGGCGAAGTGCGCCATGTCCACCCACAGGTGGGCGCCCACCTCGTCGGCGATGGAGCGGAAGGCGGCGAAGTCGAGCTGCCGCGGGTACGCGGACCAGCCGGCGACGATCACCTTGGGCCTGGAGTCGAGGGCGATCTTGCGCACCTCGTCCATGTCCACCCGGTGGTCCTCCTTGGAGACGCCGTAGAAGACGTTCTCGTAGAGCTTGCCGGAGAAGTTCAGGCGCATGCCGTGGGTGAGGTGTCCGCCGTGCGCGAGGTCCAGGCCCATGAGGGTTTCGCCCGGCTCCATGAGCGCCTGCAGCACGGCCGCGTTGGCCTGGGCGCCGGAGTGCGGCTGGACGTTGGCGAACTCGGCGCCGAACAGCTCCTTGGCGCGGTTGCGGGCGAGGTCCTCCACCACGTCGACGTACTCGCAGCCGCCGTAGTAGCGGCGGCCGGGGTAGCCCTCGGCGTACTTGTTGGTGAGCACGGAGCCCTGGGCCTGGAGCACGGCACGCGGCACGAAATTCTCCGAGGCGATCATTTCCAGCGTGTCCCGCTGGCGCGCGAGCTCGCCGTTCATGGCGGCGGCGACCTCGGGGTCGAGTTCGGCGAGGGACGCGGAGTTCACGCTGGAATCGCTCATGAGCTCATCCTAAGCGGCCCATGACGCCCGTCACCCGGCGGCCGGTGCTACGGCGGCGAGCTCGCGACGCAGGGCCGACGGGGTGAGCGGCTCGTCGAGCAGGCGCCCGAAGCGGTCCAGCCGGGCCGGACCCGGTTCGGCGAGGTCGAGCCAGGAGCCGAGCAGCGCGTAGCCCTCGACGTAGGTGCTGATGTAGGCGCGCCACAGCGGGGAGCTGAGGAAGCGCAGCGACTGCCGCGCCGAGGTCTCCGTGGCCAGGCCCCAGCGCCGCAGGTAGGCGATCACCTCGTCGTCGGTGCCGCCGCGGTCGTGCAGCAGCAGGGCGGCGTCCTGTCGCACGTGCAGCAGCCCGGCGGAGGCCACCGAGATCGCCTCGGCGAGCTCACCGTCGAAGGCGAGCCCGAGGTCGGCGTAGATCTCCTGCGCCCAGCGGCCCCAGCCCGGGCCGATCGCGGCGCCGAGCGCGTGGTCGGCCAGGCCCTCGGCCATGAGGCACTGCGGGGTGTTGACGAGGAAGATCGTCTGCTCGGGCTGGTTCTGGCCGTGCACGAGCAGGTCTTCCTTACGGCAGTGCTCGGTGTGGTGGCCGGGGTAGGCCTCGTGCGCGATGAGGTGCGGCAAGGACGACAGGTACTGCGGCAGATCGCCGTTCACGGCCACCCGCGAGGCGTAATCGCCCAGGTAGTAGTTGAATCCGGACCAGGGCTTGTCGTGTTCGATCTCGAAGGACACGGTCTCCGCCTCGGGCAGCGGGTACCGCGCGCGCACCACATCGCGCAGGGCACCCGCGAGCGCGTCGACCACCTCGGGCACCCGGTCCTTCGGGACGAGGAACCGGGCACGCTGCTCGGCCATCCGCTCGGACAGCGACCCCGGGCCGGGCAGCAGTTCGTCGAGGCGGGCGTGGGCGGCCTCGTAGTCGGCGGTGTCGTGCGGGGCGATGTCCACGTCGAAGTAGGCCCGTACCTCCTCGACGAAGCCGATCGGCGCACCGTCGAACTTGCGGGCCGAGCAGGCCAGCGCGGCCACGTGACCGCGCAGGAATTCGCGGCGCTGCTCGCCCAGCGCGGTATCGGCCTCGATGTCGCGCAGCAGATCGCGGGCCGCGGCGGCGAGTTCGGCGGGGGTCGGCGGCGCCTCCTGCGCCACCGACCGGCGGTGCTTCGGATCGCCGAAGTAGGCGTCCACGAAGCCCTCCTCGATCCGGTCGAAACGGAGGCCGAGGCGCAGGTAGCGGTCGGTGACGGTGAGCTCGCGCATGCCCGCAGGATACTGCCGTGCGGACGGGGCCGAGCGCGCGTGCCAGACTGAGAACATGTCAGCCCCGGCGCGCCACGGAGTCGTCTCGTGAGCGAAGCCAGCCCCTACATCGAGTTGGACCGCGCGCAGTGGCGCGAGCTCCGGCAGTCGACGCCGCTGTCGCTGACCGAAGAGGACCTGTCGCACCTGCGGGGCCTGGGTGAGCAGATCGACCTCGCGGAGGTGGCCGAGGTCTACCTCCCCGTCTCCCGTCTGATCCATCTGCAGGTGGCGGCGCGACAGCGGCTGTACGCGGCCACGGCCACCTTCCTCGGGGAGCAGCGGCACGAGGGCCAGGTGCCCTTCGTGATCGGTGTCGCGGGCTCGGTGGCGGTGGGCAAATCGACCACGGCCCGTGTGCTGCAGGCACTGCTGGCGCGGTGGGATTCGCACCCGCGGGTGGATCTGGTGACCACGGACGGCTTCCTCTACCCCACCGCCGAACTGGAACGGCGCGGCATCATGCACCGCAAGGGATTTCCCGAGTCCTACGATCGCCGTGCACTGCTGCGGTTCGTGACCGCGGTGAAGTCGGGCGCGGAGGACGTCACGGCGCCGGTGTACTCGCATCAGCTCTACGACATCGTGCCGAACGAGTTCATCCACGTGCGGCGCCCCGACATCCTGATCGTCGAGGGGCTCAACGTGCTGCAGACCGGGCCGCGGCTGATGGTCTCGGACCTGTTCGACTTCTCGGTGTACGTGGACGCGCGGATCGAGGACATCGAGCGGTGGTACGTCGATCGCTTCCTGTCGATGCGCACCACGTCGTTCGCGGATCCGCAGTCGCACTTCCACCACTACGCCGACCTGTCCGATGCCGAGGCGCGCGACCGCGCCGAGGGCATCTGGGCGGGCATCAACCGGCCGAACCTGGTGCAGAACATCCTGCCGACCCGGCCGCGGGCCACCCTGGTGCTGCGCAAGGACTCCGACCACTCGATCAATCGCGTGCGCCTGCGCAAGCTCTGATCCCCCGCCTACGATCAGCTGTCATGACCCGTCCCGGCGCATCCCTGCCCGAACTGCTGCTCCGCGCCGGTACGCACTCCGATGTCAGCGATGCCGACGCCGGGGTCTACCGCGCCGCACTCCGGGCGCTCGCCACGGCCGGTACGCGCAAGGTGACGGTGGATGCGATCGCCGCCGAATCGGGGATGAGCCGGATGACCCTGTTCCGCCGGTTCGGTTCCAAGGACGACATCCTGGCCGCGGCGCTCGCCTGGTCGTTGGGCCGCCTGTTCGTCCAGACCGCCGAGGTGGTGGCCACCACTCCCGATGTGGCGCAACGGATCGAGGAGGTGTTCGTGCTGTGCTGCCGGTTCGGGCGCACCCTGTTCCCCGATTCCTCCCCCGAGGAGCGGGCGGCGCTGTTCGCCGACGAGCGGCTCGATCTGGTGGGCCACGGCATCCGCTTCGTGACCGCGATCATGGTGCAGGAGCAGGAGTCCGGCGCGGTTTCCGAGGGCGGCACCGAGATCCGCGCCGACGCACTGGTGCGGATCACCACCGCCTGCTTCGCGATCGAGCCCGCACCGTTCGACCTGGGCGACGAGGAGGCCGCACGCGCCTACGCGCGCACGGCCCTCGTCCCCCTGGCGCGGTGAGCCCCGAGCGTCAGCCGAAGGGGCAACCGGCGGAGGGCGACTTCGCGCGCTGCTCCGGGGTGCGCTCGCGCTGGAACGCGGTGAAGTCCGGCAGGTCCCGCTGCTTCATGGCACGCAGGGCACGCGCCTTCCCGCGGGCGTAGTACGCCAGCGGCGTGTAGCCCACCCGCTCGGGAATCACCTTGTACGCCTGGCGGATCGCCGCGGTCACCGCTCGGTAGAGATACTCCTCGCGGCGTGTCCACCCCACGCCGAGGATCTCACGGACCTCGGGCCGCAGTACCCCGACGGTGAGCAGGTAGACCGCGCGGTTGACCGAGACGCCGATCGGCTTGAGCACCGGCTCGATCGCACGGAGGAACGGGCCCGCCTCCGGCGGCAGCGGCGGGTTGCCGTGGGCGAAGTCGTCGAGGAACTGCAGCGCGCCGGGGTGCGCGACCAGCTTCGTGAGCATGTCCTCGTAGTAGCGGTCGAAGGCGTCCGGCTCCCAAGGGACGGCACCGTCCGGCACCTGGACGATCGCGGCGATCTTGCGGGAGTCGTCGAAGATCTCCAGGACATCGGCATCGGTGAGCGGGCGGCCGAGGCTGCGCGGCAGGGAATCGATGCCCGTGACCGTTCCCGTGGCGATCACCCAGCCGTAGGCCTCCGGATTGAGCGCGCTGATGTGCTTGCCCTCGGCGTTGCGCATCTGCAGCGGCTGATGCTGCGCGCGGAGCCGGTAACCCTCCTCGACGGCGGCGTCCTCGCCGAAGTACCAGCGCTGCACCGAATCCATCGACCGGATCGCGCGACCCACCGGGTCGGTGTACGCGACGCTGAACTCCCCCACGATGTCGCCGATCACGGGATGCATCAGCTGCATCACGAACGCCGCGCCGTTGATCGGCAGGAACGCCCACTGGCCGGCGACGGTGCCGCTCATCCCCAGCGGGTCGATGAACTGCGATCGCGGCCCGTAGCGCTCCGGCGCACGAACGGTCTCGGTCCGGCTCTCGGGTTCCGCCAGCTGGGTCATGCCGCCTCCTCGGTGTTACGACTGATATATGAATCGTAACAGCGCGTGGCGCGCATCACCATGGCGATTGATAGAAATTTCTCGAATCCACTCACATGGGCGGGTTCAGAGCCAGGTCAGGCACCGAATCGACGGTGCCGCGCCGCGTAATCGCGCAGCGCGCGCAGGAAGTCCACCCGCCGGAACTCGGGCCAGTAGGCCTCGGTGAACCAGATCTCGCTGTACGCGCTCTGCCACAACAGAAATCCGGACAGTCGCTGCTCCCCCGACGTGCGGATCACCAGATCGGGATCGGGCTGGCCGGAGGTGTACAGGTGCTGATCGATGCCCTCGACGGTGACGGCGTCCGCCAGCTCCTCCGCGGTGGCGCCGGCCGCGAGCTTCTCGTCGAGCAGCGAGTGCACCGCATCCACGATCTCCTTGCGCCCGCCGTAGCCCACGGCCACGTTGACGTGCGTGCCGGTGCGCCCCACGGTGCCCTGCGCCGCCTCGGTGAGCCGGCGCGCCGCATCGGGCGGCAGCAGCTCCATGGCGCCCACGATCTTCACCGACCAGTTCTTGTCGGGCCCGGAGATCTCCTCCACGACATCGGTGATGATCTCCAGCAGGGCCGCGAGCTCCTCGGGGTCGCGCTGCAGGTTCTCGGTCGAGAGCAGGTAGATGGTGGCCAACTCGACGCCGGCCTCGTCGCACCAGCCCAGCATCTCGGCGATCTTCTTCGCGCCCATGCGGTAGCCGTGGCTCACATCGTCGAATCCGGCCGCCCGCGCCCACCGCCGGTTGCCGTCGCAGAGCACGGCCACGTGCCGCGGGCGCTGCGCACCGTCGCGGTAGGCGGACGTGAGATCGCTGATCAGGCGCCGCTCGTACAGCGCGTATGCGGGGGCCACGAGCTTGCGTGCAGGCCCGGTCGGGAGCGACACGGAGCGCAGCGACGCGGGCAGTCTGGGGGCACTCACCACGGGAGCAACCCTACCGCTGGAACCTGTGGGTTCCCGGGTGGTTCAGTCGTGCGCGGCGTAGATCGCCGCCGCCAGCTCCGTGCGCAGCGCCTGGAATTCGGGCGTACCGGTCACCGCGGGGTCGCGGACCACATCGGGCCCGTCGCCCGGCAGTTCCACCTTCCGGTCGATCACCACGCGCCCGGGACGCGCGCTCATCACCAGCACGCGGGTGCTCAGGAACACCGCCTCCTCGACCGAGTGGGTGATGAAGACGATGGTCTTGCCGGCGTTGCGCCAGATCTTCAGCAGGTCCACCTGGAGCCGCTCACGCGTGAGCGCGTCGAGCGCGCCGTAGGGCTCGTCCATGAGCACGATCGCCGGATCGTTGACCAGCACCCGCGCGATCTGTGCGCGCTGCTGCATACCGCCGGACAGCTCGTAGGGCCGCTTGTCGCCGAAGTCGCCGAGCCCCACCAGGTCCAGCAGCCGCTGTGCCTGTTCACGGCGCTCGGTCTTGCCCACGCCGCTCACCTTGGGCCCGAACTCGACGTTGCCGCGCACCGTCAGCCAGGGGTACAGGGTGGGGGCCTGGAAGACCACGCCGCGGTCGGCCGACGGTGCGGTCACCTTCGACCCGCCCACCTCGACGACGCCCTCGGTGGGGTCCTCGAATCCGGCGATGAGCCGCAGCAGGGTGGTCTTGCCGCAGCCCGACGGTCCGACGATGGAGACGAATTCGCCCGGCTCGATGGTCAGGTCGGTCGGTTGCAGGGCCACGGTCTGGCCGCTGGCGGTGTCGTAGGTCTTGCCGACGCCGGTCAGTTCGACGCGTTCGGTCTCGCTCACTTCGCTGCCTCTCCGTACACGCCGTCGGTGTAGTGCTGCGCCGAGCCGACGCCCTGCACCTGTCCCTGCTGCAGCAGGAATTCCGCGGTTCTGCGGATATCGGCGCCCAGCTGGCCGCCCAGGTAGTCGGGTCCGGCCTGCGTCGCCTTATCGAAGTAGGCGTACCCCTTGACCTGGGTGAGCACCTGCTCCAGCGGTACGCCGAGCTGGCCGGCGATGTGCTCGGCGGCCTTGTTCGGATCGGTGTTGAGCAGGTTCGCGGCCCACCCCTGCGCGGCGCTCCACACCTTGAGGAAGGCCGCGTTGTTCTGCACGAAGTCGGCGCGTGCGCCCTCCAGGTCGAAGGTGGGAGCGCCCTGCTCGGCGACCTTCGCGCTGTCGGTGAGCGGACTGCCCTTGAGCTGGCTGAGCGTGGGCTCCCAGATGTACGTGGCGTCGATCTGGCCGCCGTTCCAGGCGCCGCGGATGGCGTCGGGGGCCAGGTTGATCACCTGGGCGTCCGTGACGCCGGCCTTGTCCAGCGCGGTCAGCAGGCTGTAGTGCGCGGTCGAGGCGAAGGGCACGGCGATCCGCTTGCCCTTGAGGTCGGCCACGGTCTTCAGCGCGGGATCCTTGGCCACGAGCGATTCGGCGGCGCCGATCCGGTCCTGGATCCAGATCACCTTCATGTCGATGTTGAGCGGGGCGCTCAGGGCCTTCGCGGCGGGCGCGCTGCCGAGCAACCCGATGTCGAGCGAGTTGGCGCCGAAGGCCTGGATCACGTCGCCGCCCGAGGAGAACTTGCTCCACACCGTCTTCACGTTGGGCAGGCAGGTGTTCAGCAGGCCGGTGTCCTTGACGATGAGATCGCCGTTGGGGATCTCCTGCCAGCCGATCCGGACGGTGCCGGTGACCGACGGGTCCACCGCCACGGGGCACGGGGTGGCGCCACCGATCGAGCGGGACTGCTCGGCGCGGCCGGACTCGACGATGCAGCCGGACAGCGTGAGCCCCACGCCGACGAGGGCGGCCGCCTTGAGGGCGGTCAGGCGGTTCATGCCTTCCCCTTCCACGGAACGGCCAGCAGGCCGATCCACTTGATCAGCGAATCCAGCAGCAGCGCGGTCACACCGATCACGATGATGCAGGCGATGGTGAGCGGGGTGTTGAGCTGCTGCCCGGCGAGGTAGGCGAGGCCGCCGATGCCGGGGATGCCGTTGTTGAGTTCGGCCGCGACCACGGTGGTCCAGGCGAAGCCCACGGCGATGCGGATGCCGTTGATGACCTCGGGCAGGGTGGCCGGGACGATCACGCCGCGGATGGTCTGCAGCCGGTTCGCGCCGAGGGCGCGGGCGGCGTTGATCTGGTCCTGGCTCACGCCCTGCACGCCGTTCACGGTGGAGATGGCGATGGCCGGGAAGGCGGCGAGGAAGAGCAGCCAGATCTTGCTGGTGTCGCCGATGCCGAACCACACGATGAGCAGGCCGATGTAGCCGAGCGGCGGCAGTGCGCGCAGGAAGTTCAGGTAGGGCTCGATGATCGTGTTGATGGTCTTCGAGGTTCCCATGGCGAAGCCCAGCAGCGGTCCCAGGATGATCGCGGCGCCCACGCCGGCGAAGATCCGCTGGAGGCTCGCCACCAGGTGTTCCCAGAGGAAGTAGTTCTGCTCGCCGAGCACCTCGCGCGGGACACCGGGCGCCACCTGGTGCCAGGTGCTGGCCCGCACCGCGGCCTGCCACACGGAGGCCGGGGTGGGCAGGAACTTCTCGTCGATCAGGTGCAGCCCGCTGATCAGCCACCACACCGCCAGGAAGGCGATGAGCGCGGTGATGCGCACGAGCCACGAGCGGACCGCCTCCGGGAGGGGTTCGATCACGGCGTTCTTCACCCGCAGGAGCGGGGGCTCTCCAGCCATGAACGTCCTCTCGTCCGGCCGGCCCTCGTCGGGCGGCACGGTGACGTGACCTTTCCAGATCTCACCATGCTGGTACAGGGTTTCGATCGGAGTGGGTTTTTCGTCAGACGGTGCGCCGGTGCACCTCGCGCGCGCTCACCTGATCACGGGCCAGGATCGTGATGTTGTCGATGTTCACGTGCGGCGGACGGGTCACGGCCCAGGTGACGGCGTCGGCGATGTCGTCGGCGTGCAGGTTGTCCACGCCCTCGTAGACCTTGGCGGCACCGTCCACATCGCCGCGCAGCCGGACGACGGAGAACTCGGTCTCCACCAGGCCCGGGTCGATCTCGATCACGCGGATCGGCTCCCCCTTGAGTTCGAGGCGCAGGGCGCGGGTCACGGCGCGGGCGCCGAACTTCGCGGCGTTGTAGCCGGCGCCGGTGGCGTAAGCCTCGTGGGCGGCGATGGAGCCGATGGTCACCACGCTGGCCGACGGTGACTGCCGCAGCGTGGGCAGCAGCCGCTGGGTGACACGCAGGATCGACAGCACGTTGATGTCGTACATGCGCAGCCAGTCCTCCTCCTTCGCGGCGTCGATGGTCTCGGTGCCGATGGCGCCGCCCGCGTTGTTGACCAGGACGTCGACGGCGGGGATGGCGTCGGTGAAGGCCTGCACCGAGTCGACATCGGTCACATCGAGCGGCAGCGCGGTGACGATCCGCTCGGGGAACTCGGCCTCGAGCTGCCGCTTGAGGTCCTCCAGGCGCTCGACGCGGCGGGCGCCGATCACCACGTCGAATCCCGCCCGCACCAGGTGCCGCGCGGTGGCGGCCCCGATTCCGCTGCTCGCTCCGGTGACGACGGCGACTTCACTCACGGGTACTCCTCGGCTCGGCGGGCGGTGCGGTGTCACCGTATCGCGCCGATGCGCGCTGCCGCCGGGCCGAAGCCCCGCGACCGATTCCCGCCAGCACGCGGGCCGGTGCCGCGGTGGACTGGGACCATGCGCTCGATTCCGCTGCAGTTCACCGCCCTGGCCCTGGCCTGGGGGTCCAGTTTCCTGTTCATCAAGGAGGGGCTCGCTGGCCTGTCCCCGGCGCAGGTGACGGCGGCCCGGTTGACGATCGGGGCGCTCACCCTGGCGGTGACCGCGGCGGTGCTGCGGGCTCCGCTGATCCGGGAGCGGCGGGCGGTGGCGCACATCGCCGTGGTCGCGGTGTTGCTGTGCGTGCTGCCCTTCACACTGTTCGCGTGGGCGGAGCAGCGGATCGATTCGGCGGTGGCGAGCATCATCAATTCGACGACGCCGCTGATGACGGTGGCGGTCACGCTGGTCGCGCTGCGATCGGAGCGTCCGAGCCGGAATCAGCTGCGGGGAATGGCGATCGGCTTCGCCGGGGTGTTGGTGGTGCTGGCGCCGTGGCAGCTCGGGGCGGCGGGATCGATCGCGGGACAACTGGCCTGCCTGGCGGCCACGGCGAGCTACGGGGTCGCGTTCGTGTACCTGCGCAGGTTCGTGACCCCGCTCGGCCTTCCGGCGCCGTCGGTCGCGCTGTACCAGGTGGCGATCGGGGCGGTGCTGATCGACGGCTGGATCCTGCTGGGGGATCGTCATCAGGCCGTCGCCTCGCCGCAGGTGGTGGCCGCGATGGTGGCCCTCGGGGTCTTCGGGACCGGGCTGGCGTACCTGTGGAACACGAACATCGTGGCCGCCTGGGGCGCCGCCGCCGGATCCTCGGTGACCTATCTGACGCCGGTGGTGGGCGTGCTGTTGGGCGTGGCCGTGCTCGGTGAGCGGTTGACCTGGAATCAGCCGGTGGGCGGGTTGGTGGTGATCGCCGGGATCGTGCTCAGCCGCGTGCCAGCCCCACGTCCACCCGATGATGCTCCAGATCGTGCAGTGCGTAGCGCGCGAACGAGTCCACGGTGAAGGCGGAACCGTTGCTGCGCAGCCCCCGTCGTTCCCACTGATCCTCGCCGACGGCCCGGTAGGCGTCGGCGAAATCGGCGGCGGCGGCCGCGAGTTCACGGGCCACCACCGCCGGGTCCTGCGCGGTGTAGTCGTCCTCGTCCGCGGTGGCGTCCTGGTCCCAGTTCGCGAACCGCGCACCGTCTGCCACGGCCTCGTCGTAGGACAGCATCAGCGCGAGCCGGGATCGCATGATGCGGTGCACATCCCGGATGTGGCAGCCGTACTCCAACGGCGACCAGGTGCGCTCGTCTGGCCGGACCGCGACGCAGGGCCGGGCGAGCACGGCCTCCCAGCCCGCCGCCGACCGCGCGATGCGATCACCGACGTCGGTGCGGCGCACCGAGTCGGGGTCGTACCCGCACTCGGGGCACGCCCGCTCCATGACCCAGGTCCAGTCCTTGGTGTCCGGTGTGATCGCCATGCGCAGAATCTACTGCGCCACCGCCGCCGCGAGATCGTGCAGGACCGAATCGCTCGTGGCGAAGTCCATGCACTTGTCGGTCACCGACTGCCCGTAGACCAGCGGCCCCGGACCGGGCTGCTGCGCACCGGCGACGAGGAAGGACTCCAGCATGATGCCGGAGATCCCCGTCTCCCCCGCCGCGATCCGGGCGGCGATCTCGCGCGCCACCTCGGCCTGACGGACGTGGTCCTTGCCGGAGTTGGCGTGCGAGGCGTCCACCATGAGCGACGGTGCGATGCCCGCCTTCTGCAGCGCCGCGACGGCCGTGCTCACCGAATCGGTGTCGAAGTTCGGGCCCATGCGCCCGCCACGAAGGATGATGTGGCAGTTGTCGTTCCCCGCGGTCTCCACGATGGCGGCGGTGCCGTCGTCGTCGGTGCCGAAGAAGACGTGGCGGGCCGCGGCGGCACCCACGCCGTCGATCGCGACCTGGACGTTGCCGTCGGTGGCGTTCTTGAAACCGATCGGCATCGACAGGCCCGAGGCCAGCTGGCGGTGCACCTGCGATTCGGTGGTGCGGGCACCGATCGCACCCCAGGCCACGGTGTCGGCGATGTACTGCGGGCTGGTGGGTTCGAGGAACTCACAGCCCACCGGCAGGCCGATCTCCAGGATGTCCAGGAGCAGCTGCCGGGCGGTGCGCAGGCCGCGCGGTACGTCGTAGGACTCGTCCATCCCGGGGTCGTTGATCAGGCCCTTCCAGCCCACGGTGGTGCGCGGCTTCTCGAAGTACACGCGCATCACGATCAGCAGTTCACCGGCGAGTTCGTCGGCGATCGGCTTGAGCCGGCGCGCGTAGTCGAGGGCGGCCTCGGGATCGTGAACGGAGCACGGCCCCACCACCACCAGCAGGCGGCGGTCGCGGCCGGCGATCACGTCGGCGATCGCGGCACGGTCGGCCTCCACCTGCGCGGCGAGGCGCGGGGCCAGCGGCAGTTCGCCCTGCAACGCTGCGGGCGAGGGAATCGCGTGGAACGCGGTGACCCGGCGATTCGATGTGGACGCCGGACTCTCGAGCTCGATGGTCATGTCAACCTTCCTGGTGTACTGCGGCACCAGACGAATTCCCCCGGTGCCTACGAAAAAGGCAGCGATCGCTCGCTGCCTCGGCTCCGGGTGTGTGTGCGGCTGAAGTTATCCGCGCATGCGCGCTTCACCGCCGGCTCCACCCGGAGCCTCGGTAAAGCGCCAATACATGTGCGCGTTCATACCCACATCAAGGAAGATAGCACACCCTAAGCCGACAGTTCTGTGGCGAGGGTCTCACCGTCGGTGACCGGCAGGGAGCAGACCGTCCCCCGGCACACGTAGGCGGCGGCGCGGCCGTCGACCGGGCCCCGCCCCTCCAGCAGGGGATGCGAATCTTTAGGTCCGGCAACGACTACCGCGCCTCCGGGAGCCAGCCTCCGGGCCTCGGCGGCGAGCGCCGCGGCGCCGGCACCGTCGGCCACGGCGATCTGCAGGCCCGCCGCGGCCTGCTCCGCCACGGCCAGGTGATGCCCGGCTCCGCGCGGCACGCGACGGATCAGCTCGCCCGACCGGGCGCGGGTCGCGGCGGCAAGCCTCGCGTACCTCTCCCCCAGCAGCGCCTCGGCGTAGGTGAGCGCCTCGGCCATCAGGCTCGTGCCCGACGGTGTCGCCCCGTCCGCGGGATCGCGGGGACGGGTGAGCAGGGCTTCGCCGTCCGACGGTGCGTCGTACCAGCCACCCGCGGCCTCGGGGTCGGCGAAGCGGTCGATGGCGGCGTCCAGGATCGCCGTAGCGGCATCCGCCCAGGCCTCGTCGCCGGTGCGCTGCCGCAGAGCCAGCAGACCGGTGACCAGGGCGGCGTAGTCCTCCAGCATGCCCAGCGCCTCGCCGACCTCGCCGCCGAGCGAGCTGCGACGCAGGACCGTTCCGTCCCAGTGCTTCTCGAGGAGGTAGCGGGCGCAAGCGGCCGCCGCGTCGACCCGGCCGGCCTCGGCCAGCGCGGTGATCGCCAGGCCGTTCCACCCGGTGACGATCTTGTCGTCGCGGGCGGGCTGCGGGCGGGTCAGCCGTGCCGCGAACAGCTTTCGCCGGACATCGGCGAGCCGCGCAGGATCAGGCTCGCCCCGCAGTTGCAGCGTGGAGGCGCCGTGCTCGAACGTGCCACGCTCGGTGACCGCGAATGTGTCTGCCGCCCAATCACCGTCGTCCTCGCCGAGCACCTCGACCAGCTCCGCGGGCGTCCACACGTAGGTGGCGCCCTCCACGCCGTGCCCCTCCACCTCGGTGTCGGCGTCCAGCGAGGAGGCGAATGCGCCATCGATCCCGAGGTCGCGCACCAGGAAGTCCGCGGTCTCCTCGGCTACCCGCAGCGCCAGCGACGAACCGGTGCGCCGCCCGAGGTGCGCGTAGAAGCGCAGCAGCAGCGCGTTGTCGTAGAGCATCTTCTCGAAGTGCGGCACCACCCAGTCGGCGTCCACGGCGTACCGGGCGAAGCCGCCGCCCAGTTGGTCGTAGATGCCGCCGCGGGCCATCGCCTCCGCGCACCGCACCGCCACCCCGTAGGCCGCGGGGTCGCCGGTGCGTTCGTGGTGCCGCAGCAGGGCCTCGACGGTGGCCGAGGGCGGGAACTTCGGGGCCCGGCCGAAGCCGCCCGACGGGTCCTCGTCGGCCACCAGGGTCGCGACGGCGGCGGCGAGATCGTCGGAGCTGGGCGGCGCACCGTCGGGCAGGCCGGACGAGGCCTGACGTAGATGTCCGGCCACCTGCTCGGAGACCCGGTCGACCTCACCGCGGCGCTCGCGCCAGGTGTCGCCGATGGCGTCGAGGAGCTGTGGGAAGCTGGCCTGCCCGTTACGCGGCTCCGGCGGGTAGTAGGTGCCGCAGTAGAAGGGCACGCCCGCCGGGGTGAGGAAGCAGGTCATGGGCCAGCCGCCCTGGCCGGTCATGGCGACGGTGGCGTTCATGTAGATCGCGTCCAGATCGGGCCGCTCCTCGCGGTCGACCTTGATGCACACGAAGCCCTCGTTCATCTGCTGCGCGATGGCCTCGTTCTCGAAGGACTCGTGCGCCATCACATGGCACCAGTGGCACGCGGCGTAGCCGATGGACAGCAGGATCGGCACGTCCCGCTCCGCCGCCTCCGCCAGCGCCTCCTCGGACCACTCACGCCAGTGCACCGGATTGTCGGCGTGCTGCCGGAGGTAGGGGCTGGTGGACGCGCCGAGTCGATTGGTCACGTCCACCAGCGTAGGCGGCTACGGGGTGAGCTTGTAGACGGTCGCCGTACCGACCGTGGTCGCGGTGTAGTTCTGCTTCACCCAGTTCTCGATCTCGGAAGTACCTCGGCCGGGACCGAATCCGCCGGAGGCGATGTAGTAGGAGATCCGACCGTCGCGCACCCACTGCTGGAACTGCGCGAGAGTGGGTGCGGGATCGGAGCCGCTGAAGCCGCCGATCGCGATCACGGGGCGGCCCGAATTCAGTTGCAGCGCACCCTGGCTCTGCGCGCCGTTCACCGCCGCCGCCCAGTCGGTGTCGGTGCCCTTGAGCAGCGCGACCACCTGCGCGTCGGCGCCAGCATCTCTCGGGCGCCCGTCGGCCTCGCCCTGCCGTTCGCCCGAGAGGTCGGCGGGGGCACCGTCGGGACGCATGCCTCCGCCCGGGAAGGCGCTGCCCGACTTGGCCGTCTGCACCGCGGTGGGAACGCCGCCGCTGTGCGCCGTGCCCGCGGTCGAGACGCTGAACGCCGCGGTCGCGAGGCCACCGGCGAGCAGCGCCAGCATGAGCACGGCGGCCACGGAACGCCGCCCGCCCGCGCGGGTCACGATGAGTGCCGCCACCGCGAGCACCGTCAACGCCCCGAGCACGATTCCGAGCACCGGCCAGGCGTAGCCCGCCCGCCAGGCCCGGACGATGCCCCAGCCACCCGCGGCAACCACGAGCACCACGAGCGCGAGGGTGCCCGGCACCGTCGACCGCCTGCTCCACGCGACGGCCGCGCCGCAGCCCACGAGCACCGCGATCGCCGGGGCCAGCGCAACCGTGTAGTACGGATGCACCGTGCCGCTCATGTACGAGAAGAGCACGCCCGTCACCACCAACCAGGTACCGAACACGGTGAGCCCCAGGGCCACATCGCGATCCAGGCGGCGGCGCGCCACCAGGACCAGCCCCACCACGAGCACCAGCAGCGCCGCGGGCAGCAGCCAGGAGATCTCGTTGCCGAACTCGTTGCTGAACAGCCGTGCCAGGCTCGGAGTGCCGCCGAAGGAGGTCCCCGTCGCACCGCCGCCCGGTCCGCCGCCGCCGGGACCGGCCGCGCCGCCGCCGGAGTTCCCGACGATCCGCGCCAGGCCGTTGTAGCCGAGCACCAGATCCATGAACGTGCCGTCCTTCGAACCGCCGATGTACGGCCGCGAGGACGCCGGCCACAGCACCGTGAGCAGCACGTACCAGCCGGCCGAGATCACGACGGCCACGACGCCCAGCGCCAGATCCCGAGCCCGCCGCAGCCAGGTGGTCTGCGCGAACAGCAGGTACGCGAGGCCGAAGCCCGGCAGCACCAGCAGGCCCTGCAGCATCTTGGTCAGGAAGGCGAAGCCGAGCAGCGCGCCGCACGCGACGAGCCAGCGCCACGACGCCGCCTGGCACGCCCGCACCGTGCAGTACGCCGCCGCGGTCATCAGCAGCACGAGCAGCGCGTCGGGATTGTTGAACCGGAAGATCAGCACCGCGGCCGGCGTCAGCGCGCACACCGCGCCCGCGAGGAGCGCGCCGCCGGTGGCCGTCCGCTCGGGCAGGGCGGCCAGGAGCCGCCGCGTGGTCAGGTACACCAGGCCCACGGTGGCCACCCCCATCACCGCCTGCGGCACCAGCACCGACCACGACGAGAGCCCGAAGATCCGCACCGACAGCCCGGTGACCCACAGCGCGGCGGGCGGTTTGTCGACGGTGATCACGTTGCCCGGATCGAGCGATCCGAACAGCCAGGCCTTCCAGTTCAGGCCGCCGGCCTGGGCGGCCGCGGCGTAGAAGTCGTTGCCGTAGCCGTTGATCGCGAGGTTCCAGCAGTACAGCAGCGCCGTCATGCCGAGGAGCGCGGACACGGCGAGGCGCCGCGGAGTCAGATGCTTCACCCCACGAATCTCGCCCGTGGTCCTGGCCGGACCCGGCGGTGGGGCTGGGAGGTCGCTGTGAGCGCTACGGGGTGCGGTCGCGGCCCGGATCGTCGACGGGGGCGGTGCCGTCGCCGGTTGCGGGATGCTCGACACCGGCGTGATCGGTGCCGCCGGCCTCGTCGCCCTCGCCGGGCTGCTCGTCGTCGAAGGACTCGGGCAGGTTCTTCACGTGCTTGTTCATCGACCGGATCAGCAGGAAGGTCACCGCCAGCAGGGCGACGATCACCGCGAGCCCGAGCGGGGTGGCCTTGCCGAACTCCGGGCCCTTGGGCTTGGGATCGTCGGCCAGCAGGATCACCGCGTCGGACGCCAGTTGGAGGACGCTCATCACTTCTCGACTCCGCTGAACAGGTCCGTCTCCGGCATCCGGGTGCTCACGGTGGTCTTGGCGAGCTCGTACTCCTCGGTGGGCCACAGCCGCTGCTGCCACTCCATCGGCACCGCGAAGAACGGGCCGTTGGGGTCGATCTGGGTGGCGTGCGCGCGCAGGGCGTCGTCGCGGACCGGGAAGAACTCGCCGCACTCGACCTGCGTGGTCACGCGGGCCATCATGTCGTTCTTCTCGTCCTTCCACCGCTCCAGCCACTCGGCGTAGGGGTTGTCCAGGCCGGCCTTCTCGAACTCGTCGGCGAAGGCCTGGAACTTCCCGCGCAGGAAGCCGTGGCTGTAGTAGACCTTCGAGATCTGCCAGGGCTCGCCCGCCTCGGGGAACTGCTCCGGGTCGGCGGCGGCCTCGTAGGCGGCCATCGACACCTCGTGGGTCTTGATGTGGTCGGGGTGCGGGTAGCCGCCGTTCTCGTCGTACGTGAGCATCACGTGCGGGCGGAACTCGCGGATCACGCGCACCAGGCGTTCGACGGGGATCTCCAGCGGCTCCAGCGCGAAGCTGCCCTCGGGCAGTGGGGGCAGCGGGTCGCCCTCGGGCAGGCCCGAGTCCACGAAGCCGAGCCACTGGTGCTGCACGCCGAGGATCGCGGCGGCCTTGGCCATCTCCTCGCGGCGGACCTCGGGCAGGCGGTCCTTGACGCCGGCCACGTCCATCGCGGGATTGAGGATGTCGCCCCGTTCGCCGCCGGTGAGGGTCACCACGAGTACGTCGTCGCCCTCGGCCGCGTAACGCGCCATGGTCGCGGCGCCCTTGCTCGACTCATCGTCCGGGTGTGCATGAACGGCGAGTAGCCGGTATCCGGTCATGCACTCCAGTCTCCCTGATCGGCCGACGGGACGCCGCGCCGGGTGTGCTTCGATGGAGGCATGTCCACCGTCCCCGCCCGGCCGTCCGATCGGTATCCCGACGAGCAGGATCCCCGGCACACCCGCCGGCTGCTGGTGATCGGGCTCGTGGTCGTGGTCTTCCTCGGCGTCGGCCTGGCCTATCTCGGCTACTCGAAGTTCTCCGACAAGCCGGTGAGCGGCGAGACGGCGGGGTACTCCGTGGTGTCCGATTCCACCGTCGAGGTGCAGGTCACGGTGACCCGCAAGGACGCCTCGCAGCCGGTGAGCTGCATCGTGCGCGCCAAGAACAAGGCGGGCGACGAGGTGGGCCGGCGCGAGTTCTACGTCAAGCCCTCGGCGGACCCCGTCGTGGTGGTCTCGAGCGAGGTGCGCACCACCGCTCCCGCCGCCGTGGGCGACGTCTTCGGTTGCGGAACCGACGTGCCCGCGTACCTTGACCGTTCGTGAGCACTGACAGCACCCCCGAGAACGAACCGAAGTCTGGGCGGCCGGCCCGCACCAGCGCGCCGGCGTTCGCCGCGATCCCCAGTCCCTACTTCCCCGCGCTCGTCGGCATCTTCGTCGGCGTCATGATCATCTCGAACATCACCGGCACCAAGGCCGTAAGCCTGTGGTCGTCGTCGCTGCACTTCGAGATCATGGGCCTCACCTTCGACGGCCTCCCCACGGACGGCGCCTTCTACCTCTTCCCCCTCGCCTACGTCCTCGGCGACGTGATCTCCGAGGTGTACGGATTCAAGGCCATGCGCCGCGTGATCGCCGTGGGCTTCGGCATGCTGGTGCTCACGGCCACGTGCATGTGGATCACCAGCCTGCTGCCCGCACCCGCCGATGCGCCCGCTTCGGCCGCCGCCTTCGACACCATCGCCACCGTCGTGCCGATGCTGCTGGTGGCCGGTCTCGCCGGATACGTCGTGGGTGAGTTCATGAACTCCTACGTCCTGGTGCGGATGAAGGCCTGGACAGGCGAGAAGCACCTGTGGTCCCGGCTCCTGGGTTCCACCGTGGTCGGCGAGTTCTTCGACACCCTGGTCTTCTGCTCCATCGCCGCGCCGGCGATCGGCTGGTCGGGCTCCGAGTTCGTCGCGTACACGATCATCGGCTTCGTCTGGAAGACGCTCGTCGAGATCGTCATCATGCCGCTCAGCTACGCGGCCTGCGCCTTCCTCAAGCGCCGCGAGCCCAGTTACCAGCAAGCCCTGCTCCAGGTCTGACCCCCGGCACCATGACGCTAGTCATGGTAAGGTTGCGGGATGCACGGTTCCGCGTCGGAGCCGTGTATTGCTGCATTTCGGGCCCCGGCGCCGACCGGGGCCGGTCCGCTCCCGGGCACGTCGCCCGAGCGGCCCCTGAACCACTACGACGAACGGAAGTGACATGACGGACACTCAGGTGACGTGGCTGACCCCGGAGTCGCACGAGCGCCTCAAGAACGAGTTGGACGCGCTGATCGCCAACCGCCCCGTCATCGCCGCCGAGATCAACGAGCGTCGCGAAGAGGGCGACCTCAAGGAGAACGGCGGCTACCACGCGGCCCGCGAGGAGCAGGGCCAGCAGGAGGCGCGCATCCGCCAGCTGCAGGAACTGCTCAACAACGCGAAGGTCGGCGAGGCCCCCACCCAGTCCGGTGTGGCGCTCCCCGGCTCGGTCGTGAAGGTCTACTACGACGGCGACGAGAAGGACACCGAGACCTTCCTCATCGCCACTCGTGAGGAGGGCGCGCAGGACGGCGGCCTCGAGGTCTACTCCCCCAGCTCGCCGCTGGGTGCCGCCCTCATCGACGCGAAGGCAGGCGAGACCCGCGAGTACACCATCCCCAGCGGTGCCACCGTCAAGGTCACCCTGGTGAGCGCGGAGCCCTACCACTCGTAACAGACGACAGCGGGCTCACTCCGGCGTGGAGTGAGCCCGCGTCATCGTTCGGTTCCCGTGTGCGGCCGGCCTATCCGGCGGAGCGCGTGCGCAGGAGCTGACTCACGGTGACGAAGGCGTACCCCTGATTCGTGAGGTCCGTCAGAGCCCGGTCCAGAGCCGTCGCCGATGCCAGGAAGGTGTCGTGCAGCATGACGATCTGGCCGGGCTTCATCTGCATCAGCACCTTGGTCAGACCGTCCGGGTCGCCCTGGTAGTTGTAATCGCGGGTGTCCAGGTCCCACAGGATCTGCGACAGACCCAGCTTCTTCCCGGTGTCCACCACCGACTGCGAGGTGTGCCCGCCCATGGGCCGGAACAGCGTGGGCGTGATGCCCACCGTCTGCTGCACCGCCGCATTGGTCTGCGAGAGCTGCGTGCTGTTCTCCTCCGCCGACAGCGTGGTCATGTCGGGCTGCGACCAGGTGCCGTTCGCCACCTCGTTGCCGGTGCCGGCGATGGCCACCATGATGTCGGGGTTCAGCGTCACCTGGGCGCCGGTCACGAAGAACGTGCCGCGGGCATTGTGCTGATCGAGGGTCTGGAGGAACTGCCGGGTGGCGGGTCCGGGGCCGCCCGAGAAGGTGAGCGCGACGCACTTGCTCTTCGCGCAGTCCACCGAGCCGTCGGGCAGGTACACGGGCTTGGCCACGGCGCTCGGCACCGAGGTCGGGCTCGGCGGGGGCGGTCCGGCCGGTGCCGCGGCCTGGGGCGACGGTGCGCCGGCCGGTGCGGTCGGGGCGGGAGCGGGGGCGACGGGCGCGGCGGGACCGGTCGGAGCCGGCGGCGGCACGACGACCGTCATGGTGCGCGGGGCGGGCGACGATGTCGCGGGGGCGCTCGGCTGACCGGGTGCGGTACCGCCCGGGCTCAGCCCGGCGCCGGGGACCGCGGACGGGGTGCTGGACGGCAAGGGATCGAAGGTCAGGCTCGAACCCGCACGGTCCGTGGACGTCCCGTTCACCGTGCACGCGCCGACGATGGCGCCGGCGATCACCAGCGCACTTCCGCCGACCGCATAGTTGCGGACCTTTCGGCTCTGTTTGGGCCTCAAGAGCACACTCCAGACACTTGTGTCATCTTCTACAACACCAGTCACACTAGTCTCATCAGCCACGATTCGGTAGTCGCGGCAGCGGATGGTGACCGAGTCGTTACACCCGCGGCGCCCGGCCGCGCGGCTTGCCTCGGGCGCGGACCGCACCGCATCATGGCCACATGGGGGTGCCGTGGAGCGCGATCGACCGGGGAACGCGCCTGTTCTGGCGCACCGTCGGGCGGCGGATCGATCCCGACGGTGCGCAGTCCTGGCTCGCCGCACCGTCCAACCCGGTCGGGGCCGGCGGCGACGCCTGGCTCGAACAGTGGGAGCGCGCGGGACGCGTCGGGGCCGGCACGGCCGACGACGGCCTGATCCCGGACATCGGCGCGCTGGACGGGCCGGACTTCCGCTCCGCGGACCTGCACCCGCTGGTCCGCGACTTCTACGAGCACACCGGCGCCTACCGGATGGATGTCTGGTCGCAGTGGAGCGCGGTCTTCGCGCCGGGCGGCGAGGCGGTGGCGCGACTGTTCGGGCGCCGGGTCGAGCAACTCGCGCTGCCGGTCCAGCCCCTCGCGGTGAGCCGCGGCATGACGAGCCGGGTGCGGCCCGTCCTCGACGCCGAGGGCGAGCGGGCCGGGACCGCGTGGCTGCGCACGCTCGGCGCCGACGGATCGTCGGTGTACAGCGGCTACTACCGCGTCGGGGGTACGCCCGGCGACCCGCAGCCGCACGTGCACGTCTCGTTCCCGCTCGAGGAGGGCAACGTGCAGGTCTTCCTCGCGCCCCGCGCGGAGCGCGACGGTGCGCTGACCCTGCTCTCCCGGGGTGAGGCCTTCGGCCGCGACGGCGCGTACATCACCGTGCGGTCCGGCGGCGACTGGTACGCCGCGAGAGCACCACTGCGCGAACGCTTCCGGGTGTTCGTCGACGAGCTGGGCGTGCTCCGCACCGACCACTGGCTATCGGTGCGATCCCGCCCCGCGCTGCAACTGCACTACCGGCTCGAACGCCTCGACTAGCCGAGCGCGTTCTCCAGGTCGGCGATGAGATCGCCGATGTCCTCGATGCCCACGGACAGGCGCACCAGATCCTCGGGGACCTCGAGCTGCGAGCCAGCGGTGGACGCGTGCGTCATGGCCGCGGGGTGCTCGATGAGCGATTCGATGCCGCCCAGCGACTCGGCCAGGGTGAACACCTCGGTCCGGGCGCAGAACCGCTGCGCCGCCTCGCGACCGCCCGCCAGGCGCACGGAGATCATGCCGCCGAAGCGCTTCATCTGCTTGGCCGCGACCGCGTGGTTTGGGTGGCTCTCCAGGCCCGGGTACAGCACCGTCGACACCTCGGGACGACCGGAGAGGAACTCGACGATCCGCTCGGCGTTGTCGCAGTGCCGGTCCATCCGCACGGCGAGGGTCTTGATGCCGCGCAGCGCGAGGTACACGTCGAACGGTCCGGGCACGGCACCGGCGCCGTTCTGCAGGAAGGCGAAATCGGTGTCGAGCTGCTCGTCGTTGGTGACCAGTGCGCCGCCGACGGTGTCGGAGTGCCCGCCCAGGTACTTGGTGACCGAATGCAGCACCACATCCGCGCCCAGCGTGAGCGGGGTCTGCAGGTAGGGGCTGGCGAAGGTGTTGTCCACCACCAGCTTCGCGCCGCCGGCGTGCGCCACCTCGGCGAGGGCCTCGATGTCGCCGATGTTGAGCAGCGGGTTGGTGGGCGTCTCGATCCACACCAGCTTGGTGTTGGGGCGGATCGCCGCGCGCACCGCGTCGACGTCGGTGACGGGCGCCGGGGTGTGCTCGATCCCCCACTGCGAGAACACCTTGTCGATCAGGCGGAAGGTGCCGCCGTAGGCGTCGTCGGGGATGATCAGGTGATCGCCGGGGCGCAGGGTGGCGCGCAGCAGCGTATCGGTGGCGGCCATACCGGAGGCGAAGCCCCGGCCGAACGTGCCCTCCTCGATCGCGGCGAGGTTGGCCTCGTAGGCGCGACGGGTCGGGTTGCCGGTGCGGGCGTACTCGAAGCCGCCGCGCATGCCGCCGACGCCGTCCTGGGCGAAGGTGGAGCTGGCGTAGATCGGCACGTTCACGGCGCCGGTCAGCGGATCGGGCTCGTAGCCGGCGTGGATGGCGCGGGTCGAGAAGCCCTGCGCGGCACGGCTGTCGGCGGCGCTCTTCTGCTCACTCATGATGCGATGCCTTTCGTCTTGCCTGCTACTTGCCGTGGGAGAGGAAGCCGAGCACGTCGTGCCGGGTGATCACGCCGACGGGCTTGCCGTCGTCGATCACCATGAGCGCGTCGGACTCGCGCAGCGCGGAGTTGGCGGCGCTGATCGGCTCGCCCGCGCCGATCAGTGGGAAGGCCGGGCCCATGTGCTTGCTGACGGGGTCGGCGAGTGCCGCGCGGCCCTCGAAGACGGCCGAGAGCAGCTCGCGCTCGGTGACCGCACCGGCGACCTCACCGGCCATGATCGGCGGCTCGGCGCCGACCACGGGCATCTGGGAGACGTTGTACTCGGCGAGGATCTCGATGGCGTCGCGGATGGTCTCCGAGGGGTGCGTGTGCACGAGGTCGGGCAGTTCGCCCTTCTTCCCGCGCAGCACGTCGCCCACCAGGGCCTCCTGCTCGTTGGGGTCGAGCGGGGCGCGCAGGAAGCCGTAGCTGCTCATCCACTTGTCGTTGAAGATCTTCGACAGGTAGCCGCGGCCACCGTCGGGCAGCAGCACCACGACCACCGCATCGGGATCGCGCTCGGCCACGCGGAGCGCGGCGACCACGGCCATTCCGCAGGAGCCGCCCACCAGCAGGCCCTCTTCGCGGGCGAGCCGCCGCGTCATCTCGAAGGAGTCGGCGTCGGAGACGGCGATGATCTCGTCCGGGATGTCGGGATCGTAAGCGGTGGGCCAGAAGTCCTCGCCCACGCCCTCCACGAGGTAGGGGCGGCCGGTGCCGCCGGAGTACACCGAGCCCTCGGGGTCGGCGCCGATCACCTTGACCGTGCCGCCCGAGACCTCCTTGAGGTACTTGCCGGTGCCCGTGATGGTGCCGCCGGTGCCGACGCCCGCCACGAAGTGGGTGATCTTGCCCTCGGTGTCGCGCCAGATCTCGGGACCGGTGGTCTCGTAGTGGCTGGCCGGGCCGTTCGGGTTGGAGTACTGGTTGGGCTTCCACGCGCCGGGGATCTCGCGGGTGAGCCGGTCGGAGACGTTGTAGTACGAGTCCGGATGCTCGGGCGCCACCGCGGTGGGGCACACGACGACCTCGGCGCCGTAGGCCTTGAGGACGTTGCGCTTGTCCTCGCTCACCTTGTCGGGGCACACGAAGACGCACTTGTAGCCGCGCTGCTGCGCGACGATCGCCAGGCCCACGCCGGTGTTGCCGGAGGTCGGCTCGACGATGGTGCCGCCCGGCTTGAGTTCACCCGACTCCTCCGCCGCGTCGATCATCTTCACGGCGATGCGGTCCTTGCTGGACCCGCCCGGATTGAGGTACTCGATCTTCGCCGCGACCAGGCCGGATCCGGGGGTGACCACGGAGTTCAGCCGCACCAACGGGGTGTCGCCGATCAACTCGCTGACGTGTCCTGCGATACGCATGGCTCTATCGTCCCAGAACGCTCCCCGCGCCTTCATGCCGGTGTACGGGATCGCCAGTAGATTGTGCTCATGGGTTACACCCGGCGCCGGTTCACGCGCGACGCCCTTCGCACCTCCGCGGCCGCCGCCGGTGGTGCCGGTGCCACCTGGGGCGCGTATGCGCTGCTCACCAAGCAGGCCCGCACCGCCCGCACCGTGATCCCCCACCGCACCGACAAGGCACCGTCGAAGGACGGCGTCTACTACCCCGGGCGCGACGGAGTCGAGCGGCCCGGTCCGGCGCACCCGGCGGACGTCAAGCTCATGGTCTTCGGGGATTCCACCGCCGCCGGTCTCGGGGTCGACGATGCCGAGCACACCCCGGGGGTGCTGATCACGCGCGGCCTGGTGGCGGAGACGGGCCGCACGGTGCAGTACGCGTGCAAGGCGATCGTGGGCGCCACCTCGAAGGGGCTGGCCGGTCAGATCGAGGCGGCCTTCATCGCGAAGCAGATCCCCGATGTGGCGGTGATCATCGTGGGCGGCAACGATGTGACCGCGCTGAACGGGATCGAACCGTCGGCTCGACGGCTGGGCGAGGCGGTGCGCCAGCTGCGGGAGGCGGGCGCCGAGGTGATCGTGGGGACGTGCCCCGATATCGGTGTCGTGACGGCGATTCCGCAACCCCTGCGGTCGGTGATCCGGCGGTACGGTCTGCAACTCGCGGCGCGACAGAAGGCCCAGGTGCTGGCCGCCGGCGGACATCCGGTGCCCTTCGCCGACACGCTCACCCCGGAATTCCTGCAGGCGCCGGAGCGGATGTTCTCCCCCGACAACTTCCATCCGTCGGCGGCGGGCTACGAGCTGGCGGCGCGGCTCATCCTGCCCGAGGTGCTGGCGGCGCTGGGCGAGTGGCACGGCCCGCTGCCGTCGCCGCCCGAGGTCTCGGAGGCCGCTGATGCGCAGCGCATCACGGCGCGCCTGCGGCGGGCCCTGCGCGCCCGCGACTGAGACCGGTGCGTCGCTGTGACCGAATCAGGACATGGCTAGGACGATGCCGGTGCCTGCCGCCGCGAGGATCGACCCGTGCATGCGACCTCTCCCCTCCCCTCCCGGATCGATGAGTACCCGGTGGTCCGCCGGCTGGGGGCGGGCGGCATGGGCGAGGTCTTCCTGGTCCGGCATCCGCGGCTGCCGCGAATGCAGGCGTTGAAGGTGCTGCGCACGGCCGCCGCACCGTCGAATCCGGCGTCGCTGGCGCGGTTCGAGCGTGAGGCCGACATCCTGGCGCGGCTCACCCACCCGAACATCGTGGAGGTCTACGACCGCGGTTGGTGGGACGGGCGGCCGTGGATCGCGATGGAGTACGTGGCGGGGACGTCGGTCGGGAATCTGCTGCGGCGCGGCCCGCTCCCTCCGGATGCGGCCCTCACTGTGCTGCGCGCGACCGCGGAGGCCCTCGATTACGCGTGGACGCAGCACCGGGTGGTGCACCGGGACGTGAAGCCCGACAACATCCTCGTGGTGGGAGACGGTCCCCGGATCGAGCGGGTGACGGTGGCCGATTTCGGCATCGCCAAAGCGGCCGATGCCCCCGCGAACATCACGGCCTTCGGGATGGCGCTGGGCACCACGGGCTACGCCGCGCCCGAGGTGCTCACGGGGCACCCGAGCGACGACCGCTCGGATCAGTACAGCCTCGCGGCCACGGCGTTCACCATGCTCACGGGCACAGCACCGTTCCGCGGCGAGCGCGCGGCAGTGCTCGACGCCCAGCTCACGGTTCCCGTCCCCGCGGCCACGCAGCGCAACGCCGCCTTGCCCGCGGCCGTCGACCAGGTGCTCGGCCGCGGCCTGAACGCCGATCCCCTGCGGCGATTCGGTTCGTCGCGCGAGTTCGTCGCGGCACTCGACCGCGCGCTCGACGCTGCGGCGGCGCCGACGGTGGCCGCTCCCGTTCCTGCGGTGACCGTTCCCTCGGGCACCGGAACCCGTCCGCAATCGCCGACTCCCCGCGCGGAACCCGCCCCGCTGCGCCCCGAACCCACCGGCGCGGCACCCACATTCGCCACGGCGCCGCGCCGACGCCATCGCGTGATGGTGGTGGTCGCGGCCGCCTTCATGCTCGCCGGCGCTGCGCTGGTGGGCACGGCGCACTCCGCCTCGGTGCGCAGTACGGGCGGTTCGGCTGTGCCCGCGGCGACGCCGGTGGCGACCCCCGGCTCCTCGGAGCTGGTCGGCGATGCGCCCGCTGATACCTCCGCCGATACGGCGACGATGCCCGACCTGCGCGGGCTGTCCTTCGCGGAGGCCGCGGAGGCCACCCGGACTCTCGGCCTCACACTCAGCGTGGTCGATCCCGCCGCCGAGGTCGTGACCACGCAGAACCCGGCACCCGGCGCCATGGTCCGCAGCGGCGACCGGGTCGTTGTCAACGAGTGATCCCCGCAACGGCTGATCCCCGCAACGGCTGCCCCGCAACGGCTGCCCCGCAACGGCGAAGGCCCCCGCCGGAGCGGGGGCCTTCGTGGTCGCGGTCGGCGACTAGTCGTTGCTGTAGAAGTAGCTCAGCAGTCGCAGGATCTCGACGTACAGCCACACCAGGGTGATGGTGAGACCGAACGCCACGCCCCATGCGGCCTTGGCCGGAGCGCCCGCGCGGATGAGCTGGTCGGCCTGGTCGAAGTCCAGCAGGAAGCTGAACGCCGCGATGCCGATCATCACCAGCGAGAAGATGATCGCCAGGGTGCTGCCGTCGCGCAGCGGGCCGGCACCACCGGAGAACAGGCCGATCACCAGGTTGCCGAGGGCGAGCACCATGGCGCCGATCAGCATGCCGAACATCATGCGGGTGAACCGCGGGGTCACGCGGATCGCGCCGGTCTTGTAGACCACCAGCATGCCGATGAACACGCCGAACGTGCCCAGGATGGCCTGCGAGAGGAAGGCGCCGGCGTTGATGCCGTCAGCGATCACCCAGTTGGCGAAGACGTACGAGATCGAGCCCACGAACAGGCCCTCGAACGCGGCGTACGAGAGCACGATGGCCGGGTTGTCCATCTTGCGGCCGAAGGTGCCGATGAGCACCAGCACGAGGCCGCCGATGGCACCGACGATGGTGAGCGGCGTGGCGAGGCCGGGGTTCGCACCCACGAGGAAGTACGCGGCGGCCGCGAAGACGATGAGCACGCCGAGGGTGGCGGCGGTCTTGGTGACCACATCGTCGACCGTCATGGTGCGACCACCGGTGGTGGTCTCGTACGGGGCCTGGGGCTGGCCGTACTGCATGCCCTGGGCCGCGCCGGCGGCACCCGCGGCACCCATGCCGAAGCCCGCCGCCTGGTTGTAGCCCTGCTGGTTGTAGCCCTGCGGGTACCCCTGCTGCGGTACGCCCGCCGGCTGCTGATTCCCGCGCGTCATTCCCCGCAGGATCGGATTGCTGCTTTCGCGCACCGTGCTGTCCTTTCGCTTGTCACGTGCACCTACGAACTGTTCAACGAACGCGCCCGCCCGGAGGTTCCCGATTCGGACACATCGCTTTACGAATAGCTTACCGTTCGGCGGACGATCACGCAGAGAGGATTCAGGCGGCTGGTCGGTCCAGCAAGTCGTACAGGCGTTGCCGCAGCTCAGCGGGCGGAAGCACCGACTCGATGGCACCGAGCGCTTCCTGATCGTCGCTGCGCATCACGCCGAGCAGTACGTGTGAGGCGCCGATGCTGCGGTCCTTGCGATGGGTCGCTTCGCGCAGAGCGAGTTGGAGCGACTTCTTCGAACCGGGCCCGAACGGGATGTTGCCGGTGGCGAAACGCTTGCGGATCGGCCGGAGGATGTCGAAGCCGAACTTGGTGGACACGGCGTCGGCGATCGCCGTGACATCGATGCCGACCTCCTTGAGCGCTTCCGCATCCTGATCGGTGATCACGCGCCCGACGCCGCTGGCGCGGATCGCCTCGGCGGTGAGGCCGATGTCGGCGAGCTCGCGCTTGAGTTCATCGTCGGCACCGTCGACCACCCCGAGCATGAGGTGAGTCGGGGTGATGCGGTCGGCGCCCGCCTCGCGGGCCTCTTCCTGCGCGAGCACCACGGAGATGCGGGCGCTCTTGGTGAATCGCTCGAACATGGCGTCCTACTTCCCGGCTTACTTGCCGTATTTCTTGTGCACCGCCTGGCGCGAGACCGCGAGGTGTTCGGCGATGTCCTGCCAGGACCAGCCGAGGCCCCTGGCATTGGCCACCTGAACAGCCTCGAGTTGGTCGGCCAGTTTGCGCAGTGCGACGACGGCTCGCAGACCCTGTGCAGGGTCCTCCGATGCCGCCGATCCGACGAGGGTGGGTGGTGAGCTCACACTCGTCAATCTACGTTGACATCGTCGGCGTGTCAACGTGCATTGACAGGTTCGACGGTGCGCCTCCCGCGCTAGGCTCGTCGGCGCGCCCCCATAGCCCAACTGGCAGAGGCAGCAGACTTAAAATCTGCGCAGTCCGGGTTCGAACCCCGGTGGGGGCACCAGACATTCACGTCTTCCGGTCGGACTCTCGTGCCCGCATCCGGTGAGGTTCCTCACCACCTGCGCGAGAGGCTTGCCACCGGCGGCCATTCGGGTAACCTCAGTGGCGTCGCAACAAGACATCCGGACGAGGCACACCGTACCCGGCCAGCGAAAAGACGGTGTGAACCTAGGAGGGTTCACATCATGGCTTGGATCGTTCTGATCATCTCCGGCATCCTCGAGGCCGTCTGGGCCACCGCGCTCGGCAAGTCCGAGGGCTTCTCCAAACTCACCCCGTCGGTGGTCTTCGGCGTGGCCCTGGTCGCCAGCATGGCCGGCCTCGCCTACGCGATGCGCGATCTGCCCACCGGCACCGCCTACGCCGTCTGGGTGGGCATCGGCGCCACCCTCACCGTGGTCTACGCGATGGTCACGGGCGAGGAGCCCGCAACGCTGATCAAGGTGCTGTGCATCGTCGCCATCGTCGGCGGAGTGGTGGGGCTCAAGCTCGCCCACTGACCGCCGCGCACGACGGTGCGGTCAGGCCGCGAGCGGTGCGAGACGCCCGGCCGGGTCCAGGATCTGCTCGACGGTGCCGTGGCGCCGCTCGGCGCGCAGGAGCGCGGTCTCCCACTGCTCCGGATCGGCCAGATCGGCGACGAGGGCGTAGACATCGCCCGAGAGCACCGAGACCACGTCGCGGAAGTTCTCGCCCACCGCGGTCACGCGGGTCCCTCGGCGCGACAGCTCGGCCACCAGATCCACGGTGCCCTTCGTACCGTCCAGCACCACGACGACGCTCTTGACGGAGACCTTCTCCATGTCCTGCTCCCTTCGCCGAAACGGGTTTCCCCGTCGGTTGTGAGATCACCGTAAGCGGCGAAACCCGCTGCGGCAGTGCCAGAACGCTGTGAGTGTGTCAACAGTTCGTTAACACCGAGCAACGGTTCGCGTTTTCCCAGCTCAGGACTGGAGAAGCCCCATCGCGGTGCCGTCCAGAATGTCGTGTTCGGACACCATGAGCTCGGTCACACCGACCGCCGCGAGGCGCTCGGCGAGGGCGATCACCACGAGCGCGCCGCCACCGATCACGTCCGCGCGACCGGGATGCATGGGGCCGAGCGCGAGCCGCTCCGCGGAGGTCATGCCCACCAGCGACCGGCACAACTCCGTCAGTCGATCGAGCGGCACCCGCGCGCCGTGGATCCGCTGCGGGTCGTACTCGGTGAGGCCCAAAGCGAGGGCCGCCAGGGTGGTGAACGTGCCGGCCACGCCGATCCAGGTGCGCACGCCGTCGAGCGGCACCGTGCGCACGGCCTCGTCGAGGGCCTCGTCGATCACGGTCCGGGCCGTGGCGACCTCGGCGGCGGTGGGCGGGTCGGAGGGCAGGGTCCGCTCGGTGATCCGGACGCAGCCGATGTTCGCCGAGAAGGCGCGGTCCACCACGCCGCCGGAGCCGACGACGAGCTCGGTGGAGCCGCCGCCGAGGTCCACCACGAGGACGGGGTCGCTCGCCGGAAGTCCTGCGGTGG
The DNA here is from genome assembly GCF_039525985.1 of Tsukamurella strandjordii. Taxonomy (NCBI): domain Bacteria; kingdom Bacillati; phylum Actinomycetota; class Actinomycetes; order Mycobacteriales; family Tsukamurellaceae; genus Tsukamurella; species Tsukamurella strandjordii. The sequence continues at coordinate 98,151 of NZ_BAAAII010000013.1, read as the reverse complement.
CACCGAGATACGACAGTTCCGCCTCTTCGGTGCCGGGGATCACCTCGGCCTGTGCGCCGGGGGTGATCCGGCCCAGCGCGGCGGCGGTGAGGGCGAGGAAGGCGTCGCGGTTGGACACGTCGCGGGCGGCGGAGGTGGCCACCATCCGCACCGCGGTGGCGCCCAGCCGCAGTGCGGTATCGATGTAGTCGTCGAGCGCCACCCGGACGCGGTCGAGGGCGTCGTCGGCGAAGCGCCCGGTGGCGTCCACACCCTGTCCGAGCCGCACGATCCGCATCTCGCGGGTCAGCTCGACCAGCCCGCCGTCCTCCCGGCGCGCGACGTACAGGCGAATACTGTTGGTGCCGCAGTCGATCGCGGCCACCGTCGTCCCGACGGCAGCGCTCACTGCCCGCCCCAGGGGTAACGGGGCTCCGGCCAGTCCGCGGGGATGGCGGTGCCGCGCAGGCCCGCGGCGGCGGCCAGCGCCACCGCCTCGTCGCCCAGCCACACGGTGCCCGGGCCCTCGGCGAGCGCATAGGCGATCAGGACGTGCAGGCACTTGACCCGGTCGGGCATGCCGCCGCCGGTGAAGTCGGTTCCCAAGTCCTCCAGCGCGTTCCGGGAGGCGAGGTAATGCTCGTGGGCGGCGCGGTAGTTCGCCGCGACCTCGGGATCCGAGGCGAGCAGCGCCTCCATCTCCCGCATCACACCGGCGCTCTCCTGCCGGCTGGCCTCGGCGGTGAGCCGCGGATCGGTCAGGTAGTAGAGGGTGGGGAAGGGCGTCCCGTCGGGCAGCCGCGGCGCGGTCTTCACGACCGCCGGGTCACCGTCGGGCGTGCGGTAGGCCACGGCCAGCACACCGCGCGGAACGCGGCCGAGTTGCTCGGCGACCCGGTCGAGATCGGCCTGCGGGACGGCCGCTGCGTCGCCGGACATCAGTGCGGAACGGCGATCGTGCGCCACACGTTGGTGTACCAGGGATTCTGCTTCGACTGCTCCGCCTCGATCTGCTCGGGCGTGGGCGCCGGGGCGCCGGGGAACTGCACGCGGTAGGCGGTCTCCCCCGGCATCACGTACTGCAGCCGGATCCGGGCCTGCTGCTTGATGTACGCCGGATCGTCCTGCAGGCGCTTCTGCTCCTCCAGGCGGGCGATGTCGGCCAGCAGCTGGGAGTGCTCGGCCGCCACCTTGTCCTCACGGGCCTGTTCGGACAGGTACGTCCGCACGGGCACGGCGAGGGTCAGGACGAGGACGCACAGCACCACGAACAGCACGACGACGCGACCGGCGCTCCCCGATTCGGGGCGGTCGCCGCCCCCGGGGGAATTGCGCGCGGTCACCACGCGGGTCCTGCTCACGGTGCTGTGCTCCTTCGCTCTGTCGGTCTAGCTGGTGAACTCGAAGCGCGGGAACGCGGTGTCGCCGGCGTAGCGCGCGGCGTCGCCCAGCTCCTCCTCGATGCGCAGCAGCTGGTTGTACTTGGCGACGCGCTCGGAACGGGCGGGGGCGCCGGTCTTGATCTGGCCGCTGCCCACCGCGACCGCGAGGTCCGCGATGGTGGTGTCCTCGGTCTCGCCCGAACGGTGGCTCATCATGGTCTTGTAGCCGTTGTTGTGCGCGAGCGCGACGGCGTCCAGGGTCTCGGTGAGCGTGCCGATCTGGTTGACCTTCACCAGGAGCGCGTTGCCGGCGCCGCGCGCGATGCCGTCCTCGAGCCGCTCGGGGTTGGTGACGAACAGGTCGTCGCCCACCAGCTGGATCTTGTCGCCGATGGCGTCGGTGAGGTCGACCCAGCCGTCCCAGTCGTCCTCCGACAGCGGGTCCTCGATGGAGACCAGCGGGAATTCGGTGATCAGCTTGGCGTAGAACTCGCCCATCTCGGCGGCGCTGAGCACCTTGCCCTCGAACTTGTAGCCGCTGCCCGCGGTGTAGAACTCGGTGGCGGCCACGTCGAGCGCGAGCGCGACATCGGAGCCCAGCTTGAGGCCGGTCTTGCCGATGGCCTCGGAGATCAGCTCCAGCGCCTCGCGGGTGCCGGCGACGGACGGGGCGAAGCCGCCCTCATCGCCGAGGCCGGTGTTCAGGCCCTTGCTCTTGAGCACGGACTTGAGCGAGTGGTAGACCTCGGTGCCCCAGCGCAGCGACTCCTTGAAGGTCTCGGCGCCGATCGGGGCCACCATGAACTCCTGGACGTCCACGCCGCTGTCGGCGTGCGCGCCGCCGTTGAGGATGTTCATCATCGGGACGGGCAGGATGTGCGCGTTCGGGCCGCCCAGGTAGCGGAACAGTGGCAGCGCGGCCGATTCGGCGGCGGCCTTGGACGCGGCCAGCGACACACCCAGCAGGGCGTTGGCGCCGAGGCGGCTCTTGTCCGGGGTGCCGTCCAGGTCCAGCAGGGTCTGGTCGATGATGCGCTGCTCGTCGGCGGGGATGCCGATCACCTCGGGCGCGATCACTTCGAGCACGCCCTCGACGGCCTTGGTGACGCCCTTGCCGCCGTACCGCTCGCCACCGTCGCGCAGCTCCACGGCCTCGTGCTCACCGGTCGACGCACCCGACGGCACCGCGGCGCGGGCGAAGCTGCCGTCGGCGAGCACGATCTCGACCTCGACCGTGGGATTGCCACGGGAGTCGAGGATCTCTCGGGCGCCTACCTGGATGATTTCGGACACGGTCTCTCCTTATGCACTGGCCGAGCTCACGACAATCTCGCGGCTCAGCCTAATGCCCGGCCACAGCGAGGCGAAGCTCGGCGCGCGGTCGGGGCGAATCAGGCCGATCGGAATCGGGTGATCGCCGCCACGCCGGAGCTACTCTCCGGACATGACCGCGGTACCCGTCCTGGATCTGTCGCTGCTGGACTCCGACCCGGACGGCTTCGACGGACGGTTGCGCGCGGCCGCGCACGACGTGGGCTTCTTCTACCTCACGGGGCACGGGCTCGGACCGGAGCGGATCGCCGAGGTGCTCGCCGTGGCCCGCCGCTTCTTCGCGCTGCCGCAGGCGCAGAAGGACGCGATCGCGATGGTGAACTCGCCGCACTTCCGCGGCTACACCCGGCTCGGGGGCGAACTCACCCGGGGTGCCGTCGACTGGCGCGAGCAGATCGACCTCGGGCCGGAACGGCCGGCACCGTCGGGTCCGGGTCCCGATCACCGGAACCTGGTGGGGCCGAATCAGTGGCCGGCGGCTCTGCCGGAGCTGCGCGCGGTGATGGAGCGCTGGGACGCAGACCTCTCGCGCATCGCGCTCACCCTGCTGCGGGCCTGGGCCCGTTCCCTCGGCGCCGATCCGCACGTCTTCGACGCGGCCTTCGCCACCGAGCCTGCCACCTTGATCAAGGTGGTCCGCTACCCGGCCGGCACCGATACCGATCAGGGCGTGGGCGCGCACAAGGATTCCGGTGTCCTCACCCTGCTGCTGGTCGATCCGGATTCGGAGGGACTGCAGGTGCTGCCGCCGGGTACGCAGCAGTGGGTCGACGTTCCGCCGCTGCCGGGGGCGTTCATCGTCAACCTCGGCGAGATGCTGGAGGTGGGCACCGAGGGATACCTGCGCGCCACGCAGCACCGGGTGGTCAATCGCCGCGCCGGTGCGGACCGGATCTCGGTGCCGTACTTCTTCAATCCGTCGGTGCACGCGCGGATGCCGCGCCTGCCACTCCCGGCGGAACTGCGCAGCGGGGTCACCGTCGACCCCGAGAACCCGATCTTCGACACCTACGGACGCAACGCGTGGAAGAGCCGGTTGCGCGCGCACCCGGATGTGGCGGCACGGCACTATCCGAATCCCGCTCCTGCCGCCGCGCCGGAACCTATCGTGGGGGAATGACCGGCGCCGGCCCGCTCGTCCTCGTCTACAGCTCCCACGCGCAGCACCGCGCGGAGATCATCGCCGCGCTGGGCAGTCGCCCCTCTCCCGATCTGCCCCCGATCACCGTGATCGAGACCGCGACCGCGCCCACCGTGATCACCCGCCTCGACGAGGGCGGGATCGACCTGGCGATCCTCGACGGCGAGGCGGCACCCACCGGCGGCATCGGACTGGCGCGACAGCTCCGCGATGAGATCGAGCCCTGCCCGCCGCTCCTGGTGATCACGGCCCGCAAGGCGGACGGATGGCTCGCCACGTGGTCGCACGCCGACGCCTGGGTCTCGCATCCGCTGGATCCGTTCGCGTTGGCCGGCGCCGCCGCGGGGCTCCTCATGGCGGCCGCCGCCCGACACACCGCCGCCGAATTCCGCGAATAGAACCCGTACCCAGGCTTCGGACCTATAGTTGTGATGTAGCTCACAACCGAAGTCAGGGTGGCCTAACCGGTTCTCCCCTTCGGCTTTTCGCACACACAGCGGAGGGAGCAGGGCCGTGAATCCGTACGTGCCGATCCTGGTACTGGGGGCGATCGCGACGGCCTTCGCCGTGTTTTCAGTCGGAGTAGCGCGGTACGTGGGGCCCCGGCGCCGCAACCGGGCCAAGCTCGAGGCCTACGAGTGCGGCATCGATCCGTCGCCGCATCCCACGGGCGGCGGCCGCTTCCCGGTGAAGTTCTACCTCACGGCGATGCTCTTCATCATCTTCGACATCGAGATCGTCTTCCTCTATCCGTGGGCCGTGCACTTCGATGTGCTCGGCTTCTACGGGCTCCTCGCTATGGCCCTGTTCCTGGTGAACGTGTCCGTCGCCTATGCCTACGAATGGCGCCGAGGCGGTCTCGAATGGGATTAGAGGACAAGGTCCCCGGCGGCTTCCTGCTGTCGACTCTGGAGACGGTGGCGGGGTACGCACGGAAGGGTTCCCTGTGGCCGGCCACCTTCGGTCTGGCGTGCTGCGCCATCGAGATGATGGCCACCACCGGCCCGCGGTTCGACATCGCCCGGTTCGGCATGGAGGCCTTCCGCGCCTCGCCCCGGCAGGCCGACCTCATGATCGTCGCCGGACGGGTCAGCCAGAAGATGGCGCCGGTACTGCGACAGGTGTACGACCAGATGGCCGAGCCGAAATGGGTTCTGGCCATGGGGGTGTGCGCCAGCTCGGGCGGCATGTTCAACAACTACGCCATCGTGCAGGGAGTGGACCATGTGGTTCCCGTGGACATCTACCTCCCCGGCTGTCCGCCCCGCCCGGAGATGCTGCTCAACGCACTGATCGCGCTGCACGAGAAGGTGGCGCACACCCCCATGGGCAGCAACCGCGAGGAGGCCCGCCGCGCCGCCGAGGCCGCCGCCCTCGCCGCCACGCCCACCATCGAACTCCGGGGACTGTTGCGATGACCGACACTCCCGAAACACCCGACGGTGCGGTCGAACCCGCCGGTCCGGCACCGGATGTGGTGCGCACCCGAGAGGGCATGTTCGGCTCCAGCGGCACCGGCGACACCTCGGGGTACGGCCGCATCAGGCGTCCCGTCGCGATGCCCGGACCGGGCGCCGAGCCGCTCCCGGACGGGTACGACGGGGTGCTGGCCCGGCTGCGCGAGGCGCTCTCCGAGCACGAGGGTGCGCCGCCCTTCGCCGATGCGGTGGACGCGGTGGTGGTGGTGCACCGCGGCGAGGTCACGCTGCAAGTGCCGCGCGAGCACCTCGTGGCCGTCGCGCGGCTGCTGCGCGACGATCCGCAGCTGCGATTCGAGATGTGCCTGGGCACCTCGGGCGTGCACTTCCCCGAGGACCCGGGCGCCGAGCTGCGCGCGGTGACGCATCTGCAGTCCATCACCCACGGCCGGCGGCTACGGCTCGAAACCCGCTGCCCCGATGCCGATCCACACGTCCCGTCGCTGTTCGCCGTGTATCCCACCGTGGACTGGCACGAGCGGGAGACCTACGACTTCTTCGGGATCGTCTTCGACGGACACCCGTCACTCACCCGCATCGAGATGCCCGACGATTGGGACGGGCACCCGCAGCGCAAGGACTACCCGCTGGGCGGAATCGGCGTCGAATTCCTCGGGGCCCAGGTGGCGCCGCCCGAATCGCGGAGGTCGTACTCGTGACCGCCACGTACACCGCCATGGGCTCGGACTGGGACGACATCGCCGCCGAGGCGGCCGGCCACGAGCGGATCGTGGTGAACATGGGCCCGCAGCATCCGTCGACGCACGGCGTGCTGCGCCTGATCCTGGAACTCGACGGCGAGACGGTGACCGAGGCCCGGTGCGGGATCGGATTCCTGCACACCGGGATCGAGAAGAACCTGGAATTCCGCAATTGGACCCAGGGCACCACCTTCGTGACCCGGATGGACTACCTGGCACCCCTGTTCAACGAGACCGCCTACTGCCTGGCGGTGGAGAAGCTGCTGGGCGTCACCGACGAGATCCCCGAGCGGGCCTCGGTGATCCGGGTGCTCATGATGGAGTTGAACCGGGTCACCAGCCATCTGGTCGCGCTGGCCACGGGGGGCATGGAACTGGGCGCGGTCTCCCCCATGCTCAAGGGTTTCGAGATCCGCGAACAGATCCTCGACGTCTTCGAGACGATCACCGGCCTGCGGATGAATCACGCGTACATCCGGCCCGGCGGTGTGGCCGCCGACCTGCCCAACGATGCGGTGCCGCAGATCCGCGAGCTCCTGCGCACGCTGCCGCCGCAACTGGATGCGATGGCCTCGATGCTCACGGGCAATCCGATCTGGATGGCCCGCACCAAGGACGTCGGCTACCTCGATCTCACCGGTGCCGTGGCCCTGGGCATCACCGGTCCCGTGCTCCGCTCCACCGGCCTCCCCCACGACCTGCGCCGCAGCGAACCCTACTGCGGCTACGAGGACTACGAGTTCGACGTGATCACCGATACCGGCTGCGATTGCTACGGCCGGTACCTGATCCGGGTGCACGAGATGACGCAGTCACTGCGGATCGTGGAACAGTGCCTGGACCGCCTCGAACCCGGTCCGGTGATGATCGACGACGCCCGCATCGGCTGGCCCGCCGATCTCACCGTGGGCCCCGACGGGCTGGGCAATTCGCGCGCTCACATCGCGGAGATCATGGGCGAGTCGATGGAATCGCTGATCCACCACTTCAAGCTGGTCACCGAAGGATTCGCGGTCCCGGCCGGCCAGGTGGCGGCCTCGGTGGAATCGCCGCGCGGCGAGCTGCTGGTGCACGCGGTCAGCGACGGCGGCACCCGCCCGTACCGCGTGCACTTCCGCGATCCGTCGTTCACCAATCTCCAGGCGGTCGCCGCGATGTGCGAGGGCGGCATGATCTCGGACGTGATCGCGGCCGTCGCCAGCATCGATCCCGTGATGGGGGGTGTGGACCGATGAGCGAGCCCGTCTTCCTGGAGTTCGGTGCACGGCAGCACGAATCGGTGCAACTGTACCGGCCCGGCGCCCCCACCGAGTACCCCGCCGATGTCGCCGACCGGCTCGGCGCCGACGCGGCCGTCCTGATCGCGCGGTACCCCGAGCGCAGGTCGGCGCTGCTTCCGCTGCTGCACCTGGTGCAATCGGAGGACGGCTACATCACCCCCGCGGGGATCGAATTCTGCGCCCGCACCCTGGATCTCACGGCGGCCGATGTGGTGTCGGTGGCCACCTTCTACTCCATGTACCGGCGCGGCCCCACCGGCGAGTACCTGGTGGGCGTGTGCACCACCACGCTCTGCGCCGTGCTCGGCGGCGACGCGATCCTCTCCTCGCTGTGCGATCACCTCGGTATCGAACCCGGAGGGACCACCGCCGACGGCAAGGTCACCGTCGAGCGGATCGAATGCAACGCCGCCTGCGATTACGCGCCGGTGATCATGGTCAATTGGGAGTTCTTCGACGATCAGACCGTGGCGAGCGCCCGCGACCTCGTCGACGCCCTCCGGGCGGGCCCGGCACCGTCGCCCACCCGCGGCGCGCCGCTGCTTCCCTTCCGCGAGACCTCCCGCCTGCTGGCCGGATTCGACGACGACCGCCCCGGCGCGGTCTCCGCGTCAGGCGCCGGCGGCGCACCCACCCTGGAGGGCCTGCGGGCCGCGAAGGGGGCACCGTCGTGACCGCGCACCTGACCCCCGTGCTGTCCGCGCACTGGGGCGATCCCGAGCCCTGGACCCTGGACGCGTACCGTGCCGCGGGCGGCTACCGCGGTCTGGATCGCGCGCTGGCTATGGCGCCGGACGCGGTGATCGAGCTGGTCAAGGACGCCGGTCTGCGGGGCCGCGGCGGCGCGGGTTTCCCCACCGGGCTCAAGTGGAGCTTCATTCCGCAGCTGCGCGAGGGCGAGGACCCGAAGCCCGGTGCCGATAAACCGCACTACCTGGTGGTGAACGCCGACGAATCGGAGCCGGGCACCTGCAAGGACATGCCGCTGATGTTCGCCACCCCGCACACGCTGGTGGAGGGCGTGATCATCGCGTCGTACGCGATCCGCGCGCGGCACGCCTTCGTCTACGTCCGTGGCGAGGTGCTGGGGGTGCAGCGCCGGCTCCGGGCCGCGGTCGCGGAGGCCTATGCGGCGGGGTATCTCGGAGCGCCGCTGGGCGACGGTTTCTCGCTCGACCTCACGGTGCACGGCGGTGCGGGCGCGTACATCTGCGGTGAGGAGACCGCGCTGCTCGATTCGCTGGAGGGGCGCCGGGGCCAGCCCCGCCTCCGTCCGCCCTTCCCCGCCGTCGCGGGCCTCTACGCCTCGCCCACGTGCGTCAACAACGTCGAGTCCATCGCCAGTGTGCCGGCGATCCTGGCGAACGGCGCCGACTGGTTCCGCACCATGGGCACGGAGAAGTCACCCGGTTTCACGCTGTACTCGATCTCCGGGCACGTGGTGCGGCCCGGCCAGTACGAGGCGGCGCTCGGCGTCACGCTGCGCGAGATGCTGGAGCTCGCGGGCGGGGTGCGGCCGGGTCACGAGCTGAAGTTCTGGACGCCGGGCGGATCGTCGACCCCGCTGCTCACCGCGGAACACCTGGACGTGCCCCTGGACTACGAGGGCGTGGCCGGCGCGGGTTCGATGCTGGGCACCAAGGCGCTGCAGATCTTCGACGACACGGTGTGCGTAGTGCGAGCGGTACTGCGCTGGCTGGAGTTCTACGCCCACGAATCCTGCGGCAAGTGCACGCCGTGCCGCGAGGGCACGTACTGGCTGGTGCGGCTGCTGCGCCGGTTGGAGCGGGGCGAGGGCGAGCAGCAGGACCTGCAGACCCTCGCCGATGTGGCCGACGGTGTGCTGGGCAAGGCCTTCTGCGCCCTGGGCGACGGTGCCGCGAGCCCGATCCTGAGTTCGCTGCAGTACTTCCGCGAGGAGTACGAGCGGCACGTGACCGAGGGCGCGTGCCCCTTCGATCCGGCGGCGGCGATGCGCGAGGCACCGGTCTCGGGAGGTGCGCTGTGACGGTGAAGGCGAGCATCGACGGCATCGAGATCGAGGTCCCGCCCGGCACTCTGGTGATCCGCGCGGCTGAACAGTTGGGCATCGCGATCCCCCGGTTCTGCGATCACCCGCTGCTGGCGCCCGCGGGCGCGTGCCGCCAGTGCCTGGTCGATGTGGAGGGCCAGCGCAAGCCGCTCGCCTCGTGCACCACCACCGTGACGGACGGGATGGTGGTGCGCACGCAGGCCACCTCGGCGGCAGCGGCGGGTGCGCAGCGCAGCGTGATGGAGCTGCTGCTGGTCAACCATCCGCTGGACTGTCCGGTGTGCGACAAGGGCGGCGAGTGCCCGCTGCAGAACCAGGCGATGTCGGCCGGCCGTGCCGTCTCGCGTTTCCCCGCGGCGGATAAGCGCACCTACCCCAAACCGATTCCGATCTCCGCCGAGGTGCTGCTCGACCGCGAACGGTGCGTGCTGTGCGCGCGGTGCACCCGCTTCGCCGACGAGATCGCCGGAGACGATTTCATCGAGTTGCTCGATCGCGGCGCCTTGCAGCAGGTAGGCACGGCGGGCGATGAACCGCTGGACTCCTACTTCTCCGGGAACACGGTGCAGATCTGCCCGGTGGGCGCGCTCACCTCCACCGACTACCGGTTCCGGGCCCGGCCCTTCGATCTCACGTCCACGCCCTCGGCGTGCGAGCACTGCGCGAGCGGCTGTTCGCTGCGGGTGGACCACCGCCGCGGCGAGGTGCTGCGCCGCCTCGCGGGCGAGGACGCGGAGGTCAACGAGGAGTGGAACTGCGACAAGGGTCGCTGGGCGTTCGGCTACGCCACGATGCCCGACCGGATCACCACGCCGCTGGTCCGCGGGGCCGACGGTGCGCTCGCCCCGGCGTCCTGGCCCGAGGCGATCGCCGCCGCGGCCGCGGGACTGCGCGGGCGGACCGCGGCGGTCCTGGCCGGGGGCCGCGGCACCGTCGAGGACCTGTACGCCTACTCGGCCTTCGCGCGGGTGGCCCTGCGCACCAACGATGTCGACTTCCGGATCCGGGCGCACAGCGCGGAGGAGGCGGCGTTCCTGGGTTCCGGCGCCGCGGGCGGGGTCACCTACGCCGACCTGGAGTCGGCGCCGGTGGTGCTGCTCGCGGGCCTCGAACCGGAGGAGGAGTCACCGATCGTGCACCTGCGGCTGCGCAAGGCGGTCCGCTCCGGCAGCACGCGCGTGCTGTCCGTGGCCCCCTACGCCTCCCGCGGCCTGGATCGGCTCCGCGGCGAGCTGATCCCCTGCCGGCCGGGCGAGGAGGCGCGGGGCCTCGCCGGGCTCGCCGACCGGTTGCCCGACGGTGCCGTCATCCTCGTCGGCGAGCGGCTCGCGGAGGCACCGGGCGCGTTCTCGGCGGCAGTCGCGCTCGCCGCCACCACCGGGGCCCGCCTGGCGTGGATCCCCCGCCGCGCCGGCGAACCGGGCGCGGTGGCCGCGGGGGCCCTGCCGAATCTGCTTCCCGGCGGCCGCAGCATCGACGACCCCGCGCATCGCGCCGACCTCGAAAAGCTGTGGCGCACCGAGGTCCCGGCCACGCCCGGCCGCGACACCGGGGCGATCCTCGCCGCCGCCGAGGCGGGCGAGGTATCGGTACTCGTCTGCGGCGCCGTGGAGGTCTCCGACCTGCCCCGTCCCGAGGCCGCGCGCCGCGCCCTGGAGGCCGGTTTCGTGGTGAGCCTGGAGCAACGCGCGTCCGCCGTCACCGCCCGCGCCGACGTGGTGCTGCCGGTGGCGACGGTGGCGCAGCGTTCCGGCACCTTCCGCGATTGGGAGGGCCGCGATCGCCGGTTCGACGCCGCGCTCCCCGCCCCCGGCGCGCTGCCGGATGCTCGGGTGCTCGCGGTGCTGGCCGCCGCGTTGGGCGTCGATCTGGGGTTCACCGACGCCGACGGCGCCGCGGCCGCACTCGCCGCGCTCGGGAACGCGGACGCGTGGCGCACCGTCGAACCCGTTGCGCCCGTTCCGGTGCCGGAGCCCGGCCCCGGCGAGGCCCTGCTCGCCACCTGGCGGCAGCTGCTCGACCTGGGCCGCGGGCAGGACGGTGAGCCGAACCTCGCGGCCACGGCCCGGCCGCCCGTGGCGCGGTTGTCGGCCGGTACGGCGGCGGAGATCGGTGCCGCCGATTCCGTGACCGTGTCCACGGACCGCGGTGCGATCACGCTGCCGCTCGTCGTGACGGACATGCCCGACCGGGTGGTGTGGCTTCCGCGGAACTCGCCCGGCAGCACCGTGTGCGAGACCCTCGGCGCGGGTTGGGGCGCCGTGGTGCGGATCGAGGCGGCGCCATGAGCCTGCCCGCGATCGGACCCCACGAGACCGTGGACCTCTCGGCCTTCGGCCGGGACCCGCTGTGGCTGATCCTGCTCAAGGCCGTGGCGGTGTTCGCCTTCCTCGTCCTCACCGTGCTGTCCGCGATCCTCATCGAACGCAAGGTGATGGCGCGGATGCAGCATCGGTACGGACCGAACCGACTGGGGCCGTTCGGCATCCTGCAATCGCTGGCGGACGGCATCAAGCTCGCGCTCAAGGAGGGCATCACCCCGAACGGCGTCGACAAGCCGGTGTACCTGCTGGCACCGATCATCGCGACCATCCCCGCCTTCCTCGCCTTCGCGGTGATCCCCTTCGGCCCCGAGGTCTCGATCCTCGGCACCCGCACTCCCCTGCAGCTCACCGATCTCCCCGTGGCGGTGCTCTACATCCTGGCGGTCACCAGCATCGGGGTGTACGGCATCGTGCTGGCCGGCTGGTCGTCGGGATCGACCTACCCCCTGCTCGGCGGGTTGCGTTCCACCGCACAGGTGATCAGCTACGAGGTGGCGATGGGCCTGTCGTTCGCGGCGGTCTTCCTGTACGCGGGCACGATGGCCACCTCCGGCATCGTCGCCGCACAGGACGGCACCTGGTACATCTTCCTGCTGCTGCCCTCGTTCGCGGTGTACGTGATCTCCATGGTGGGCGAGACCAACCGCGCCCCCTTCGACCTGCCCGAGGCCGAGGGCGAGCTGGTGGGCGGCTTCCACACCGAGTACAGCTCGCTGAAGTTCGCCATGTTCATGCTCGCGGAGTACGTGAACATGACCACCGTCTCGGCGTTGGCCACAACGCTGTTCCTCGGCGGGTGGCACGCCCCGTGGCCGCTGAACCTGTGGGACGGCGCGAATTCCGGCTGGTGGCCGGTGGTGTGGTTCGTGGCGAAGGTGTGGGTGTTCCTGTTCGGGTTCATCTGGCTGCGCACCACGCTGCCCCGGCTGCGGTACGACCAGTTCATGCGGTTCGGCTGGCAGCTGTTGATCCCGAGCGCGCTGGTGTGGGTGCTGGTGGCCGGCGGGGTCCAGGCCTGGGCGCTGGAGGGCAACGACGTCACGGTGCTCGCCCCCGTGGTCTCGGTGGTCTTCACGCTCGGCGTGATCGGCGTGCTGGCGCTGCGCCACCGGCGGCAGCAGGAACCGCCCGGTCCACCTGATCCGCAGACCTATTCGCTGCCCTTCGACCCGATGGCGGGCGGCTTCCCGGTGCCCCCGCTGCCCGGCCAGTACCTGCCCGAGTCCGCGCATCCCGCACCGAAGTCCCAGGAGGTGTCCCATGGCTGATCCCCTCGGTCTCGGCGGTTTCGGTGTCACCCTGCGCACGATGCTCAGCAAACCGGTCACCGAGAGCTATCCGGAGCAGAAGGAGCCGACCGCCGAGCGCTATCACGGCCGGCACCAGCTCAACCGGTACGCGGACGGGCTGGAGAAGTGCATCGGCTGCGAGCTGTGCGCGTGGAGCTGTCCCGCGGATGCCATCTACGTGGAGGGCGCCGACAACACCGAGGAGGAGCGGTACTCCCCCGGCGAGCGGTACGGCCGGGTGTATCAGATCAACTACCTGCGGTGCATCGGCTGCGGGCTGTGCGTGGAGGCGTGCCCCACCCGCGCGCTGACGATGACCAACGAGTACGAGATGGCCGACGCTGACCGGGCCGAGCTGATCTACGACAAGGACCACCTGCTCGCCCCGCTGAACCCCGGCGAGGAGCCGCCGCCGCACGCCATGCGCCCGGGCACCTCCGCGGCCGACTACTACCGCGGCGAGGTGGACTCGTGACCGGAGAAGAGGTGGCCTTCTGGATCGTCGCGATCCCCGCGGTGCTGTTCGCCCTCGGCGTGGTGCTGGCGTCGAAGGCCGTGTACTCGGCGCTGTGCCTGGCGGCCACCATGATCCTGCTGGCCGTGGCGTACCTGGCGCAGGGGGCGATGTTCCTCGGCGTGGTCCAGGTGGTGGTGTACACCGGCGCCGTCATGATGCTGTTCCTGTTCGTGGTGATGCTGGTGGGCGTCGACTCGTCGGATTCGCTGGTCGAGACCCTGCGCGGGCATCGCGTTGCCGCCGCGATCGCGGGCACCGGATTCGGCCTGCTGCTGGTGACCCTCATCGCCCGTGCCACGCTGCCGATCCCGCGGCCCGTGAACGGCGTGCCGCCGCAGTACCCCCCGAACTCGGTGGAGGCGCTCGCGGACACCGTCTTCGTGCGGTACGTGTGGGCCTTCGAGCTGACGGCGGCGCTGCTCATCACGGCGACGCTCGGCGCGATGATCCTCGCCCACCGCGACAAGCTCTCCACCGCACTGTCCCAGCGCGAGCAGTCCATCCGCCGATTCCAGGACGGCCGCCGCGCGACCCCGCTGCCGAACCCCGGTGTGTACGCCCGCGGCAACGCCGTCGACCTCCCGGCCCTGCTGCCCGACGGCACGCCCGCGGCGGATTCGGTGAACCGCACGCTCACCCCGCGCGCGCCGGGGCAGCGACGCGAGCTCGCCGGCCGGCCGCGCACCCTCGACGACGATCCCGCCTCCCGCACGGAGGTGACGTCGTGAACCCGCACCTGTACCTGTATCTCGCGGCGTTGCTCTTCGCGATCGGCTCCGCCGGGGTCCTGCTGCGCCGCAACGCCATCGTGGTGTTCATGTGCGTCGAGCTGATGCTCAACGCCGCCAATCTCGCGCTGGTGACCGCCGGGCGCCTGCACGCCGTCCCGCAGGGCCAGGTGCTCGCCTTCTTCACGATGGTCGTCGCCGCGGCGGAGGTGGTGGTTGGCCTGGCCATCATCATCGCGATCTTCCGCGCCCGGAGGTCGGTGTCCGTCGACGAGCCGCACCTGCTGAGGCGGTGACCCGTGACGGCTTTGATAGCGGCACTGCCGCTGATCCCCCTCGCCGGAGCGGCGCTGCTACTGCTCGGCGGGCGCCGGACCGATGCCTGGGGACACCTGCTGGGCACGGCGGTCGCGGCGGCCTCGTTCGTGGTGTCGGCGGTGCTGTTCGCCGATCTGGTGTCCCGCGATGCGGCCGATCGCTCCGTGGGTACCGTTGTCTACCATTGGTTCTCGGGCGGCTCCCTCTCCGTTGACCTGGCCTTCCGGCTCGATCAGTTGTCGGTGTGCTTCGCCCTGCTGATCACCGGCGTGGGCACGCTGATCCACGTGTACTCCATCGGGTACATGGCCGACGACCCGGGGCGGCGGCGCTTCTTCGGCTATCTGAACCTGTTCCTCGGCGCCATGCTGGTGCTGGTGCTAGCTGACGATCTCGTGGTCCTCTACCTGGGATGGGAGGGCGTGGGGCTGGCCTCATACCTGCTGATCGGCTTCTGGCAGCAGAAGCCCTCCGCGGCCTCGGCGGCGCGGAAGGCCTTCGTGGTCAACCGCGTCGGCGACATGGGGCTGGCCCTGGCGGTCGCGGTGACGCTCGCGGCCTTCGGCACCACCTCCTTCGGCGGGTTCCTCCCCCGCGCCGGTGAGGCGGAGTCGAGCACTATCACCTGGCTCGGGCTCCTGCTGCTCCTGGCGGCGTGCGCGAAATCGGCGCAGGTCCCGTTGCAGAGCTGGCTGGGTGATGCGATGGAGGGCCCCACCCCGGTGTCCGCGCTGATCCACGCCGCCACCATGGTGACCGCCGGCGTGTACCTCATCGTGCGCACCGGCCCGGTCTTCGAGGCGGCGCCGATCGCGCAGGGCGCCGTGCTCGCCGTGGGCACCGTGACCCTGCTCTTCGGCGCCGTGATCGGCTGCGCCAAGGACGACATCAAGAAGGCCCTGGCGGCGTCGACGATGAGCCAGATCGGGTACATGGTGCTGGCCGCCGGCCTCGGCCCCGCCGGGTACGCGCTCGCGATCGCGCACCTGCTCGCCCACGGCTGCTTCAAGGCCGGGCTGTTCCTGGGCGCCGGGTCGGTGATGCACGGGATGAACGACGAGACCGATATGCGCCGCTACGGCGGGCTGCGCTCCGTCATGCCGATCACCGCCGTCACCTTCGGCCTGGGCTATCTGGCGATCATCGGGATTCCGCCGCTCTCGGGTTTCTACACCAAGGACGGCATCATCGAGGCCGCGCTGGGCCGGGGCGGCTTCTGGGGGATCGTGCTGGGCGGCACCGCGATCCTCGGCGCCGGGATCACCGGCTTCTACATGACCCGCGTCATGGTGCTCACCTTCTTCGGTGAGCGCCGGTGGCGCGAGGACGCGCACCCGCACGAATCGCCGCACGTGATGACGGCGCCGATGATCGTGCTCGCCGTCGGCAGCGTGGGCGCCGGCGCCGCGCTGATGGTGGGCGGCCGGATCACCGATTTCCTCGCGCCGGCGGTGGGGACCGCGCCGCCTGCGCACCACCTGCTCCCCGCCTGGGCGGTCACGGCGCTGGTACTGGGCGCCGTCGCGATCGGTGTCGCGGTGGCGGTCCGCGTGACGCGGACGGTGCCCGAGCAGGCACCGTCGGACGTCTCCCCGCTCACCCGCGCCGCGCGGCAGGACCTCTACGGCGATGCGCTCAACGAGGCCGTCTTCATGCGGCCCGGGCAGGCCGCGACGGCCGCGCTGGTGGCGGTGGAGAACAGGGCGCTCGACGGTGCGGTGGGCCTGGTTCCCGAGGGCGTGCGCGGGGCGTCGGGTGTGTTGCGGCGCTGGCAGACCGGGTACGCGCGCAGCTACGCGCTCACGATGCTGGCGGGGGCGGCGGTACTCATCGGCGCGGTGGCGGTGTGGATCTCATGAGCGCGCCCTGGCTGACCCTGCTGTGGGCGGTGCCCGCGGTGGGCGCCGTGGCGGCCGCGGCGGTCCCCCGGGCCGCGCGCTGGATCGGGTACGCGGCCGCGCTCGTCGCGCTCGGCGTCGCGGTGGGCCTGGCCGCCGCCTTCGACACCGGGGGCGGCTTCCAGTTCGCCGAATCGCACCGCTGGATACCGTCGTTCGGTGCGGGGTACCGGCTCGCGCTCGATGGGACCGGCCTCGTACTGGTGCTGCTGACCGCCGCGCTGGTCCCGATCCTGCTGCTCGCCGGACGGCGCGAGACCGCACCCGAGGGCAGCGGACGCCGGGCGGGCGCCTACGTCGCGCTGACGCTCGCGGTGGAGGCGGGCGTGCTGCTGAGCTTCGTCGCTACCGACGTGCTGCTGTTCTACCTGGTGTTCGAGGCCATGCTGATCCCGCTGTACTTCCTGATCGGCGGATACGGCGGCACCGGCAGCGAGCCCGGACGGCGATCGCGGGCCGCGGTGAAGTTCCTGCTCTACAACCTGGCGGGCGGCCTGATCATGCTGGCCGCGGTGGTCGGCCTGTACGCCACCACCGGCACCTTCGACCTGCGCGCGGCGGCCGGAAGCATCGAACCCGGTGCGGCGCAGAACCTCATGTTCCTCGGCTTCCTGTTCGCCTTCGCGGTGAAGGCGCCGCTGTGGCCCCTGCACACCTGGCTTCCCGGTGCCGCCGTGCAGACGACGCCGCCGACCGCGGTGCTGATGATGGCGGTGGTCGACAAGGTGGGCACCTTCGGGATGCTGCGCTACTGCCTCACGTTGTTCCCCGACGCCTCCGCGAAGTTCGCCCCGTGGATCGCCGCACTGGCGGTGATCGGCATCGTCTACGGCGCGGTGCTGGCCATCGGGCAGAGCGATGTGATGGCGCTGATCGCGTACACCTCGATCTCCCATTTCGGCTTCATCATCCTCGGGATCTTCGCCCGCACCGGCGATTCGCAGGCCGGTTCGGTGCTGTACATGGTGAACCACGGGGTCGCCACGGCCGCGCTCTTCCTGGTGGCCGGAGTCCTGGTGGCGCGCCGCGGAAGTCGCCGTATCGCCGACTTCGGCGGCGCCTGGGCGAAGGCCCCGAAGCTGGGGGCGATCTTCCTGATCGCCGGGCTCGCGACGCTGTCGCTTCCGGGGTTGGGGCCCTTCGTCTCCGAACTACTGGTGGTCGTCGGCACCTATCCGCGGTGGGCGGTGGCCGCGGTGGTCGCGGTGACCGCGCTCGTCCTGTCGGCGATGTACGTCCTGTGGACCTACCAGCGGATCTTCACCGGCCCCACACCGGTGTCGGTGGCGCGCACCGTCGACGACGCCCGCCCGGGCGAGCTCGCCGTCCTGGTCCCGCTCATCGTCGCCCTGTTCGCCCTCGGCCTGTTCCCCGGGCCGGTACTGGATGCGATCAATCCGTCCGTGGCCGCGACCAGTGAGGTCGTGCGATGAACCCGTCGATCGAGTACGCGCAGATCGCCCCGGCGCTGATCGTCTTCGGCGCCGCGATCATCGGCGTGCTGGTGGAGGCCTTCGCCCCCGCCGCGTCGCGCACCGTGGTGCACGGGCTGCTGAGCGGCACCGCGGTGGTCGCGGCCTTCGTCGCGGTGGTCGCCCTCGCGAACGACGATGCGCCGCCGCGCGCGGTGATCCTCGGATCGGTGGCGGCGGACGGGCTGTCGCTGGCCTTGCAGGGCCTGTTGCTGATCGCGGCACTGCCCGCGCTGGCGCTGATGGTGGCGCGGGGCAATCCGCTCACGCACACCGAGGGGGTGCCGCTGGCGATGTTCGCGCTCGGCGGCATGCTGGCCTTCGTCTCGGCGGAGGACTGGCTCACGCTGTTCGTGGCGCTCGAGGTGTTCTCGCTGCCGCTGTACCTGATGTGCGCACTGGCGCGGCGTCGCGATCTGCTGCCGCTGGAGGCGGCGCTGAAGTACTTCCTGTTGGGCGCGTTCAGCTCCGCGATCCTGTTGTTCGGTGTGGCGCTGCGGTTCGCCGCCACCGGTTCCACGGACATCGCCGCGGCGCCGCAGGACGAGGTGCTCGGTGCGGCCGGCGCCGCCCTGATCGGCGTGGGCCTGCTGTTCAAGGTGGGTGCCGTCCCGTTCCATTCGTGGGTGCCCGATGTCTATCAGGGCGCGCCCACGCCCGTGACGGCGTTCATGGCGTCGGCCACCAAGATCGCCGCGTTCGGCGTGCTGGTGCGGATCACCATGGTGGCCTTCGACGACGTCCCCTGGCGGCCGGTGGCCGCCGTGGTGGCCGTCGCGACCCTCGCGGTCGGCTCGATCGCGGCGGTGACCCAGTCGGACGTGAAGCGGATGCTGGCGTACTCGGCGATCGCGCACACGGGCTTCCTGTTGGTGGGCGTGTACGCGGGGACGGTCCGCGGGATGGGGGCGGTGTGCTTCTACCTGGCGGTCTACGCGCTGAGCACCGTCGGCGCGTTCGCGGTGGCGGGCGCGGTGCGCGAGGTCCAGCCCGACGGCCGGACTGTCGAGGTGAGCGAGTTGGACCGGTGGGCGGGTCTCGGGCGGCGCCGGCCCGCACTCGCCGGTGCCATGGCACTGTTCCTACTGGCCTTCGCCGGTATCCCGTTGACCAGCGGATTCGTCGGCAAGTTCGCGGTCTTCGCGGCAGCGGCGGAGCGTGGCGGGGTGTGGCTCGTGGTGGTCGGCGTGCTCGCGAGCGCGGTGGCGGCCGTGTTCTACCTTCGGGTGATCGTGACGATGTACTTCGCCCCCGACCACGAGTACACGCCCGAGGTGCCCGCCGCCGACACTCTCACCTGGTTCGCGATCGGCGTGGGCGCCGTCTCGGTGGTGATGCTGGGCGTGTACCCGCAGCCGCTGTTGGACCTGTTCGGCGATCTGTCGCTGTTGGGGCGGTGAGACGGTGTACGCACGGCACTACAATCGATCTTCATGAGTGAGAAGCCGCTTCCGTTCAGCAACGGCCTGCAATTGAAATCGATGGGGGCCGTGCTGCTGCTGGTGCTGGGCGTGCTGATCTGGCGGCTGACCGATGCCACCACCACCGGTGCCCGCGCGCTGTACATCGGGGCGATCGTCTTCGAGATCCTGTTCTTCGTGGGCCTGGTGTACGCCAGCCGCACCATCAAGAACCAGTACGCCCGCGCCGAGGAGGCGTATCAGAAGCAGGTCGCGGCGCAGAAGGACGATTCCGTCGCCGCGCCCGCCTCGGATTCCGTGCCCACCTCCGACCCCGTGCCCGCCTCCGACCCCGTGCCCGACACCGCCGAGGAGGCGGACACGAAGTGACCACGGCGAAGCCGCGCAAGCGGATGACGGCCGCGGAGCGCCGCAGCCAGTTGGTGGACACCGCGCGGTCGGTGTTCGCCGACCGCGGCTACGCGGCCGCCACCATCGAGGAGGTGGCCGCGAAGGCCGGCGTCTCGAAACCCGTGGTGTACGAGCACTTCGGCGGTAAGGAAGGCCTGTACGCGGTGGTCGTGGACCGCGAGATGGAGATGGTCCTCGAGGTCTTCTCGCGCGCCATGCTGGAGGACCGGTCGAAGTCGCGGATCGAGCAGATCGCGCTGGCACTGCTCACCTACGTCGAGGAACGCTCCGACGGCTTCCGCATCCTCACCCGCAACAGCTCCGTCGAGCACGCGGGCGGCTACTCCACCCTCCTCAACGACCTGGTCGGGCAGGTGGAGAGCCACCTCGAGGGCGAGTTCGAGCGCAAGCACCTCGATCCCACGCTCGCTCCGCTGTACGCCCAGGCGCTCGTCGGCATGGTCGCGATGACCGCGCAGTGGTGGCTGGAGGTCCGCACGCCGCCGAAGGAGGCCGTGGCCGCACACATCGTGAACCTCTCCTGGTACGGCCTGATCGGCCTCAAGGAGAACCCGGTGGCGATCGAACCGAGCGCGCTCGCTCCGGTGGACGCACCAGCGGACCAGCGGCTCAGCGCTGATCGCTGATCAGCACCGCCCGGGTGCCCGGCGCCACGGCCTCGAAGACGTGCGGTGCATCGCCGGGATAGGTCATGAAATCGCCCGGCGCCAGGGTCACGGGGCTGTCGGTGGGCCCCACTCGCGCCTCGCCGCTGCACAGCAGGACGTGTTCGACGGTGCCGAGGACGTGCGCCACCGACTCGCGGCGTGACCCCGGCTCCGCATCGATTCGGTAGACGTCGCGGCGCACGCCCGGCGGTGAGGCGCTGAGCAGGGTCGCGGCGTAGTCGGCGGAATCGGACGGCACAGTGGCACCTTCGCCCGCGCGCACCACCGTGACCTCCACGTTCCCGCCGCCCAGGAGCTGCGCGAAGGGGATCTCGAGGGCGGTCGCCAGTGCCCACAGCGTTTCCACGCTGGGGTTTCCGGTGCCCGCTTCGAGCTGCGAGAGGGTGGATTTGGCGACATTCGCCCGGCGGGCGAGTTCGGCCATGCTCCAGCCCGCCCGGGTGCGTTCACGCTGGATCCCGGCCGCGATGGCCATGATGGGCACGCTCGACATGTTCGGCAGAAACTCCGATCGTTCGACTTGACGAACTGATGTACTTCAGTTCATCGTAGTGGACATGCGTACGACATGGCGAACGATCGCGGCGGATCCGCTGGTCCGGCCCGCGGCGATGCTCTCGGCGGCGGTGGCCTGCATCGGGCTCGCCTACGGGGCGCAGACGGTGGCCGCCGGCCTGCCGTGGTGGTTCGCGCCCGCGCTCGGTCTCACGGTGCTGGCCGCCTCCTCGGAGATGCTCTTCGTCGGACTCATCGCTGCGGGCGGCGCGCCCGTGGTCGCCTTCGCGGCGGGTGCGCTGGTCAATGCGCGGCACCTTCCCTACGGTCTGGCGGCCGCGCCGTATCTCGGAACCGGGGCGGGTCGCGTGGCGCGGATGCATCTGATCAACGACGAATCGGTCGCGCTGGCGCTAGCCCAGCCCGATGTCGAATCGGGCCGCCGGGGGCTGACCTATGCCGGTGGCGGCATCGCCTTCGCCTGGCCGCTGGGTGCCGCGGCGGGGGCGGCGATCGGGTCGGTGATCTCGACGGAGGCACTCGGCCTCGATGCGGTGTTCCCGGCGGTGATCCTGGCGCTGCTGATTCCTGCGCTGCGCGAGTCGTCCTCGCGAACACCGCTTCTCGTTGCGGCGCTGCTGGCGCTCGGCGCCGTGCCGTGGGCGCCCACCGGTCTGGCGCCGGTGCTCGCGCTGCTGGCCCTGCCCGTTCTGCGGCTGGCGACGGGGTCGTGGCCGTGATCGCCGTTCTCTGTGCCGGAGCGGCACTCGCGGTGGTCACCTTCCTGTTTCGCGCCGCGGGCCCGATGGTGGTGGGCAGGTTCGAGCTGAGCCCACGCGCGCGGCGCACCGTGGACCTGTGCGCCATGGCGCTGCTGGCGGGAGTGATGGCCACCGCCGCCGTTGCGGACGGCCGGGAATTCGCCGGGTTCGCGCGCTTCGCCGGCGTGGCGGTGGCGGGCCTGTTGGCATGGCGACGCGCGCCGCTCCCATTGGTGATCCTGGCCGCGGGAGCTACCGCCGCCGTACTCCGCCTGGGTGGCATCGATTGACCTATGCCGCGTGGGGTGGTGCCGTGGACCGGTGCACATGCCCGGTGGGCGTACGGGTTTCGACGGCGTGCCTCCCCGACGGGTCGGTGACCGTGCGGCTGGTCCAGCCGGCGGCTTCCTTGGCGTAGTTGCACGCCGCACACAGCCCCTGCCCGTTGGCCAGGCTCGTGGGGCCACCTTTCGCGTGCGCGACGATGTGGTCGGTGTGGGCGATCGGAGCATCGCAATACGGAGTGCGGCAGTACCGGTCGCGAGCGGCGATCACCTCCGCCAACCCCGCCGGGAACAACCGCGCCCGAGAATCCATCGCGACCACCGCCCCGGACTCCGGCTGCACATACAAGCGTTTGACCCAGGCCACTGCGTGCTCGGTAGCTTTCCCGATCAGGTGGCGGGCGATCTCCGCCGGGAGTGTGCCGCCGCCCGCGAGATGCGCGGTACCCGGCTGATCACCGAGCAGCACCGCCACGGGGATGGTGAGATTCACCGTGACCGGTTGGCCGGCCGCGGCGTCACGGCCGGTGAGACGCGCGAACGCGGTATCGGCCATCACCTGCGCCCGACTCCGCACTTCCCCCGGAGCACCGAACACCGCCTCGGCGGCGCCCTTGAGTGCGGCGTACACGCCGACGGCCTGCGCGACCGGCAGCAGGATCGAAACCCGCGCCATGCAGTCCGGCGCCGGACGAATGGTGACTCGACGGTCCTTCGCCGCCTGCCCGATCCGATCCACCGTGGCCCGCGCATCCAACCGGTACGCCGTCTCCCGCACTCGATCCTGCAGTCGCCGCAGACCCAGACCGGCAGCGTCGAAGGTCTCGCCGCACAGGGCGCTGTCGGCCTCGGCTCGCAGTCGCGGTTCCAGGTGGGACAGACCGGAGACGATCACCTCCACCGCCTCCGGCGAAAGTTCACCGTCGCGTAATCGTGCCGAGGTGGCGGGCAGATCCGTCGCCAAGACTCGGGCCCGCGACAGCATCCCGGCTGCTCGATGCGGGGAGACCCGCAGCGCCAACCCGATCTCTGCTGCGACACCGGTCTCCCACCTGTCCTGTGCGACACCGGCAGCGATCCGCTCAGACACCCGCACCCGCAACAACTCCGCGATCAACCGGTACTGATCGGAGATCACCCGCGCCCGAGCCCGCTCCAACGCACCCAGGCCCGCAACCACATCACCGCCGACATCACCGCCGACGGCGGCATCAGTTCCGTCTTCCTCGTCCATACCCGCACACTACGACCACCCACTGACAAGTTTCTGACTTGAAACCTCAACCCAGCCAGTCGGTTTCGGCGCGCGCCGAGCTTCGTCAACTCCCGATCGGTGCGCCCACGAGTCCGGCGACGATCGCGCCGACTCCCTGGCCGAAGGCCTGGGCCGCGGCGGGCTCGAGTCCGCTACTGAAGACGTTCCGGATATCGCACCCCTTCGGCGCTGGACCGGTGGAGTTCATCCGCTGCTTGATCCAGTCGAAGGCGCCGCCGGCGCCGGTCACCACCACCACGCCGTGGGTGGTCATGAGCTGCTTCACGGGGTTGGGCGGGAACTCCTCGCGGCGGTAGGTCACCGACGCGCCACCCGCGCAGTACGAGTTCACCAGCTTGTCCGTGCCCGTGATCGGGGCGACCTCCTCGGTGATGCCGTTGTAGACGTACGCGGGCACGGTGGGCACCTTGCCGCTCACTCCGCGCTCATCGATCACCTTCTTGATCGCGGGGATGCGGAGCACCTCGTCGACGGGCTTGGTGAGGAAGCGGTTGTAGTCGAACCACAGGTTCGAGACCACGTTCTGCGGCATGCAGTGGCGGCGCGTCTCGTTCACGCGGTACCGGCCCTCCGGGGTGAGCACCTTGTCCAGCGCGGTGCGGAACTCCTCCGAATCCTTGCCCAGCGCCGACAGCGCGAGCGGGATCAGGCCCGCGAGCAGCGAGGTGTTCACGCTCTTCAGCGAGGCCGCGAGATCCCGCTCGGGCGCACCGAAGGCGGCGCCGCGGATGTTCAGCTCGGGCGCGTAGCCGGGCTGCATCTCGATGGTCCAACTGCTGGCGATGGCGCCGCCCGAGTAACCCCACAGCGCGACGGGCGTCGAGGCGGACAGCCCCAGCCGGGTGAAGTTCTCCACCGCGCGGATGCCGTCGAGCACTGCGTACCCGGGCTGGCGCGGGGTGAGGAAGGTGTTCTCGCTGCCGCCGTGGTCGGGCATCGCCACCGCCCAGCCCTCGTTCAGGCCGAGCGTCGCGAACAGCATCTCCGCCCCGGGCATGGCGAAGGTCAGGGGGCCCGACGGGCTGCCGAGGTCGATCGGGCCGCCGCTGGTGAGCCCGTAGGAGGGCTGACACACGCGCAGCGTCGAATCGGTGGCCGCCTGGTACGAGAGCAGCTTCGTCGGCTTCTTGCCGCGCGGGACCAGCACGGTGGTCACGGTGATCGCGGGCTTCTTATCGGCATCACTCGTTCGGTAGGCCAGCTGCCACGCGTCGACGTTCACCGGCATCACCTGCAGCGATCGCACCGACGTGGTGCGGCTCCGGATCACCGTGCCGGGCGCCAGCTCGGCGAGATTCGCCGGGGCGTCGTAGAAGGAGTCGGCGGGCGGCGCCGGCTCGACGATCGGCGGAAGCGCCGAGGCGGAGGGCGCTGCGATCACCCCCGCCGACAGCAGGACGGTCGAGGTGACCAGCAGCGCGGCGCGGCGAACGACCATCCGGAACGATCGTATGTCAGTTTTCACACGCTGAACCTAAGGTGGGGTATGTCACCTGTCAAGGGTTGTTTTTGCCTGTCAGCCCCGGCACCTAGACTGATTCGGTGTCTGACACCGCCCCCGCATCGATCCCCGCACTCTCCGGACTGACCAGGGCGGTCGCCGCGGATCCCGATATCGCCGCCTTCACCGCCGCTGCCGGCCGCCCCGAGCTCACCGTGACCGCGGTCGACGGCACCCGCCCCTTCCTCATCTCGGCACTGGCTCAGCGCGCGCCGGTGCTGGTGGTCACCGCGACGGGACGCGAGGCGGACGACCTCACCGCCGAACTGCGCGAATCCCTCGGCGCGGGCGCGGTCACCCAGTTCCCCAGCTGGGAGACGCTGCCGCACGAGCGCCTGTCCCCCGGCCCCGACACCGTGGGCCGCCGGCTGCAGGTGCTGCGCCGCCTCGCGCGGCCCGACGATGCCGACTACGGCGAACCGCTGCGCGCGGTGGTCGCCGCCGTCCGCTCGCTCGTGCAGCCCATGGCGCCGGGCCTGGGCGATGCACCGTCGGTCACGCTGCGCGAGGGCGCCGAATTCGACTTCGAGCAGCTCATCGAGACCCTCGTCGAACTCGCCTACACCCGCGTGGACATGGTGGGCAAGCGCGGCGAATTCGCCGTCCGCGGCGGCATTCTCGACATCTTTCCCACCACCACCGATCTACCCGTGCGGGTGGAGTTCTGGGGCGACGAGGTGACTGATCTCCGCGCCTTCTCGGTGGCGGATCAACGCAGCCAGCCCGAGGTCGAGGTCGGCACCGTGCACGTCTACCCCTGCCGCGAGCTGCTGCTCACCCCCGCGGTCCGCGACCGCGCGGCCACCCTGAAGGCCGCGCACGAATCCGATGCCGCGCTGGTGGAGATGCTGGAGAAGCTCTCGCAGGGCATCCCGGTGGAGGGCATGGAGGCACTCATCCCGGCCCTGGTTCCGGGCGAGTTGCAACTGCTCACCGATGTGGTCCCCCGAGGCACGCACACCGTGCTGCTCGATCCCGAGAAGATCAGCACGCGCGCAGCAGATCTGGCACGCACCGGCCAGGAGTTCCTGGAAGCGTCCTGGACCGCGGCCGCCCTCGGTTCAACGGCGCCGCTCGACCCCACCGGCATCGACCTCGGCGCGAGCGCCTACCGCAGCCTCGACGAGGTGCACGAATCCGTTTCCGCACAGGGACATCCGTGGTGGACCATCTCCCCGCTCGCCGCGGGACCGGACACGGACGACGACGATCACCTCACCGTGCACATCGAGCACGCACCCGCACCGCGCGGCTCGGAGGCCGAGGCGGAGAAGCTGTTCGCCAGCCTGCGAGCCCATGCGGCATCGGGGGGCAGCGGCGTGATCGTGGTGGCGGGCCAGGGAACCCGCGCCCGCATCCTCGAACGCCTCCGCGATGCGGAGGTCCCCGCCACCGAACTGGAGCCCGGCGACGAGCCGCGTCCCGGCACCGTCGGCGTGCTGCGCGGCAGCCTGCAGACCGGCGTCACCGTGCCCTCGCGCACCCTCGTCCTGCTCGCCGAGCCCGATCTCACCGGTAACCGGGTGGCCGGCGTGGGCGACGGGCGACGGCTTCCGGCCAAGCGGCGCAACCAGGTCGACCCGCTCGCGCTGACCGCGGGCGACCTCGTGGTGCACGACGAACACGGCATCGGCAAGTTCGTCGAGATGATCGAGCGGACCGTGGCCGGCGCGCGCCGCGAGTACCTGGTGATCGAATACGCCCCCGGTAAACGCGGCCAACCGGGCGACAAGCTCTTCGTGCCGATGGAATCGCTGGACCAGCTCTCGCGCTACGTGGGCGGCGAGATGCCCGCGCTGTCCAAGATGGGCGGCAGCGACTGGCAGAACACCAAGCGCAAGGCGCGCAAGGCCGTCCGCGAGATCGCGGGCGAGCTGGTCCAGCTGTACGCCGCCCGCAACGCCGCGCCCGGCCACGCCTTCGCCGCCGACACCCCGTGGCAGCGCGAGATGGAGGACGCCTTCCCGTTCACCGAGACCGTGGACCAGATGACGGTGATCGGCGATGTGAAGGCCGATATGGAGAAGGCGGTCCCGATGGACCGCGTGGTGATCGGCGACGTGGGCTACGGCAAGACCGAAATCGCCGTGCGCGCCGCCTTCAAGGCCGTGCAGGACGGCAAGCAGGTGGCTGTTCTCGTGCCCACCACGCTGCTCGCCCAGCAGCACCTGAAGACCTTCGAGGACCGCATGCAGGGCTTCCCCATCACCGTGAAGGGCCTGTCCCGCTTCACCGATAAGCAGGAGACACAGCAGGTCCTGGAGGGCCTCGCCGACGGCAGCGTGGACGTGGTGGTGGGCACCCACCGGCTGCTGCAGACCGGGGTGCGCTGGAAGGACCTCGGCCTGGTGGTGGTCGACGAGGAGCAGCGGTTCGGTGTGGAGCACAAGGAGCACATCAAGGCACTGCGCACCAACGTTGACGTGCTCACCATGAGCGCCACCCCGATCCCCCGCACGCTGGAGATGTCGATGGCCGGTATCCGCGAGATGTCCACCATCCTCACCCCGCCGGAGGAGCGCCATCCCGTGCTCACCTACGTGGGCCCGTACGCGGAGAAGCAGGTCGCGGCCGCCATCCGCCGCGAGCTGCTGCGCGACGGTCAGGTCTTCTACGTGCACAACCGCGTCAGCTCGATCGACAAGGCCGCCAAGCAGATCCGTGATCTGGTGCCCGAGGCCCGGGTGGCGGTGGCGCACGGCCAGATGGGCGAGGAGGCCCTGGAGAGCACCGTGCAGGGCTTCTGGAACCGCGAGTTCGACGTGCTCGTGTGCACCACCATCGTCGAGACCGGCCTGGACATCTCCAATGCGAACACACTGATCGTCGAGCGCGCCGAGAACCTGGGCCTGTCACAGCTGCACCAGCTGCGCGGCCGCGTGGGGCGCTCGCGCGAGCGGGGCTACGCCTACTTCCTGTACCCGGCCGAGAAGCCGCTCACGGAGACCGCGTACGACCGGCTGTCCACGATCGCCCAGAACAACGACCTGGGCGCGGGCATGGCCGTGGCCATGAAGGACCTCGAGATCCGCGGCGCCGGCAACGTTCTCGGCGCCGAGCAGTCCGGTCACGTGGCCGGCGTGGGCTTCGACCTGTACGTCCGGCTGGTGGGCGAGGCGGTGGAGGCGTACCGCGCCGCCGCCGACGGGAAGCCGATCACCATCGAGGAGGAGCAGAAGGAGGTGCGCATCGACCTGCCGGTGGACGCGCACATCCCGCCCGACTACGTGACCAGCGACCGGCTCCGTCTGGAGGCCTACCGCAAACTCGCAGCGGCCCACGACGATACCGCCGTGGCCGAGGTGCTCACCGAGCTCACCGACCGCTACGGCCCCCCGCCCGTGGAGGTGGAGCGGCTGGCCGCCATCGCGCGCCTGCGCTCCCTGGCCCGAGCGGCCGGGGTCACCGAGGTCAGCGTGGCCGGCACCAATCTCCGAGTGGCGCCGATGGAACTGCGCGATTCGCAGCAGCTGCGACTCAAGCGGCTCTACCCGGGCGGCTCGTACCGGGCCACCACGCGCACCGTCACCTTCCCGATCCCCCGCGTGGCGGGCGGCGGTGTGGGCAGCGAGCGCGTGCGCGACATCGAACTGCTCCAGGTGGTCGCGGACTTCCTGGCCGCCATGGACGGCAAGGGCGCCGGCTACTGGCGGCTCGACCAGCCGCCCCGCGCGACCGCGGCGACCAGTGGGGCGAGCGCGTGAGCGGCACCGTCGTCCTCCTCGATCCGGCCCTGCCCGGATACGTCCCGATCGAGGCGGTCGCCCGGCTGAGCGACGGCCCGGTGTTCTACACCGAGGAACTGCCCGTCCGGGTGGCCTGGAACCTGCCGGGCGCGCGGCCCGTGCTCGACGGGACCGTCCCCGCGGGAGCCGTGCTGGTCTCGTCCGATCCGGATCACCCCGCCGTCGCCGCCCTCCGCGCCGACGGTGCCGAGGTGATCGCCGGACGCCGGCCCGCCGGGCTCGACGTGCTCGACGCCGTCGCCCTCATCGACACCCTGCGCACCGTGGGGCCGTGGGAGTCGGAGCAGACCCATGCGAGCCTGCTGCGCTACCTGGTCGAGGAGACCTACGAACTGGCCGATGCGGTGGGCGCGCTCGATGCCCCCGCGGCGGGCGAGGCCGAGCGTGCGGAGCTGCGCAGCGAGCTCGGCGACCTGCTGCTGCAGGTGATCTTCCACGCGCGGATCGCCGAGGAGGCCGAGCACGAGCCCTTCGGGATCGACGACATCGCCCGCACGCTCACCGCGAAGGTCCGCCGCCGCACCCCGCACCTCGCGGAGGGCTCCGAGGTCGACGTGGCCACGCAGGCGCAGAACTGGGAGCGGCAGAAGCGCCTGGAGAAGCAGGCCCGGGGCGAGGCCTCGGTGCTCGACTCCATCTCGCTGGCACAGCCCGCGCTCGCGCTCGCCGGGAAGGTCTTCGAGCGGCTGCGCACCGCCGGCTTCCCCGCCGAGCTCGTGCCGGACGAGGTGCGCACCGTCACCGTCGACCCGACCGCGGAGGATCACTCCGCGGAGCTGGAGTACCGCGGCACGCTGCTCGCCTTCCTCGACCGGGTGCGCGCAGCCGAGGCCCTGATCGCCTCCGGCGAGGTAGACTCGTGGGCCTTCGCCTGGGACAACGTGCCGGCCGGGAACCCCGAGGGCACCGTCGCACGTTGATCCGGTAATCGGACAAAAGGAAGCTCGACCACACCATGATCAGTACCCGCGTGCGCGCGGCCGTCGTCGTCGCGGCCGCGGCGACGGCGCTCGCCTCCTGCGGCACGATCGGTGAGCGCGTCGACATCCCCGAGGGCATCCCGCCCGGCCCCGGAGTGCCGGTGCCGTACATCAACGTCAACGGTCCCGGACGCACCGCCGACCTGCTCCGCGATTGGGCCACCCCGATCAGCGTGGCCACCGGCATCCCCCGGATCTCCCTCGAGGCCTACGGCAACGCCGCGGAGGCGATGCGGCAACGTACGCCGCAGTGCGGGATCGCCTGGACCACGCTCGCGGGGATCGCCTTCATCGAGAGCAAGCACGGCACCTTCCGCGGGGCCACGATCGCGCCCAACGGCAAGGTCTCGCCGCCCATCCGCGGGGTGCCGCTGGACGGCACCAACGGCAATCAGGAG
This sequence comes from Tsukamurella strandjordii, assembly GCF_039525985.1. Classification (NCBI taxonomy): domain Bacteria; kingdom Bacillati; phylum Actinomycetota; class Actinomycetes; order Mycobacteriales; family Tsukamurellaceae; genus Tsukamurella; species Tsukamurella strandjordii. The sequence continues at coordinate 68,339 of NZ_BAAAII010000013.1, read as the reverse complement.
ATCCTGGCCACCGGCACCGATCCGCACCGGCCGAACGCCAAGTACGACGCCGCGATGGGCCCCTTCCAGTTCATCCCCGAGACCTGGCAGCGCTACGGCGTGGACGCGAACGGCGACGGCAAGGCCGATCCGGACAACATCGACGATGCGGCGCTCACCGCGGCCCGGTACCTGTGCGTCTCCGGCGGAGATCTGACCACCGCCCGCGGCTGGGAGAAGGGCGTGATGGTCTACAACCAGTCGCGCGAGTACCTGCTGGACGTGCGGGATGCCGCCTCGGCGTACTCGGTGAACGTCCAGCCCTGAACTGCCAGCCGATCGGCACCGCGCTGACACCGCGCTCCCAGCTTCGCGGCGCAGGCTCGGGAGCATGAACATCACAGCCAAAGCCCTCGCCACCGCCGGCATGCTCGTCCTCACCGGCCTCGCCGTTCCCGCCGTCGCCTCCGCCGATACACCGCAGATGTACGACTCGTGCTCCGCCACGCAGGAGGGGCAGCGGATCACCACCGCGTCCGGCGACACCCTGGAGTGCGTCGGTACCGACGTGGGCACCGGCTACGACTGGGAAGAGCCCAACTGATCGGATTGATCGCCACTGGCCAGCCGGAATTCGAGAGCGCGGGCGGTTTCCGCGGCGTTCCCTGCGGCGACCAGATCGGCATTCGCATCGGTGATCACGCCCTGCAATTCGCCCGGAGTCATTCCCAACTTCTCGGCGTGAATGTACAGATCGGCGGCCACATCGTAGAGCAATGAGCCGAGGGCCCGGCGGTAATGCCCCTCCGGGTCCCCGCTGTTCGCAGCGTTCTGCCCGAGTTGATTGAGCAGATTCCGGAGATCATTGCGATTCCGGAGCGATTCCTCGCGGGCGGAATGGTCCTGGTTGGGTAGTGCAGGCTCTGACATGCACATTACGTTATGCAGGATGTTTCGGATGTCGCAACACGAGGACGAGAATTGCAATTCCACTGAGGTGTGAGAAGACGCCGCTGGAGCTCTCCCGCCAGGACTCGAACCTGAAATGTCTGAACCAAAATCAGAAGTGTTGCCGATTACACCACGGGAGACCGCCGGTCCCGCGACACGCGCGCGACCACCGCCAAGCATTGTGCCACGGACGGGCCGGCACGGTGTTCTCGTAGGATTGCGGCCGATGACGACCTGCACCGAACCACGAGGAGCCACCCGATGAGCAACGGCACGGCGGTGGTGATCCTCGCCGCGGGCGCGGGCACGCGGATGCGCTCGAAGACCCCGAAGGTGCTGCACCGCATCGCGGGGCGCACGCTGCTCGGCCACGCACTGCACGCCGCCGCCGGCACCAGCCCGGACCACCTCGTGGTGGTCGTGGGCCACGACCGCGAGCGGGTCTCCGAGGCCGCCCTCGGCACCGCCTCGGAGCTGGACCACGAGATCCTGGTCGCCGTCCAGGAGCAACAGCGCGGCACCGGTGACGCCGTCCAGGCGGGCCTGTCGGTGCTGCCCGCCGACTTCGCGGGCACCGTGGTGGTCACCGCCGCCGACGTGCCGCTCCTCGACACGGCCACCCTGATCGATCTGCTGGCCACCCACACCTCCGGGGACGGCGCGGCGGTCACGGTGCTGACCACCGCCGTCGACGACCCCACCGGCTACGGACGGGTGCTGCGCACGCAGGACGGGCAGGTCACCCAGATCGTCGAGCAGAAGGACGCGACGCCCGAGCAGCTCGCGATCACCGAGATCAACTCCGGCGTGTACGCCTTCGACCACGCGCAGCTGGTCTCCGCGCTGGCGCAGCTGCGCCCCGACAACGTGCAGGGCGAGCTGTACCTCACCGACGTGATCGGGATCGCCCGCGCCGCGGGCCTGCTGGTGCGCGGCGACCACGTGGACGACGACATGCTGGTGGCCGGCTGCAACGACCGCATCCAGCTCTCCCAGCTCGCCCGCGAGATGAACCGCCGGATCATCGCGGGGCATCAGCTGAACGGCGTCACGGTGGTAGACCCGGCGAACACCTACATCGATGTCGACGTGACCATCGCCAGCGATGTGACCCTCGAACCCGGCACCCACCTCCGCGGCCGCACCGCGATCGCGGAGGACGTGGTGATCGGCCCGGACACCACTCTCGTCGACGCCTCGGTCGCCACCGGCGCCACCGTGCTGCGCTCCGAGGTGCACGCCTCGTCGATCGGCCCGAACGCCACCGTCGGGCCGTTCAGCTACCTCCGGCCGAACACCGAACTGGGCGCCAAGGGCAAGATCGGCGCCTTCGCCGAGACCAAGAACGCGCAGATCGGGGCCGGTAGCAAGGTGCCGCACCTGAGCTACATCGGCGACGCCACCATCGGCGAGGGCAGCAACATCGGCTGCGCCGTGGTCACCGTGAATTACGACGGGGTGAACAAGCACCGAACGGTGATCGGCGACCACGTGCGCATCGGATCCGACACGATGCTCATCGCGCCGGTCGAGCTGGGCGACGGCGCCTACAGCGGAGCGGGTACCGTGATCAAGCGCGACGTGCCGCCCGGAGCCCTGGCGGTCTCCGGCGCGGATCAGCGGAACATCGAGGAATGGGTACTGCGGAAGCGCCCGGGCACGAGCTCGGCCGAGGCGGCCCAGAAGGCTATCGCGAGGATTGACGAGCAGTGAACAACTGGATCGATAACCAGAAGAACCTGATGCTGTTCTCGGGTCGTGCCCACCCCGAGCTGGCGCAGCAGGTCGCCGACGAGCTCGGCGTCGAGGTCACCCCGCAGACGGCACGCGATTTCGCCAACGGCGAGATCTTCGTCCGGTTCGAGGAGTCCGTGCGCGGCAGCGACGCGTTCGTGCTGCAGAGCGCCCCGTACCCGGTCAATCAGTGGATCATGGAGACGCTGATCATGATCGACGCGCTCAAGCGCGGATCGGCGAAGCGGATCACCGCGATCCTCCCGTTCTACCCCTACGCCCGGCAGGACAAGAAGCACCGCGGCCGCGAGCCGATCTCGGCGCGCCTGATGGCCGACCTGTTCAAGACTGCGGGCGCCGACCGGATCATCACGGTCGACCTGCACACCGACCAGATCCAGGGCTTCTTCGACGGCCCGGTCGATCACATGCACGCGCAGACCATGCTGGCCGACTACGTGCGCGAGCACTACGGCACCGACAACATGGTGGTCGTCTCCCCCGACGCCGGCCGCGTCAAGGTGGGCGAGAAGTGGGCCGACGCCCTCGACGGTGCGCCCCTGGCCTTCGTGCACAAGACCCGCGACCCCAACGTCGCCAACCAGGTGAAGAGCAACCGCGTCGTGGGTGACGTGGCCGGCCGCACCTGCGTGCTGATCGACGACATGATCGACACCGGCGGCACCATCGCCGGTGCCGTGGGCGTGCTCAAGGAGGCCGGCGCCAAGGACGTGATCATCGCGACCACGCACGGCGTCTTCTCCGAGCCGGCCACCGAGCGGCTCGCGAACTGCGGTGCGCGCGAGGTGATCGCCACCAACACGCTGCCGATCCCGCCGGAGAAGCACTTCGACACGCTCACCGTGCTGCCGATCGCTCCCCTGCTGGCCCGCACCATCCGCGAGGTCTTCGAGAACGGTTCCGTGACCAGCCTGTTCAACGGCAACGCCTAACAGCTCACCGGAGGGGCATCGATGTCCGAGGCGACGATCTACCACAACCCCCGCTGCACCAAGTCCCGCCAGGCGCTCGCGCGGCTGGAGGAGGCGGGGGCCACGGTGACGGTGGTGAAGTACCTCGACCAGGTGCCCTCGAAGGCGCAGCTGCGCACGCTCATCAAGGACGCCGGGCTCACCGTGCGGCAGGCGGTGCGCACCCGCGAGGCCGAGTACAAGGAGCTGGGCCTCGCGGACGCCACCGACGACCAGCTGCTGGACGCGATGGTCGCCCATCCCAAGCTCATCGAGCGGCCCTTCGTGGTGACCGCCAAGGGCACCCGAATGGCGCGCCCCACCGAGGCCATCGACGAGATCCTGTAGCGCGCGGTGCTGTTCCGCCAGCTCGAGTACTTCGTCGCCCTGGCCCGGGAGCGGCACTTCGCCCGGGCGGCCAGCGCCTGCTACGTATCGCAGCCGGCGCTCTCCGAGGCCATCCGCAAGCTGGAGCGCGAGCTCGACGTGCCGCTCGTGGTGCGCGGCTCCTCCTTCGAGGGCCTGACCCCCGAGGGCCAGCGACTGGTTCCGTGGGCCCGGCGCATCCTGGCCGACCGCGACTCCCTCGAACACGAGGTCACCGCGCTCCGCACCGGGCTCACAGGTGAGCTCGACCTCGGTGTGATCCCCGCCGCGGCCACCGCGGTCGCCCTGCTGACCGATCCGTTCTGCTCCGCGCATCCGCTGGTGCGCGTGCGGATCCGGGCCGGGCTGCGCTCGTCCGAGGTGGTCGAGCGGATCCGCCGGTACGAACTGGATGCGGGCATCGTGTACTCCGACGGCACCGATCTCGACGGACTCACCGTGACGCCGCTCTACACCGACCGGCACGTGCTCGTGGCGCGCGAGGATCTCCTTCCCGAGGGCGAGGGCACCGTCTCCTGGACCGATGCGGCGCAGCTTCCGATGTGCCTGCTGCACAAGGGGATGCGCGGACGCGACCTGATCGACGAGGTGGCGCAGGCGCACGGTGCGCGGTTCGCGCCGCGCCTCGAATCGGATTCCGTCGCCACCCTGCTCGCCATGGTCGGAGCGGGACGGTGGGCCACGATCGTCCCGCGGGCCCGGCTCGCGACCTACCGGGCACCGTCGGGCACCCGCGTCGTGGAGCTCGACGGTCCGCCCGCCGCGCTCGGTGACCGCGCCGAACTGGCGGCGCGCGTGGTGCTGGTGCGGCACGGCGGGGAACCCGAATCGGTGCTCGCCCGGGCGCTCGCGGAGAGTGCGCCGCCGGTGGGCTGAGCCGCCCGCCTGCGGTGATCGGAGCCGCCTATCGGGCGAGCGGAATCCGGTATTGGACGCCCCCGCGGATCGGCGGGAAAGTAGATGCAGAGGGACGAAATCAATTCTCCCACTCGCCGATTCAAGGAGTGATCATGGCGAAGATTCTGTGTGTACTGTACCCCGACCCGGTCACCGGTTACCCGCCCGAGTACGCCCGCGATTCGATCCCGTTCATCGAGGCCTATCCCGGCGGCCAGAGCATCCCCTCTCCGTCGTCCATCGATTTCACTCCCGGGGAACTGCTCGGCTGCGTCTCCGGCGAGCTCGGCCTGCGGAAGTACCTCGAATCCCAGGGCCACGAGCTGATCGTGACCTCCGACAAGGAGGGCGAGGAGTTCGAGAAGCATCTCGCCGACGCCGATGTGGTGATCTCGCAGCCCTTCTGGCCCGCCTACCTGTCCGCCGAGCGGATCGCCAAGGCCAAGAACCTGAAGCTGGCACTCACCGCCGGCATCGGCTCCGATCACGTCGATCTCGATGCCGCGATCAACGCCGGCGTCACCGTCGCCGAGGTCACCTACTCCAACTCGATCAGCGTCGCCGAGCACGCCGTGATGCAGATCCTCACGCTGGTGCGCAATTTCGTGCCCTCGTACAAGTGGGTCATCGAGGGCGGCTGGAACATCGCCGACTGCGTCGAGCGCGCCTACGATCTCGAGGGCATGGACGTGGGCATCATCGCCGCGGGCCGGATCGGCCAGGCCGTGATGCGCCGCCTGGCGCCGTTCGGGGTGCGGCTGCACTACTTCGACACCCGGCGCCTGCCACTCGAACTGGAGCAGGAACTGAACCTGACCTACCACGAGTCGGTGGAATCGCTGGTGCGCTCGGTGGACGTCGTCGACATCCACGCTCCCCTGCATCCGAAGACCTACCACATGTTCGACGCCGAGCTGCTGGCCACGATGCGCCGCGGCTCCTACATCGTCAACACCGCCCGCGCCGAGATCGTGGTGCGCGACGACATCGTGGCCGCGCTCGAGTCCGGGCAGCTTGCGGGCTACGCCGGTGACGTCTGGTACCCGCAGCCGCCGACCGTCGACCACCCGTGGCGCACCATGCCCCACCACGCGATGACCCCGCACGTCTCGGGCACCACGCTGTCGGCGCAGGCCCGCTACGCCGCCGGGACCCGGGAGATCCTCGAGGACTTCTTCGCCGGTTCCCCGATCCGCGACGAGTACCTCATCGTGGCCGGTGGTGCGCTGGCCGGCGTGGGCGCCGCGTCGTACACCGCCGACGGCAAGGCCAGCCCCGGCGCGGGTTCCTGACGGACGGGCCCCGTCAGGCCGGGCGGACGAGCCCGGTCCGGCGGGGCCTGCCGCGCACCAGGAGCGCCACCAGGATGCCGGCGCACACACCGATGATGGTGTCCACGCCGCGGTAGGTGAGCATCCGGAGCGGATCGGTGGGATCGGCGAGCTCCGTCATCAACATGATCAGGGGCGTGAAGAAACCGATCGCCACCGCGTAGTGCCGCGCCATGTACAGCTCCGTGGGGAACAACAGCGCGATGGCCACCAGGGCGAGCGCGGTGGGCCCCGGGTCCAGGGCGAGCAGGGCCGCCGCCACCAGCAGGCCCACGAAGGTGCCCACCGTCCGGTGCATCGCGCGCCCCGCCACCGACCGGAACTCGGAATCCGAGGGCCGGCCCGCGTCGATCACCGCGAGCGGGACGGCCGCCGCCGCCATCGCCCAGTTCGCGTGATCCACACCCAGCAGGATCCCGATACCGCCCGCCAGACCGACGGCGAGCGCGTACCGCAGGGCGTGCGTCCCGACCCCGGGCGCCGGCCGGCGCAGGACCAGTGCGATCCCGTCCCACCAGGGCCGGCCGCGGAACGGATCGGGCCGCCCGATCGCGCCGACGACGATCGCGAAGAGCACCGTGGCCACGCAGATCGCGAGGGCCTGGCCGGGCGGCGCCAGATCGGCCGGCAAGGTCGCGGTGGCACCCATCGCGAAGAGGAAGAAGAAGGGGCCGGCGGGCCGCAGGCGCACCGCATCGGCCAGCACCGAACAGACGGTGGCGAAGACCACCCCGACCAGCACCAGCACCCACGGCGGCGCCTGCTGATGCGACAGAGTGATCCCCAGCAGCTCCCCCACGGTGAGCAGGCCGCCGGCCTGCAACTGGTGCACGATCCGCGGCCGTCCCGATTCGCCGCGGCCGTACATTCCCGCGAAAGCACCGAACTCCGCATACACGAGAAGCTCAGGACGACCCCATGCGATCAGCAGTAATCCAGGAATCAGGAGCGCGAGCGCAACGCGCAGCGCGTGACCTCCATCGCGGAGATCGGGGCGATACCGCTCCGGAACCGCGGCGACGGCGGAGCGTAGCGAAGACCGCACCGGCGGGCGCCGAGGCGGTGTCAGACGCCGGCGGTGAGCACCGCCGCGGCGATCGCACACAGTGCCGAGCCGGTGACCGCGCCCGCCGCGATGAGCGCATTGGTCGAGTAGGTCGCATCGGAGGCGGGGCGGCGAGGCGTCGAGATCGCACAGGCGAATCCGAGCCCGGCCAGTGCGGCGATCCCCAACAGCACCACGGCGATCCAGGTCATCTTCGTCTCCCATCCACAACCGACTGGGAAGGCGGGCTGCGCCCTCCCCGATCGCCCTCATCATCGCACGGCATCGGATTGTCGCGGTCGTTCGCTTCCCCTGCTGCCGTCGCCGGGCTCGGTTAGTGTGAAAAACGTGACGCGCCCGCAACCGGTTCTCACACCGCTGTCCACTGCAGCGATGTTCCTCGTGGCCACGATCGACCGCGATCGCGCCGACGACGTGAGGGATACGCTCGGCGACCTGTCCGGACTCGTCCGATCGGTCTCCTTCCGCTACCCGGAGAAGGGCCTGGCCCTCATCACCTCCATCGGCTCGGACGCCTGGGACCGCCTCTTCGCGGGCCCGAAGCCCCGGGGTCTGCACCCGTTCGTCGAGCTCGACGGTCCGCGCCACCGCGCACCGTCGACACCGGGCGATCTGCTGCTGCACATCAAGGCCGAATCGCTCGACATGTGCTTCGAACTGTCGTCACGGATCGTGGCCGCCTTCGACGGTGCGATCACCGTGGTCGACGAGGTGCACGGCTTCCGGTTCTTCGACAACCGCGACCTGCTGGGCTTCGTGGACGGCACGGAGAACCCGTCGGGCGAGGTGGCCGTCGCGGCCACGACGGTGGGCGACGAGGACCCGCACTTCGCGGGCGGCAGCTACGTCCACGTCCAGAAGTACCTGCACGATATGACCGCGTGGCGCGCGCTCACCGTCGAGGAGCAGGAGAAGGTGATCGGCCGGTCCAAGCTCGAGGACATCGAGATGGACGACGACGTCAAACCCGCCGACGCGCACATCGCGCTCAACGTGATCACCGACGACGAGGGCAACGAACTGAAGATCGTGCGCCAGAACATGCCCTTCGGGCAGGTGGGCAGCGGCGAGTTCGGCACCTACTTCATCGGCTACTCCCGGGACCCCGGGATCACCGAACGCATGCTGCGCAACATGTTCCTGGGCGATCCGCCCGGCAACACCGACCGCGTGCTCGACTTCTCCACCGCGCACACCGGATGCCTGTTCTTCACCCCGCCCGCCGATTTCCTGGACGATCCGCCCGCGGCACCGGAGGAGGCGGAGGGGTCCCCCGCTCCCACCGCCGACGCCGCGGACGGCTCGCTGCGGATCGGCAGTCTGAAAGGAAGCGATCGATGAACAACCTGTACCGCGAACTCGCCCCCGTGACCGCCGCGGCGTGGTCGGAGATCGAGACCGAAGCGACGCGCACCTTCAAACGCAACATCGCCGGCCGCCGCGTGGTGGACCTCGGCGAACCGCTCGGCCCCGGTGCCAGCGCGATCGGCACCGGCCACCTGCTCGAGGTGGGCGGTCCCGCCGAGGGCGTGCAGGCCCACCTGCGCGACAGCCGCCCCCTGGTGCGCCTGCGCGTGCCGTTCACGCTGAGCCGCAAGGCCATCGACTCGGTGGAGCGCGGCGCACAGGACGCCGATTGGGATCCGGTCAAGGACGCGGCACGCAGCCTCGCCTACGCCGAGGACCGGGCGATCTTCGAGGGCTATCCGGCCGCATCGATCCCCGGCATCCGCAACACCGCCGCCGGCGGCGACCTCAAGCTGCCCGACGATCCGCGCGACATCCCCGACGTCGTCTCCCAGGCGCTGTCCGATCTGCGGCTCGCCGGTGTGGACGGCCCGTACTCCGTGCTGCTCTCCGCCGATGTGTACACCCGCGTGAGCGAGACCTCCGATCACGGCTATCCGGTGCGCGAGCACCTCAACCGGCTCGTCGACGGCGACATCATCTGGGCACCCGCGATCGACGGCGCCTTCGTGCTCACCACGCGCGGTGGCGATTTCGACCTGCGGCTGGGCACCGATGTGGAGATCGGCTACCTCTCGCACACCGCCGACGCGGTAGAGTTGTACCTGCAGGAGACCTTCACCTTCCTCGCCTACACCCCCGAGGCCGCAGTACCGCTCACCGCCTGAACTTGTGCACCACCGTTCCACCCGTCCCACCGACCGATGAATGGAAAGCAGTGAAATGAGTGATTTCGACGGCGTTTTCGATGACATCTTCCAGCGGTTCTTCGGGAACTCGGTGGGCCGGCCCGCCGTGCAGCGGGTCGACCTGAACCGCCTCCTCAACGACCAGGCGAAGACTCTGCTCGTCGAGGCGCAGGTGGCCGCGGCCGATTGGGGCAACAGCGAGATCACGCCCGAGCACCTGCTGTACGCGGCCGCGATGAACGAGCCGACGCGCGAGATCATCGTGCGGGTGGGCCTCGATCCCGATCGGGTCGCCTCCGCGATGGAAACTGCGGCGAAGGCCAGCGCGAGCCCCGACGGGGCCGACGGCGCACCGTCGCTCAGCCCGGCCTCGCGGCGCGCGCTGCGCGTGGCCCAGCAGCGGGCGGCCCAGTCCGGCCAGTCCTACGTGGGCCCCGAGCACATCCTCATCGGCATCGCCGACAATCCGGACACCGTGGCCGCGCAGACCCTCGCGGGCGGCGGCCTGTCCTCCGGCCAGGCCGTGCCCGGCAAATCGGGCAAGCCCGGCAAGACCGCGCAGCAGGCGCAGGCGGCGCAGGGCCCGAGCAGCACGCCCACCCTCGACGAGTACGGCCGCGATCTGACCGCCGAGGCGCGGGCCGGCAAGGTCGATCCCGTGGTCGGCCGCGCCGAGGAGATCGAGCAGACCATCGAGATCCTCTCCCGCCGCCGCAAGAACAACCCCGTGCTGATCGGCGACCCCGGCGTCGGCAAGACCGCCATCGTGGAGGGTCTGGCGCAGCGGATCGTCAACGACGACGTGCCCAAGACGCTCGCCGGGCGCCGCGTGATCGCGCTCGACGTGAGCTCCATGGTGGCGGGCAGCAAGTACCGCGGCGAGTTCGAGGAGCGCCTGACCAAGGTGCTCGACGAGGTGCGCGAGCACTCCGACGAGCTGGTGGTGTTCATCGACGAGTTGCACACCATCATCGGTGCGGGCGGCGGGGGCGAGGGCTCCATGGACGCGGGCAACATGCTCAAGCCGGCGCTGGCCCGCGGCGAGCTGCACGCGATCGGCGCCACCACCATCGACGAGTACCGCAAGTACATCGAGAAGGACGCCGCCCTGGAACGCCGGTTCCAGCCGGTGATGGTGAGCGAGCCGACCGTCGAGGACACCATCGAGATCCTGCGCGGCCTGATCGACGTCTACGAGGAGCACCACCAGGTGCACTACGACGACGACGCCCTGATCGCCGCCGCCGAACTCTCGGACCGCTACATCACCGACCGGTTCATGCCGGATAAGGCGATCGACCTCGTCGACCAGGCCGGCGCCCGGGTCCGGCTGCGCACCAAGACCTCCGACCAGGGCACCCGCACCGTCGAGGACGAGCTGGCGCGGCTGAACCGGGAGAAGGACAGCGCCGTCGAATCGGAGGACTACAAGACCGCGGACGAGCTCAAGGTCAAGATCGCGGAGGCCGAGCAGCGGCTCAAGAACATCTCCCCCGACGGTGAGCCGTCCGGCCCGGATGTGACGGTGACCGACATCGCCGAGGTGGTCTCGCGGCGCACCGGTATCCCGGTGGCCGATCTGACCTCCGAGGAGAAGGAGAAGCTGCTCCGCCTGGAGGACGATCTGCACGCCCGCGTCGTGGGCCAGGACGAGGCCGTGCTCGCGGTCTCCGAGGCCGTGCGCCGGGCGCGCGCCGGGCTCAAGGACCCGAGCCGGCCCATCGGCTCGTTCCTGTTCCTCGGCCCCACCGGTGTCGGCAAGACCGAGCTCGCGAAGGCCCTGGCGGCCACCGTCTTCGGCGACGAGGACCGGCTGATCCGGTTCGATATGAGCGAGTTCCAGGAGAAGCACACCGTCTCGCGACTGGTGGGCGCGCCTCCCGGCTACGTGGGCTACGAGGAGGCCGGCCAGCTCACCGACAAGGTGCGCCGCCAGCCCTACTCGGTGATCCTGTTCGACGAGATCGAGAAGGCCCACCCGGATGTCTTCAACATCCTGCTGCAGCTGCTCGACGACGGCCGCGTGACCGACGCCCAGGGCCGCACGGTGGACTTCAAGAACACCATCGTGATCCTCACCAGCAACATCGGCGCCGATCTGATCCTCGAAGCGCCCGAGGACGATTGGGAGTCGGTGGTCCCGAAGGTCAAGGAGCGGCTGCACGCCCACTTCCGGCCCGAGTTCCTCAACCGCATCGACGACACGGTGATCTTCCACCGCCTCGACAAGCAGCAGATCCGCAACATCGTCGAGCTGATCCTGGAGAGCACCCGCGGCCTGCTGCGCGGCCAGGACGTGGAGCTGGACGTCACCGAGAAGGCCGAGGACTGGCTGGCCGACGAGGGCTTCCAGCCCCAGTTCGGTGCCCGCCCGCTGCGCCGCACCGTGCAGAAGGAACTCGACAACCGGCTCTCGTCGATGCTGCTCAAGGGCGAGATCGTGCCCGGCGACACCGTGCGCGTGGACGCCGACGACGACGGCCTGGTGATCTCGGTGGTCGAGGTGGGCAAGGACGGAACCGTGACCGAGGGCAGCCTCCCGGCTTCCGACGACAAGACCACCGACGACAAGGCCGCGGACGCCTCGTCCGACGACAAGGCCACCGAGACGACCGACGAACAGGAGAAGGCATGAGCAACAAGAACGCCCGCGAAGAGGCCATCGAGCACGAGGAGAAGCGCCGCCAGGAGGAGCGCGACCGCCTGGAGCGGGAAGAGGAGAAGCGGCTCGAATAGGCCGGACGGCCCGCCCGCCTAGCGCAGGGTGCTGCGCATCAGGTCGATGACCTGATCCAGCGCCGCGCGGGTGGGCTGTCCCGGCTCGTCGATCAGGTGCTCGGTGAGTACGGAGTGCGGCGGCGTGGGCGCATCGGGATTCGCGTCGGCGTCGTCGATCTCGACCGCGATGAAGGCATCGCCCAGCTGCTCACGCAGGAAGGCGAAGCGCTCGCCGGGCACCATCTTGTCGCCGGTGAACCGCATGCCCAGCACCTTGAGGCCCTGTTTGGCGCAGCGCACCTTCACGGTCTCCAGGTCTTCCGGCGAGATGTCGATGTTGTGCCGGCGGCTGGGCGTGATGCCCAGCGGCAGCGAGGGCTGGCTCAGCACCGGCGCCAGCAGCACATCGTCGACCGCCATGCCCAGCGCGAAACCTCCGGTGAAACACATCCCGACGGCGCCGACGCCCTTGCCGCCGCACCGCTCGTGCTCCTGGCGGGCCAGCGCGCGCAGCCAGGTGATCACGGGGGAGGACTTGCCGACGGCGAGGATGGTGAACTCCTTGCTGACGCACAGCGGGGCGACCGACGCGACGGCCGTGGCCGTGCCCTTGATGCCCACCTTCCGCGGGTCGGCGTCGAGGCCGGGCACGCCGAACAGGTGCGGCAGCACCGCGGTGAATCCCGCGTCCACCAGCTTGCGCGCGAAATCGAGCACCTTCGGGGTGATGCCGGGGATCTCGGCCATCACGATCACCGCTGGGCCGGTGCCCTTGCGGTACACGTCGTGCGTGGTCCCGTGCGCCGTGAACGGCTCCACGGCGAAGTCGGCGATGTTGCGGGCTGCTTGCGCTGTGACGGTCACGGCACCATAGTGCCGCACGCTCAGAGCAGGCGCTGCGCGATCGCCTCCAGAGCGGGCCACGGGGCCTCGCCGAGTGCCTGCACCACCACGTGGTCGGCACCCGCGTCGAGATGCGCCCGCACCCCGGCCGCGACCACATCGCCGTCGCCGTGCACGGCGAGGGCGTCGATCAAGCGGTCACTTCCCGGAGATGCCACGTCGGCGTCCTCGTAGCCGAGACGCTGCAGATTGGCCACGTAGTTCCGCAGGCCGAGGTAGAACTTCACGGTCTTCCGTCCGGTCTCCCGGCCCCGGGTGTCGTCCGCATCGAGCACCACCTTCTGCTCGGGCGCGAGCAACGGACCGGCGCCGAGGATCTCCCGCGCCCGCCGGGTGTGCTCCGGCGTCGTCAGGTACGGATGCGCACCGGCGGTCCGATCGGCGGCGAGCCTGAGGACCTTCGGCCCCAACGCGGCGAGCACGATCCGGTCGGACGGGACGCCCTCGGCCGCGAGTGCGTCCAGATAGTCGACGAGTGCCTGGTAGGGCGAGCGGTACTCGGCGGTCGCCTCACGGTGCCCGGCACCGATCCCGAGCAGGAACCGGCCCGGGTGGGCCTGCTCGATCCGGTGGAAGGCCTTCGCCGCCGAAGCGGGGGTGTCCTGCCAGATGTTGAGGATTCCGGTGGCCACCTGCAGCGTCTCGGTGGCCTCGAGCAGCTCGTCGGCGATCGCGAGCTCGCCGCCCGGGGAGCCGCCCAGCCAGACCGCGCCGTAACCGAGCCCCTCCGCCTTCGCCGCGAAGGCACCGTCGACCTGCGTGGACGCGCGCCAGATTCCGAGACTGCCCAGATTCGTCATGCCCGGTGCAACGCCGCGGCCGGCGCGCTGCTTCCCCTGGACCCGCGCTGCACGAAAACCTTCCCCGTCACACCACGGCGCGCGGCAGCTCCGGGCGGGCCGGGGCGTAGACCGCGCCCGCCACGGCCCGTGCCGCGGCCTTCGCGATGTCCAGGAAGTCGAAGTAGTCGCGCCAGGCGACGATCCGGCCGTCCTGCACGTCGAACCGCGAGCACACCCAGAACTGCAGGCGCAGCGGCCCGTACACCAGCGAGGTCACCCGCTCGGTGAGGGCCACCCCGTCGGCGGCCGTGGCCGAGAGCAGCACCGACCGCAGCTGCACCCGGGAGTGCTCGTGGCGCCGGAAGTTGCGGGACACCGCGCGCCGGCCGCGCAGCGTGCGCCACGAGGTGCGGGTGTACACCACGTCCTTCGCCAGCAGGTGTTCGGCGATCTCGTAATCGCCGCTGCCCAGCGCCTCGACGAAGCGCTCGGCGACGTCCTGCGGCGACCACAGCGGGGAGTTGTTCACCAGACCATGGTCCGGGCGCGGCGTGGCAACGGGGCGAACTGGACATGACGCGTTGGCGAAAACATTCCCCGTCGCCGCGCTCGCCCGACCGGTTCGATTTCACTGACAACCGGCGGATTCGGTAAGCTGAGCGACGACCTTCTCGGCGAGGGCGGCTCCGGCCGCCGTGATCGACGCGAACTTGCGCTCCACCCCGCGGGCTCCCCCGGTGCGTGCGAGAGCGGGCCGCCTCGGATCGCCGAGGCCGCACCGCACATTTGGAGCATCATGTCTAACGCCAACAAGCTCACCGCTTCCGTCCGCACCGAGTTCGGCAAGGGCGCCGCCCGCCGCACCCGTCGCGACGGCCTCGTCCCCGTGGTCCTCTACGGCCACGGCACCGACCCCCAGCACCTCACCGTGGTGGCTCGCGACTTCGCCGCCATCCTGCGTAAGGACGGCACCAACGCCGTGCTGAGCCTGGACATCGACGGCAAGGAGCAGCTCGCGCTGACCAAGCAGGTCGTCGTGCACCCGCTGCGCAACTACATCGAGCACACCGACCTCCTGGTGATCAAGAAGGGCGAGAAGGTCACCGTGTCGGTGCCCGTCATCGTCGAGGGCGACCCGGCCGGCGGCACCCAGGTGGCGCAGGACCTCAACGAGGTCGAGATCGAGGCCGATGCGCTGAGCATCCCCGAGAACATCGTGGTCAACGTGCAGGGCCTCGAGGTCGGCACCCAGATCGCCGCGGGCCAGCTCGAGGTCCCGGCCGGCGTCACCGTGATCACCGATCCCGAGGCGCTGATCGTCAACATCACCGAGATCGCCGCCGCCGAGACCGAGGGCGACGACGCCGCCGAGGGCGACGAGGCCGCCGCCGAGGCTGCCGAGTAACTGCTGTGACCGACCGGCCGCTGATCGTCGTGGGGCTGGGTAACCCCGGCGAGAAGTACGCCGGGACCCGCCACAACATCGGTTTCGACGTGGTGGACGAGCTCGCAGCGCGCGCCCGCACCTCCTTCTCCCGACACAAGAAGTCGGGGGCGGAGGTCGCGGGCGCGCGGCTCGCGGGCCGCCAGGTGTACCTCGCGAAACCGCAATCCTTCATGAACCTCTCCGGGCAGCCCGTCTCCACGCTGGCCCGGTTCTACTCGGTGGAACCCACCGATGTGATCGCCGTGCACGACGAGCTGGACATCGACTTCGGTCTGGTGCGGCTCAAGCGCGGCGGCGGCGAGGGCGGCCACAACGGCCTGCGCTCGCTGACCCAGCACCTGGGCACCAAGGACTACCTGCGCGTGCGCGCCGGGATCGGGCGTCCGCCCGGTCGCCAGGACCCCGCGGATTACGTCCTCAAGCCCTTCTCCTCCGCCGAGCGCAAGGAGGTCCCGCTGCTGGTCACCAACGCCGCGGACGCGGTGGAGCTGCTGATCTCCCGCGATCTCGACCTGGAGTCCGCGCAGAACACCGTGCACGCCTGGTGATCACGTTCCGACGCGTGACGCGGGACGATTTCGGCCTGCTCGCGGTGTGGCTGTCCGAGCCGCACAACCGGCGCTGGTGGAACCACGAGACCTCGCCCGAGGCGATCGAGCGGGACTTCGGTCCGTCGGTCGACGGTGCCGAGCCCAGCACGGACTTCCTCGCGATCGACGACGCCGGTGCGCCCGTGGGCCTGATCCAGCGGCAACGCTGGGTGGACTACCCCGACGAGGACGAGACCGCCGCGGTCGGGCGGCTGGTGGACCTGGGGCCGCGCGACTACGGCATCGACTACCTCGTGGGCCTGCACTACGCCACGGGGCGCGGCCTGGGCACCGCGATGATCCGGGCCATGTGCGCGGAGATCTTCGAGCAGCTCGACGGTGCGCGCGTGGTGGTCGCGGTGGCCGCCGGCAACCGGCGGTCCTGGCGGGCCCTCGAACGCGCCGGATTCACCCTCGTCGGCCACACCGACATCCCGGCCGAGAATCCGATCGACCCGCCCGACCACGTGGTCTACCTGCGCGAACGGGTAGACTGACTCTTCGTGAGTTCCATTGCCGACGAGGTCGCCCGCCGCCGCACGTTCGCCATCATCAGCCACCCCGACGCGGGTAAGTCGACGATGACGGAGGCGCTGGCACTGCACGCCCGGGTGATCAACGAGGCCGGCGCCATCCACGGCAAGGCGGGCCGCAAGTCCACCGTGTCCGACTGGATGGAGATGGAGAAGGCCCGCGGCATCTCGGTGAGCTCCACGGCGCTGCAGTTCAATTACACGCCCTCGGGCGCGGCCGAGGGCGACGAGCCCACGGTGATCAACCTGGTGGACACCCCCGGCCACGCCGACTTCTCCGAGGACACCTACCGCGTGCTGACCGCGGTCGACGCGGCGGTCATGCTGATCGACGCCGCGAAGGGCCTGGAGCCGCAGACGCTCAAGCTGTTCCAGGTGTGCCGCCATCGCGGCATCCCGGTGATCACGGTGATCAACAAGTGGGACCGGCCGGGCCGCACGCCGCTGGAGCTGCTCGACGAGATCTCCGAGCGCATCGGCCTGACGCCCACTCCCCTGTTCTGGCCCGTGGGCATCGCGGGCGATTTCCGCGGCCTGCGCGACGTGCGCAAGGACGAGTACGTGCACTTCACCCGCACCGCCGGCGGCGCGAAGATCGCTCCGGAGGAGCATCTTTCGACCGATGCCGCACTGGATCGCGAGGGCGACGTGTGGACCGAGGCGGTCGAGGAGACCGAGCTCATGACCGAGATGGGGCAGGGCCACGACCAGGAGATGTTCCTGGCCGGCCAGACCTCGCCCGTGATCTTCACCTCGGCCATCCTGAACTTCGGTGTGCGGCAGCTGCTGGAGGCGCTCGTGGAGCTGGCTCCGGCGCCGCACTCGCGGGCCGCGATCGACGACTCCGAGCGCGAGGTGACCGACCCGTTCAGCGCCGTGGTCTTCAAGGTGCAGGCGGGCATGGATGCCGCGCACCGGGATCGCCTGGCGTTCATGCGGATCGTCTCCGGCGAGTTCGAGCGGGGCATGGTGGTCCAGCACGCGCAGACCGGCAAGCCCTTCGCGACCAAGTACGCGATGACGGTGGTGGGCCGCGACCGTGAGACGGTCGAGACGGCGTACCCCGGCGACGTGGTGGGCCTGGTGAACGCCAACGCGCTCGCCCCCGGCGACACCCTGTACGACGGTGCCAAGGTGCAGTTCCCGCCCATCCCGTCGTTCGCCCCCGAACACTTCGCCGTGGTGCGCGCCGACTCCGCCGGCAAGTACAAGCAGTTCCGCAAGGGCATCGAGCAGCTGGGCACCGAGGGCGTGGTGCAGTTGCTGCGCAACGATGTCCGCGGCGACGCCTCGCCCGTGATGGCCGCCGTGGGCCCCATGCAGTTCGAGGTGGTGGTCGCGCGGATGAAGACCGAGTTCAACGTGGACGTGCAGGTGGAGCACCTCGGGTACAGCGTGGCCCGGCGCACCGATGCCGCCAGTGCCGACGAGCTCAACCGGCAGCGCGGCGTGGAGGTCTTCGAGCGCACCGACGGCGCCCTGCTGGCCCTGTTCTCGGACAAGTGGCGGCTGCAGTACATCGAGAAGGAGCACCCCGACCTCACGCTGGAGCCCCTGGTGGCCGCGGCGGATTGAGTCCGGCGCCAGGGGACCGATTCGGAAACCGGCGGGCAGACCGATCACGATCGACATGACACGCCCCGACCTGATTTTCGCCCGGTTTCAGACGCGGGCGCGCTGCGGGACCTCGCGGGCGAGCATGAGAGCCACTGCGCCCAACAGCGTTCCGGTGATCCGGCGCTGCCACACCGCCCACGCCGGACGCCGCAGGATCAACCCCGCGACCGCTCCCGCGGCCACCACGATCGCGGCGTTCACGGCCACCGATACTGCGATCTGAATGCCTCCGAGCAGGAAGCCCTGCGCCGCCGTGTGACCGCGGGCGGGATCGATGAACTGCGGGATCAGCGCGAGGTACATGATGGCCGCCTTGGGGTTGAGCAGATTGGTGAGCAGCCCCATGCGGAACAGCTTCCAGCCCGGATCGCGGGGCAGCTCAGCGGTATCGAACAGCCCTCGTCCGCCGGGCCGCAGCGCCTGCCATGCCAGATACCCGAGATAGGCGGCGCCGACCGCCTTGAAGCCCAGGAACAGCCAGGGCACCGCGACGAAGACCACCGCGAGCCCCAGATTCGCCAGCGTCAGGTACACCAGGAAGCCGACGGCGGTGCCGCCCAGCGAGATCAGCCCCGCGACGCGGCCCTGACCGATGCTGCGCGAGACCAGGGTACATCATGTTCGGCCCGGGGGTGAGCACCATCGCCAGTGCGGTCACCGTGATTCCCGCGATCGCGGCCCACGAAAGGATCATGCGACCCATCCTCGAGGGACCCGTCGACGCAGTACATAGCCAGTCGGGTGTGACTGGCCCTGCCGGGCCACCAGCGCCAGGATCACGATCAGCAGGGGCACCCCGATGTCGAAGACGAGGATGCCGCCGGTGTTGCCGGGCTGATGATCGCCGTGCGCGAACCACTGGAAGACGTGCCCGTAGGCGGCGCCCCACAGGAAGATCCCGTACCCGAGGCCGAGGGCGAGCCGCAGTTCCGGCCGTCGGTACGCCGCGATCA
The DNA here is from genome assembly GCF_039525985.1 of Tsukamurella strandjordii. NCBI lineage: Bacteria > Bacillati > Actinomycetota > Actinomycetes > Mycobacteriales > Tsukamurellaceae > Tsukamurella > Tsukamurella strandjordii. Next base: position 49,324 of record NZ_BAAAII010000013.1, on the reverse strand, counting down.
CCGCGAGGAAGGCGAAACCGACATTGGCGAAGGCGATCTCGAACTGGAAGGGGTTGCCGGCGGGGAAGCCGATCGCCTCGGCCATGACATCACCCGCGAACAGGAAGCTCAGCCCCACCCACACCGAGCCGCCCGCCGCGGCCACCACCAGCCACCAGCGTTGCCAGATCTCCAGCGCCCGGTCGCGGTGGCGCACCGAGCCGATCGAGGCCCCGATCACCGCGAGGAGCGGGAGGAACAGGGGCGCAGCGGACTGGACCGTGAATTCGTATGCATCACTCATGACTTGAATGTAAATCTGTTAACATTAACGTATCAAGACTGATATTCTCCGTGCATGAGCGAAGCGAACGAGGGCCTCGGCGACGTCCTGAACCACATCACCATGCTGCTCGGGATCGTCACCCGCGAGTACGGCGAGCCGGGTGCGCTGAGCTACAGCCGGATGCGGCTGCTGGGCACACTGGAGGAGGTGCAGCCCGCCACGCAACACGAACTGGCGCAGGCGATGCTGGTCTCCGACGCCGCCGTCAGCCGGATGCTCTCCACGCTCGCCGCGGACGGCCTGGTGAGCGTGGAGGTCGACCCCGACCACGCCCGCCGGCGCCTGGTGCGGCTCACCCCGGAGGGCGCCGAGCGGTTCCACGCCTCCAGCACCGACTACGCGGCACAACTCGAAAAGGCGCTCACCGACCGCGGTTTCCCGTACGAGCAGTACCTGCAGGACAGCAAGGTACTGCGCGACATCCTGGCGACCGCGGCCGGTCGCGGCTGACTCAGCCGCCGACGAGCTCGGTGATCTCCTGCGGATCGATCTCGTCGAAGGTGGCCGGGGAGAACTTCGGATCGCGCGTCTTGTCCACCAGCACCGCGCGGATGCCCTCCACGAAATCGGGGCGGCGGATCAGCTTGGCGCCCACCACCGCCTCCTCGGCGAGACACTGCGGCAGCGTGCGCTCGGCGGCCTTGCGGACCAGCGAGAAGGTCACGAACACCGAGGTGGGGCACGCCGTGGCGAGCTGCTCGCGGGCGGTCGCGGCCCAGTCACCGTCGGCCTGCCCGACGGCCGCGAGGATCTCCGGCGCCGAACCGAGCCCGAACACCGCGGCCACCTGATCGAGCGGCAGCGAGGCCGCCGGGGCGGTACCGCCGAACCGGGCGAGCGACTCGTCGAGGTCGCCGCCCTCCAGCAGCGTGTCCTTGAGCTCGCCCATGTTCTCGGACGGCACGAAGTGGGTGGCGAGCCCGACGGCCAGTGCATCGCCCGCGCCGATCCGGGCGGCGGTCATGCCCATCAGCTCGCCGACGCCCTCCGGCAGGCGGCCGAGGATGTAGGTGGCGCCCACATCGGGAAGGAAGCCGATCGCCACCTCGGGCATCGCGATGAGTGCCTTCTCGGAGACCACGCGGTGCGATCCGTGGATCGAAACACCCACGCCGCCACCCATGTTCACACCGTCGATCAGCGCGATCACCGGCTTGGGGAATTCCGCGAGCCGCAGATTCATCTCGTACTCGTCGCGGAAGAACGGGGTGAAGTCCTCCCCCGCCACCACCTGATCGCGGATGGCCCGGATATCGCCGCCCGCGCAGTAGGCCTTCGGCGAGGCGGAGGTCAGCAGGACGCGGGTCACCGCATCGTCGGACTCCCAGGCCTGCAGGGCCGCATCGATCGCGTGCACCATGTCCATGGTGAGCGCGTTGAGCGCCTTCGGCCGGTTCAGTTCGATGTGCCCGGTGCCCCCGGACACGGAGGTGACGATGTCGGTCACTGCACGCCTCTCAGAATTAGTCGCATATCCAACTAGTTCAGTCTGACAGGCGCCCGCGTAATCTGGAACCGCGATGGCGAATCTTCTGGGCGCGGATGCGCTCCACCTCGAGTACCCGACCAAAGTGGTCTTCGATTCCGTCTCCCTCGGTGTGAACGAGGGAGACCGGATCGGCATCGTCGGCCGCAACGGCGACGGCAAGTCCAGCCTGCTCGGCATGCTGGCCGGCACCCGCGAACCCGACTCGGGCCGCGTCACCCGGCGCGGCGGCGTCCGCGTGGGCGTGCTCACCCAGACCGACCTGTTCGACGACACCGACACCGTCGGGCATTCCGTGGTGGGCGAGACGCCCGAACACGAGTGGGCGGGCAACCCCAAGGTGCGCGACATCATCGCCGGGCTCCTCGCCGACCTGCCCTGGGACGCGACCCTCGGCTCCCTCTCCGGCGGCCAGCGGCGGCGCGTACAGCTCGCCCAGCTGCTCGCGGGCGACCACGACGTGCTCGCCCTCGACGAGCCGACCAACCACCTCGACGTCGAGGCGATCGAATGGCTCGCCGGCCACCTCAAGACCCGCTGGCCCGCCGGCCAGGGCGGCCTGCTCATGGTGACCCACGACCGGTGGATCCTCGACGAGGTGTGCACCGCCACCTGGGAGGTGCACGACCGCATCGTCGAGCCCTTCGAGGGCGGCTACGCCGCGTACATCCTGCAGCGCGTGGAACGCGACCGGCAGGCCGCGACCATCGAGCAGAAGCGGCAGAACCTGGCCCGCAAGGAGCTCGCCTGGCTGCGCCGCGGCGCCCCCGCGCGCACCAGCAAGCCGAAGTTCCGGATCGACGCGGCGAACGCGCTGATCTCCGACGTCCCCGAGATCCGCAACAAGACCGAGCTGGCCTCGCTCGCGGTGTCCCGGCTCGGCAAGGACGTGGTCGACATCCTCGACGTCTCCGTCAGCTACGGCGACAAGCAGGTGCTCAGCGACATCGAATGGCGCATCGCGCCCGGCGAGCGCACCGGCATCCTCGGCGTGAACGGCGCCGGCAAGTCGACCCTCCTCGGGCTGGTCGACGGTGCCGTCTCCCCCACCTCCGGCACGGTCAAGCGCGGCAAGACCGTCAAGGTGGTCACGCTCACCCAGCGGCTCGACGAGCTGGAGGAGCACCAGGACGATCCGGTCCGCGTGGTGCTCGCCGATCTGGCCGTGAGCTTCACCGTGGGCAGCGGCTCCAAGGCGCAGGACCTCACGCCCTCGCAGTTGCTGGAGCGCCTCGGCTTCGCCTCCGAGCAGCTCTCGACCCCGGTCAAGGACCTCTCCGGCGGCCAGAAGCGGCGGCTGCAGCTGCTGCTCATCCTGCTGGATCAGCCGAACGTGCTGATCCTCGACGAGCCCACCAACGACCTCGACACCGACATGCTGGCCGCGATGGAGGACCTCCTCGATTCCTGGCCCGGCACGCTGATCGTGGTGAGCCACGACCGGTACTTCCTCGAACGCGTCACCGACCAGCAGTACGCCATCCTCGACCGCCGCCTGCGGCACCTGCCGGGCGGCGTGGACGAGTACCTCGCGCTGCGCCGCGCCCAGCAGAACACCACCGCGGCCGCGGCCGCCGCACCCGCGGCGTCCACGCCCGGGCTCAGCGGCGCCGAACTGCGGGCCGCTCAGAAGGAGGTCACCGCCGTCGAGCGGCGGATGGCCAAGCTCACCGAGCAGATCGACAAGGCCAAGATCGCGCTCGCCGACCACGATCAGGGCGATTACGCCGGCCTCGCCGACGAGATGAAGAAGATCTCCGCACTGGAAGACGAGCTCGCCGATCAGGAGACCCGCTGGTTCGAGCTCACCGAGGCGCTCGACTCCTAGCCGGTCCAGCGGAGGCTGATCTAGCGGAGCACCTCGGCGCCGGCCACCGGGCCGGAGGCCACGCGCACCGTCCGACACACGCCCGCACCGGCGAGCTCCGAGCCCACCTCGACGGCCGAGTCGGCGTCGATGCACAGGAAGGCACAGGTGGGACCACTGCCGGAGACGATGCCCGCCAGGGCGCCCGCCTCCATGCCCGCCCGCAGCGTGCGCCGCAGACCCGGCTGCAGCGACAGCGCCGCGGCCTGCAGATCGTTGGCGAGCAGCGGCGCAAGGCGATTCGGATCGCCCGAGGCGACGGCGGCGAGCAGATCGTCGGGGCTGCCCGCGCGCGGCGGATCGCCCACCTCGCGCAGCCGGTCCAGCTCGCGGTAGACGGCCGGGGTGCTCAGCCCCTCGCGGGCCAGCGCCAGCGTCCAGTGGAACTCGCCGCGCGAGAGCGCGGGGATCAACTGCTCACCGCGGCCGGTACCGAGCGCGGTGCCGCCGTGCAGCGAGAACGGCACATCGGAGCCGAGGGTCGCGGCGATCTCGTCGAGCTCCGGCCGGGACAGGTCCAGGTGCCACAGCGTCGCGGCGCCCAGCAGCGCGGCGGCCGCATCCGCGGATCCGCCGGCCATCCCGCCGGCCACCGGGATGCCCTTGGCGATGGCGATCCGCAGCGCGGGATCGAGGCCGTACCGCTCCGCGAGCGCCACCACGGCCCGCGCGGCGAGGTTGGTGGGATCGGTGGGCACGTCCTGCGCGCCCTCCCCGGAGACGTGCAGGGACAGCTCCTCGGCGCGGCTGAGCGTGACCTCGTCGTGCAGCGACAACGCCTGGAAGACGGTCTGCAACTCGTGATAGCCGTCGGGGCGCACATCGCCGACGCCGAGGTGCAGGTTCACCTTCGCGGGTGCGCGCACGGTGAGCGACGGGGGAACCACGGAAAGCACGCGGTCCAGACTACGGTGCCGGGGCGGTATCGGCGTCCGCGGCGGGCCGCTCGACCTTGGCGCGGGCGATCGCGGCGAACTGCTCCACCGTGAGCTTCTCGCCCCGCTCCCGCGGATCGATACCGGCCGCGACCAGCGCCTCCTCGGCCAGCACCGGGGAACCCGCCCAGCCGCCGAGTGCGGCGCGCAGCGTCTTTCTGCGCTGGGCGAACGCGGCGTCGATGGCCGCCCACAGGTCGGCGCGGGGCACATCGGGCCGCTCCTCGGGCGCGCGCAGGTCGATCCGCACCAGCCCCGACTCCACGTTCGGCTCCGGCCAGAAGACGGCGCGCCCCACGGTGCCGGCCTTGCGGACATCACCGTAGTAGGCCGCCTTGACCGACGGGACGCCGTACACCCGGGAGCCCGGTCCGGCGGCCAACCGATCGGCCACCTCCAACTGCACCATGACGAGCACGGTGCGCAGCGTCGGCACCTCGGCGAGCAGGTGCAGCAGGACGGGCACCGCCACGTTGTACGGGAGGTTCGCCACGAGCACCGTCGGGGCGCCTGCGGAAGCCACCTGCTCGCCCGTCACCTTGAGCGCGTCCTCGCCGATCACGGTGAGGTTGCCCGCCAGATCCGGAGCGCGATCGGCGACCGTCTGCGGAAGCTGCTGCGCCAGAACGGGATCGATCTCCACCGCGGTCACCGAGGCGGCGGCGTCGAGCAGCGCCAGGGTGAGCGATCCGAGCCCCGGCCCCACCTCGAGGGCCACATCGTCGGGCCGGACGCCCGCGGCCGTCACGATCTTGCGGACCGTGTTCGGGTCGTGGACGAAGTTCTGCCCGAGCTGCTTGGTGGGCCGAACGGACAACTGCCCGGCCAGCGCGCGGATCTCCGCGGGGCCGAGCAGTCGAGCCTGATTCTTGAATTCGGCGCCGGTCACAACGGCTGAGTCTACTTACTCCGAGTTGCCGGACAGTCCGAGCTTCGACGAGCAGGACGGCCAGGCACCCCAGCCCTGCGCCTTGAGCGTCTTGCGGGCGATGTCGATCTGCTCCTCGCGGGTGGCCTTGTCGGCGGTGGGGGCGTACTTGCCGCCGCCGTGGCGCAGCCAGGTGCCGTAGTCGAACTGCACGCCGCCGTAGAAGCCGTTGCCGGTGTTGATGGCCCAGTTGCCGGTGGCCTCGCACTGCACCAGCTTGTCCCACACCGAACCCGCCGGCACGAAGGGCGCGCCCGGGGCGGTGCCGACGGCGGTGACGCCGGGAACGCCCGGATCGGTGACCGTGGCGGAGAGCTTCTCGCGGGAGACGACCTTGCCGTTCACCACGTGCTCGCGGTACTGCACGTCCTGCTTGCCGAGCTTGCCCGGATCCTTGATCTCGGTCTTGCCGTTGATCAGCTTCGGATCGTCGACCTTCTTCGGCGGCGCGGTGTAGGGCTCGGTGACGGAAACCGTGGTGATGCGGTTGCGGACCACACTGATGGTCATGCCCGGGCGGATCGGGGCGGACGCGGCGGGCGTCACCGAATCCTGCTGGATCAGCGGCGCGCCCATCTTCGCGAGGTACTCGCCCACGGTGCGGCCCGCGGCGTTGGCGCCCACCGTCGTGCCGCTGTCGGACACGGTGAGCGCGACCGGGGTGACCACGGAGACGGCCGCACCGTCGAGCGGGACGGGCGCATCGGCGGGCACGGAGACGAAGTTCTTCGGATCGCCCAGCCCGGCCGCGGCGAGGGCGGCGCCCATCGACAGGTCGGTGGTCTTCACGGTGCGCACGGAGCCGTTGACGTCGACCGCGATGTCACGGGCGTGCTGCACGGTGATCGGCTGGTCGGGCGAGACGGTCTGGTTCAGGGCCGGGACGACCTTGTCGTCGGCACCCGCGGCGATACCCGCAGAGTTGAGGATCGACTTCACCGAGCGGCTCATCGTGGAGACCTCGCGCGGCTGACCGTCGACGTTGACGGTGACCTCGGTGTACATGGCCGCGGCGGTGCCGCCGCCCGCCATGACGGCGATGAGCATCGCGCCGGTCAGGGCGCGGACGGGGCCGTTCTCCAGGCGCGTCGCCGCGGCGGCGAGGCGCGACTTCGACGGTGCCGCCTCGGTCTCGGGGGTCTCGTCGGCCGCAGCGGCCTCCGCGACGGGAGCAGCCGTCTCGACGGGGACGTCGACGGCCTCGGGGGCCCCGTCGTCGCCGTAGACCTCGGACTCGAGGTCCATGATCTCCTGGTCGACCTCCAGGTCGACCGTGGTGCCGTCGATGCCGGCCATCCGCGACTGCACGCGGGCGACATCGAATTCGGCGGTCCGCTGACCGGTCTGCGGGAGGACCTCGGGGCGCGACTGGGCGCTGTCTCGCTGATCCGCCGTTGTGGTGTTGTCTGCGTCGAGCTCAGGCACTGTGACTTCCCGGGTGGTGGACTGCGAGTGATCAAGTGGCGACGTTTCGGTCGCCATTACATCACGGTACGGTAACGGAGAACCGGGCGACGTGCCAGTTTCCGAACATATTCGCAGGTCAGAAGCGTGGCCCGAAGACACGCTTCGCCGTTGCAGTGGTACAAGCCGCGATCCGCTCCGGCGTCGTCCCGCGCAGCTCCGCGAGGAAGCGCGCGGTGTACGGGATGCAGTAGGACTCGTTCGGGGTGCCGCGGAACGGGTGCGGGGTGAGGTACGGGGCATCGGTCTCGACGAGGAACTGATCGTCGGGCACCAGACGCGCGGCCTCCTGCAGTTCGGCGGCGTTCGAGAAGGTGACGGTGCCGGAGAAGCTCAGCACGTAGCCGCGGTCGACGCACTCGCGCGCCATCTCCGCATCGCCGGAGAAGCAGTGGAAGATCACCGTCTCGGGGGCGCCGAAGCGCTCCAGGTCGGCCAGGATGTCGGCGTCGGCCTCGCGGTTGTGGATCATCAGCGGCTTGTCCAGCCGTTTCGCCAGGTCGATGTGCCAGCCGAAGGCCCGGTGCTGCTGCTCCGGGGTGGCCACATCCTCGCGCTTGTCGAGCCAGTACCAATCGAGCCCGGTCTCGCCGATCGCGACGCAGCGCGGATCGGCCGCGAGCCGCTCCAACTCCTCCGGCGCACCGCCGAGTTCCAGTTGGTGGGCGTCCGTCGGGTGCAGGGCCACGGCGGCGTACACGCGGTCGTCCCACCGCGAGGCCTCGATCACGTAGCGCGCCTGCTCCAGATCGCAGGCGACCGTGACCACCCGCTCCACGCCCACCGAGGCGGCGCGGTCCACGAGCGCGCGCACGTCCTCCGGAGTGCGGGCCCGGCAGCCGTCGAGATGGGTGTGGGCGTCGACCAGGCCGCCCAGCGGCGCGGGCAGCGGAGGCGGCGGCTTCTTCTTCCCCATGTCCCCCATTGTTCCCGTACTCCGTCCACGGCCCGCACGGGGACCATGTTTAATCCGGCCTTAAGCGCCGTCGAAGCAGCACCTGGTCGACTCGGCGCAACCGAACCGAGGAGCAAGTCACATGAAGAGGTCCATCCTGCCGTCGCTGATCGTGGCGAGCGCGGCCCTGCTGGCCGCCTGCGGCACCACTGTGACCGGCCAGCCCACCACCGCGCCGAGCTCGACCGGCACCTCGACCTCCGAGGCGCCCGTCATCGTCCCCGCCGGTCTGGACACGGGCACCTTCCCCATCACCGCACAACCGCTTCCGGCGCCCACGGCCGAGGCCGCCTGGGTGGTCGAGGGCAATCGCATGGGCGACGACGCGCTGATCCAGGTCAACGAGGTGGATCCGCGCCTCATCATGGGCGGCGCGATCATGCGCTCCTACCCCGTGCTGAGCGGCAACGACCTCGTGGAGCGGGTGCCCGACGCCACCGCGACCGCCTTCGCGGCGAACTCGATGCGCGTCGGCATGACCACCACGCGTGGCGACAAGCTCGACTCCCCGACGGTCGCCGTCCGCATCGGCCTGTACCGGTTCGACGATCCGCAGACCGCGCTCAAGGCACTCGAGGACGTCCGGCGCGCCACCACCGCGCAGCCCCGGATCGCGATCACCGGCACCGACAACGTGCTCGCCGGCGAGTTCAAGCCGGGCACTGTGGACACGTACCGGACCGAGGGACCGTTCGTCATCAACATCAGCGGCACCGGTCCCACCACCGACGAGGGCGCCGCAGTCGTCGCCAAGGCCTACCAGGCGGAGCTGCCGAAGCTGAAGGCCTTCCAGCCGACCGCCACCGACCGGGTCGCCACACTCCCCACCGATGTCGATGCGATCGTGAGCCGGACCCTGCCGCTCGACGGCACCGAATCCACGCCGCTCCTCCTGGTCGGGCACTACGGCCTGAACGGCGTGCTCCACCGCATCGCCGACATCAGCAAGGACGCGGACTACCGCAACGCCGGCATCGATCTGGTCGGGCAGCGCGGCAACGTGGTCTACCGGACCCGGGACGCCGCCGCGGCGACCGCGCTCGCCGCGGGGCTGAACGGGCGGAACCAGCAGATCTCCGGCATCCCGCAGCTGCCCTCGGTGACCTGCGGAACGCACCGCACCACGAACTACACGTGGTGCTACGTCCCCGTCGGCCGCTACCTGTCGACCGTGAGCGACAGGACGGAGGCGACCGCCAAGCAGAAGGCCGCGGCGCAATTCACCGTGCTCGCGACCACGAAGTAGCACCTCCACACCGACGACCCTGTTTAATCCGGTACCAAGCGCCCGCGCCATCCACAACGGCCGACGCGGCGCCACCGATTCGAGGAGCAATCAGATGAAGAAGTCCGTCCTGCCGGTGCTGGTCGTGAGCACCGCCGCTCTGCTCGCCGCATGCGGCACCACCGTGAGCGGCCAGCCCACCACCGCGCCCAGCGCATCGTCGGCCGCCGCGACCGTGAAGGTGCCCGCCGGGCTCGACACGGGCACCTACCCCACCACCGCCAAGCCGCAGCCGCCCGCGTCCACCGACACCGCCTGGGTGGTCGAGGGCAACCGGATGGGCGACGAGGCGCTGATCCAGGCCAACGAGGTGGACCCGCGCCTGATCATCGGCGGCGCCGGGCTGCGCTCGTTCCCCGTGCTGCGCGGCACCCAGCTCAGCGAGCGCGTGCCGGACGCGACCTACAAGGCCTTCTCCTCCAACAACATGCGCGTCGGCATGACCACCACGCGCGGCGACAAGCTGGAGGCACCGTCGGTCGCCGTCCGGATCGGCCTGTACCGCTTCGACACCCCGCAGGACGCGACCAAGGCCGTCGAGGCGATCCGCCGCGCCACCACCGCGCAGCGGCAGGTGCCGATCACGAGCACCCCGAACGTGCTGGCCAGCGAGTTCAAGCCCGGCACCGTCGACAGCTACCTCGCCGAGGGCGCCTTCGTGATCAACGTGAGCGGCACCGGCCCGACCACCGACGAGGGCGCGACCTTCGTCAACAAGGCCTTCCAGCTCGAGCTGCCGAAGGTGAAGGGATTCAAGCCCACACCGTCGTCGCAGGTGCCCTCGCTGCCCTCGGACGAGGACGGCATCCTCAGCCGGACACTGCCCCTGAGCGGCACCGAACCGAACCCGGAGCTGCGCATCGGCTACTACGACCTGAACGGGCTGCTGCACCGGATTCCCGACATCAGCAAGGCCGCCACGTACAAGGACGCCGGCGTCGATCTCGTGGGCCAGGCCAGCAACGTGGTGTACCGCACCCGGAGCGAGAAGGCCGCCACCGATTTCGTCAAGGCCCTCGCGGCGCGGGACCAGCCGATCGCGGGCATCCCGGCGCTGCCCTCGGTGACCTGCACGAACCAGCCCACGACCAAGGTCTTCTGGTGCTTCGTGCCGGTGGGTCGCTACGTGTCCACGGTCAGCGACGCCAACGAGGCCGTGGCGAAGCAGAAGGCCTCGGCCCAGTTCTCCGTCCTGGCGACGACGAAGTAGTCGTTACTCGGCGTCCGGCTCCACGTAGCGCGGGAAGACGCCCTGCGGCTTCGGCAGGGCGGTCCCGGCCTTGAGCCGGGTGCCGACGGCCGCGAAGGTCCGCTCGTCGCGCGGCTGCTCCAGCAGGGTGAGCAACTCCTCGGAGGATTCCGGCATCACCGGCTGCAGCAGCAGCGCGACCTGGCGGACCACCTCGGCGGTCACGTAGAGCACCGTGCCCATCCGCGCGGGGTCCGTGGCCTTGAGCTTCCACGGCTCCTGCGCCGAGAAGTAGCGGTTGGTCTCGGCGAGCACCGCCCAGATCGACTCCAGGTACAGGTGCAGCGCCTGGTTGTCGACGTGTCCGCGGACCGTCGCGAGCAGTGCGTCGGCCTGGGCCAGCAGCGCGGTGTCCTCGGCGGTGAACTCGCCGGGGGTGGGCACCGTGCCCGCGCAGTTCTTGTTGATCATCGACAGCGACCGCTGCGCCAGGTTGCCGAGCTCGTTCGCCAGGTCGGCGTTGATCCGGCCGACGATGGCCTCGTGGCTGTAGCTGCCGTCCTGGCCGAAGCTCACCTCGCGGAGCAGGAAGAAGCGCACCGCGTCGAGGCCGTAGGCGGCGATCAGCTGGTACGGGTCGACCACGTTGCCGACCGACTTGCTCATCTTCTCGCCCTTGTTGAACAGGAAGCCGTGCGCGAAGACCCGCTCGGGCAGCTCGATCCCGGCGCTCATCAGGAAGGCCGGCCAGTACACGGCGTGGAACCGGATGATGTCCTTGCCGATCATCTGCAGGTTCGGCGGCCAGTACCGCTGGAACTGCTCGGAATCGACATCCGGGTAGCCGGCGCCGGTGAGGTAGTTGGTGAGGGCGTCCACCCAGACGTACATCACGTGCTGCGGGTCGCCGGGCACGGGCACGCCCCAGTCGAAGGTGGTGCGGCTGATCGACAGGTCCTTGAGGCCGCCCTTGATGAAGCTGACGATCTCGTTGCGCCGGGTGGCGGGCTCCAGGTAGCCGGGCCGCTCCTCGAACAGCTTCAGCAGCTTGTCCTCGTAGGCCGAGAGCCGGAAGAAGTACGAGGCCTCCTCGGTCCACTCCACGGGGGTGCCGGTGGAGATGGCGGCGCGGGTGCCGTCCTCGAGCAGGGTGGTCTCGTCCTCGGCGTAGTAGGCCTCGTCGCGCACCGAGTACCAGCCGGCGAAGGTGTCGAGGTAGATGTCGCCGTTCGCGGCGAGCTTCTCCCAGATGTCCTGCGAGGCGGTGTAGTGATCGGTGTCCGTGGTGCGGATGAACCGGTCGAAGGTCGAGCCAACGGCGCGCTGCAGCGCCTCGAAGGCGGCGGCGTTGCGGTCGGCGAGGGCCTTGGTCTCGATGCCCTCCTTGGCGGCGGCCTGCTGCATCTTGAGGCCGTGCTCGTCGGTTCCCGTCAGGAAGAAGACGTCGAAACCGTCGAGGCGCTTGAAGCGCGCGATCGTGTCGGTGGCGATGTACTCGTAGGCGTGCCCGATGTGGGGCACGCCGTTCGGATACGCGATCGCCGTGGTGACGTAGAAAGCCTTGTCTGCAGCCATGATGGGCCCAGCTTATCGGGGGCGCGCAAGGCCGTTTGCGCTGGACCCACCGCGATTCGACGATGCTCAGGCCGAGAGCACGCCCGCGACGGGGACCGCGTCGAGGGCCTCGACCGCATCGTCGGCGGTGCGCCGGAAACGGGCGATGTCGCCGCCGTACTGGATGTAGACCACGTCGTGGTCCACCCCGATCACGGTGGTCTCGGGCGTGGGTTCCGCGGCGGCGGTGCCGGCGTACGCACCGTCGACGTAGAACCGCACCTGGCTGCGGGCACCGCTGTGCGCCACGTGCACCCAGGTCAGCCGGCCGCCCAGTGCGGCGCCGCCGTCGATCACGCGATTCATCTCCACCCTCTGCCATGTCGGTCGATTCGAAGTTCGTCTCACACCCTGTCGTGAAACGGGGTGCCGGCGCATCCGGATAACCACCCATATCCGCCCTGAGTGCACGTGGCACGATGGCGCGGTGCATCCGGTCGAGCTGCTGCGGACGTTGCGTGATCGCGGCCTGCGTCCCGCGGCGCTGCTGGGTTCCTGGGGCGGCTACCGCGCGGTGATCGCCCCGGCCCCGCAGCTGCGGCCCGGTCGCCTGCCCGACGGTGCGCCCTGGCTGGGGCTGGTCGGCTACCCGGATGCGGTGCCCGGCGACGGGCGGCTCCTCCCCGAGGTGATCGGCGGCGATCCCGGCCCGCTGCTGCTGCAACGCGCCGACGGCACCTGGGAGAGCACCGATCCCGGCATCGGGCTGCCGCCCGCGCCGGGGCGGGCGGGCCGGTGGAGCGCGTCCTGGCGCGCGCCCCGCCGCGATGATCACCGGGCGGCGGTGCTCGCGTGCCAGGAGGCGATCCGGGCCGGCGAGGTGTACCAGGTGAACGTGTGCACCCGGTTCGACGGCGACCTCGACGGCGATCCGCTGGACCTGTTCGCGGACATCGTCTCCCGCACCTCACCCGCCAAGGCCGCGTACCTCTCAGGCGAGTGGGGCGCCGTGGCCTCCTTCTCCCCGGAGACCTTCCTCACCGAGCGCGACGGCCTGCTCACCGAGCGCCCGATCAAGGGCACGCTCCCGCTGGCCGAGCCGCCGGAACGGTTGCGCGCCAGCAGCAAGGACGTCGCGGAGAACGTGATGATCGTGGACCTGGTGCGCAACGATCTGAGCCGCGTCGCGCAGACGGGAACGGTGCGGACCCCGGAACTGCTGCGGATCGAGGCGGCCCCCGGGGTGTGGCACCTGGTCTCGGCGGTCACCGCCCGGCAGCGGCCCGGGATCACCCGCGGCGATCTGCTCGACGCCACCTTCCCGCCCGCCTCGGTGACGGGCACCCCGAAGATCGCCGCCCGGACCCGGATCACGGAGTGGGAGAAGCACACCCGCGGCACGTACTGCGGCGCGATCGGGATCGATCACCCCCGCACCGGCCTGGACCTCAACGTAGCGATCCGCACCGTCGAGGCCCGTGACGGGCGCCTGCGGTTGGGGGTGGGTGGGGGCATCACCATCGATTCGGAGCCCGACGCGGAGTGGCGGGAGTGCCTGGACAAGGCCTCGTCGATCGTCGGATATCGCTCTCAGGAGTGATGACGGCGGGCGCCGCGGGGCGCGAGGCTCACCCCATGGTCGATGTCCGCACTCCCCTGATCCGTCGTTTCCTGCTGCTGCTCGGGGCCGCCTTCGCGGCCGGCGTGGGATTCGGCGGATGGCTGTACACGCGGCGCGATCCGCAGGTGGCGGGCTTCGTCCCGTGGACCGCGGCCTGGCCGCAGCACGCGGTGGTGGCGGTGGTCGGGGTGGTCCTGGTGGCGGTCGTGGTGCGCCGACGGTGGCGGCCGCGCCGCCCGGCGCTCACGCCGCTGCGACTGGCGGTGGCGGCGCCGCTGCTCGGGCTGCTGGTGTTCGCGGCCTTCCGGGCCGGGGTGCAGGTCCTGGCGGGGTTGGATCCGAACTTCACGGTGAACGCCTGGGGCGGCCCCACGTACGCGGGGGCGATGGCCTGCCACTATCTGGATCTCGCGGTGGGCGGGATCGTGGTGGTGGGCGCCCTGCGGCTGATCCTGACTCAGCGCGCGGCGAGCGCCGCCTCGTAGAGCTCGCGTTTGGAGGCACCGGTCTCCGCGGCGACGGCCGCGCAGGCGTCCTTGAGCCGCTCCCCCGCCTCCACGCGGCGCAGCACGGCACCGAGGTGATCGGTGGGGTCGGTGGAGACGGCCGCGGCACCGGCGATGACCACGGTGATCTCCCCGCGCACCCCGTCGGCCGCCCAGGCGGCGAGCTCGCCGAGCGGGCCGCGCCGCACCTCCTCGTAGGTCTTGGTGAGCTCGCGGCACACGGCCGCCCGGCGGTCCGGCCCGAGCACGTCGGCGGCGTCGGCGAGGGTCTCGGCGAGCCGGTGCGGGGATTCGAAGAAGACGCAGGCGCGGCGTTCGGTGGTGAGCTCGGCGAGCCAGGTGCGGCGGGCGCCGGACTTGCGCGGGGCGAATCCGTCGAAGCAGAACCGTTCGACGGGGAGCCCGGACAGCGCCAGCGCGGTGGTCACGGCCGAGGGGCCGGGGAGGCAGGTGACGGCGTGCCCGGCCTCGACGACGGCGGCGACCAGGCGGTATCCCGGATCGGAGACCGAGGGCATCCCGGCGTCGGTGATCAGCAGGACGCGGGCTCCGCCGGCGATCTCGTCGAGCAGCTGCGGGATACGACCCTGCTCGTTGTGGTCGTAGAAGCTGAGGACCCGGCCGCGGAGCTCCACACCGAGCTGGGAGGCGAGGGTGCGGGCCCGCCGGGTGTCCTCGGCGGCGATGATGTCGGCCTCGCCGAGCGCCGCGATCAACCGGGCGGTGGCGTCGCCGGGGTTGCCCATCGGGACTCCCGCCACGACGAGAACACCCGCTCCGTCCTGCGCCTCCTGGGATCCCACAGGTAACACCCTACGATGGGGCGGGTGACCGCACTGGCAACGCCCGCGCACGAGCGCCCTCCGGTCCGCGCAGTCGTGAGCCCGGGCCCCACGCTGCCGCCCGCCGTCTTCGGCGCCACCGACCGCGGCTTCGGCTGGACGGTGACCCTCGTGCTCACCGCAGTGGCTGCGGCCACCCGCTTCTTCACCCTGGGCTACCCCAGCAACGACGGCTTCCTCGGCACCCAGGCGGTGCAGACGCCCGTCTTCGACGAGAAGCACTACGCGCCGCAGGGCTGGCAGGTGCTCGACAGCGGCCGCTGGATCGAGGACAACCCCGGGTTCGGCCTGATCGTGCACCCGCCGGTGGGCAAGTGGATGATCGCGATCGGCGAGTGGCTCTTCGGCTACGGGCCGATGGGTTGGCGGTTCATGTCGGCGGTGTGCGGCACCCTGCTGGTCCTCCTGGTGATCCGCGCGGCGCGGCGGCTGTCGCGGTCCACGCTGATCGGCGGCCTCGCGGGCCTGTTCCTGATCTGCGACGGACTCACGATGGTCTCGTCGCGGGTGGCGCTGCTCGACATCTTCCTGGTCTTCTTCGGCTTCGCCGCGTTCTCGATGATCCTGGTGGACCGCGATCAGATGCGCGAGCGGCTGCACCGGGTGGCGGTCGAGGGCCGGATCGACGATTCCCCGTACGGCCCGCGGCTGGGCTTCCGCTGGTGGCGCTTCTCGGCGGCGCTGATGGTGGGCCTGGCGTGCGGTGTGAAGTGGTCGGGCATCTACTTCCTGATCGGCGTCCTGGTGCTGTCGCTGGCCTTCGATGTGGCGAACCGTCGCGCGTACGGCGTGCAGAAGCCCTGGGTGGGCACGCTGCTGCGCGATGTGGTGCCGTCGGGCATGTCGCTCGGGGTGACCCCGGTGCTGGTGTACCTGGGCACCTTCTGGGCGTGGTTCGCCTCGGAGACCGCGGTCTTCCGGTACGCGGTGGGCAATCAGGTGCCCAGCGGCGGCACGTTCGGCTGGGTGCCGGATTCGTTGCGCTCGCTGTTCTACTACGAGAGCACGATCCTCAAGTTCCACGACAGCCTCACCAACTCGGCGGGCAATCACCATCCGTGGGAATCGAAACCGTGGACCTGGCCGATGGGCCTGCGGCCGATGCTGTACCACTACACCGCCGACCAATCGAGCGGCATGTGCGGCGACGGCCCCTGCGTGCGCGCGGTGATGGCGGTGGGTACGCCCGCGCTCACCTGGATCGCGGTCCCGGTGGTGCTGTGGTCGCTGTGGAAGATGTTCGTCAAGCGGGACTGGGCCTACGCCGCCCCGGTCACCATGTACTTCGCCACCTATCTGCCGTGGTTCCTCAATCTCGACCGGCAGATGTACTACTTCTACGCGCTCACGCTGATGCCCTTCCTGTGCATCATGATCGCCCTGATCTGCCGCGAGGTGCTGGGCCTGGACGGTCGCTCGAAGTACTTCGGTTTCGAGCGCAAGCAGCTCGGACAGTGGGTCGTGGTCTTGTACACGACGCTGGTGGTGCTCAACTTCGCGTGGCTGTGGCCGATCCTGACCGCCGCGCCGATCCCGATGTGGTGGTGGCGCTTGGAGCTGTGGCTGCCCAGCTGGCAGTAGCGGCGCGTCACCGGGCGACGGTGGCGATCCTGGTCTCGCGGGCCAGCATCCAGGCCCCGGCGGCGAAGACGCACAGGATCGCGGTGACCACGAACGCCCAGGTGTAGCCGAAGAACTGGGCGATGGCGCCGGCCAGCAGGGGGCCGCTGATGGTGCCCGCGTCCTGCGCCATCTGGTAGGCCGAGAGGGCGCTGCCGCCGCGGCCCTTGCCGTGCAGCACATCGGCCAGCGAGGCCTGGATCGTGGGCGCCACCAGGCCGGTGCCGAAGCCGGCGACCACGGTGACGAGGAAGGCCACGAGCACCGAATCGGTGAAGCCGAGCGCCGCGGTGCCCACGGCGATCACCAGCATGCCGGTCACGATGAATGGGCGGCGGCCGAACCGATCGGAGGCGCGGCCGGCGGGGAACATGGCCAGCACGTCCCCCAGCGCATAGGCGGCGAGGGCGTAGCCGGCGATCGCGGCGGGCTGGTGCAGCACGTCGCCGAAGAAGAGCGGCAGCAGCGAGACGCGCATGGAGAACACCCAGCCGTAGATCACGGCGGTGAACAGCGCCGCGCGGTAGGCGGAATCGCCGAGGGCCTCGCGCACCGTCGTCCCCGGTCCGGCGTCGTCGGCCGAGGGCTGGGCCAGCTGCGAGTTGCGCAGCGCGAACCACACCACCGCGGTCGCGATCACCAGCGCGGCGGCGTAGACCACGAAGGGCACCCGCAGGCCGAAGCCCACCAGCGCGCCGCCCAGCAGCGGGCCGCAGATGCCGCCCAGCACGAAACTCGACGAGTAGACGCCGGCCACCCGGCCGCGGATCTCGGACGGGGCGATGCGGATCATCAGGCCCATCGCGGACACCGTGAACATCACCGAGCCGACGCCGCCCAGGCCGCGGAAGAGCAGCAGCTGCCAGTAGGTCTGTGCGAAGGCCACCGCGAGGGTGGACGCCGCGACGATCAGCAGGCCCGCCATGTAGATCGAGCGCTCGCCGAGCCGCCGCACCAGCGGTCCGGTGGCGGGTGCGAAGGCGAGCCGCATGATCGCGAAGACGCTCACCACGGCGGAGGCCGCGGTGATGCCCACGTCGAAGGTGCGGGCGAAGGCGGGCAGCGCGGGGGCCACCACGCCGTAGCCGAGTGCGATCACGAAACTGGCCGCGACCAGTACCCACACCTCGGGCGGAATCCGCTGCCGTTCGGATGCGAGGGCGGCAGGTTCGGTCACCGAGGAATTATCCGTCAAGAAGTCGTTAAGACCCGCATGGGGGCCGTTAACGACGGGCGTTGTCGTCCGATTCGGGGTGTCAGGTGGAGGCCATGGACATCTCCAACGCGTTGGCCCTCGGGGCCGCGATCCTCACCCTCGCGTACCTGCTGTACGCGCTGCTGCGCCCGGAGCAGTTCTGATGGGGAACACCTCGTCGGGCATTCTGACGATCCTCACGCTGGTCGCCGCGCTGGCGATCTGTTACCGACCGCTCGGTGACTACCTGGCGCACGTGGTGACCACTCCGCGGCATTGGCGCGTGGAGAAGGTCGTGTACAAGGCGGTCGGCGCCGATCCGGAGGCCGAGCAGGGCTACCGCACCTACGCGGTGGCCGCGCTGGCGTTCAGCGCGGTGAGCATCATCGGGCTCACGATCCTGCTGCTGGTGCAGGGCTGGCTGCCCGGTTTCGCGCCGCGGCAGTGGCGCTTCGACGAGGCGCTCAACACCGCGATCTCGTTCGTCACCAACACCAACTGGCAGTGGTACGGCGGCGAGTCGATGGCGAACCTGATCGCGCAGGCCGTGGGCCTCGCGGTGCAGAACTTCGTCTCCGCCGCCGTCGGCATCGCCGTGGCGGTTGCGCTGATCCGCGGTTTCGTGCGCTCGCGCACCGACCGGCTGGGCAACTTCTGGGTGGACCTGACCAGGATCACGCTGCGGGTGCTGCTGCCGATCTCGGTGATCGGCGCGGTGATCCTCATGGCGCAGGGCGTGGTGCAGACGCTGTGGCAGCGGCACGACATCGCGACCATCGACGGCGGCAAGCAGGTGCTCACGGGCGGCCTGGTGGCCTCGCAGGAGGTGATCAAGCTCCTCGGCACGAACGGCGGCGGCTACTTCAACGCGAACTCGGCGCACCCGTTCGAGAACCCGACGGCCGCGACCAACCTGTTCCAGATCTTCCTCATCCTGCTCATCCCGGTGGCGCTGCCGCGCATGCTGGGCAATCTGGTGGGCAGCCACCGGCAGGGCTACGCGATCCTCGGCGCGATGGGCGTGATCTTCTCGGTCTCGCTGGCGATCTCGACGTGGTCGCAGCTCGCCGGGCAGGGCACCGCGCCGCGCGCGGCCGGCGCCCCGCTGGAGGGCCAGGAGTTGCAGTTCGGGCAGTGGGGCACATCGCTGTTCGCGACGGCCACCACGAGTACCTCGACCGGCGCGGTGAACGCCTCGCACGACAGTCTCACCCCCGGGGCCGGCGGTGCCGCCCTGGTGAACATGCTGCTCGGTGAGGTCAGCCCCGGTGGCGTGGGCTCGGGCCTGTACGGGATGTTGGTGATCGCCGTGCTCACGGTGTTCCTGTGCGGTCTCATGGTGGGCCGCACCCCCGAGTACCTCGGCAAGAAGATCGGCCGGCAGGAGATCACCCTGGCGGCGCTGTACATCCTGGTGATGCCGGCGCTCGTGCTGGTGGGCACCGCGTCCACGGTGATCCAGGACCAGGGCACCGCCGCGATGGCCAACGACGGGCCGCACGGCCTGTCGGAGGTGTTGTACGCCTTCGCCTCCGCCGCCAACAACAACGGCAGCGCCTTCCCGGGCCTGTCGGTGGACACCCCGTGGTTCAACTACACGCTCGGCGCGGCGATGCTGCTCGGCCGGTTCGCGCCGATGGTCGCGATCCTCGCCCTCGCGGGTGCGCTCGCGAAGCAGCAGCCCGTGCCGACCACCGCGGGAACCATTCCCACCCATCGCCCGCTGTTCGTGGGCCTCACCGTGGGCGTCGTGGTGCTGGTGGCCGGACTCACGTTCGTCCCCGCCCTCGCGCTCGCGCCGATCTCGGAGGTGACCCGGTGAGCGCTGCGCTCAGCCCGGCTGAACTGAAGTCCGCGCTCCCCCGCGCGGTCGCCAAGCTCGATCCCCGCACGCAGATCCGCCAGCCGGTGGTCTTCGTGGTGTGGCTGTCGTCGGTGTACACCACCGCACTCGCCATCGTGAATCCCTCGGTGTTCGCCTGGTCGGTCACCGTCTTCCTCTGGGCCACGGTGCTGTTCGCGAACCTCGCCGAGGCGGTGGCCGAGGGCCGCGGCCGCGCGCAGGCGGAATCGCTGCGCAAGGCGAAGACGGAGACCGTCGCGCGCCGCAGGACCGCGACCGGCGAGGAGCAGGTGCCCGGCTCGCAGCTGCACGTGGGCGATCAGGTGATCGTCGAGGCCGGCGAGGTGATCCCCGGCGACGGCGACGTGGTCGAGGGCATGGCCACGGTCGACGAATCCGCCATCACCGGCGAATCCGCCCCCGTGGTGCGGGAATCCGGCGGCGACCGGTGCGCCGTCACCGGCGGCACCCGCGTGCTGTCCGACCGGATCGTGGTGGAGATCAAGACCGAGCCCGGTAAGAGCTTCATCGACCGGATGATCGGCCTCGTGGAGGGCGCGAACCGGCAGAAGACGCCGAACGAGATCGCGCTCAACATCCTGCTGACGGTGCTCACCATCATCTTCCTGCTGGCCGTGGCCACGCTGCAGCCGATGGCGATCTACTCCGGCGGCCAGATCGACATCGTGGTGCTGGTGGCCCTGCTGGTGTGCCTGATCCCCACCACGATCGGTGCGCTGCTCTCGGCGATCGGCATCGCAGGCATGGACCGGCTGGTGCAGCGCAACGTGATCGCGAAATCGGGCCGCGCCGTGGAGGCCGCGGGCGATGTCTCGACCCTGCTGCTCGACAAGACCGGCACCATCACCTACGGCAACCGGCGCGCCACGTCCTTCCACCCCGTCGCGGGCGTCACCGAGCACACCCTCGCGGGCAACGCGCTGCTGGCCTCGCTGGCCGACGAGACGCCCGAGGGGCGTTCCATCGTGGACCTCGCCGAGGCGCAGGGCCACGAGGCGCCGACCGTGCAGATCGGCACCGTCGTCCCGTTCACGGCGCAGACCCGCATGTCCGGTGTGGACCTGCCCGACGGCACCCGGGTGCGCAAGGGCGCGTCCGCGGCCGTGCTCTCGTGGGTGGCCACCGAGCACGGTGACACCGAGACGCTGGGCGCCGTGGACACCCGACTGATCGTGGATGAGATCTCCGCGTCCGGCGGCACCCCGCTGGTGGTGGCCTACGCGCAGCCCGGTGCGGCCCCGCAGCTGCACGGCGTGGTGCACCTCAAGGACGTGGTCAAGGAGGGCATGGCGGACCGCTTCGCGCAGTTGCGCGCCATGGGCATCCGCACCGTGATGGTGACGGGCGACAATCCGCTCACCGCGAAGGCCATCGCCGAGGAGGCGGGCGTCGACGATTACCTCGCCGAGGCCACCCCGGAAGACAAGCTGGCGCTGATCAAGCGGCAGCAGGAGGGCGGCCGGCTGGTCGCGATGACCGGCGACGGCACCAACGACGCGCCCGCGCTGGCGCAGGCCGATGTGGGCGTTGCGATGAACACGGGCACCTCCGCCGCGAAGGAGGCCGGGAACATGATCGACCTGGACTCCGACCCGACGAAGCTGATCGACGTGGTGGAGATCGGCAAGCAGCTGCTCATCACCCGCGGCGCGCTGACCACGTTCTCCATCGCCAACGACGTCGCGAAGTACTTCGCGATCATCCCCGCGATGTTCGTGCCGTTGGCGCCGCAGTTGGACGTGCTCAACGTGATGCGGCTGTCCAGCCCGCAGTCGGCGATCCTGTCGGCGGTGATCTTCAACGCGCTGATCATCGTGGCGCTGATCCCGCTCGCGATGCGGGGCGTGAAGTACACGGCCAAGGCGGCCGACAAGCTGCTCGCCCGCAACCTGACGATCTACGGCCTCGGCGGCATCATCGTGCCGTTCATCGGGATCAAGCTGATCGACCTCGTGGTCTCGCTGCTACCGGGCCTGTCCTAGAAAGGGACGACACATGAACGACGTCTTCACCACCGCCCCGCGCCAGTTGCTCGCCGGGCTGCGCATGCTTCTCGTGCTCACCGTGATCCTCGGTGGCCTGTTCCCCCTGGTGATCTGGGGCGTGGGGCAGGTGGCCTTCTCGGGCGCGGCCAACGGCTCGCAGATCGAACGCGACGGGCAGGTGGTCGGCTCGGCGCTGCTCGCGCAGCCCTTCGACGGTCCGCAGTGGTTCCACGCGCGGCCCTCGGCGTCCGAGTACGACACCACCGCCACCGGCGGCACCAATCTGGGCCCGTTCAGCGACAAGCTGGTGGCGCTGATCGAGGAGCGCCGCGCGAAGGTGGCTGCCGAGGACTCCGTCCCGGGAAAGCCCGTGGCCCCGTCCGAGGTTCCCGCCGATGCGGTGACCGCCAGCTTCTCCGGCGTGGATCCGTACATCTCCCCCGCCTACGCGCGGCAGCAGGTGGCCCGGGTCGCGAAGGCGCGCGGGCTGAGCGCCGAGCAGGTGTCCGCGCTGGTCGGCGCGCACACGCAGGGCCGTCAGCTGGGCTATCTGGGCCAGGAACGGGTTAATGTGGTGAATCTGAACCTCGCGCTCAGCACTACCGGGAAGTAACTGCGGACGTAAGAAGGGGACCAATGCCGAAGGGGCAGTTGCGCGTCTACCTCGGCGCCGCTCCCGGCGTGGGCAAGACCTACGCCATGCTCACCGAGGGTGCTCGACGGGCCTCGCGCGGCACCTCGGTGGTGGTGGGCTACGTGGAGACGCACGGCCGGCCGCAGACCGAGGCGCAGCTCATGGGGCTGGACGTGATCCCCCGGCGGCGCATGGAGTACCGCGGCGCGGTGCTGGAGGAGATGGACACCGACGCGGTGATCGCGGCCCATCCCACCGTGGCCCTGGTCGACGAGCTGGCGCACACCAACACCCCCGGCTCCCGCAACGAGAAGCGCTGGCAGGACATCGTCGAACTGCTCGAGGCGGGGATCACCGTGATCACCACGGTGAACATCCAGCACCTCGAGTCGCTGGGCGATGTGGTCGAGTCGATCACGGGCGTGCGCCAGCGCGAGACCATCCCGGACGCGGTCCTGCGCGCGGCCGATCAGGTGCAGCTGGTGGACATGACGCCGGAGGCGCTGCGCCGCCGCATGGCGCACGGCAACATCTACGCGCCGGCGAAGGTGGACGCCGCGCTCTCCCACTTCTTCCGGGTCGGAAACCTCACGGCGCTGCGGGAACTCGCGCTGCTGTGGCTGGCCGACCGGGTGGACGAGAAGCTGGAGCAGTACCGCTCCGCGCAGGGCATCTCCACGGTGTGGCCCACCCGGGATCGCACCGTGGTGGCCCTGACCGGCGGGCCGGAGGGCACCACCCTGCTGCGGCGCGGTGCCCGGCTCGCTGCGAAGGGCGCGGGCGGTGAGTTGAAGGCCCTGTACGTGGCGCGCAGCGACGGCCTGTCCGGCGCCTCCCCGGCCGCCCTCACGCAGCTGCGGCAGCTCACCGAATCCCTCGGCGGCACCTTCCAGATCGTGACCGGCGACGATGTGGCCGCGGCGATCCTGCAGTACGCGCAGTCGATCAATGCGGCCCGGATCGTGCTGGGCCAGTCGCGGCACCGACCGATCGCGTCGTTGTTCCGGCGGTCGGTGTCGGACGCAGTGATCGACGGTTCGGGCGATATCGACGTGAACGTGGTGACGCACGAGCGCGCCGCGGGCGCGCAGCGCCGCCGCGGCCTGCCGCGGTTGGATCGCTCCGATTCGGCGCTCCTGGGAAAGCGGCGCACCATCGCCGGCTGGGTGCTGGCGCTCGCCGGCCCGCCGGCGCTCACCGCGGTGCTCGCCAACACCCGCGATTACCACTCGTTCGCCACCGAGCTGATGCTGTACCTGATGCTGACGGTGGCGGTGGCCCTGGTGGGCGGCATCCGCCCGGCGGTGCCGGCGGCGCTGCTGGGCTCGGTGCTGCTCAACTACTACTTCGCGCCGCCGCTCTACACGTTCACGGTGTCGTCCGGGGAGAACGTCTTCGCGGTGGTGATGTTCGTGCTCACCGCGATAGCCGTGGCCAGCGTGGTCTCGCTGGCCGCGCGGCAGACGGCCCGCGCGGCACGGGCACGGGCGGAGGCGGACGTGCTGTCGGGCCTGGCCGACACGCTGCTGGCCGCCGACGACGAGCTGCCCGCCCTGCTCGACGAGGCGGTGTCCACGTTCGGCCTGCGCGGTGCCTCGCTGCTGCGGCGCGAGACCCCGTCGGACCCGTGGACGGTGGTGTACTCCGACGGTGACGCCCCGTCGACCCCGGAGGACGCGACGGACGCCTCGGTGATCGGCGATACCGTCGCGCTCGCCGTGAACGGCGCCCCGCTGTCGGCGTCCGAGCACGGACTGCTGGTGGCCTTCGCGGCGCACGCCGCGGCGCGGATGGACCGGGATGCGCTGACGGCCGCCGCGAGCCAGGCACGGGCCCTCGCCGAGGGCAACCGTGCCCGAACGGCGCTGCTGAGCGCGGTCTCCCACGATCTGCGCACCCCGCTGGCCGGGATCAAGGCGGCCGTCACCTCGCTGCGCAGCGACGATGTGGAGTGGTCCGAGCAGGACGAGGCCGATCTGCTGGAGACCATCGAGGAGAGCGCCGACCGGCTCGATTCCCTGGTGGGGAATCTGCTGGACATGTCGCGGCTGGAATCGGATTCGCTGACCCTGCTCACCCGCGAGGTGGGGATCGAGGAGGTGCTGCCCGCGATCTGGACCGCACTCCCCGATGCCGATCTGTCGTTCGAGTTCGCCGACGATGCGCCCACCGCGATGGCCGATCCCGGCCTGCTGGAGCGGGTGTTGGCGAATCTGGTGGAGAACGCGGTGCGGCACTCGGACGGCACGCCGGTCACGGTGGGTGTGTCCGGGGTGCACACCCCGGACGGCGATCGCCTGCAGGTGCACGTGCGTGATCACGGTCCCGGGGTCCCGGAGGCGCAGCGCGAGAAGATGTTCGCGCCCTTCCAGCGGATGGGCGATGCACCCGCGGGCAATGGTGTGGGTCTGGGCCTGGCGGTGGCGCGCGGTCTCACCGAGGCCATGGGTGGCACGATCACCGCGGAGGACACCCCGGGTGGCGGCCTCACGATGATCGTCGACCTACCGGCGGCACAGCCGGTTTCACCGGATGCGAAGGAGATGTCGTGACGTTCGTTCTGGTGGTCGATGACGAGCCGGCGATCTGCCGCACGCTGCGGATCAATCTCAAGGCCCGCGGGTACGAGGTGGAGACGGCGGGCGACGGCCGGTCGGCGCTGCAGATCGCGCGCGAGCGCACACCCGATGTGGTGATCCTCGACCTGGGCCTGCCCGATATCGACGGGGTCACGGTGCTGTCGAAGCTGCGCGAGTTCTGCGCCTCGCCGGTGATCGTGCTGTCGGCGCGGCACGGCAGCGACGACAAGGTGGAGTCGCTGGACGCCGGCGCCGACGACTACGTGACCAAACCCTTCGGCATGGACGAGTTCCTCGCCCGGGTGCGGGCGCAGGTCCGCCGCACCGGGCTGGTGGATGCCCCCGCCCCGGTGACCACCGACGCCTTCGAGGTGAACTTCGAGGCCCGCACGGTGACCCGCGACGGTAAGCCGGTGCGGCTCACGCCCACCGAGTGGAAGATCGTGGACCTGTTGGTGCGCAATGCCGATCGGCTGGTCTCGCAGCAGACCCTGCTGCACGAGGTGTGGGGCCCGTCGTACTCGCGCGAGACCAACTACCTGCGCGTGTACCTGGCCCAGCTGCGCCGCAAACTGGAACCGGACCCGGCCCACCCGCGGTACTTCGTCACCGAGCCCGGAATGGGCTACCGCTTCGTGCCCTGATCGGCGTCAGAGCCCGCGGCGGCGGAAGGGCAGCCCCGCGTCGGGCCCGCCCACGGAGACGACGGTGCCCCGTTCCGACGGCTCTCGGATTCTGTCCGTGACGGACAGAATCTCGGTGAACTGCGCGAACACCTCCGCCCGGGCGCGGTGCAGCGCGGCTCCCGCCCCGCGCACATCGGCGTCGCGGTCTCCCCCGCGGAGGCGGGAACGGGCTACCGCCAGCGCCGACAGGGCCGGCTCCAGTTCCCGGGCGGCGCCGGCATAGGCGTGGGCCGCCAGGGCCGCACTTTGACCTGCGAGGCCGAACACCGTGGCGAGGACGGGTGCGAGCCGCTCGACGTGGGCTTGCGTCGCTGCCGCCAGCCACGCTCCGACGTCGGGTTCGGCGCCCGCGAGTGCGCGAATCGCCGCGAGCTGCCGGGCGACATCACCGCCCAGGAGATGCGCCGACTCCACGATGTGCAGGTCGTGCAGGAAGTCGCGGAGCGAGATCGGACACGGCGATGCGTAGTCGAGATCGCCGAGCGGATCCGCGATGCCGGCGGCGGTGAAGAACTCGGCGGGCGGCCATTCGAAATCGTCACCCTCGATCACTGAGGCGGCGTCGGCATCCGGGCCCGTGGGCCACACCGGTCCCTGCGGCAGCGGGCGTGGGTGCAACACCCTCGCCGTGGCGGCGTACGGGTCGGGGAGCCACCACGGCGCGCCGAAGATCAGCCTGGCCGGGGTGCCGTAGCGCCTGCGCAGGGTTCGCTCGGACACCTCGAAGTCCGCGGTGACAGTGAGCAGTTCGGCGATCCGGGTCAGGCTCACCGCGCCGAACCCGTCCCGCAGCACGATGTCGAGACCGACCCGCGCCGCAGTGAACTGCAACAGCCGATCGCGTTTCGGCGTCGTCCGTTCCACGAAATTGTGCATGGCTCCCCCCGAAGTCCAGCGTTGCGCCGAGGGTACGCCGCAGGGCCCACAGTGACGAACGACTCTCGGATTTCGTCCGCACCGGACAACTTGTCCGGTGCGGACAGAATCGGAGAGTCACGCAGGAGCGGTACCGACCGGCCGGCGACGCCTATCCGGTCAGGGCGGAATCGAGGATGGCGAGGCCGTCGTCGAGCTCGGCGTCGGTGGCGGTGAGCGGCGGCGCGATCCGGAAGATCGAGCCCATGCCGGGCAGCTGCACCACGTTCATGTGCAGCCCGCGGTCGTAGCAGCGCTGGGTGACCAGCTTCCCCAGCTCGTTGGCCGGTTCCTTGGTGTCGCGGTCGGTGACCAGTTCGATGCCCTGCATGAGTCCGCGGCCGCGGACGTCGCCGATGGCCTGGTGCCGCCGTGCGAGCTCATCGAGTCCCGCGCGCAGCCGGGCGCCGCGGGCCGCGACCTCCCGGGCGACCCCGTCGTCGACGCCATCGCCCAGGACGTCGAGCACCGTGGTCGCGACCGCGGCCACCATCGGATCGCTGACGTGCGTGGTGAAGAACAGGAAACCGCGCTCGTGGCACACCTGCTCGATCTCGGCGCTGGTCACCACGGCGGCGATGGGCAGCCCCGCGCCGAGGGTCTTGGAGAGGGTGAGGATGTCGGGGACGATGCCGTCGCGTTCGAAGGCGTACGCGGCGCCGGTGCGCCACAGGCCGGTCTGCGCCTCGTCGACGATGAGCAGCATGCCCCGCTCGTCGCACTTGCGCCGCAGGGCCGCGAGGTAGCCGACGGGCACGTCGATGATGCCGCCGGAGCTGAGGATCGGCTCCACCAGGCACGCGGCGAGCGACCCGGTGGACTGCGCGTCGATGAGCTCGAAGCCGAAGTCCAACTCCGACTCCCAGTCGTACTTGCCCGCGGCGTCCACGAACCGCGAGCGGTAGGCGTTCGGCGTGGGCAGGGCGAAGTTGCCGGGCGCGGTGGGGCCGTAGCCCTTGTGCCCCGACGAGTAGGTGGCCGCGGCGGCGCCGGCGGTCATGCCGTGCCAGGACTTGGAGAAGCTGACGATCTCGTGCTTGCCGGTGTACAGCTTGGCCATCCGCAGTGCGGCCTCGTTGGACTCGGCGCCGGTGGTCAGTTGCAGCACGTGGCTCAGTGGCGCGGGCAGGGTGGCGGCGAGCCGCTCCGCCAGCGTCACCACCTGTGGCGAGAGCATCCCCGAGAAGAGGTGATCGAGGGTGCCGATCTCGCGGCGCACGGTGTCCACGATCGCCGGATGGCTGTGCCCGAGGATCGCGCTCATCTGGCCGGAGGTGAAGTCGAGCCAGCGGCGATCACCCGAGTACACGTAGGTGCCCTCGGCGCGGTCGATGGGCAGGGGCGCGAAGGTGCCGCCGTAGCGCACCACGTGCGCGGCGACCGATTCCGGGAAGCTCACGCGCTCACAGTAGCCGCCCGCCCAGGTACGCCTGCGCCAGTTCGGCGGTGCCGTCCGCAAAAGCCGGATCCGCTTCCAGCGCATGCCCGTGAGTGCCCAGCCAACCCAGCAATTGCAAACGCCGCAGGATCACGAAATCGGCGAGGAGCGCCTCGTGTTCCGCGGGGAGATCACGCCCTCCGCGATACGCCGCGATCCACGCGCTCGCCCACGCGGGCAGCCGCGGATCGGTCTCGACGAAGGAGGTGGCCGCCGCGAATTCGAAGAGGTGCCAGCCGAACCCGCTGTCGTCGAAGTCGATCACGGTGAATCCGTCACCCGCGGTGATCAGGTTCGCGGCCCGCAGATCGCCGTGGATCAGCCCGTACCGGTCGGGGGTGCGCCCGAGGGCGTCGATCCGTTCCGCCGCGCGGGCGGCCGCCGGGGCGATCGCGCGACGGTGCGCCGCGGTCACACCCAGCCCCGTGCGCCAGTCCCCCCACCGCGGGCGACGTCCGATGGTGTCATCGACGTCCCAGGAGAAGCGGGTGAATCCCGCCGGGCGGGTCCAGCGCTCGGCGTGGTGATGGAAGGTGGCCGCGATCGCCCCCAGGGCGGCGAAATGCGCCGCGTCGAGCTGATCGTCGGGAACGGGGCCGCCGGGTACCTCGGCGAATAGCACGGCGCGGCGGCGGGTCGCGGGATCGGCGAGGATGCGCCCGCCCGATGTGGTGAGGGGCTCGACGAGGGACACATCGGTGGCGCGCCGCAGGGCATCGATCCAGTCCAGCTCGGACACGATCGCGGCATCGTTCTGGTAGCCGGGCCGGTGCAGCCGCAGCACGGCGGGACGTTCGCCGCCGCGCACGCGGTACGTGGCGTTCTCGCTCTCCAGCAGCGGCTCCACGGTGGCGCCCGGCCACACCGCCGCGAGCATGCGGGCGGCCACCGCACCGTCGGGGGCCTCGCTCACTTGACCACCTTCATCGTCATCCTCGAATCCACCCGGACGATGGCGGGGTCGCCCATGAGGTGGGTGGTGAGCCACTTCTCGAAGGCCTCGGCATCCGCGACGCGGACCCGGATCAGATAGTCGGGCAGCCCGAACATGCGGCGCACCTCGATCACCTCCTCCATCGCGGCGACCCGGGATTCGAAGGCCTCCACCGAAGCCCGGTCGTTGGCCGAGAGATCGGCGTTGATCAGGACCTCGAATCCCTTGCCGAGCGCGGCGGGGTCGAGGACGGCCGTGTAGCCGGTGATCACGCCGTCGGCCTCCAGCCGGCGCACGCGCCGCAGGCACGGTGCCGGTGTGAGGCCGACGCGGTGCGCCAGTTCCTGGTTGGTCAGGCGCCCATCCCGGACCAGCTCGTCCAGAATTGCTCGATCGAGGGAATCCATCACACTATTATTGCGCACTTCTCCCACTCTGGGCGAATATTGGCAACCCTATTGCGCGAAGTTCGAAATAGGATTGTTCTTCGTGAAGGTTCCCTCCCGCGTCGCCGTCGTCTGGTTCGGATTGTTCGTGCTGGGCCTCGGATTCGGTGTCGTCGTCACCAGCAACGGGCTCCCCTGGTGGATGGCCCCGATCACCTCCGCCGTGGTGCTGGCGGGTTCGGTCGAGTTCCTGCTCGTCGGAATGCTCGCCGCCGCCACGCCTTTGGCGGCGATCGCCGCGACCACCTTCCTGGTCAACTCGCGCCACCTGTTCTACGGGCTCACCTTCCCGCTGCACGCCGTGACGGGCCGGATCGCCAAGACCTACAGCGTGTACGCCCTCGTCGACGAGGCCTACGTGCTGGTGACCACGGCACCGTCGGGCACGATGACGGGGCGGCGAATCCTGGTGACCCAAGCCGGATTGCACGGATCGTGGGTCACCGGTTCGCTGTGCGGCGCGCTCGCCGGCGGCGCCTTCCTCAAGGACGTTCCCGGCGTGGACTTCGTGCTCACCGCGCTGTTCGTGGTGCTGGTGATCGACGCCTACCGCGCGGACCGGGACCGCGTGACCGCGGCACTCGCGGTGGGCGCGGCGGTGATCGGCGTGACCCTCACCCCGGGCGCGATGCTGCTGGTGGCGATGGCCGCCTTCGCGGGCCTGCTGATGGTGCGGCACTACGCCGGTCGTCGATCCGCAACCGCGGTGCGGGAGGAGGAGCTGGCCGATGCCTAGCGTGTCCTATCTGCTCGCGGGGGTCGCCGTGACCGCGGCGGTGACCTTCGCTCTGCGCCTCGCCCCGTTCGGCCTGGCGAGCGTGCTGCGCGGTTCTCCCCTCCTGGCGGACTTCGGTCGCTGGATGCCCGCCGGTGCGGCGATCGTGCTGGCCGCGTACTGCCTGGCGTCGGTCGACTACGCGGCCTCGGCGCACGGCATTCCCCAGCTCGCGGGAGTTGCGGCCACCGCCGCCGTGCACCTGGCCCGCCGGAACGCGGTGCTCAGCATCGTCGCGGGCACCGGGGTGTGTATCGCGCTGAGCTACGCCCTGGGATGAGTGGCACGATGGACCGGGTGCGACACCACTACATCCGGTCCGGCGACGTGCGATTGCGCGCGCAGCGCCGCGAGGTGGCGGCACCGTCGGGTCCGCCCGTGGTGCTGATCCACGGGATGGCCGCCGACCACCGGACCTGGCGCCGCACGGCGCGGGCATTGCGCGCCGCGGGCCGCCCGACGATCACCTACGACCAGCGGGGCCACGGCGGCAGCGACCACTCCCCCGAGTATCTGCTCGACGAACTCGCCGCGGACGCCGAGCGGGTGGTGGACGAGCTGGGCCTGGACCGGTTCGATGTGGTGGGCCATTCCCTGGGCGGGCAGACCGCGCTGCGCCTGGCCTGGCGGCGGCCGGATGCGGTACGCCGGTTGGCGCTCGAGGAGATGCCCCCGCTGCCCCAGCACGCGGACCAGGTGCCGGAATCGATGGATGCACCGATCACGGCACGGCGGCTGCGCCTGGCGGTCAAGCAGGTGGTGCAATCACCGGGCGCGCTGGTCAATTTCGACAAGACCATGATGGATTCGGTGCTGCCGCAGTTCGATCCGGACCCTACGTGGTGGGAGCGGGTGGCGAGCACGCCGCAGCCGGCGCTGGTGATCTCCGGCGGCCCCCTCGATTTCCTCAAGCCCGAGCACCTGCGCCTGGTGGCCGATGCCTTGCCGCACGGTGAGTTCCGCGAACTGGGCGGCGGGCACACCGTGCACCGCGAGGCGCCGGCCCGGTTCCATCGCGCAGTGCTCGATTTCCTTGCCTGAGAACGCGAACGGCCCGCCCCACCGAGGTGGAACGGGCCGCTGTGCGACGTCCGAGGACTACTGCGTCTTCGGTGCGACCTGCCCACCGGTGAGGGTGCGGTAGGCGTAGATCTGCACCAGCTGTCCGAGGGGGCCGGTGACCAGTGCGCCGACGTAGCAGAGCACCGCGCCCAGGGCCGAGACCAGGCCCGCGAGGAAGGTGGTGAGGATCGAGTTGCCCGCGTTCGCCTTGACGGCGTTGAAGCTCGCCTTGAGCGCCGCGCCGCCACCGATGTTCTTATCCACCGCGAACAGCACCGAGTACGCCAGGAAGAAGGCGGCGATGATGCCCGGGATGATGAAGAGGATGTAGCCGACGATCAGCGCCAGCGTCACCAGGACGGAGGCGCCCGCGGCGGAGCCGAAGTTGCGCGGCTTGAAGAACGAGCCGACGGTGACCTTGCGGCCGTCCGCGATGTCGAACAGTCCGGTGGTGTACGAGGCCTGGATGAGCAACGCGAGGTACACGATCACCGCGATCCCGATGATGCCCGTCACGTACGATCCCGCGGTGAGGTCGCCGGTGTACCCGATCGACCCGTCGTCGTAGTCGACCTCCTGCACGTTGGTGATCGTCAGCGAGAAGACCCAGTACACGAGCGAGCTCACGACCGCCATGATGACGGCGAAGGCCAGCGCGGCACCGATCAGCGGCCAGGCGTTCTTGGTGAACTTGTTCCACGCCCAGCTGAACGCGTCGCCCACGCTGTACTGCGTCTGCGGGGCGCCGTAGCCGCCCGGCGCGGGCGGGTAGCCGCCGGCGGGCGGCGGATAACCGGCACCCTGCTGCGGAGGCGGGAAGCCCTGCGCGCCCTGCGGCGGCGGGAAGCCCTGTCCGGGCTGCTGCGGCGGAGGGAACCCCTGCCCCGGCTGTCCGCCCGGCTGCTGCGGGTCCTGGGGCGGCACCCCGCCCTGGTTGTCGCCGGGGTAGTTCGGCGGCTGCGTCATAAAGTCTCCTCCGTCATTGAACTGTTTATCGCAGCAAACATATCAAGTGGCGCAACACCACCGTGCGGTCCGAGACACGAAACGGCCCGCCCCGAAACACGGGGCGGGCCGTTTCGTCTGTCGCTACGGGGTGGCCGGAGCCACCTGGCCGCCCGAGATCAGGCGGTAGGCGTTCACCAGCAGCAGGCCCGCCACCGGCACAGCGATGAGCGAGCCGACGAGGCACATCGATCCGACCAGGACGAGAAGACCGGCGACAACGACGACGAGAATCGAATTGCCCACGTCACGCTTGATCACATCGAGGCCCTGCTTCACGCCATCGGCCAGCGAGACGCCGCGGTCGACGACCACGAGGATCGCAAAGGTGGCGATGAACCCGACCACGATCTGGAGAATGAAGCCCACGTAGGGGATCGAACCGACGAGCCCGGCCACGAGGCCGAGCACCGCGGCAGTCAGGATGGCCTGGCCCGCATTGCGGGGCTTGAAGAACGAGCCGATGCCCACCTGCTTGCCGTCGGCGATATCGAACAGCCCCGAGACGTACGCAGCGGTGATGAGGTAGGCGACCACCGTCAGAATCAACGAGAAGATGATCGCTTCGACTGTGCCCGTCTGGTTCAGGGCTGCCGTCATGTTCCCCGAGTCATCGGTGGTCACGCTGTCGAGGCCGTTCGAGTACACCAGCGAGTAGCCGACGCCGGCGATGACGCCGAGGATGATGCCGTACACGATGACGGGAACGATCAGCGCGAGCGCATTCTTGGTGAACTTGTTCCAGGCCCAGGAGAAGCCGTTACCCAGGTTGAACTTCTGCGGGCCGCCGTACGGTGCGCCGTAGCCGCCCTGCACGGGCGGGTAGCCACCGGCGGGCGGGGGCGGGTAGCCCTGGCCCGGCTGCGGCGGCGGGAAACCCTGCGCGCCCTGCGGCGGTGGGAAGCCCTGCGCACCCTGCGGCGGCGGGAAGCCGGGAGCGGGCTGCTGCGGCGGGGGCGGGAATCCCTGCCCCGGCTGGCCGCCCGGCTGCTGCGGATCCTGCGGCGGCGGGAAGCCACCCTGGTTGTCGCCGGGGTAGTTCGGCGGCTGCGTCATAGGTCTCCTCCGTCGCTGACGATCGATCCCGGCAAACCTACCAACCCGGAGTGACCTGCACCATATCCGTCTTTATGACGACTTCTTGGCCGCGCGGGCCGCACGCCGGGCCCGCCGCTGCGCGAACTCCTCGCGCTCCAGCTCAGCAGCCACGTCGGGCGCCGGTGCGCCACCGCCGAGCCGGGCCGGCACCCACGCCTCACCGGCGGGCGCCGGGAACCCGGTCTGGGCGAGCAGCAGCTCCTTGCCCATCGCGGCGCGCAGTCGTTCGGTGAGCGCGGCGACGGCGGCGGGATCGTCGGG
This sequence comes from Tsukamurella strandjordii, assembly GCF_039525985.1. Classification (NCBI taxonomy): domain Bacteria; kingdom Bacillati; phylum Actinomycetota; class Actinomycetes; order Mycobacteriales; family Tsukamurellaceae; genus Tsukamurella; species Tsukamurella strandjordii. The sequence continues at coordinate 15,870 of NZ_BAAAII010000013.1, read as the reverse complement.
CGATCCGTGCGGTTCGAGGGCCTCGCCCACCTGCACCACCACCGGATACCGGTGCCGCCCCGGCCTGCGCTCGGTGCCCTTGGACCAGATCCGCTGGGTGCCCCAGATCGCGATGGGAACGATCGGCACATCCGCCTCGAGCGCCATCCGCGCCGCGCCCGTCTTGAACTCCTTGAGCTCGAAGCTGCGGCTGATGGTGGCCTCGGGATAGACGATCACGGCCTCGCC
>NZ_BAAAII010000013.1:0-15612 GCF_039525985.1 Tsukamurella strandjordii | reverse complement strand
CTCGGCGCCGTGCTCGCGGTCGACACCGATCGCCTTGCAGTGCTTCATGAGAAAGCCGATGAACAGGTTGCGCCGCAGCTCGGCCTTCATCATGTAGCGGGGCCAGCGGCCGGCCCGGCGGGCGACGAGCCCGGCCTCGAGGAAGTCGACGTACGAGGTGTGGTTCACGGCCAGCACCACGCCGCCCTCGCGGGGGATGTTGTGCACCCCGCGGTAGTCGATCCGCAGTCCCTGGGCCCCGACGATCCCCTTCGCCAGGACCTCCACCGCCCGGAACACGGGCTCGCGCTGCACCATCGTCCTCCCTCGGCCGCTTTCGGTAGCCGGGGTCAGAATACGACGGTGCAGCGCGAGTCGTGGCGGGTTGTCAGTACGCCACGGAGAAGCGTTCGCGATGGTGCGCGGGCGTCACGATCTCATCGACGAAGGCCACGGCGTAATCCTCACCGGAGATCTCCGAGTTGCCGTCGGCATCGGTGAGGAGCAGGTCGCCGCTGGTGCGGTACGCGCCCCGCTTGGTGCCGGGGTTGAAGGAGCCGTAGCTCGCCGCGGGGCTCAGGTAGAACCAGTCCACATCGTCGACGGTGCGCAGGTAGTCCAGCGCGCGGTCGTGTTCGAGCGCGATCGGCTTGACCGCGTCCGGGAAGCCGGGCGTCTCCACCAGCTTCGGTCCCCCGTCGGCCACCAGCAGGCTGCCGGCGCCGCCCACCACACCCAGGCGCGCACCCGCCGCACGCGCGGCGGTCACGAGGTCGGCCAGGGAGGTGGGCAGGTCGACGCCCTCGCCCGACGGTGCCGCAGTCGGCAGAGCGGAGACGATCACGGTGGCATCGGCGGTGGCATCGGCCACGAAATCGGCGTCCGTCACATCGCCCGAGGCTGCGGTTGCGCCGGCCGGGACCTTGTCGATCGAGCGGGCGATGCCCACCGTGTCGATACCGCGCGAGACGAGCTCGGCGGTGATGGCCGATCCGGAGTAGCCGGAGGCGCCGAAGACGACGACCTTCACTTGGAGCTCTCCAGCTTCTTCTTGAGGATCAGCGCGTCCAGACCCAGCGAGGTCTGCGGCACTGCGGCCACCGCGAGCAGGCCGGCGATCAGGACCAGGTTGAGCTCGATGCCGCCGTTCATGGAGAAGAAGCCCTTATCGATGTGGACGGTGAACATGGCCACCAGCATGTCGATGATCAGGGCCACGGCGACGAGCGGCACAGCGAGGCCGAGGATGAGCAGGGCGCCGCCGAAGAGCTCGGTGAGGCCGACGACCCAGGCGAAGAAGTTGGGCAGCGGAATTCCGAGCGACTCGAAGAAGCGACCCGTCTGACCGGGGCCGACGGTGAACATCGACCGCCAGCCGTGGGCGAAGAAGACGATGCCGAGGATGATGCGGGCGGTGGTGAGCGAGAAGAACTGGGCGGTGACCAGCTTCTTGACCATGAGATCTCCTAATATAGTTGAAGCTTCAAGCTTAGGTGGCTACTATAGAAGCACAGACGATTCGTAAGCGCAATAGTCCCGTACGTGTAAGGTAAAGAAAATGGCAGACTTCGACGTCTTCGCGAAGAACTGCCCCTCTCGCCAGGTGTTCGCACATGTCACCGGACGGTGGGGGGCCCTGGTCCTCGGACGGCTCACCGTCGAACCGCAGCGGTTCGGCGAGATCCGGCGGCGGGTGGAGGGCATCAGCGACCGCATGCTCACCCAGACCCTGCGCACCCTCGTCGACGACGGGCTCGTTGCTCGGTACTCGGCCGGAACGAACCCCCCGTTGACCGAATACCGGCTCACGGACACCGGCCGCGATATCGCCGAGGCCGTGCAGAACCTGGCGCACACCGTGGAAGCGGCGATGCCCCGGGTCATGAGTCAGTCCTCGTCCACCGCGACGTAGACGCGCAGCGCCGGATCAGCGGATTCGAGCCGGTCGACGATCTCACCGCCGTCGCACCGCAGCAGCGCGACCGTCACCGCATCGTCGCCGCGCCGCAGCACCCGCCAGGCGCCGCCCGAATCCTCCCACCGCCGAAGCTCTTCCAGCGGGCTCACGAGACCACCACCGTGGGATCGACCACCTCGACCACGAGGGCACCGTCGGCCCGCCACACCCGCACCGGCGCACCCACGCCGGGCACCTGCGGCTGCAGGATCGGCTCGCCCCGGCCGTGCCACGCGGCCACGACGGCACCGTCGGGCAGCGCGATCGTGAGGTCGAAGCCCGAGACCCGGCCGGTGTCGGTCACGGCCACCTTCCGGTCGGTGACGCGGCCGTCGGCGGGAACCGCGATGGCGCACCCCGCTTCCCACGCCGCCTCCGCGCGCCGCGCCTGCGCCGCGGAGCCGAAGGAGACGAGGTAGGCCGCCCAGAATCCGAGGGTGAGGCCGCCCAGCAGCACGGTGAACAGGATCGAGAACCACAGGCCCGGCGTCTGCGCCGTCCACAGCGATGCGATCCCCACCGCGGCGATCACGGCGCCGATCACGAGCACTGCGCCCACCGCGGCCTTGGCCGGACCGCCCAACCGCTGCGGGAGCCGCAGGCGCGCGGGCGGCGCCGTGCCCAACGCGGATTCGAGGTGAACGACGTGCCCGACGGGCGGTTCCATGCGCTCAGCGTACCCACCCCGCGCACGCAGAAGGCCCCCTCCGCGAGGAGGGGGCCTTCCGGTGTTCCTGGAGTGGAGCTAAGGGGAATCGAACCCCTGACCTCCTCGATGCGAACGAGGCGCGCTACCAACTGCGCTATAGCCCCTCGATGGAACTCGACCACTCTAGCAAGGGTGGTCGAGTATCCGTTAACCGACCTTGCGCTGAACGGGTTCGGGCAGGTCAGCGGTCGGGCGGAGGAATTCGAACTCCTCGGCGCGGTAGCGCGGCAGGTGATCGAAGGCGGGGTCCTCGTCGTCGATCTCCATCACCACGCAGCCGCCGCGGCGCAGGTGCGCGGGGACACCGTCGACCACCTCGGACTCGCGCTCACGCTCGCGGCGCGCGCGTTCCAGGCGGGCCATCCGGCGGCGCCGGATCTCGGTCTCGATCCGCACCGTGCGGCGCAGGTACGCGAGGTAACCGACCAGGCCGAGCGCCAGCGCGCCGAGCGCGTACCAGGCGAAGGGCACGGCCATCAGTCCGGCGCCCAGCGCGACCACGGCGAGCACGCCCAGGGCCAGCGTCACGCGCTGCCGGAACCGGTAGCGCGCCTCGGAGAGCCGAGCGTCGTTCTCGGGGTCGAAACCACCACGGCGGCGCGACGATGCGTCGATGCCGACCGGGTCCACTCGCTCGACCGCGGCGCGCGAGACCGGGGCGACCTCCTCGGTCAGCGCCTCGTCCGCGGGCACCTCGTCGGGCTCGTCGATCGCGAGTTCGGTCTCGGCACCATCGATCTCGGCGTCGACGTCCTCGTCGTGGCGCTCCGCCGCCGGGGCCGCGGGACGGGCGACGGGGGCGAGCTCCTCGGTCTCCAGGGCATCGTCGAGCTCCTCGACGTCCACGATCTCCGCGACCTCGATGCGCTCGGCCTGGACGACGGGCTTCGCCTCGACGACGGGCTTCGCCTCGACCTCGGGCTCGTCGTGCAGTTCGGGCTCGTGCAGTTCCGGCTCGGGTGCGAGGGGGGCCTTCGGCGCGGTCACCGCGGCGCGGCGCACGGGCACGAGCGGCACGGTGTCGCCGTCCAGCGGGCCGGCGGCGGGCAGATCGTCGACATCGGAGTCGACGTAGGCGTGCGCCTCCTCCAGCTCGTCGACGTCGTCGGTCGCGCGGACCGGCTCGTCGAGCTCGGCATCGTCGCGCTCGCCGTCGGCGGTGCCGGTGGGCGTGATCTTGCGCCGCAGCGCGAGCTTGGCGGATCCGCCGCGATGCAGCAGACGGGTCTTGAGCGTCGCATCGGTCACGGTGTTCACCTTGGGGTGGCGCGCGACGAGCATCGGCACCAGCACCACCAGCCACGCGATCACGAGCCCGACCCACAGCAGAGTCTGGGGAATCATGTCGGCTCCCTCCGGCAGTTCGTCGAGCACGGATCACATCCGTGTAAGTCGCGGTCCAGGCTATTTCACCGGGGCTCGCGATCCGGTCCGACGCGCCGTAGCGGAACCTCAAAAATCTCGTTCCGTCACACGAGTCACAGCCTCAGAAGCGTGCGCGACCCGACCGCACCAGCCGGGCGACCATCGAATCGGCCACCTCCTCGGCGGTGATCGCCACCAGCAGGTGATCGCGCCACAGGCCGTCCACGTGCAGGTACCGCCGCAGCATCCCCTCCTCGCGGAAGCCGGAATTCGCCAGCACCGCACGGGATCCGGCGTTCTCCGGGCGCACCGTGGCCTCCACCCGGTGCAGGCCCAGCCGTTGGAAGCAGTGATCCACCGCCAGCGCCACCGCGGTCGTGGCCACCCCGCGGCCGGTGAACCGCCGGTCCACCCAGTACCCCACCCAGGCGCTCTGCAACGCGCCGCGCGTGATGTTGCCGACCGTGATCTGCCCCGCGTACTCCCCGTCCACCTCGATCACCCAGGGGATCACCGTGCCCGAGCGCGCCTGCGACCGCAGCGAAGCGCACAGCGGCGGCCACGCCGATGCGGTGTGCCGCCGGGTCCAATCGAGCTCACCCGAGGGCTCCCAGGGCTGTAGCTCAGCCCGGTTCAGCAGGCGCAATCGGGACCACTGCCGGGCATCGCGCGCACGGATCGGGCGCAGGACCACGGTGCCCGCCGCCGTCCGCAGCGGCCCTAGACGGACCTGCCAATACGCGCCGAACAGCACGCGTCAGCCGCGCTGCGCGAGGAAGGCGACCACCACGTCGTCGCCGGCCCGGACCTCCGTCACCTCCGGGTCCACCACGATCAGGCAGTTGGCCTCGGCCAGGCTCACCAGCAGGTGCGAGCCGTTGTCGGGGATCGGGGCCACCATGAACTCGCCGGAATCCTCGTCGCGCATGAGCTGCCCGCGCACGTACCCGCGCCGGCCCGCCGGCGATTCGAAGGACGCCGCGCTCTTCGCGGTGACCAGCCGGCGCATCGGCTGCCGCTTGCCCAGCGCGATCCGCACCAGCGGCCGCACCATCACCTCGAAGGCCACCAGCGCGCTCATCGGGTTCGAGGGCAGCAGGAAGGTGGGCACCTCGTCGGGCCCGAGCGCACCGAAGCCCTGCACCGAGGCGGGGTGCATCGCGATGCGCTCCACCGCCAGATCGCCGAGATCGGCCAGGGCCGCGGTGATCTCGTCCGACGCGGTACCGCCCAGCGAGGAGGTGATGATCACCACCTCGGAACGCTGCAACTGCGCCTCGACGGCATCGTGCAATTGGGCCTGATCGCCGGAGACGATGCCCACCCGGTGCACCTCGGCGCCGCAGTCGCGGGCGGCCGCGGCCAGCGCGTAGGAGGCCACGTCGTACACCTGGCCGGCACCGGTCTCGCGATCGATGTCCACCAGCTCGCGGCCCACCGAGATCACCGCGACACGGGGCCGCGGATGCACGGAGACCTTGTCCTTGCCGACGGCGGCGAGCAGGCCCACCTGCGCCGGACCGACGACGGTGCCGCGGCGCACCGCCACATCGCCCGGCTGCACATCGTCGCCCGTGCGGCGCACGTACTGTCCCGACCGGACCGAGTGGCCCACCTTGACCTTCGACAGGCCACCGTCGGTCCACTTGTCCGGCAGCACCGCATCGGCCAGCGTGGGCAGCGGCGCACCGGTCTCGACCTTGACGGCCTGCCCCGGCTGCAGCCGGATGGGCTGGCGGTTCCCGGCCCGCACCTCGCCCACCACGGGCAGCGTCACGACGATCTGCTCGCCGGTCTCCTCGTCGGTCGCGCCGGCATCGGCCACGTCCACCGAGCGCACGGCGTACCCGTCGATGGCGGCCTGGTCGAACGCCGGAAGCGCGTTCTCGACCACGACCTCCTCGGCGCACATCAGGCCCTGCGCCTCCGAGATGCCCACGCGCACCGGACGGGGGGCCACCGCCGCCGCCGTGACCCGTGCCAGATGGTCCTCAACGGAGCGCATGTCTCGCCTCCCTGTGCCCGAAGTCAGCTGTTCAGTCGTTCCTGCAGCCATTCCCGCAGGTCGGGTCCGTAGTCGTCACGGTCCAGCGCCAAGTCAACCGCAGCCTTGAGGTAGCCACCGGGATTTCCGAGATCGTGTCGGGTTCCGCGGTGCACCACCACGTGCACGGGATGCCCCTCGCTGATGAGCAGTGCGATCGCATCGGTCAGCTGGAGTTCGCCGCCCGCGCCCGGCTCGATGCGGCGCAGCGCGTCGAAGATCGCCCGGTCCAGCAGGTAGCGGCCGGCCGCCGCGTAGTTCGACGGGGCGTCCTCGGCCTTGGGCTTCTCGACCATGCCGTTGACCTTGAGCACATCGGGATTCGCGGCGTCGGGAACGATCTCGACGTCGAAGGCGCCGTAGCTGCTGATCTGCTCCGGGGTCACCTCGATGGCGCACAGCACCGAGCCGCCGCGCTTCTCGCGCACCTTGGCCATGGTGGTGAGCACGCCGATCGGGAGCACCAGATCGTCGGGCAGGAGCACGGCGATGGCGTCCTCGTCGTCGTCGAGCACGGGCTCCACACAGGCGACCGCGTGACCGAGGCCCAGCGGCTTGTCCTGGATCACCGCTTCGGCGTGAATCAGGTTGGGGGCGCGGCGAACCTTGTCGAGCATGGCCTTCTTGCCGCGCTTCTCGAGGGTGCCCTCGAGCACCAGGTCCTCGACGAAGTGGGCGACCACACCGTCTTTGCCGGGGCTGGTGACGATGCAGAGGCGCTCGGCACCGGCGGCGGCAGCCTCTTCGGCCACGAGCTCGATGCCCGGCGTATCGACCACCGGGAGGAGTTCCTTGGGAACCGTCTTGGTCGCAGGGAGGAAGCGGGTGCCGAGGCCGGCGGCGGGGACCACCGCGGTCTTCGGAATGGACGGCGAGTTCATTCCCCCACCATAGGGTAGGTCACGCTTGGGTAACGATGTGAGTATGGACTCCATGAGCTGTGACCCCGGTACGGCGGCGGAGAAGCGGGCCTGGAGGGCGCGCCTGCGAGAGCAGCGCGCGGCCCTCGGCAAGACCGAGCGAGAGGCCGCGGCCAGGGCGCTATCGGAGCTGGTGGCGGGGCTCGACCTTGGTGCCCGGGTGGCGGCCTACGTGCCCGTGGGCGCGGAGCCCGGGAGCCTCGCGATGCTGGACGCGATCGGCGGCGAGGTGCTGCTGCCGGTGACACCCGCCACACCGGGCGCCCTCGATTGGTCGGTGTACCGGGGCGAGCTGGCCGCGGGCCCCTTCGGGCTGCTGGAGCCGCCGGGGCAGCGACTCGGCGCCGACGCCCTGACCTCGGTGGATACCGTGCTGCTCCCCGCAGTGGGGGTCTCGCGCAGCGGGGTCCGGCTCGGCCGCGGGGCGGGGTACTACGACCGGTCGCTGCGCAGCGGCGCCCGGCTGATCGCGGTGGTCTACGACCACGAACTGGTCGACGAGCTGCCCGCCGAGCCCACCGACGTGCCCGTGCACGCCGCCCTCACCCCGTCCGGACTGATCGAGCTGTCGCGAAACTGTTCCTGAGCGGGCCGCTGCGGCCATAGTGTCCGCGCTCAGCCGCTACGCGACAGTTTCCCGCAGCGATCTCGGTGCGAGCGGCGGCGGATGACGGCACGGATGAACGGCAACACCTCGTCCCACTGATGCACCACGTGGGCATAGCTCAATCGCATCACGAGGTAGCCGTCCGCCACCGAGACCAGGTCCCGCCAGCGGTCCTTCCCGAACTGCTGTCCGAGGTGGTGCTGCTTCCCATCGCACTCGATGATCAACCGGTCCCCGACCAGCATGTCCACCGTGCCGACATCGGGTATTCGCACCTGAGTGCGCAACCGAATACCGCGGCGCCGCAACCGGAACCGCACCAGCGACTCGATGCCGGAGTCCGCCCGCGGATCGACTTCCCCCAGCAACCGCTGCACGCGCAGCGGCGCGCCCTCCAGCAACGGAGCGACGTCGCCGACGGACCACCCCGGCCGCCGGAGCACGGAATCGCAGATCGCGACGAAATCCTCCTCCGATGCACACCGAGCCGCGCAGGCCAGTGCCTCCGGAATGGGATCGACCGCCCGCCGCGGAGTCGCCAGCGGCCGGTAGGCCGAGCATTGCCCCTGCGCGCGAAGGTGCCGGGACCGGCGAATGTGCACGCGCGCTGCGGGCACGCTCCACACCCCGTCGCGACGGGCGAGTGCACTGATGCACGTGACCACGCCGCCGGATCGCACCGCTGCCACCACCGCCGGATCGGAAGCCCCCGCGTCGTACCAGCCGCGGCGGACCACCGTGAGATGGCGGTGCCGCACGGCGTGCTCGATGTCCGCGGGCGCGACGCCGCACGAGAGCAGCATCTGCCGCGAGACCACTCCGCCGTCGACTGCCGCGATCTGCTGCACGGCCCGTTCGATGTCCATGCGAGCAGGGTGCGCGATGCCACGGACGGAACCTGCCGACCAGGAGGCGGCCTGTGGATGAATGCCTCTGTCGCGAAACTGTTCTCCACAGGGCCTACGCAGCCACTATGTCCTCACGACGCCGCTGGGCGACAGTTTCGCGGGGCTAGATCAGGAGACGCGCGATGTAGCGCTCACCGTAGGCGCGCAGCGCCGCCGAATCACTGACGTCCAGGCCGGTGGGCGGATTGGACAGCAGGGAGCCCGTGACCCGGAGCATGAGGTCGGTCACGGAGCAGAGATCGGCGTAGTCCTGCTCGGCACCGGAATTGCGCAGCCGGATCACGATGCCCTGGATCAGCAGGTCCCACACCCCGCGCGGGATGCGCAGGAAGTATTCCGGTTCCGCGGCCAGCACCTTGGACACGGCGAGGTTGGCGGCGGCCTGTTCGATGCTGAGCACGAACACCTCCACCAGGGTCTGCTGCGGCGTGAACCCGACGATCGTCTTGTCGAGCCGGCGGCGCAGGGTGCGGATCTCGATGGCCACCACCCGCGCGATCAGCTGGTCGCGGTTGGGGAAGATCCGGTACAGCGTGCTGCGGGAGACGTGGGCCTGTTTGGCCACCTGGTCCATGCTGACGCCGGGGATGCCGTTCGCCGCGATCACCTCGCGCGCCGCCTCCACGATCCGACGTGCCGGCGACGGCGTTCGCTGAGCGCCGATGTGCGCAGCCGAGGGAACCGTCATACCGGTATCGTATCCGCTCACACCGTTGGCACTCGACTCGTCGGAGTGCTAACTACGCGGTAATATGGGTGGGTGCCTACTTACTCGTACGCGTGCAAGGAGTGCGGCGAATCCTTCGACGCCGTGCAGTCCTTCTCGGATGATCCGCTGACCGTCTGCCCGAACTGCGGCGGACCGCTGCGCAAGCTGTTCAACTCGGTGGGCGTGGTCTTCAAGGGCAGCGGCTTCTACCGCACCGATTCCCGCAGCTCGAAGGCCGACACCACCGCCAAGTCCGAGACGAAGTCGTCGTCGGACACCGCGGCGAAGGTCGAGAAGGCCGCCAATCCGTCCGGCTCCTAACGCTGTGTAGGTTGCTCTCATGACGCACGTTTTCGATGAGGCGACCGCGGTCGAGCAGGTGTCCCCCGGAGTCTTCCGGGCGCACACCCATCCCGCCTACAACAACATGGTCGGACCGTTCGGCGGGATCACCGCCGCCACGGTGGTGACCGCACTGCAGCACCACCCGCAGGCGCAGGGCGATCCGCTGTCGATGACCCTGAACTACGCCGCCCCGATCGCCGAGGGCGCCTGGGAGATCGCGGTCACGGTGCTGCGCACCAACCGCACGAACCAGCACTTCACCTTCCTGATCAGCCAGAACGACGGTCCGGTCGCCTCCGGCACCGCGGTCTTCGGCACGCGCCGCGACACCTGGAGCGACACCGAGTACGACTTCCCGTCCGTCGGCGCGCCCGAGGACTACGCCGAGCAGGAGTTCCCCGAGTTCATCGCCTGGCCGCGCAATTACGAGAAGCGCTTCGTGGAGGGCGGCCTGAACGACATCACGGGACCGCAGCCGTCGTCGACCACCACGCTGTGGCTGCGCGACCGGCCGGGCCGCGACCTGGACTACCCCGCCCTCGCCTCGATCGCGGACGCCTTCTTCCCGCGCGTCTTCCTGCGCCGCGGCACGTACCTGCCAGCGGGCACGATCTCGCTGACCACCTACTTCCACGCCACCGCCGCCGAACTCGCCGAACAGGGCGACGACTACCTGCTGGGCACCGCCTCGGCGGCCCGGTTCGGACACGGCCATTTCGACCAGTACGGGCAGGTCTGGGGCCGCGCGGGCACGCTGCTGGCAACCACGCACCAGCTGGTCTACTACAAGGATCCACAGGGCTGATCCGGGCCCTTCCTCCACAGGTTCGGGGTTTTCCACAGGCCGGGCATCGCAGCGTGGTTTCGCCCCGAGCCCGACGGTGCGCCGTCGTAGCGTCCGGTCATGGACTCGTTGCAACCGACCGGCGCCGAGCGACTGCGCGCGGCACTGCGCCCGGGATGGGCCCGCACCCTCGCGGCGCGGAGGGCGGCCGCCGCGCTGCTGGCGGTGCTCGCCCTGGTCCTCGCCGTCACCACCGAGCCGCGCGGACCGCGGGCCGAGGTGCTCACGGCCGCACGCGAACTGGGGCCCGGTGGCAAGCTCACCGCCGACGACGTGCGGCTGACGACGGTTCCCGCCGAGCTCGCCCCGCAGGACGCGCTGTTGGCGGCCGACGAGGCCGTCGGCCGGTCGGTGACGGGGCCGGTCGGCGTCGGCGAGATCCTCACCGACCGGCGGGTGCTCACCGATCGCACGGCGGGACAGATCCGGCCGGGAGCGCGGCTCGTGCCCGTGGCACTGCAGGATTCGGCCACGATGGACCTGCTGCGGCCCGGCGACGTGGTCGACGTGGTCGCCCAGCGCAAACCACGGGCCGGCGACCAGGACGACGGTGCGCCGCTGGTCCTGGCCCGGTCTGCCACGGTGGCCGTGGCCGCGGCGGCACAGGGTCCGCGGCAGCAGGCCCGCACGGCGATGCTCGCGATGTCCGAGAGCGAGGCGCATGCGGTGGCCGCCGCGGCGCTCAGTTCGCCGCTGTCGGTGGTCTTCCGGTGATCGTCAGCCGACCCGGTAGGTGAGCTCGCGCAGCAGCCAGTTCTGCCGCTGCCGGGTGACATCGGCGACCGCCGGACCGTAGTAGAAGCGCATGTACTGCTGCGCATTGCGCCGCTGCGCGCGGGTGGGCAGGGCCGCCAGTTCCTGCGGCGGTGCCAATTGCGCGGCCTCGGGCGTGCGGATCGCGCCGGCCAGCCACCGTCGTTGCTCGAGGAGCATCCACACCCACGCACCGGCCAGCACGCCCACGGTGACGGCGCACTTGAGCACCAGCAGGAGCAGCACGATGGCCGGATTCTCCCCGCTCGGCGCGTTCCACCAGAAGTGCAGCAGGTAGGCGAGGGCGATGCCCAGCAGGCCGAGCGCCGCACGCGAGCGCAGCAGGATCAGGCCCACCGCGAACAGCCCGGTGTACACCCAGTGCGATTGGAATCCGAAGACGGCCCGCAGGATGGAGACGGTCAGCGCCCCGGCCACGTCGGACTGCGCGTCCCGCAGCGCGAAGGTCACCGCGTACGAGACGTTCTCGACCACCTGGAATCCGAGCCCGGCGAAGGCACCGACGGCGAAGACCTGCATCGGCCGGCGCACCCGGTCGCGGTACATCACCAGCAGCAGGGCGACGCCGGCGCCCTTGATGGTCTCCTCGTCGAGAGGGCCGATGAGGGCGGCGCTCCAGGTGGTGGCGCCCGGATCGTCGAGCACGTCGAGCACCGCGTCGGAGGCGAACCCGTTGATCTGCAGCGCCAGCCCGCAGGCGCCGATCGCGCCCCAGGCGAAGGCCAGGCCCCACGCGGATCGGACCTGCGCGTGCGAGCGGTCGAGCAGCACGATGATCCCCGCCACGAGCGCGGCGGCGATCAGGATCACCGGCAGCGCCGCGGCCACGCCCTTCCACGACGCGGCGAGACGCTCCGGCATATCGCGCAGGAGCACCACCGCGCCGAGTACCAGCCCGAGCGCGAACACCCAGGCGCTGATCAGCCTGGCCCAGTCGCGCTTCACGAGGTCCGCATCGTCTGCACGAGAGCGGGCAGGTCGGCGAGCGGACCGTCGCCCGTGCGGAGTGTGAGCACGGTGACCAGCAGCTTTTCGCTGGCGACCACGGCGCAATCGCCGCGCCGCTCCCCCGCGGTCGCGGTGCAGGTACGGCCGGTGAACCGGTCGCCGCGCACATCGCCGGTGAAGGAGGCGTCCACCCCGCCCACCTCCAGCTCGCGCAGGCGCCGCGGCGCGGCGGTGTCGAAGTCCTTCATCCCGGTGGTGAGCCGCACGGTCAGCGTGCTGCCCTGCGGGTGCACGAAGCGCAGGACGTCGGCTCGGCCCGTGGGCACGCGTTCCCAGCCCGACGGTGCGCGGAACTCCACCTCGCCGGTGGCCCCGCTGCCGACGCGGAAAGTCTGGTCGCGCACGGGCGTCATCGGGGTGGGTACCGCGCGCTCGACGCCGAACCAGCCTGCGGCCAATCCCCCCACGGCGAGAATCACACCCGCCGAAACGCCCGCGTCGACTGCACGGGAACGGTTCATATGGTTAGCATATTCTGCAGAGTTGCCTCACGCGTAACACAGGTTACGAAATCGCAAAGGATGGACAGCAATGCTCAAGGGCTTCAAAGACTTTCTCCTCAAAGGCAACGTGCTCGATTTGGCCGTCGCCGTCGTGGTCGGTGCCGCGTTCACCGCGATCGTCACCGCGTTCACCGAACACATCGTGCAGCCGCTCATCGCCTCGATCGGTGGCGGCGACAGCGTGCAGGGCCTCGCCTGGGAGATCAAGAAGGGCGTTCCCGCCACCACGGTGGACCTCGGCGCCGTGATCACCGCGGGGATCAACTTCATCCTGGTGGCGGCGGTGGTGTACTTCGTGCTGATCCTGCCCTACGAGACGCTGAAGAACCGCGCCGGCAGCGCGGCCACCGAGGACGAGGTGGACGTGCTGGTGGAGATCCGCGACCTGCTCGCCTCGCAGGCCGGTGCGGCTCAGGGCGGCGCGCACGCGGCGCTTCCGCCCACGGGCCAGTTCCCCACGCAGCCGAAGCAGCAGTAGCCGGCACGGTCCGGAAACGACGAAGGGCGGCCCCCGCAGCGGGGCCGCCCTTCGGCATCTAGGGGGCTCAGCGCCCACTGCCCTTCCGTTGTCAGTTGCAGCTGAGGGCAGACCGCTCGATCCAGCCAGATTTGGGACTGTAGGGATCGGATCCCTTACTCCACGACTTACCGAACTCGAAAGACGTCGAATCTTCCCACCACGAATCTCCTGGCGAGACGGAGCCGGTGGACAGGAAGGAGCCCGGTGAGTCATAGATACTCGCAAAGCTGGTCACCTTGCACGAGGCTGCGGCAGCGGGTCCCACCCCCGCACATGCTCCAGCTACAACGAGCGCAGAAACAACGGACGCGGTGAACAGGTTCTTTCTCATGATTTTCCCTTCGGTTCGGACACTACATAGATGACGATATGCAAAGTCCCCGCCCCGATCACGGGATACCGAGAAGTCCACGAGGAAGCCCGGATCGTCCGCAGCCACGCGGACTGGAGCGAAATCAGCGCTCCGTGAAACGACGAAGGGCGGCCCCCGCAGCGGGGCCGCCCTTCTCACGTTCAGCGGTCTGTGGCCCGCTGAACGCAGCTCAGCCGAGGGTGAACGTGTCACCCCACAGGACCAGGCGGCCCTTGGAATTGCCGACGGTGCCCTTGACGATCACGTACAGGCGGGCCTGTGCGTAGCCGGCGCAGCCGTCGACACCGATGGTCTGATCAGTGAAGGTGAAGCCGCCCGAGGCGCCGTCGAACGCGAAATCGGTGGCGGGCGCGTACCAGTCCGGGGCCACTTCGTCGCCGGGCTTCGGCCAGGTGGCGCGGTCATAGGTCAGCGACTGCGTGCCGATCGAACCGGCAGCGAGCGAAATCGAACCACCAGTAGTGCCCTTGACCGACGGAGCGCCGACGTACCCCGTGCTGTCAATGATGTTTCCGCTGTCGTTGTTGACGCCTGCCGAAGCGCCCAGATTGACGTTCGCACTACCCACATCGACCTGGCAACCCACGGCATACCCGGCCTCGATCGAGCCACCGCTCGGGTCGGCACCGTCGATCTTGGCGCTGACCACGCCGGACACCCAGGCGTTGCGCGTGGTCGGCAGGGCCACCATGCCCGGCGACAAGCGGGCCGTCTGCTGCTTGACCGTGACGGTCAGCGAGCCGCCGGAGCCGATCTTCGTGGTTGCGCTGGCGTTGCGCACGGGGATGACGGTGTCGGCGCCCGCGGTGGCGACCGGTCCGAGCAGTCCAACGGTGGCCGTGGCTGCAATAGCTCCCACGGCCGCCTTGCGAACGAGATGAGACGACATTCCGAGTTCCTTTCAGCACCGCCGGTCCGGCCCGGGTGGCAACGCAGCAGAGACGCGAGTTTCGCTTCGCGATGGCCGAAATGTCGCATCTGCGCAGTTCAAGGGCTTGCCTGCACCCGGGAGCGGTAGTGACGACAAAGCTAACATGAAGATTCCGGGAAGGGGCCGTTCGGTAACACTGATTTAACAGTTTGCCGCAGTCTTAACATTTCGTGCCATTTCCCTGAGAGAACCGACACATCCGGGGCGGCACGGAAACGCCGCGGGGCGGCATCCGGGGTGATCCGGATGCCGCCCCGTTCGGCGATCACGCAGGGTCTCAGCCCAGCGAGAAGGGCTTGCCCCAGAGGATCACGTAGCCCTCGGTGTTCCCCACCTTGGCCTTGACCTTGGCGAAGAACTTCGCCTGAGCGTAACCGGCACAGCCGTCCACACCGATGGTCTGATCCTGGAAGCTCAGCGACCCGTTCGCGCCGGTGAACTTGAACCCGGTGCTCGGCTCCGCCCAGTCGGGGGCGAACTCGTCGCCCGGGGAGGGCCAGGTAGCGCGGTCGTAGGTCAGCATCTGCGTACCGATGCTGCCGGCAGCGAGCTTCAGGCTGCCACCAGTCGAACCCGACACCGAAGGCGCACCCGTGTAGCCCGAGGGGGACAGCACATTGCCGTTCGCGTCGTTGATCCCCGCCTTGGCACCGAGGTTGACCTGAGCAGCGCCCACGTCGACCTGGCAACCCACGGCGTACCCGGCTGCGATCGAGCCGCCACTCGCACCCTTGCCGTCGATCTTCGCGGACACATTGCCCGACACCCACGCGTTGCGAGTGGTGGGCAGGGCGACCATACCCGGCGACAGACGCGCCGAGTGATCCTTGACGGTCACGGTGATGTTGGCATCGCCCACCTTCTGCGTGGTGGTCGACACCCCCAGGGGAATGAAAGTATCGGCGGCGGCGGGGCTGACGGCGATCGCACCGCACAGGACGCCGGCGGCGGCAGTCGCGGCGGCACCGCGCATCGCAAGCTTCTTCATGAATTCATCCTTGTGAGAATCGGTTTCGCGCCCTCACGGACGCGAGCGGGAGTTTCGGTCAGCCCAGGGAGAAGGGGGCGCCGTACAGGAAACCCTGAATACGATTGCCACCCTTGATCTCCACCCAG
>NZ_BAAAII010000012.1:133230-218406 GCF_039525985.1 Tsukamurella strandjordii | reverse complement strand
TTGGCACTGACAATTCATCGACACACTGTTGAGTTCTCAAAGAACACGCCCAACGCGGCCCGCACCGCCCAACGAACCCCGAAGAATTCGTAGTGTTTTTGGCGGATTGGATACCTTCGCAGGCAACCGTTCCAGGTTACATCCTCGCTCTCCGCCTGTCAAGGCGGGCTGCTCGGAGCAACCGTTCTAGCTTAGCAGACCGGATTCTCGTCCGCAACTCGCCTTCCGGCGGGCCGCGGCCGGACTCGGTCTGAGTCCGCCGCACCACATGGGAGAGCCTCACGAACCCGCCGTGAAGCGCGTTCGAGATCGTAGGTTCTCTTCCGTGGTGGCCAGCGCGATGATCGTTTCCGATCAGTCCCGGTTTCCGACATCCGGTGGCGGCTTCGAAATCCCAGCTAGAAGCTGGTCTCGGTGGGCCCTCCGGGCGGCGCCGTGGCGCGCTGACTTGAAATAAGTTACACACATCGAGCGCAGTACACAAATCGGCAGGTCAGGGGTGGGAAACATGCGCGTCTTCCGCGCTGTTCCGCGCCCGCAGTGGCTACCGAGTCAGGAAACCCGCTCGATCCGCCCGCCCAGCGCGGTCAGCACCCCCACGAAGTTCGGATATCCGCGGTCGATGTGGAAGACGTCGTGCACCTCGGTCACCCCGTCGGCGCACAGGCCCGCCAGCACCAGGCCCACGCCGGCACGGATGTCGGTCGACCAGACGGGCGCGCTCGAGAGCTGCTCCACTCCCCTGATCACGGCGTGATGACCGTCGGTGCGGGCATCCGCACCCAGCCGCACCATCTCCTCGACGAAACGGAACCGCGCCTCGAAGACGTTCTCGGTGATCATCGACGTGCCGTCCGCGACGCACGCCATGCCGATGGCCATCGGCTGCAGGTCGGTCGGGAATCCCGGGAACGGGAGGGTCGCCACGTTCACGGCGTGCGGACGTTCGGGCGAGGCGATGCGGAAACCGTCGGCACGCTCGGTGACCGTGGCGCCGGCGTCCTGCAGCTTCTGCAGGACGACACCCAGCGTGTCGGGGGCGATCCCGTTCACCGTGATGTCGCCGCGGGTCATCACCGCGGCGAATCCCCACGTGGCCGCCACGATGCGGTCGCCGATCACCCGGTGCTCCGTGGGGTGCAGCTTCTCCACTCCCCGCACCATCAGGGTGTCGGTCCCGATCCCCTCGATATCGGCACCCATCTGCACCAGCATCGTGCACAGATCCACGATCTCCGGCTCGCGGGCCACATTGCTGATCACGGTGAGACCGCTGGCGAGAACCGCCGCCATGAGGATGTTCTCCGTGGCCCCCACCGAGGGGAACTCCAGCGTGATCTCCGCACCGGTCAGCGAATCCGCCTGAGCCACAACGCATCCGTGCTCGATCGAGCTCGTGGCACCGAGGGCGCGCAACCCGGACTGGTGCATGTCCAGGGGGCGCGATCCGATCGCGTCGCCACCCGGGAGCGCCACCACGGCGCGGTGCTCGCGCGCCATCAGCGGGCCCAGCACGCACACCGAGGCGCGGAACTGCTTGACCGCGTCGAAGTCCGCGCGGTGATTGAGCACGGCCGGCGTGGTGATGCGCGCCGTGTCCCCGTCGAGCTCCACCTCCGCACCGAGACCGCGCAGGACGTCCGCCATCAGGGGCACGTCCAGGATCTCGGGGCAATTGGTGAGCACCGACGTGCCCTCCGCGAGCAACGCCGCCGCCATCAGTTTGAGGACGCTGTTCTTCGCGCCGCCCACGGTGACCTCGCCGGTCAACCGGGCTCCGCCATGCACTAGAAACTTCTCACCCACGGCCCTCACCCTAGGGCACTGCGGCGAACGGACACATCTCACCGCGACGAGCCGCGTCCCGTCGCCACGGCGATACCCTGGACCTATGGCGGTACACCTCACCCGGATCTACACCCGGACCGGAGACGACGGGACCACCGGTCTCGGCGACTTCTCCCGGGTTCCGAAGTCCGATGCGCGCCTGCGGGCGTACGCCGATTGCGACGAGGCGAACGCCGCCCTGGGGGTGGCGGTCACCGTCGGCGCTCCCCCACCGGAGTTGGCCGCGGTCCTGCTCCGGATCCAGAACGACCTGTTCGACGTGGGCGCGGACCTGTCCAACCCGATCGTCGACGACCCCGAATACCCGCCCCTGCGGGTGACGCCCGATTACATCGAGCGGCTCGAGGGCTGGTGCGACGAGTACAACGCCGATCTCCCCAAGCTGGATTCGTTCGTGCTGCCCGGCGGTACCCCCTTGGCCGCCTACCTGCACGTGGCGCGCACGGTGGTGCGCCGGGCGGAGCGGTCGGCGTGGGAAGCGGTCGCCGAACACGGCGAGACGGTCTCGGTGCTGCCGGCGAAGTACCTCAACCGGCTCTCGGACCTGTTGTTCATCCTGTCCCGCGTGGCCAATCCCGACGGAGATGTGCTCTGGCGGCCGGGCGGCGAGCGGGACTGAGCCCTACTCCAGCCGCTGGCGGCGCGGCGAGGGCCGCGACTCGAGCCAGGACTGGAAGGCGGTCAGACCGTCCCTCGCGAAGGCGAGCTCGGTCTCCCCGTCGGGCGTGGCCGCGTGGACGATCACCATATCGGGATCGATCACATCGAGTTCGGTGCCCGACGGTGCGCGGCGACCGATGATCTCGGTCTCGCCGCGCGGCAAGGTCCAACTGGGGCCGAGCCGAATGCTGGTGAGCCGGTAGTACTTCAGCTCGTGATCGTCGTACCGGAGGGTGCCGTGGCGCCAGCCCTGCTCGGGCTGCGCGGGCAGATAACGGAGGATGATCGGGACGCCGGCGACGCGGAGGCTGTAGAGCCGCAGGGCGATCACCGCACCGACGGCGAGCAGCACGAGGATGAGGACAGCCGCGCCGAAGACCGCTACGCCCACATCCACCTGATCGCCACCCTTCGCACCTCTACCGCGGATACGCGAAAGCCGGTGGCCCGTTCACCGGGCCACCGGCTTCACGCTGCTATCTCTACTCTACTTGCCCGCGAGGTATTCGAGGGCGCGCAGCCGTCCCTGCGCCACCACCTGCTCGTCGGACCCGTCCGGCGCGGCGTCCAGCTCGCGACGCACCGTGGCCTCGTCCAGCGACGAAGCCCACTCGGCGCCGTCGGCCAGGACCGTGACCTTCTCGCCCGTCACCGAGAGGAACCCTCCGCGGATGGCGGCGGCGAGTCGCTCGCCGGCCGTCGTCTGGATGGCGACAGCGCCACCCTGGACGAGCTGGCCGAACAGCGGCTCGTGATGAGCCAGGACACCCAGCTCACCCTCCGTGGTCTGGGCGATGACGTAGCTCGCCTCGCCCGACCACAGCCGCTCCTCGACGGAGACGACCTCTACCTGAAATGCCGTGTCAGCCAATTGAAGGTCACTTCCCGGCGATCTTCTTCGCGGCCGCCTCGACGTCGTCGAGACCACCACAGCTGTTGAACGCCTGCTCGGGCAGGTGATCGAACTCGCCCTTGCACACGCGGTCGAAGGCCTCGATGGTGTCGGCCAGCGGCACGACCGAGCCCTTCTCGCCGGTGAACTTCTCGGCGACGATGAAGTTCTGGCCGAGGAACTTCTGGATACGGCGAGCGCGCTGCACCGTGACCTTGTCCTCTTCCGAGAGCTCATCCATACCGAGGATGGCGATGATGTCCTGCAGCTCCTTGTACTTCTGCAGGATGCGCTTGACCTCGTTGGCCACGCGGAAGTGGTTGTCGCCCACGATCGAGGCCTCGAGGATGCGCGAGGTCGACGTCAGCGGATCCACGGCGGGGTAGATACCCAGCTGCGAGATCGGACGCGAGAGCTCGGTGGTCGCATCGAGGTGCGCGAAGGTGGTGGCCGGCGCCGGGTCGGTGTAGTCGTCGGCGGGCACGTAGATGGCCTGCAGCGACGTGATGGACCGGCCCTTGGTCGAGGTGATGCGCTCCTGGAGCTCACCCATCTCGTCCGCCAGCGTCGGCTGGTAACCCACGGCCGAAGGCATACGACCCAGCAGGGTCGAGACCTCGGAACCGGCCTGCGTGAACCGGAAGATGTTGTCGATGAACAGCAGCACGTCCTGGTGCTGGACATCGCGGAAGTACTCGGCCATGGTCAGGGCCGAGAGGGCGACGCGCATACGCGTGCCCGGCGGCTCGTCCATCTGACCGAACACCAAGGCGGTGTCCTGAAGAACGCCCATCTCCTCCATCTCGAGGTGGAGGTCGGTGCCCTCACGAGTACGCTCGCCGACGCCCGCGAACACCGAGGTGCCCGAGAACTCGCGCGCGATACGGGTGATCATCTCCTGGATCAGAACGGTCTTGCCGACGCCGGCACCACCGAACAGACCGATCTTGCCGCCCTTGACGTACGGGGTCAGCAGGTCGATGACCTTGATGCCCGTCTCCAGGATCTCGGTCTTACCCTCGAGCTGATCGAAGGCCGGGGGCTTGCGGTGGATGCCCCACTGCTCGCCGTCACGGCCGAGTCCGGGGGTGTCCAGGCAGTCGCCGAGGGCGTTGAAGACGTGGCCCTTGACGACATCGCCGACGGGCACGCGGATCGGGAAGCCCGAGTCGGTGACGTCGGTGCCGCGGACCAGGCCGTCGGTGGGCTGCATCGAGATGGCGCGCACCAGGTTGTCGCCCAGGTGCTGCGCGACCTCGAGGGTCAGCGTCTTGGCCACGGACGGGAGGGTGATCTCCGCGTGCAGGGCGTTGAACAGGTCGGGAACGGCGCCGCGCGGGAACTCGATGTCGACGACGGGGCCGATGACCCGCGTCACGCGACCGGTGGCCGCAGCGGTGCCCGCCGACGCGGGCTGGGTAGCTGTAGTCATACTTTCTAATCCCGTTTCTTAGTTTGCGAGGGCGCCGGCGCCACCGACGATTTCGCTGATTTCCTGGGTGATCTGCGCCTGACGGAGCTGGTTGGCCTCACGGGAGAGCGAGACAGCCAGATCGTTGGCGTTGTCGGTGGCCGCCTTCATGGCCGTACGACGCGCGGCGTTCTCGGACGCCGCGGAGTCGAGCAGGGCCGCGAAGACGCGGGTGGCGATGTACTTCGGCAGCAGGGCCGACAGCAGCGTGTCCGCACCCGGCTCGAAGGTGAAGTTCCGCTCCGGACCGTCGTCGGTCGCCGTGTCGTCGGCCTCCTCGACCACGAGGGGCGCCATCCGGCGAACCTCGGGGGTCTGCGAGAGCATCGACACGAAGCGCGTGTACACGATGTGCAGCTCGTCGACGCCGTGCGTCTCCGTGCCGTCGATCGTCACGTACTCGTCCGAGCCGGCCTCGAAGAGCTTCACCAGCGTCTCGGTCGCGGCGACCGCGTCCGTGTGGTGCGGCTGCTGCGAGAAACCGGTCCACGATCCGGCGACCTGCTGGCCGCGGAAGGTGAAGTAGTCGAGCCCCTTCTGTCCCATGGTGTACAGGACGGGCTCCTTGCCCTCCGACTTCAGCAGCTCGATGAGCTCGCGCGTCTCACGCAGCACGTTCGAGTTGTAGCCGCCGCACATGCCGCGGTCCGAGCTCACCACGAGGATCGCGGCGCGCTTGGCCTTCGGGCGCTCGGTCAGCAGCGGGTGATCGAGCGAACCCGACTTGCTGGCGAGCTCGGAGAGGACCGCGGTCATCTCCTCGGAGTAGGGCTTGGCGGCCGCCACTCGCGCCTGCGCCTTGGTGATCCGCGAGGTCGCGATCAGCTCCTGCGCCTTGGTGATCTTCTTGGTCGAGTTGACCGACCGGATCCGCGAGCGCAGCTCTCGGATACTAGCCATTGCGCTTGACCTTGATCGTCTCCTGCTCGACGTCCTCGGCGGGGAGGGCGTCCGCGTCCGCCTCGTTCACCACGCGCGAACCGTCGGAGGCGAGGAAGCTCTGCTTGAACTTGTCGGTCTCGGCCTCGAGGATCTTGGCCTGGTCCTTCTCGAGCACCTTGCCGCCCGCGATGGACTCGTACACGCCCGAGGCGGCGTGGTGCAGGTGGCTCAGCAGCTCGGCGTCGAAGCGACGGACGTCGTCGACCGGCACCGAGTCGTAGAAGCCCTCACCGCAGAGGTAGATCGAGACGATCTCGTCCTCGACGGAGACAGGGCTGTACTGGTCCTGCTTGAGCAGCTCGACCCAGCGGGCGCCACGGGCCAGCTGCGCCTTCGAGGCGTCGTCGAGGTCCGAGGCGAAGGCCGAGAAGGCCTCCAGCTCACGGAACTGGGCCAGCTCCAGACGCAGCGAGCCCGAGACCTTCTTCAGGCCCTTGGTCTGCGCGGCGCCACCGACGCGGGACACCGAGGTACCGACGTTGATCGCGGGGCGGACGCCCTTGTTGAACAGGTCGGACTCGAGGAAGACCTGGCCGTCGGTGATCGAGATGACGTTGGTCGGGATGAACGCCGAGACGTCGTTGGCCTTGGTCTCGATGATCGGCAGCGCCGTCATCGAACCGCCGCCGAGGGCGTCGGACAGCTTCGCCGAACGCTCCAGCAGGCGCGAGTGCAGGTAGAAGACGTCACCCGGGTAGGCCTCGCGGCCCGGCGGGCGGCGCAGCAGCAGCGAGATGGCGCGGTAGGCCTCGGCCTGCTTCGACAGGTCGTCGAAGACGATGAGGACGTGCTTGCCCTGGTACATCCAGTGCTGGCCGAGGGCCGAGCCGGTGTACGGGGCGAGCCACTTGAAGCCGGCCGAGTCGGACGCGGGAGCGGCCACGATGGTGGTGTACTCCATGGCGCCGGCCTCGTCGAGCGCGGCCTTCACGCCGGCGATCGTCGAGCCCTTCTGGCCGATGGCGACGTAGATGCAGCGGACCTGCTTGGTCGGGTCGCCGGTCTCCCAGTTCGCCTTCTGGTTGAGGATCGTGTCGACGCAGACGGCGGTCTTGCCGGTCTTGCGGTCGCCGATCACCAGCTGGCGCTGGCCGCGGCCGATGGCGGTCATGGCGTCGATGGCCTTGATGCCGGTGGCGAGCGACTCCTCCACGGGCTGGCGCTCGAGCACGGTGGCGGCCTGCAGCTCGAGGACTCGCTGCTCCTCGGCCTCGATGTCGCCCAGGCCGTCGATCGGCTGACCCAGCGGGTTCACCACGCGGCCCAGGAACTTGTCGCCCACGGGCACGGACAGCACGTCGCCGGTGCGGCGGACCTGCTGGCCCTCCTCGAGCGACTCGTAGTTACCGAGGATGACGGCGCCGATCTCGTCCTCGTCGAGGTTCAGGGCCACGCCGAGCACCCCACCGGGGAACTCGAGCAGCTCATTCGCCATCGCGCCGGGCAGACCCGTCACGTGGGCGATGCCGTCGGCGGTATCGGAGACGGTGCCGATCTCCTCGCGGGAGGCGTCGGCCTCGAACGTCGAGACGTACTGCTCGATCGCGCCCTTGACGTCGTCGGTTGAGATCGTCAACTCAGCCATGAGTACTCGTTTCCCTCTTTTGTGTTCTGGGTGGAAGTTTGTGTGTGTTAACGGGGCAGCTGCTCGGCGGCCTTGTCGAGCCGCGACGCGATGTCGGCCTCGATGACCTCGTTGCCCACCGTGATGCGCAGGCCGCCCAGGAGCTCGGGGACGACCTCGGTCTGCACCGCGATCTTGCGCTGGTAGATGCGGGCCAGCAGGTCCGCGGTGCGGGTCCGCTGGGCATCGGTGAGCGCGACGGCCGATTCGACCACCGCGACCGACTCGCCGCGCCGGGCGGCGGCCAGCTCGGCGATCGACGCCACGGCGGCGTCCACGCGTCCGACGCGCACCAGGCGCACCGTCTGGCGCAGCAGCGCCTGGGTGAACGGATTCACCTTGCCGCCGAAGACCTTGTCCAGCAGCGCGATCCGCGCGGCTGCAGGTGCCCGGGTGTCGGACAGAGCGGCGGTGAGCTTCGGCTCGCTCTCGAGGATGCGTCCCGCGCGGAACAGCTCGTCCTCGGTCTCGTCGAGCTTGCCGGCACGCTCGGCGCCGAGCAGCACGGCCACGCGGGCCTGGCGCTCGATCGCGGTCACGAAGTCGGCGGGCGAGGACCACTTGGACGCGGCGGCGTCCTGGACGAAGGCCGCGGCCTCGTCGCTGATCTTGCCGCCGAACAGGTTCGAGACCAGCTGACGCTTCGCCTCGGGGGCCTCCGCCGACTCGGCGAGGTGCTTGCGCAGCACCGGCTGCTCGTTGAGCACGTTCACCACATCGGCCAGATCGTCGGCGACCTTGGCCAGCGCGGCCTCCTCGACGGAGGCGGTGCGCTGATCGAAGCCGGCGGCCAGCTGACGCAGCGCGTCGCGGCTGGCGGCGCGCAGCGAACGGGTGCCGATGCGATCGGCCTCGGTCACGCGCACCTCGTCGGCGCCCTGGGTCATCGACTCGAGCTCGGTGAGCGAGCGGTCGACCGATGCGGACTGGTTGGCGGGGTCGGCGAGGTGGCTGCGGACGAGCTGTCCGGCCACGTCGACGGCCTCGGTGCCGAGCTCGGCACGGTAGCCGCGCACGAGGTTGCTGCGGTTCAGCGAGACCTGGCCCTGGCCGTGCTCGCCGATCCGGGCGACCTCGCGCTCGGTCTGGAGGCGCAGCTCCTCGCGGATGGCGTCCGCGTCGCCGCGGGCCTCGTCGCGGATCTGGCTGCCCTCACGGGCCGCGTCCTCACGGGCGCGATCGCCGGCCTGGCCGGCCTGCGACAGCTTCTCCTGCGCGGTGCGCGACTCCTCCAGCTGCGCGCGGACGGTGTCCTGGCGCTCCTTCATGAGTCGCTTCACCACGGGGACGACGTACTTCCACAGGACGAAGAGGATGACCGCGAAAGCGATGAGGTTACCGATCAATACGCCCATCTAGTTCTTCACCACCTTCTGGTTCGAGATCTCATCCAGCTTCGTCTTGAGGGCCGGGTCCTGCGTCACGTCGAAGCCGAGCACGCGGCTCGCCAACGACGCCGAGAGCGGAGCGAGATCGGTCCGTGCCGCCGCGGCCGCGGAATCGCCCGCGGCGCGCAGCTGCTCGGTCTTCTCGCGCGTGATCGCATCCGCCTCGGCGCTGGCCCGCTGCTTCTGCTCCTCCATCGAAGCGCGGCCGGTGGCGCGCGCCTCGTCGCGGATGCTGCCGGCCTCGCCCCGAGCGGAGGCGAGCCCCGCGCGGTACTCGGCCTCGGCGTCCTCGAACCCCTTGGCCGCCGCGCGACCGTCGTTCGCGGTCTGGTTGATCATCTTCTCGCGATCATCCAGGACCTGCTGAATCGAAGGGGCCACGAAGAACCAGATCACCGCGAGCACGATCAGGAAGATGATCAGGCACGCAAAGAAGGTTCCCGTTGTGGGGAGTAGAAAGTTATCCGCAGCGAGCTGCATGACGTCAGTCCCGTTTCTCTGGAATGGAATCAGCCGAGGGGGTTCGCGAAGACGAACAGAGCCATGAAGGCCAGGTTGATGAAGTACGCGGCCTCGACCAGACCAACAGTGATGAAGAACGGGGTCATCAGGCGGCCCTGGGCCTCCGGCTGCCGCGCGATGCCGGCGACGAGCTGGGAACCGGCGAGACCGTTACCGATACCGGCGCCGATGGCGCCGCCACCCATGATCAGGCCGCCGCCGATGAGGGCACCCTGCGCGATGTTCGGATCCATTTATCTTTTCCCTTTCGGTTTCTGGTAGTCGGCCTACCAGGGTCTATGCAGCCGTGGCCCGGTGCGGGCCACGACAAGTCAGTGGTGGTCCGTCTTCTCCATGGCAGTGGAGAAGTACAGGATGGTCAGCAGCGAGAAGATGAACGCCTGGATGAGGCCGACGAAGAGCTCGAAGGACTTCCACAGGGAGTTCGGGAACCACAGCACGTAGGCCGGCAGCATCGCGATGACCGCGACCATGACGGTGCCGGCGAAGACGTTGCCGAACAGTCGCAGGGCCAGCGAGAGCGGCTTGGAGACGAGCTCCTCGATCACGTTGATCGGCGCCAGGCCGATCGCGTGGCCCCGGACCACCTTCGCCGGGTAGCCGAGCGCGCCGTGCGTGCGGAAACCGGCGGCGTGGTAGCCGATGTAGACGACCAGCACGAGCGCGTACACGAAGCTCACGTCGGCGGCCGGGGGCAGGAAGATCTCAGCGGGCTTACCGTCCGGGCCGGTGTACTGCTGCGGCAGCACGGCCAGCCAGTTGGCGGCCAGGATCAGCGTGAACAGCGCGATGGCCAGCGGCAGCAGGAAGGGTGCGACGCGCATGCCGATCGCGGACTCGATCTGCCCGCGGAGCTGAATGGTGATGGCCTCCCAGAACAGCTGCACACCGCTCGGCACGCCGGTCGAGGTGACCTTCGCCTTGAGGATGAACGCCAGGATGAGGACGATCGTGGCCGCGATGGCCGTGGCGAGGACGGTGTCCCAGTGGAAGGTGATCCCGAAGATCTCGATCGCCTTGTAGTGGGCGACGTTGATACCGCCGCCACCCTCGGCTAGCTGAATCGTGTTCATGACTGCTGGCGAAGCCCTTTCAGAACGGGAATGACGGTGTTCAGGACGAGGACGATCTGACCGACCGCGAGGCCGAAGATCACGCCCAGCCCATCGGGCCGGAAGAAGTAGGCGATCACGATCGCGATGACCGAGACCACGCCGAGGCGCACCATCGAGTTGACGGCGACCGGAGTCTTGCGGGGCTCGTCCTCGGCGGTGACCGTGGCCACCTTGAGAACGGCGAGCTTCGCATTGAGCACGGCCAACAGACCGCCGACCAGGAACCAGGCGGCGAACCAGGGATGCCCGAGGGCGGTACCGATGCCACCGGCGACCACGGTCAGACCGACCATGATGACGATGGGATTGATCATGCTCACGCCGACAGGCCGCTGCTGTGCCTCGTCAACGGAGGGGGCTGGCGTCGTCATGTCCCCTCCTTCGGGGTCTGGGGCGCGGCCCTGATCAGGGCGCTGCGACCGGCGGCGTCTGCCGAATCCGCGACATGGGTCACATCACGAATTCTTTGTGATTCGCTGAGACTCTACCAAGAAGTAGGGACGCTCCCCACACGGGGCCCGTCGCTCGATCTCACCGATCAACTACAACCGATAGTACTACATAACGGTCGTACTTTATAACCGGGTATCGACTCCGGATGAGGCGCTTGACCTCCGCGTTTCGGAATAGCGTTCGCGGAGCCTCGGCACGATTCGCGGCACCACGGTGAACACCAGCGCACTCAACAGCCCGGCCCCGAACAGTGGCGCGACGAGCGTGGGCGGCAGCAGCGTGGAGGCCGCGGCACTCAGGCCCAACACACCCACCCACAGGTAGATGACCACCACCACCCGCCGCTGGCTGTGTCCCAGCTGCAGCAGCCGGTGATGCAGATGCATCTTGTCGGCGGTGAACGGATGGACACCGGCGCGCGTGCGGCGCACCACCGCCAACAGCAGGTCGAGCATGGGCACGAACATCACCGCCACCGCGAGCAGCAGCGGCAGGAGAAGCGTGAACATATCGGTCGCGCCGTAGGCGTTGGCGGAGATCCGCCCCGTGGCCGAGGTCGAGGCCGCCGCGAGAGTGAGCCCCAGCAGCATCGAGCCCGAGTCGCCCATGAAGATGCGGGCGGGCTGGAAGTTGTGCGGCAGGAATCCCATGCACGCACCGAACAGGGCGGCGGCGATCATCGCGGGCGGATACGACGGTGCGTCGCCCCCCGAGTCGAGCATCAGGCCGAGCGAGAACACCAGGATCGAGAGCGCGGCGATCGCCGCGACGCCCGCCAGCAGACCGTCGAGCCCGTCGATGAAGTTGAGGGCGTTGATGGTGGCCACGGTGAGCAGCACCGTGAGCAGGCCGGCCTCGAGCTGGCCGAGCACCACGGTGGTGTTCGCGATGGGGTTGTAGATGACGTTCCAGGACACCCCCATCACCACGAGCACGCCGGCCGCGAAGATCTGGCCCACGAGTTTGGTGAGCGCGTCGATGCCCCAGCGGTCGTCGATGACGCCGACCAGCACGATGACGCCGCCGGCCACGACCACCGCGATCACATCGCGGGAGTAGACGAAGCCGCGGGTGAGCGCGGGCAGCTGTGCGGCCACGAAGATGCCGAGCGCCATCCCGATGTAGATGCCCACTCCCCCGAGTCGCGGCGTGGGCACCACGTGGACATCGCGGGTGCGCGGCACCGCGACGGCTCCGAAGCGGGTGGCGAGGACGCGCACGAGGGACGTGGCGAAGAATGTGACAACCGCAGCAGTCAATCCCACTACCAGCAATTCCCGCATCGGGATTCCAGCGCCGCCGGTCCCGATGACCGCTCCGCCCGCCGCCTCGATGTGCACGCGTGCGAATGTACTCGCACCGCCGAGGCCGGCGGCTTCGCCGGGCCGTCCGTTTGCGATAAAAGAACATCGCCACCCCGGTTGACCTGAGAAAACAGCGTCTTCGCAGCCTAGAGCGGAATTCGCTCTACTCGTCAGTAACTTCGGCCCCCGCGAAGCAGGCCAATGCCGCACATCGCCCTGCTGACCGATATAGTGTGCTCGGTCATACACCCGAGTGCGTGTCATTCGGGTCACAATTCGGCCACTGTCGAGAGGGGACGGACGCAGTGACGGAAACCGTTGCGGGGAGTGCGGGGGCCACCAAGCGGCCTTCGTATTGGTCCATCATCAGTAAGAACTTCTCCAGCACGGTCGTCGACTCGATCCGCACCATGGGCCGCGCCGTGCGGATGCTGGTCCTGACCCTGGTCTCCATGGTCAGCGACATCGCCCGCGGACGCCTGCAGTGGAAGGAAACGCTGTACCAGACCTGGTACATGATCGGCGTCACCGCCTTCCCCGGCATCCTCATCGCGATCCCCTTCGGCATCGTCATCTCGATCCAGGTCGGCAACATCATCCACCAGCTCGGCGCCGACTCCCTGTCGGGCGCCGCGGGTGGCCTGGCCGTCATCGCACAGGGCGCGCCCATCGCGACGGGCCTGCTGCTCGCCGGCGCCGGCGCCTCGGCCATCGCCGCCGACCTCGGCGCCCGCACCATCCGTGAAGAGACCGACGCCATGCGCGTGATGGGCATCAACCCCATCAACCGCCTCGTCGTGCCGCGTCTGCTCGCCGCGTGGATCGTCTCGCCGCTGCTGAACCTCCTCATCATCGGCGTGGGCACCATCGCCGGTTACCTGGTGGCGGTCGGCGGCCAGGGCGTGACCCCCGGCGCCTACTGGCTGTCCTTCGGCTCCTTCGCCCACCCGATCGACGTGTGGATCTCGCTGGTGAAGTCCGTCATCTTCGGCACGATCATCGCGATCATCGGCTGCCAGCGCGGCCTCGAGGCCAAGGGCGGCTCGCGCGGCGTGGCCGACGGCGTGAACGCCACGGTGGTCCTGTCCTTCGTCGTCATCTTCGCGGTGAACCTGCTCATCACGCAGATCACCACGATGTTCTTCCCGATGCAGGTGGGCTGACCGATGACTGACACGACTGGGACGCAACCCATTTCATTCCGGACGCAGGTGGGCTGACCGATGGCAACGATTTACCGCCCCAGGGGCACACGCTGGTTCTACAACCTGTTCGGCAGCTCGGGTAAGGCCTGGACCGGCTTCGATTCGCTGGGCCACGTGGTCTCGTTCATCGCCGAGGTCATCCGCACGGTGCCGCACGCGATCAAGCACTACCGCTCGCAGATCATGTACATCCTCACCGATATCACATGGGGCCGTGGCGCTCTCGTGGTCGGCGGCGGTACCGCGCCGGTGCTGGCGGTGCTCGGCATCACGGTGGGCGCGATCGTCGCCGTGCAGGGTTTCGCGATCCTCAACATGCTGGGCATGGGCCCGCTGACCGCCGTCGCGGCCAGCTTCGCCAACACCCGCGAGTTCGCTCCCCTGCTCGCCGGCGTCGGCTTCGCCGCGCAGGCCGGCTGCCGCATGACCGCCGAGATCGGCGCGATGCGCATCAACGAGGAGATCGACGCGCTCGAGTCACTCGGCCTGCGCTCGGTGTCCTTCGTCGTGACCACCCGCGTCCTCGCGGGGCTGGTGGCCGTGATCCCCGTGTACCTGATCACGCTGATCCTGTCCTGGCTCTCCTGTGCCTGGATGGTGACCACGGTGTACGGGATGCCCACGGGCACGTACCAGCACTACTTCAGCCAGTTCGTCAGTGCCTCCGACATCTTCTTCTCCGTGATCAAGGTGGCCGTCTTCCTCGTCGCGGTGATCATCATTCACTGCTACCAGGGCTTCTTCGCCTCCGGCGGACCCGAGGGCGTGGGCACGGCATCCGGGCGCGCGATCCGCGCCAGCCTCGTCGCCGTCGTCATCCTCAACCTCGTCATGACCGTCGCGCTGTGGGGCTTCAGCTCCCCGGTCTACTTCAAGGGGTAAAAGCTATGGGAGTCGTCTCCGTTCCCGGAATGTCGATCGACCGGTCCGTACTGCGGCGCCGGGGCCTGATCGCCGCCGCCGTCATCCTGGTGATCGCGCTCATCGTGTGGATCGCCCAGGCGTTGTGGCCCAAGGACGAGTTCTCGTTCACGCTGCGCACGCCGTCCGTGGCCGCCGGCATCGTCGACGGTGCGCCCGTGCGCATCCAGGGCGTGCAGGTGGGCGAGGTGACCGACGTCAAGGCCGTCTCCAACGGCCAGCAGGGTGTCACCGTCACCATGAAGTCGGCCGACGGCGAGTCGCTGACCAACAACCTCGAGGCCGCGTTCTCGGCGGGCAACCTGTTCGGCGTCTCCGAGGTCATCCTCACGCCGCGCGACGGCGGCGGCGCCCTCAAAGCGGGGTCGACGATCGCGCCCACCAAGCAGATCACCGACAACACCGTCTCGAACATGATCGTCACCATCGGCGACGTCAACAACGACGCCCTGCGGCCGAACATGAGCTCGATCCTGCTGAACTTCGACGCCTCGTCGAAGGCGATGCTCCCGCTGTTCACCGCCCTCGGCAATGTCGCGCAGGCGGTGCAGGACACCCAGCGGCTGAGCACCGCGCAGACCTTCCCGCTGGTCACGCAGACGCTGATGAGCGCGGACTCCTCGATCGGTCAGGTGCTCCCCGCGATCCGGACCCTGTTCAACTTCGCGCCGATCCACGACAAGGGCTGGGTCAACCAGGGCACGGCCACGCTCGACGCGATCACCAACAACAAGGACAGCCTCAGCGCCGCCCTGCAGAAGATCCTCGATCCGAAGGCCCTGAACGGCCTGCAGATCGCGACCCCTATGCTGGTGAACCTCATGCAGCCGCTGCTCAACGCCTTCCCGAACGGAAGCGCCACCGGCGTCGGCATCCAGATCGGCCAGTTGCTCGACAACGTGCGCAAGGCCATGCCGAACACCCCGAACGGCCCGGTCCTCAACGTGCGCCTGTCCGTCGACTTCCCCGCGATCGGTGCCGCCCTGCCGCCGGCCCCCACGTTCACCTACGTGCCGCCGACGCCGGGCGCCAAGCCCGATGCCAAGCCCGCCGATCCGAAGGCGACGCCGGCACCCGGCCGCCCCGCGGCGAAGCCGACCACGAGCACCCCGACCCCGAAGCCAGGGAGCTGACCCGAGCATGAAGTCCATAAAGTCAACGGCCATCAAGATCGTGGTCTTCGCGGCCCTGATGATCCTGATCCTGGTGCTCATCATGCAGGCGCTCACGCGTCCGCCGGCGGGCAAACTCGACACCTTCCACGCCGATTTCAAGGACGTCTCCGGCCTCAAGGTGGGTGACGATGTGCGCATGCTCGGTGTGCAGGTGGGCAAGGTGACCGATGTCGCGGTCAAGCAGTCCTCGGATCACCGCCTGTCGAACGCGGCGGTCTCGTTCACCGTGCAGCGCGACCGCAAGTTCCGCGCCGACGACATCCTCGCCATCCGGTACCAGAACCTCACCGGCTCCCGGTTCCTCGAGGTCCAGACCAATGCCAAGAGCACCGCGCCCGTGGTGCAGGCCGGTTCGACCATCGACGAGAAGCAGACGCAGTCCTCGTTCGACATCACCACGGTCTTCGTCGGCCTCAAGCCCGTGCTGTCCACGCTCAACGCCGACGACATCAACCATCTGTCGCAGTCGGTGCTCGCGGTGATCCAGGGCAATGGCGACGGCCTCGGCCCGCTGCTGGGCTCGCTCGACAAGCTGATGACGGTCACCAACGACCGCCAGCGCGTGCTCACCCAGCTGATCACGAACCTCGGCTCCATCTCGCAGACCATCGGCGGCGCCTCCCCCGGCCTGACCAAGGTGATCACCGAGCTCGAACTGTTCGCGCGCACGCTGGCGAGCAACGTGGACTCGATGCGCGAGTGGTCGGACAAGACCTCCGGCGTGGTCAGCCGCACCAACGCGCTGCTCGCCGCGCTCGGTCTCACCCCGAACGAGAACCCCCCGCTCGATGCGATCGTGAGCAACGCGATGCCGCTCGCCGAGCAGGCGGTCAATGCGCTGGCCACCCTCCCGGGCATCGTCCAACTGCTCAACGAGGGCACTCGCCCGGAGGCCAACGGTGCCGTCTCCCTCAAGTGCACCAACGGTCAGGCGAAGCTGCCCGGCATGATGAATCTGTTCGTCGCGGGTCAGAAGGTGACGGTATGCAACGCAAAGTGAACCTCTTCAACCGGCCGATGCCGACGGCGACGCAGGAACGCCGGAACCAGTTGAACTGGGGCATCTTCGGCGCGGTCGCCACGATCATCATCCTCGCCATCGCCGGCTACCTGTTCGTCTTCCAGCCCGGCACCAAGGAGTACGCCGCCGACTTCAAGGAGGCGCAGGCCGTGCAGAGCGGCGTGGACGTCCGCGTCGCCGGAATCAGCGTCGGCAAGGTCTCCGATGTCGAGCTCCTCGACGACCGTGTGCGCGTGAAGTTCCGCGTCGACAACGACATCTTCCTCGGTGACGCCACCACCGTCTCGATGAAGATGCTCACCACCGTCGGCGGCTACTACATGGCGCTCAACCCCATGGGCACGGCCGATCTGGGCAGCAAGCCGATCCCGCCGGAGCGGGTCACCATGCCCTACAGCCTGCTCGAGACCTTCCAGGCCGCCACGCCCAAGGTCGAGAAGCTCCAGGCCACCCCGATCCGCCAGTCGATGAGCGATCTCAACGACGCACTGGAGGAGCAGCCGGAGGCGATCCGCAACACCATCGGCACGTTCAACCGGATGCTCGACAACATCCTGCGCCAGCAGGATCAGGCCGGCGACTTCGTCAAGGTGATGGCCGAGTACTCCACCACGGTGAACAACAACGGCCAGCTGCTGCTGTCGCTGATGCGGAACATGAGCATGTTCTTCGCGGCCGCCGAGGTGAACCTCGCGGGCTTCAAGAGCTACCTCACCAACACCACCCAGCTGGTGCAGCGCCTCGCTCCCCTGCTGAACGTGTACCTCAACAACGTCGATCCGCTGGCGAGCCGGTTCGACGCACTCGTGGCCAAGGCCCGGGAACTGGTCAAGCAGGCCGATCCGGCGATCAAGAACGCCAAGGAGATGCTCGCCAACCTGCAGAAGACGATCGCGCCCGACGGCACGATCCAGATGAACCAGTCGGAGCGCACCTTCCTCGCCACCAACGTCTGCATTCCGACCCCGGGGGTGTCCTGCTGATGCGTAAGTTCCTCGCTTCCCGCGGCGCGATGTCGGCGCTGGTCGTCATCGTGGCCGTCGTGGCCGTGGTGGGCGGCTTCTCGATCAAGAACCTGACCACGAAGACGCAGGCGTACTGCGCCGAGCTCGACAACTCCGTCGGCCTGTACACGGGTAACACCGTGGCCCAGTTCGGCTACCCGATCGGCAAGATCACCGACATCACGCCGAACGGCAGCACCACCCGCGTCGGCTTCGAGATCCCCGCCGACCGCAAGCTGCCCACCAACGTGGGCGTGGTCGCGGTCGCCGATTCGCTGGTGGCCCAGCGGCGCATCGAGCTGCTCGAGACCTACCAGGGCGGGCCCACGTGGCAGCCCGGCACCGGCAAGTGCATCACCAACACCAAGACCCCGCTGTCGATCACCGAATCGCTGCAGGCCGTCTCGAACGTGGTCAACGACCTCACCAAGGCCGGCGGCGACGACGAGTTCAAGAAGGCCATGGCGTCGATCCCGGCGCTGAACAAGGCCACCCAGGGCACCGGCCCGCAGGTCTCCGAGGCCACCAACAAGCTCGGTGAGCTGATGCGCAACCCCGGCCCCGGCATGGGCGATGTGGCGGCGATCCTCGACGCCTTCGCTCCCGCGTCGGACGGCCTGGTGCAGAACTGGG
The DNA here is from genome assembly GCF_039525985.1 of Tsukamurella strandjordii. Classification (NCBI taxonomy): domain Bacteria; kingdom Bacillati; phylum Actinomycetota; class Actinomycetes; order Mycobacteriales; family Tsukamurellaceae; genus Tsukamurella; species Tsukamurella strandjordii. The sequence continues at coordinate 200,228 of NZ_BAAAII010000012.1, read as the reverse complement.
GCGAGATGCGCGACTTCTTCACCAAGTACGCGTTCCGGATCAAGAACGTGGGCGAGCCGCTGATGGACACCGGTATCGGCGCCTTCCCGCAGCTGGTCCCGCTGCTGAAGACCCTGTCCACCATCTTCGACAAGTACGGCGCGTTCATCGCCCCGCTGCTGGAGATCACGGTGCCCACCACCACGGTGCTCGCCGCCACCAGCAAGCAGTTCGGTGATCTGCTGAACATCCTGCCGCCGCTGATCCGGGCCTTCCAGGTGAGCGTCGATAAGAAGACGCTGGCCACCAAGATCACCTACCGGCCGCCGTCAGCTCTGGTGCCGTCCAAGAATCCCGCCCAGACCTGCAACAACCTGAACCGGTTCGCACCGGGACAGTGCACCGTCGCAGACCCGGGCCACGTCAACGTGGAGCTGATCTCCACGGTCCTGCGCGCGACGGGAGCGGCGTACTGATGCGAATCCCCACCAAGAAGAGTGCCCTGCGCGTGGCGCAGGTCGGCGTGGCCACGGTGACCGCCGGCGCCCTGCTCACCGGCTGTGCCGGCACGTTCAACCCGTCGTCGATCCCCGCCCCCGGCCAGCCCGGCGGCGGCTCCGGTTACACGCTGCATCTGGACTTCTCCAACGTCCTCAACTTGCCCGACAAGGCGCGGGTGGTGTTCGACGGCGTCAACTCCGGCCGGCTGCAGAAGGTGACCCTCCAGGAGGGCAAGGCCGTCGTCGACGTCAAGATCAACGACGGTGTGCAGGTGCCGAACACGGTGACCGCGACGCTCCAGCAGGACACGATCCTCGGCGACACCTACGTGGCGCTGAAGTCGACCCCCGGCAAGCCCGGCACCGCGCTCAAGGCGGGCGACACCGTGCCGCTCGCGCAGACCAAGCCGCCCACCCAGATCGAGGACATCCTCCGGGACCTGGCGAACTTCCTCGGCAGCGGCAGCCTCATGCAGCTGCAGGACACGTTCAAGCGGATCAACGACAACCTGCCCGCGGATCCGCGGCAGCTGTCGGGCCTGATGAAGACGGTCTCGCAGACCGTCGTCGACCTGGGCGACCAGAACGACAACGTCAGCCAGGCGATCACCTCCGTGGGCAACCTCGTGAACACGGTGAACTCGAACGACGATCTGCTGGTGGCGCTGCTCAAGCCCTCGGACAACTGGCTCGGCGATTCGCTGAGCCTGACCACGGGCGCGATCCGGGTGCTCAGCCGCCTGTCGGACGCGCTCGCTCCCCTGATCTTCACCGCGCCGCTGCTGGACAGCTCGACCGCGGTGGTGGCGGGCGTGATCAAGCCGCTGATGTTCCCGGGCTGGCCGAACATGAACGGCCGGCAGGCGAATCTCGCCAACCTCGAGGATCTGCTGAAGAACAAGATCCTGCCGTTCCTCGCCAGCGGTGCGAAGGTCAACGTCAAGGAGATGGGCACCAACGGGGGCACCCCCACCGCGGAGGCCGCGCAACAGACGATCAAGAACCTTCGCATGGTGGGAGCAGTTCCGTGAAAAAGAGCACGTTCTTCAGTCTCCTCACGTTCGCGCTGGTCATGGTGCTGGGCACCGGGTACATCGCGTTCTCCGTGCTGAACTGGCGCCCGCTCACCGATTACAAGGCCGCCACGCTCAAACTCAACGACGCCAACCAGCTCCTCAAGGGCTCGTCGGTGCTGCTGCGCGGCGTGAAGGTGGGCGATGTGCAGTCGATCGACCGCCGCGACGGCAAGGTCGAGATCACGCTGCGCTACGACGGGAAGTACAAGATCCCGCAGGCCACCGGCCTGAAGATCGAGCAGCTCTCCGCCGTCGGCGAGCCGTACGTGGACTTCCTCCCGGATTCGCTCAACGGCCCGTACCTGAACGACGGCGCGGTGATCGACACGGCGAAGGTCAAGGAGCCGCTGCCGCTGCCCGAGACCTTCAAGCTGATCGCCGGGCTCACCGGCAGCATCAACTCCACCGACCTGGGCGGCATCACCACCACCCTCGCGCAGGCCACCAGCAACACGCAGGGACAGCTGCCGAACATCGAGGCGGCGGGCAACATCCTGGCGCAGACCATCATGGCGCGGATGCCGAACATCCGGCGGATGCTCGAGAACACGCAGAACTACCAGTCCGACATGTCCTGGCTGCCGACCTCGCTCAACGCCTTCGGCCCCGCGACCGCCACCTTCGTGACGAAGGACGTCGAGTTGCTCAAGGCGCTGGACATCCTCATGAAGGGTTCGGGCTCGCCCGACGTGCTCACCAAGTCGATCAACCCGTACCTGTTCAAGATCGCGCCCGATGTCAGCAAGCTGCTGGCCAACCTGGGCACGATCAACGAGCCGCTGGTGCCGGTGGTGCAGGCGATGACGGACGTCATGCCGCAGATCGACGTGGCCGCGCTACTCTCGCAAGCGTTGAAGACCGTCGGAAGCGACGGTGCGGCGAACCTCACGGTGGTGATTCCGCCGAAGAAGTAGGCGCCCGCCCATCCGGCAACGGGCCGCGACGCGGCCCACGAACCACGACACGATTGGCACCCAAGACAAGTGACTGAGAACGCCCCGGACGACAAGACCCCCGCCGCCGACGCACAGCTCGACGAGGCGGCCGAGCAGACCGAGGCCACCGAGGAAGCCGCTGCGCCCGCGGAGTCCGCCACCGAGACGGAGCCCGCCACCACGACGGAGCCCGCCGCTGAGACGGAGCCGGCCGCCCCGGCGAAGCCCGCACCGGTGAAGAAGAAGCCCAAGCCCGCCCCCGTCGTCGAGGAGGACGACGAGGACGAGGAGGAGGCGGCCCCCGTGGTGCGCAAGCGTCCGCGTCCGGCGCCGCAACCGGCCGCCGCGGCGCCCAGCGCCAGCGCGACGACCACCACGGTGATCATCACCGTCGCAGTGATCGCGGTGATCGCAGCCGCGGCCATCTTCGGCTTCCTGTACTTCAAGACCCGCGGCGAGCTCAACGACCAGAAGGCCGCCGATGCCGATCGCGCGCACGCCGAGAAGGTCGCGGCCGACTACGCCACCGGCGCCTCCACCTTCGACTACCGCGATCTGGGTTCGTGGACCAACCGGCTGACCACCGGTGTCTCCCCGGCGCTGAAGAACAAGTACGAGGCCACCACGGGCGCCATGAACCAGCTGCTGCAGCCGCTGCAGTGGGTGTCCAAGGGCACCGTCATGGACGCGGTGGTCAGCTCCGAGTCGGGTCCGGTGTACAAGGTGAACGCGTACGTCAGCGTGGACGTGACGAATGCGCAGGCACCGTCGGGTCGCACCACGATGACGGTGTACAACATCACCCTCAACAAGGACGACAACTGGCAGATCACCGACGTCGGTGGTCCGGGCTCGCCCGGCGGCGTCGCGACCGAGGGCAACCCGGCGGCGCCCGTCCCGGCTCCGACCGAGACCGCGCCCGCTCCGGCCCCGGCGCCGACGCCCGGCAACTGAGCCGGTAGCGCCCCCAGCGCAGAGATACCGACAGGAGCCCCGAGACCACCCGGTCTCGGGGCTCCTGCGTATCCGGTGGCAGGATCGCACCATGACCGCACCGCAACCCCCGTACACCGGCCCCGTGCAGCCTCCCGCCGGGCCCTACGGCACTCCTCCCCCGGCACCGGGCCGGTCGTCGACCGGTGTGATCGTCGGGTTCGTCCTCTGCGCCGTGCTCATCGTGGCGCTGCTGGCCTCGACCATCGCGCTCGCGGTGGCGTGGAGCAACGCCGACGGCCGGGCGAGCCGGGCGCAGTCGGAACTCGCGACACAGAACCGGCAGGCGGCCGACGAGGCCACGGCGCGCGATATCGCATCGAAGTACGCGGCGGGCGCGGCGACCTTCGACTACCGCGATCTCGGGGCGTGGGAGAAATCGCTGACGGCCGGGACCTCGCCGGATCTGGCGGCGAAGCTGAAGGCCAACATGGGCGTGGTGTCGCAGCGAGTGCAGCCGCTGCAGTGGGTCTCGAAGGGCGTCACGGACGGCGCCGTGGTGTCCGCGCACCGCGGTTCGGTGTTCACGGTGAACACCTACGTCACGGTCACCTCGACCTATGCGCAGGAGCCCGAGGGCCGCGCGGTGCTCAGTAAGTACGTGGTCACGATCGATCAGGCGCAGAATTGGCTGATCACCGATATCGGCGGCATCGCCAAGTAGCTCAGGCCAGGGATTCGACGCTCACGCCGAGCACCTCGGCCACCCGGGCGGTGGTCACGGCGCCCTCGCGCAGCACACGCGGCTGCGGGCCGGACAGGTCGACGATGGTCGAGGCGACGGCGTGCTCGGCCGGCCCGCCGTCGAGGTACACCTCCACCGAATCACCCAGCTGGTCGCGGGCATCGGTCATGGTGGCGGCGGGCGGCTTGCCGGAGACGTTGGCGCTGGACACGGCCATGGGGCCGACCTCGCGCAGTAGCTCGATGGCCACGGGGTGCAGCGGCATCCGCAGCATCACGGTGCCGCGGGTGTCGCCGAGGTTCCAGGCGAGGCTGGGTGCCTGCTCGACGACGAGCGAGACCGCGCCGGGCCAGAACGCGTGGGTCAGCTCGCGGGCGGCGGGGCTCACGCGGCTGACGAGCCCGTCGATGGTGTCCCAGGAGCCCACCAGCACGCCCACCGGCATATCCGGGCCGCGGTGCTTGGCGGCGAGCAGATCGGCCACGGCGCGGTTGTCGAAGGCGTCGCAGCCGATGCCGTACAGCGTGTCGGTCGGCATCACCACGAGGTGACCGCCCTTGAGCGCGGCCCTGGCGGCGGCGATGCCGGCGGACCGGGAGTCGGGGTCGGTGCAGTCGTACGCGATGCTCACGCGTCCATCCTGCCAGTCACGTAGCGCGGCCTGGCCGCGAGGTCCCGGTGCTGCTCGACCTGGCCGAATCCGGCCCGGGACAGCAGCTCGGCGGTGCCCGCACCGTTGGAATCGTCGTGCTCGATCGCGACCGCTCCCCCTGCGCGCAGCAGCCGGGCGCACAGCGGGGCCAGTGCGCGGATCAGGTCCAGGCCGTCGGCGCCGGAGAACAGCGCGGCGGCCGGGTCGAGCGCTGCCTCCACATCGAGCGGGGCGCCGTCGGGCACGTAGGGCGGGTTGCACACCACCATGTCCACCGTGCCGCCCAGCGCGGCCTCGATCTCGGCATCCAGTCCGGGCGCGGTCACGTCCCGGTCGAGCACCGTCGCGCTGGAGCCGGAAGCGTTCTCGCGCAGGTACTCCAGAGCCTGCGGATCGCGTTCGACGAGCGCTACGCGGGCGCCGGGGACCGTCGCCGCGAGGTACAGGCCGAGGGCGCCGGACCCGGCGCACAGGTCGACGATGGCGGCGCCGCGGCCCACCTGCCGCGCGGCCCAGACGGCGAGCAGCTCGGTCTCGGGCCGGGGCACGAAGACGCCGGGACCCACGTGCAGGTCGAGCGGGCCGAAGGGCGCGCGGCCCAGGATGTGCTGGAGGGGTTCGCGGGCGGCACGGCGCGCCACCAGCGCGTCGTAGGCGGCGGACTGCTCCGCGGTGACGTCCGCGAGGATGAGCCGGCCGCGGTCAACGCCGAGGACGTGCGCGAGGAGCACCTCGGCGTCGTTGCGGGGCGACGGTACGCCGGCCTCGGCGAGGCGCGCGGTGGCGCCGACCGCGAGGACGCTGGGCCTCACTCCGCCTCGAGCCGGGCCTGCCGGTCCGCGGCCTGCAGGGCGTCCAGCAGCGGGTCGAGCTCGCCGTCGAGCACCTGGTCGAGGTTGTGCGCCTTGTAGCCGATGCGGTGATCGGCGATGCGGTTCTCGGGGAAGTTGTAGGTGCGGATCCGCTCTGACCGGTCGACGGTGCGGATCTGCGCGGCCCGGGAGTCCGACGCGGCGGCCTCCGCCTCCTCCTCCTTGAGGGCCTGCAGGCGGGCGGCCAGCACCTGCATGGCGCGGGCCTTGTTCTGCAGCTGGGAGCGCTCGTTCTGGCAGGTCACCACGATGTTCGTGGGGAGGTGGGTGATGCGCACGGCGGAGTCGGTGGTGTTGACGCCCTGGCCGCCCTTGCCGGACGAGCGGTAGACGTCGATGCGCAGGTCGGACTCGTCGATCTGCACCTCTTCGACCTCGTCGGGCTCGGGATAGACGAGCACGCCGGCGGCGGAGGTGTGGATGCGTCCCTGGCTCTCGGTGGCGGGCACGCGCTGCACGCGGTGCACGCCGCCCTCGAACTTCATCCGCGCCCATACGCCGTCGATGCTGCCTTCCGGATCACCGCCGACGGGTCCTCGCGATTTGATCGCGAAGGTGGCGTCCTTGTAGCCGCCGAGGTCGGAGTAGGTGGCGCCCAGCGTCTCGACCTTCCAGCCGCGCTGCTCGGCGTACCGCAGGTACATGCGGGCGAGGTCACCGGCGAACAGGGCCGATTCCTCACCGCCCTCACCGGACTTCACCTCGAGCACCACGTCGTCGCTGTCGTGCGGATCGCGCGGGGCGAGCTGGTCGGTGAGTTGCTGTTCGAGGGTCTCGACCTGCTCGGTCAGGGAGGTCACCTCGTCGGCGAAGGACGAATCGTCGGCCGCCAGCTCGCGGGCGGCGGCCAGGTCCTCGCGGGCGGACTCCAGCTTGCGGTGGGTGGCCATGATGGGGGCCAGCTCGGCGAACCGCTTGCCCACGCGGCGCGCGGCGCCGGCGTCGTTGTGCAGCGCCGGGTCGGACATCTGCTGCTCGAGGCCGGAGTACTCGGCCAGGATGTCGTCGATCGCGGAGGGTGAGCCGGCGCTCATGCTGGAGTCCTTCTTCGGTGGTGAAACGGGGCCGGGGGAACAGGCCGAGAAACGCGCCGACGCCCGGCCTGCGTGGCAGGACGGGCGTCGGCGGGACGGCTACTCGGAGGCTGCGGCCTTGCTGGGACGCTTGCCGTAGCGCTTCTCGAACTTGGCGACGCGGCCGCCGGTGTCGAGGATCTTCTGCTTGCCCGTGTAGAACGGGTGGCACTGCGAGCACACCTCGACGTTGATGCGACCGTCGGCCTTGGTGCTGTGGGTCTCGAACGTGTTACCGCAACCGCACACAACGGTGGTGGCCACGTACTCGGGGTGAATCCCCTGCTTCATCTCTGCCGTCCTTTTCGTTTCTAGGCCGCCGGGTCGACCCTGGTGATCACCAGGACCGTGAACCGGAACCGATACCGACATTCCAGTATGCCAGAACGCCCCCGCTCACGAGAAATTCCCGCACCCCGGGAGCCGCCCGGAGGCGGGCCCCGGGAGGGTACGCCGCGGCAGTCGCGCGTCGGCTACCGTTCCAGTGGTTGCGCGAGGTGGGAGGCACCGTGGACGAGTCAGGCAAGGGTCGGGTCGAAACGGACCCGCCGGGCACCGTGATCGGCGGATACGTCATCGAGCACGTGCTCGGGGCCGGCGGCATGGGCGCGGTCTACGCGGCCCGCCATCCGCGGCTACCGCGGGTGGACGCGCTGAAGGTCCTGCCGTCCGCGTTCTCCTCGGATCCCACCTACCGCGCCCGGTTCGAGCGCGAGGCCGATATGGCGGCCCGCCTCGACCATCCGAACATCGTGCCGGTCTACGACCGTGGCGACGACGACGGCCGGTTGTGGATGTCGATGAAGCTCGTCCCGGGCCGCGACGCGGCGGCGCTGCTGACGCAGTATCCCCACGGCTTGCCCGTCGAGCAGGTGATCACGATCGTCGATGCGGTGGCCGCGGCGCTGGACTACGCGCACGGGATGGGCCTGCTGCACCGCGATGTGAAGCCCGGCAACATCATGATCGACACCAGCGGCACCAGCCCGCGGGTGATGCTCGGCGACTTCGGCATCGCCCGGCAGAACCAGGACCACGGCGATCTGACCTCGGTGGGCATGGTGGTGGGCACCCTCGACTACGCCTCGCCCGAGCAGCTCAGCGGCGATGCGGTCGACGGCCGCAGCGACGAGTACAGCCTGGCGTGCACGGCCGTTCAACTGCTCACCGGAGTGAAGCCGTACGGGGCGAGCAGCGGTACCGCGGTGATCCGCGATCACCTGATGACGCCCCCACCGGCACCGTCGCGGCTGCGTCCCGGCCTGTCCCCCGCGGTCGATCCGGTGATCGCCCGGGGCATGGCGAAGGCGCCGCAGCAGCGCTACCCCACGTGCCGTGATTTCTCGCAGGCGCTGCGGGCGGCCGCCGCGCAGTCCGCTCCGGCGGGCCCGGCACTGCACGAGCAGGACGTGCCCACGATGCAGGCCCCCGCCCTGTCGCGGCCGACGCCGCCTCCGTACCCGGCGGCGCAGCCCGGGTACCCGCCGCAGCAGCCGGGGTACGGCGGACCGTACAGCGGCTGGCCGCAGCAGGGCCCGGCCGGTGCACCGCCGCGCAAGCGCCGCGGCCTGCTGCTGTCCGCCATCGCGGTCGCGGTGATCGCCGCGGTGGCACTGGCGGGGATCGTGGCGTTCTCGCTCACCCGGGACGACGGGGCGTCCCCGGACCAGACGGCGGCACCGTCGGCGTCGGCATCGGCGTCGCCCAGTCTCCCCGCACCGGACGGCTCCGTGACTCTGCGCGAGGGCTTCATCGATCCGTGCCTGCTGCCCGCCTCGGTGCTCACCTCGCTGGGCCTGTCCCCGGCGGTCGACGATCCGGGCCAGCGGCAGACGAACGGCGTGAAGTTCGCGTGCCGCAGCGACGATTCCGCGGCCGCGGGTGCCTCGGTGAAGATGGCGACCTTCACCTCCTCGGGTGACTGGCCGAACGGCACGCCGGTGCAGGGCAGCGACAAGTGGCGGCGGTTCGACGTGCCCTCGGTGGAGAAGGATCAGCCGGGCTTCTGCATCACCGCCTACAAGTCGACGGCGAACGGGGTGCTGTACATCGGCCTGCAGAAGATCCCTGGTCGGGACTGTGAGCGCGGTGTGGTGATCGCCAAGGCGATCACGCCCTACCTGCCGCTGTAGCTCCGACGACGACGGCGCCCCCGCGGATGTCCGCAGGGGCGCCGTTGTTCGTTCGCCGGATCTACTCGCTGTCGGCGAAACCGCTGTTCTTCTGCACCATCATCAGGAACTCGATGTTGTTCTGCGTCTTCTTGAGCTGGCTGATGAGCAGCTCGATGGCCTGCTGGCTGTCGAGTCCGGACAGCAGGCGGCGCAGCTTGTGCACGATGGCGGCCTCGTCGGGCGCGAGCAGCAGCTCGTCCTTACGGGTGCTGGACGGGTGCACGTCCACAGCCGGGAAGATCCGGCGCTCGGAGATCTTGCGGTCCAGCTTGAGCTCGGCGTTGCCGGTGCCCTTGAACTCCTCGAAGATCACCGTGTCGCCGGTCGAACCGGTCTCCACCATGGCCGTGGCGATGATGGTGAGCGAGCCGCCGTTCTCGATGTTGCGTGCCGCGCCCAGGAACCGCTTCGGCGGGTAGAGGGCGGTCGAGTCGATACCGCCGGAGAGGATGCGACCCGATGCGGGGCTGGAGTTGTTGTAGGCGCGTCCCAGGCGGGTGATGGAGTCGAGCAGCACCACCACGTCCTTGCCGCCCTCCACGAGCCGCTTGGCCCGCTCGATGGCGAGCTCGGCGACGGAGGTGTGATCGCCCGGCGGGCGGTCGAAGGTGGAGCTGATCACCTCGCCCTTGGTGCTGCGCTGCATGTCGGTGACCTCTTCGGGCCGCTCGTCCACCAGGACGACCATGAGGTAGCACTCGGGGTTGTTGACGGCGATCGCGTTCGCGATGTCCTGCATGATCGTGGTCTTGCCGGCCTTCGGCGGGGCGGAGATCAGCGCGCGCTGGCCCTTGCCGATGGGCATGATCAGGTCGATCACACGGGTGGTGAGGATGTTCTGCGCGGTCTCGAGGCGCAGCCGCTGGTTGGGGTACAGCGGGGTGAGCTTGTTGAACTCGGGCCGGTTCTTCGCCGACTCCACGTCCTGGCCGTTGACGCTGTCCAGGCGCACGAGCGGGTTGAACTTCTGCCGGTTCGACTGGTTGCCGCGGCCTCCGCCGCCGCCGTTGCCGCCCTCGTTGCCGGCGTTCTCGCCGTCGCGGGGCATCTTCACGGCGCCGGTGATCGCATCGCCGCGGCGCAGGCCGTTGCGGCGGACCATGTTCATCGACACGTACACGTCGTTGGGTCCGGCGATGTAGCCCGAGGTACGCACGAAGGCGTAGTTGTCGAGCACGTCGAGGATGCCGGCCACGGGCTGCAGGACGTCGTCCTCGCTGACCTGCGGCTCACCGTCGTTCTGGTTGCGGTCGCGGCCGCGACGACGCTCGCGGAAGCGGCGCCCGCGGCGCCCCTGGCCCTCGCCGTCGTCATCCGGTCCGTTGTTGTTCTGGTTCCGGTTGTTCGGGCCGTTGTTGTTGTTCTTCTGGCCCTGCTGCCGGTCCTGCCGGTCCTGACGGTCGCCGCGGTCGTTCTGGCGGCCGCCGTCCTGGCGGTCGTTCTGGCGGTCGTTCTGGCCGTCGGCGTTGTTCTGGCCGCGGCGCTGGTTGCGCTCGCGGCGCTGGCCGCCTTCGCGCTGCTGGCCCTGCTCCCCCTCGTTCTTGGGGGCGTCGTTCTTGGGCGCATCGTTCTTCGGAGCGTCGGCCTTCTCGGCCTGCGGCGCCTCGTTCTTCGGGGCGTCGGCCTGGGGCGCCTCGTTCTTGGGCGCGTCGGCCTTGGGGGCCTCGGCCTGCGGGGCGTCGTTCTTCGGCGCCTCCGCCTTCGGGGCGTCGGCCTTGGGGGCCTTCTCGGCCTTCGGGGCCTTGGCCGGGGCGGCACCGCCACCCTGCTGGGCGGTGATCGCGGCGATGAGATCGCCCTTGCGGAGCCCGGAGATCCCCTTGATCCCCAGGTCACCGGCGATGGTGCGCAGTTCGGCCAGCACCATGCCGTTCAGGCCGGACCGGCGCCGCTCGTCGGCGCGCTGAGCGCTCGCCGAGGTGGGGGCAGCCGTCTCGGGGCTGGTGGTCACGTCCGTTTCGGTCACGGAGTTCCTTTCAGTTCCCCAGCCGCGGCGCGGATCTGGGGCGTACCGCGCCCCGGTTCGACGGATTCACGTGCATGACATGCAGGTGCTTGTCGCGGGATGGGGCACGAATTGAGGTGCATTCGTTGCGCTTCGGCTGCCGGACCGTGTGGTTGGCGGATTCGTGAACCGACTCGGCCATGTGGGGGAACCGGCGTGCCAGTAACTCTGAGCTGAGTGTCAGGCGTTCGTGGCAAGGGTGCCGAAGTGCGTCCGATTCATTCGTCGGACACGTCTGCCATGGTAGCGCGACCTGTCAACCCCGGGCAATCAGGGGCCTCCGCGTGTCGTGCGCCCGGGGCGCTCAGGACCGGGAGACCCCGTCGGCGATCGCGAGCTCGTGCACCGTGAACCCGGCGGCCACCGCGGCCTCGGACAGGTGCGCGGGCAGGGGCTGCGGGGTCAGGGCCAGCACGGTGGGTCCGGCACCGGAGATGGCGGCCGCCACTCCCCCGGCCCGCAGCTGCTCGACCAGCTCGAACGATGCCTTCATCGAGGCCGCGCGGTACCGCTGGTGCAGCCGGTCCTCGGTGGCGTCGAGCAGCAGTTCCGGGTGCGCGGTGAGCGCCAGCACCATGAGCGCGGCGCGGGAGGCGTTGAACGCGGCGTCGGCGTGCGGCACCAGGCGCGGCAGCAGCCCGCGGGTCACCGAGGTGGAGGACTGCACGTCGGGTACGAAGGCGTACGCCCGGATGTCGGGGTGCACGTCCACCCGGCGCGCGTCGTACCGGGTGGGGCCCGACGGGGCCTGCCCGTGCCCGAGCGACTGGTCGCGGTAGCCCGCGGAGTCCGGTACCGGTGCGGCGGGAACGGTCCACGCGACCACGGCGCCGCCCAGCACGCTGGCGGAGGCGTTGTCCGGGTGTCCTTCGAATTCCGAAGCCAGTTGCACCATTTCGGCGGCGGTGAGGGCGCGCGGGAAGTCGGCGTCGGCGGCCAGGGCGGCCGCCGCGGCGATTCCGGCGACTGCTGCCGCGGCCGACGATCCGAGTCCGCGGGATTGCGGAATCCGGTTGACGCAGTGCAGCTTCAGGCCCGGCGCGCTGGTGCCGAGGTGCTGCAGGGTGCGGCGCAGGGCGACGGCAACCAGGTGCCGCTCGTCGGTGGGCACCTCGCCGGCGCCCTCGCCGTCGACGATGATCTCCAGGCCGCCGTCGGTGGTCTCGACGGTCACGTCGTCGTACAGCCCGAGCGCCAGGCCGAGGGTGTCGAACCCCGGGCCGAGGTTGGCGCTCGACGCCGGAACGGTGACGGTGGCCGTGAGGCCCACGGGCAGGGTGTGTTGGGCGGAAGTCACCGGTCGCGCTACTCCGTCAGGCCCATGGCGGCGGCGACGGCGACGGGGTCGATGCCCACGCGCGCGATCTCCGGGACGCCCTTGAGGGCGGTGTCGGGGTCCTTGAGGCCGTTGCCGGTCACGGTGCACACCACGGTGGAGCCCTTGGCGATCCAGCCGTCCTCGGTGGCGGCCAGCAGTCCGGCGACCGATGCGGCGGAGGCGGGTTCGACGAAGACGCCCTCGGTGCGGGCGACGAGGCGGTAGGCCTCGAGCAGCTTCTCGTCGGTGGCGGCGCGGAACTGGCCGTTCGACTCGTCCTTGGCGGCCACGGCCTGGTTCCAGGACGCGGGGCTGCCGATGCGGATCGCGGTGGCGATGGTCTCGGGATCCTTCACCGGCGCGCCGTTGACCAGCGGTGCGGCTCCGGCGGCCTGCACGCCGAGCATGCGCGGGCGGGCGGAGATGACGCCGTCGGCGAAGTACTCGCTGTAGCCCTTCCAGTATGCGGTGATGTTGCCGGCGTTGCCCACGGGCAGCGCGTGCACATCGGGGGCCTTGCCGAGGGCGTCGACGATCTCGAAGGCGGCGGTCTTCTGTCCCTCGATACGCACCGGGTTCACCGAGTTCACCAACGCGATGGTGTCGAAGGTGGCGGTGGTCTTGCGGGCCAGCTCCAGGCAGTCGTCGAAGTTGCCGTCCACCTCGATGATCTTGGCGCCGTACATCACGGCCTGGGCCAGCTTGCCCATGGCGATCTTGCCGGCCGGCACCAGCACGGCGCACTCGATGCCGGCGATGGAGGCGTAGGCGGCGGCCGAGGCGGAGGTGTTGCCGGTGGACGCGCAGAGCACGCCCTTCTTGCCGGTGGCCTTGGCCTCGGTGACGGCCATGGTCATGCCGCGGTCCTTGAACGAGCCGGTGGGGTTGAGGCCCTCCACCTTGAGGTACACCTCGCAGCCGGTGAGCTCGGACAGCGCCTTGGCGGGGAGCAGCGGGGTCGCGCCCTCGCGGAGGGTGACGGGCTCCCAGCCCGGCTCCCAGGTGTCGCACACGGGCAGACGGTGACGGTAGGCCTCGATCAGGCCGGGCCAGGGCTTGTGGACTGCCTCAGTCATTGGTTCCCTCCAGACGGAGCACGGAGGACACGGCGGTCACCACGTCCAGGTTCTTCAGGGCCTCGACGGTGGCCGAGAGGGCCGCGTCGGGAGCCTTGTGGGTCAGGATCACCAGGCGCGCGCCGCGATCGGGCGTGTCGGCCTGCTGGCGGACGGTGCTGATCGAGACGTTGCGCGCGGAGAACTCGTTGGCGACGGCGCTGAGCACGCCGGGCCGGTCGGCGACCTCCATGGCCACGTAGTAGCGGGTGTGCACGTCGCCGATGGGGGCCACGGGCAGGTTCGCGTACACCGAGTCCAGGGGGCCGCGGCCGGAGTGCACCTTGTTGCGGGCGGCCATCACCACATCGCCCATCACGGCGGAGGCGGTGGGCGCGCCGCCCGCTCCGGCGCCGTAGAACATGAGGCGGCCGGCGTTCTCGGCCTCGACGAAGACGGCGTTGTAGGCGCCGTCGACGCTCGCGAGGGGGTGCTTGAGCGGGACCAGCGCCGGGTACACGCGGGCCGAGACCCGTTGTTCGCCCGCGGCATCGGTGAACCGCTCGCAGATGGCGAGCAGCTTGATGGTGCAGTCGAAGGCCTTGGCGGCCTCGATGTCGGCGGCGGTCACCGAGGTGATGCCCTCGCGGTACACGTCGTCGGCGGTGACGCGGGTGTGGAAGGCGATCGAGGCCAGGATGGCGGCCTTGGACGCGGCGTCGTAGCCCTCGACGTCGGCGGTGGGATCGGCCTCGGCGTAGCCCAGGCGTCCCGCCTCCGCGAGCACGGTCTCGTAGGCCTCCCCCTTCTCCGCCATGTTGGAGAGGATGAAGTTGGTGGTGCCGTTGACGATTCCGGCCACGAGCTCCACGGAGTCGCCGGCGAGGGACTGCTGCAGCGGGCGGATCACCGGGATGGCGCCGGCCACGGCGGCCTCGAAGTAGAGGTCGGCGCGGGCGCGGTTCGCGGCATCGGCGAGTTCGCCGGTGTACTCGGCGAGCAGCGCCTTGTTCGCGGTCACCACCGACTTGCCGGCCTGCAGCGCACGCAGCATGTGGGTGCGGGTGGGCTCGATACCGCCCATCACCTCGATCACGATGTCCACATCGTCGCGGTCGATCAGCGATGCGGCGTCGGTGGTCAGGAGCGCGGGGTCCACGCCGCGGTCCTTGGCGATGTCGCGCACGGCGATACCGCGGATGGCCAGCGGCGCACCGACGCGCGCGGTGATGTCGTCGGCGTTGTCGATGAGGATGCGGGCCACTTCGGCCCCCACGGTCCCCATGCCGAGCAGGGCCACGCCGAGCTCACGGTTCACGGGTTCAGTCATCAGAGCACCTCCAGGCTCACCAGGTCGTCCACGGTCTCCCGGCGCAGGATCAACCGCGCCGCGCCGTCTTTCACCGCCACCACAGCCGGGCGGGGCTGCATGTTGTAGCGGCTGGACATCGAGTAGCAGTAGGCCCCCGTGGCGGCCACGGCGAGCAGGTCGCCCTCGGCCAGGCCTTCGGGGGTGTCGGTGTCGCGCACCAGGATGTCGCCGGTCTCGCAGTGCTTGCCGACGACGCGCGAGGGTACGGGCGCGCCCTCGGGATCGCGGTCCGCGACGGCCACGGTGTACTCCGCGCCGTAGAGCGCGGGGCGGATGTTGTCGCTCATGCCGCCGTCCACCGAGACGTAGCGACGGAAGGGGATGTCGGCGTCGCCGTCGAGCGCCACGTCCTTGATGGTGCCCACCTCGTAGAGGGTGATTCCTGGCGGTCCGGCGATGGCGCGGCCGGGCTCGACGGCGAGGTGCGGGGTCGCCAGACCCAGTGCCGCCGATTCGGTTTCGACGATGCTGCGCAGCTTCGCGGCGAGGTCGGCCACGGGCGGCGGATCGTCGTCCGGGGTGTACGCGATGCCGAGGCCGCCGCCGAGGTCGATGGTGTTCAGCTGGGCGGTCTTCTCCGCGCCGAACCGGGCGACGATGTCGCGCAGCAGTTCCAGCACGCGACGGGCCGCGATCTCGAAGCCGTCCACGTCGAAGATCTGCGAGCCGATGTGGCTGTGCAGGCCCACGAGCCGGATGTTGTCGGCCTCGAAGACCGCCGTGACGGCCCGCATCGCCGGTGAATCGGACCCGTTCGAGGCGAGGGAGAAGCCGAACTTCTGGTCCTCGTGGGCGGTGGAGATGAACTCGTGGGTGTGCGCCTCCACACCGGGGGTCAGGCGGATCAGGACGTCCTGGACCACTCCGCGCTCCCCCGCGACGGCGTCGAGCCGGGCGATCTCGGAGAGTGAGTCGATCACGATGTGGCCGATGCCGGAGTCGACGGCGTAAGCCAGCTCCGCGACCGATTTGTTGTTGCCGTGCAGGGCGATCCGGTCCGCGGGGAACCCGGCGCGCAGGGCGATGGCGAGCTCGCCGCCGCTGCACACGTCCAGGTTCAGGCCCTCGTCGCGCACCCAGCGGGCGATCTCCATGGAGAGGAAGGCCTTCGAGGCGTAGTGCACGGCGGCGTCGTCGCCGAAGGCCTCGCGCATGCCGCGGCACCGGCCGCGGAAGTCGTCCTCGTCGATCACGAACAGGGGCGTGCCGAATTCCTCGGCGAGAGCGCGCGCGGGGATTCCGGCCACGGTGACGCCACCGTCGGCCTCGCGGCGCGCGTGCGTCGGCCAGACGCCGGGAGCGAGTTCACTCACTTGCGGGGCCTCTCACATCCGGTCGGGCGCCGAAACGCCCACGAGGGCCAGGCCGTTGGCGAGCACCTGGCGGGTGGCTGCGCACAGGGCCACGCGGGCCCGGTGCAGGTCGGTCGGCTGCTCGTCGCCGAGCGGCAGCACGCGGCACTCGCCGTAGAAGCGGTGGTACGCGCCGGCCAGCTCTTCGAGGTAGCGGGCCACGCGGTGCGGTTCCCGCATCGAGGCGGCTCCCGCTGCCACACCGGGGAATTCGCCCAGCGTGCGCACCAGATCGCCCTCGCGCGGGTTGTCGAGCAGGCCCAGGTGCTGCGTCGATCCCACGATGCCGAGTTCCGCGGCCGAGCGGGCGATCGCGGAAAGGCGGGCGTGCGCGTACTGCACGTAGTACACGGGGTTCTCGTTGCTGGCCTGGGTCAGCAGGTCGAGGTCCAGGTCGATGGAGGTGTCCACCGAGCTGCGGATCAGCGAGTACCGGGCCGCGTCCACACCCACGGCGTCGACGAGATCGTCGAGGGTGATCACGGTGCCGGCGCGCTTGCTCATCCGCACGGGCTGACCGTCGCGCACGAGGTTCACCAGCTGGCCGATGAGCACCTCGACGCGGTCGGGGTCGTAGCCCATCGCCGCGGCGGAGGCCTTGAGCCGGCCGATGTAGCCGTGGTGGTCGGCGCCCAGCATGTAGATGGCCAGGGTGAAGCCGCGGTCGAACTTGTGCTTGAGGTAGGCGATGTCACCGGCGATGTAGGCGGCGTTGCCGTCCGACTTGATGACCACGCGGTCCTTGTCGTCGCCGTAGTCGGTGGAGCGGAGCCACCAGGCACCGTCCTTCTCGTACAGGTTGCCGTTGCCCTTGAGCTGCTCGACGCTCTGCTCCACCAGGCCCGAGGTGAACATCTCGTCCTCGTGGGTGAACACGGCGAAGTCGGTACCGAAGTCGTGCAGAGTGCGCTTGATGTGCTCGAACATCAGCTCCACGCCGTCGGCGCGGAAGGCCTCGATGCGCTCGTCCTCGGGGAGGTCGAGGATGCCGGGCCGGTTCTGCACCACGGTGGCGGCGATCTCGCCGATGTAGTCGCCGGCGTAACCGTCCTCGGGGACGGGCTTGCCGGTGGCGGCCGCATCGAGCGAGCGGGCGAACCGGTCGATCTGCGCGCCGTGGTCGTTGAAGTAGTACTCGCGGGTCACCTCGGCGCCCTGCGCTTCGAGGACGCGCCCCAGGCTGTCGCCGACGGCGGCCCAACGGGCGCCGCCGAGGTGCACGGGGCCGGTGGGGTTGGCCGAGACGAACTCGAGGTTGATCAGCTGGTCCTTGAGCGCGGTCCCGTGGCCGAAGGCGTCCTTCTGGTCCAGGATCGAGGCGATCAGCTGATTCTGGGCGTCGGCGGCGAGGCGGATGTTGAGGAAGCCCGGGCCGGCGATCGTCGCCTCGTCGATGCCGTTCGCGCTGGACAGGGCCTCGGCGAGCCAGGTCGCGAGGTCACGCGGGTTCACTCCCGCCTTCTTCGCGACCTGCATCGCGAGGTTGGTGGAGTAATCGCCGTGCTCGGGGTTGCGCGGGCGCTCGACGGTGACGCGTTCCGGGAGCACCGAGACATCGAGGCCGCGCTCGGTGAGCACGGTCGTCGCGGTCGCATGCAGGAGTTCCGAAAGGTCAGCGGGAGTCACCGGTACATCCTATGGTGCGGGGAGTTCGCCCCAGCAGGCAGGACGTACCGACGACGGGGCCGCGACGCGCCACGGGCCCGCCAGCCGGTTTCCGGTCTGCCGTGACGATGCGCTAACCTTGCGTAGCCCTGCGCCCCCGTAGCTCAGGGGATAGAGCGTTCGCCTCCGGAGCGAAAGGCCGCAGGTTCGAATCCTGCCGGGGGCACTTTTTTGTATCCGCCGCATCTCTTGGGGCACGCCACCCCCACCACATGCCACATAGGGCGTCGGTGCCGCGCGTCCAGCCTCTTCCCACGATCACCGTCATGTGGAATCGTGAATCCGTGATCAGTCGATACCGTGGTGCATCGTTGGCGCTGCTGGTGCTCCTCACCGGTTGCTCCGCTCCGGATGACGGCCCGATTCAGTACGGACCAACCTCTCTGATGAGCCGATCGTCGCCCCCGCCGATCGCGCCCGGCGATCCCGTTCCACTGCAATCCGCGACACCGGGAATCATCGTGGCGCCGGTGGGATCGAATGCGATGTGCCAGCTCGGCATGACGGCCGCTCAGGGGCAGGGCGAGAATCAGGTCCGCTACGCGATCGTCGGCAAGGAGTGCGCGGCATCTGTGGGCACCCAGATCGAGAACGTTGACGCCAGGGCGCTTCTCGGGACGATCGCCGCCGTTGTCCGGGGTGGCAACGGCACATGGTCTGCGGTTGCGGTGAAGCTCGAGCCGGGCGTCGGGTGGTCCGTTTCTGCGCCGGGCGCCGTCGCCAACGCGGGCGACAAGGTGAAGGTCATGGGTATCGGCGAGCGGTTCCGGGTGGAGATCGAACCGAACCGTCTCCTGCGCCTGTCGGGCTTCACCTCTCCCGCGGGCAGGTCGGGTGCGGCCGTTCTCGATTCCGAGGGCCAGATCGTTGCTATATCTGCCGGAGACGGCGCCGCAGCCATCCCGATCTCGGAATTCTTCAGCGCCACAGCCGCCACCCCCGGCCTCGAAGGTCTGGTGCTCCTGTGACGAGCCGGGTGTCGCGTCCCTTGGGCTGAGGTGATTCCCCGCAGTTTCGCAGTCCCCGCGGGGTGATGGAATGAGTATGTGACTGCTGGCGAACCGAACCACGATCCACTCCCGCCGGTCAGTCGTGTGCGATCACTCGTCTTCGCGCAGTCGGCGGCCGGGCCGTGGCGCTGGGGCGCGGGGCTGCGGGCCGCAGCGGCGGTCGGAATTCCGGGCGCGGGCATGGTCGCCGCCGGCCACGGATCGTCGGCCCTGTTCGCGACGTTCGGCGCCTTCGCGGTCCTGTACGGCGAGGGCCGCGCCTACCGCATCCGCGCACAGGTGGTGGGCATCGCCGGAATCGCTCTGCTACTCAGCGTGATCGTCGGCACCGCACTCGGATCGGTGATCCCCGAGAGCAGTGTCCCGATCCGGATAGCGTCGGTACTGATGGTGGTCGTCCCGGCAGTCCTCGCGGTCTACGTGGTCGATGCACTGCGCCTCGGTCCGCCGGGGGCGTTGTTCTTCGCTCTGGTGGGATCGGGTGCCGTGATCGCCACCGAGGCGGGAGCCGGTGCGGCGTCACTCGTCGTCGGCACCGCGCTGGGAGTGGTGTCGTCGGTCGTCGTGTCCATGGCCGGTGCGCTTCGTGATCCGTCGCGTCCGCAGCGCGAGGCGGTCAACCGCGCCGTCGGGGCGGTGGACGCGTATCTCGCTCCCGACGGCGCGCGGACCGCCACGCAACGCAACGCCGCCGGCTCGGCGCTCATTGCGGCGTGGTCCACGATGGACGATGCCCGCGCCGGTGCACGCTCCGCCGACGCCCCGCTCCTGGAACGCCTTCGCGATGCCAACCACCGGTTCACAGCCACGCAGGTCGACACCGTCGAATCCGCGGGCGTGGACCCCACGCGCGAGGTGACCACCTCGACGATGCGGCCGAGCATCGGTCACCGCCTGCGACGCTCGTTGACGATGTCCTCGCACGCGATGGTGACGGCAGTCCGAGTCGGTGTCGCGTGCACCGCCGCCGGCGCCGCGAGTCTCGCGCTCGGTTTCGACCGCCCGCATTGGGCTGCCATCAGCGCCCTGGTCGTGCTCCAATCCGGTGTCGATCGAGTACACGGCACCGTGCGCGGCCTGCAGCGTTTCATGGGGACCGCAGTCGGGCTCGCTCTCTATGCGGCGCTGTACGGGCTCGGACCGACCGGGTACGCGCTCATCGCGATCGTGGCCGTGCTCCAGTTCTGCATCGAGATGATGATCACGCGGAACTACGCGGCGGCGGTCACCTTCATCACGCCAGTCGCGCTGATGGCGAGCGGCGCCGGCGCGACGACGGGGTCGGCCGGACCCGTGATCCGGGACCGGCTCTTGGAGACCGTGATCGGCGTGATCGTCGCCTTCCTGGCGATGTACTTCCTGTATCCGAACACGCACCGTCGCACCTTCGAATGGACCGCGCAACGCGTGCGCTCCACCGCCCTCGCACTCGTCGACCGGCCCGATGAGGTGGGCGCGGAGCCCGCCCGCGAACAGGCGCGGTGCCTGCACTTCGAGGTGGAGGGATGCGTGCGCGCGGGCATCGACTCGGCACACAACGAGCCTGAGTGGACCGATCAACACTGGCCCGCGCAAGCGCGACTCGTGCACTCCGGCTACGACCTGCTCTCGGCATTCTGGACCGCGCCACACGACCGCCCCCTACTTGACGGTGCCGCCTGGAAACAACGGTTCGGCAACGGACGCGAGTAGTCCGTCACCGGAATCGCGGACTCGCTATCACGGCCAGCACAGCGAGCACGAGCCATTGGAACCCGGTCAAGCCCCACCAGAGGACCACGGTCAGTTCGGGCATGCAGTTCTCGTCCTGGCAGATGGAATCGCCGAACAGATACTGGTGAGCGATCAACCCGCAGTATGCCGCGGACAGCACGAGCGCAGTGGCCGCGATGAAGTTCACGCCGAGCGATGTTGCGCCACGCCAACGCTGGGCGATCACCGCTGCGCCCGCAAGAGCGAGTAAAACAGTCGCGACCGCCGCCGCGATTCCATTCAGGCGATCCCATTCACGGTGCGGAAGTTCTGAGTCCATGGCGAGGATGCACCAGAAGGACACGCTCAGCAGCGGACCGCACACCACGAGAAGGAGAGGGACCGATCGTGCCAGCCAGGCCGGTGGATCGGCCTCGTGAGCCGCGCGCATCTACGCCACTCGGTCCGCGACCACGTGAGAGACAAGCACGTACAGCTCAGCGATCACCGCAACGACGAACAGCAGGATCTCGCCGATCATGAATCCGGCGTAGCTCGCATAGCCGATACTCATGTCGTGCAGCCACACGTCCGGCGCGAGGACCGCAGCGTGCACGAGAAGGGCTCCGCCGCAGCCGATCAGCGCGACCCGTGCCGCCGAGCTCAGCGCCCGCGCACCGCCCGCCGCGACGAGCCCGATGAGGGCCACGACGACGGCGACCACGATGAAGCGGATCGCCTGCCCTGCCATATCGTCCGGCACGGTCACGGGCCCACTTTGCGCCTTCATGTACACCGCGTTGAGCTTGTCGCGGACCTGCCATAGCAACACGAACGCGACGATCGGCGACACCACCGCCGCGCCCGCCACCGTCGACGCCGGAAGCCACGTCCGCCCCTCCGAGGTACCCATACGACAGACACTAGCTGCAATTCGCCATAGCGAATGGATCGACTGCGTTTTGCGCTCCGATTCGGAGCGACGACCATAGGATCAATGGACGCACCGGCGCGTGCTTCACGGTGTGGCACGGAGCACTGTGGAGATGATCGATCCACGCGCGCGCACGACCCGACCAGAGAGGCTCCCGCCCCGATGAGCGATTTCCAGCATCCCCTCGACCCGCTGACCGCCGATGAATTCCGGGCGGTCACGAGGCTGCTCGCGGACGCGCACGACGTGGACGAGAACTGGCGGTACGCGTCGATCGAGATGATCGAGCCGAGCAAGCCCGAGATCGCCGCCTTCGACGCCGACGGTGCGCCGTGCGAGCGCGCAGCCCAGGCCGTCCTGTACGACCGGAGCTCGAACCGCACGTTCCGGGCCCGGATCTCTCTGACCGACGGTGCCGTCACCTCCTTCGAGCACGTCCCGGACGTACAGCCGAACGTCACCGTCGACGAGTGGGTCGAAGCCGACGAGGCCCTCCGTGCACACCCTGACGTGATCGCCGCGCTCGCCGACCGCGGCATCACCGACCTGGACCTGGTGTTCATGGACACCTGGACGTACGGCGAGGTGCTCATCCCCGAGAAGTACAAGGGCCGCCGCATCGGCTGGTCGGACACCTGGGTGCGGGCGGCCGAGGGCGCGAATCCGTACGCCGGGCCGGTGAACGGCCTCCACTGCGTCATCGACCTCGCCACCATGGAACTGCTCGAGATCGAGGACACGTTCCGCGTGGACCGCCCGAAGATCATGGGCGAGTACGTGCCGCGCATGGTGCCCAAGGAGATCCGTGACGCCGATACTCGCGGCCCGCTCAAGCCGCTGGAGATCACGCAGCCCGAGGGGCCGTCGTTCACCCTCGAGGGCAACAAGCTCTCGTGGCAGAACTGGTCACTGCGTGTGGGTTTCAACTATCGCGAGGGCATGACGCTGCACGCCGTCACGTACAACGACAACGGCACCGAACGCAAGATCGCCCACCGGCTCTCGTTCGCCGAGATGATGGTGCCGTACCGCGACCACTGCGACGATCACTACCGCCGCACCGCCTTCGACATCGGCGAGTGGGGTCTCGGCTTCATGACCACCTCACTCGCGCTGGGCTGCGACTGCCTGGGCGAGATCAGGTACCTGGATGCGACCCTGCACAACAGCAAGGGTGAGCCCTACCGCATCGAGAACGCGGTCTGCATCCACGAGGAGGACAACGCGGTCCTGTGGAAGCACGTGGATCACCATGCGGGGTCGGAGGTCCGGCGCATGCGCCGCCTCACGGTCTCCTTCCACGTGACCGTCGCGAACTACGAGTACCTCACCTACTGGCGGTTCTACCAGGACGGCAGCATCGAGTGCGAGGTCCGCGCCACCGGCATCATGGTGGTCAGTCACATCGCCGAGGGCGCCGCGCACCCG
The DNA here is from genome assembly GCF_039525985.1 of Tsukamurella strandjordii. Classification (NCBI taxonomy): domain Bacteria; kingdom Bacillati; phylum Actinomycetota; class Actinomycetes; order Mycobacteriales; family Tsukamurellaceae; genus Tsukamurella; species Tsukamurella strandjordii. Next base: position 177,458 of record NZ_BAAAII010000012.1, on the reverse strand, counting down.
CACGGCACGCTCGTCGATCAGCGCACCTACGCGCCGTTCCACCAGCACTTCCTCACGGCCCGTATGGATCTGGATATCGATGGCGAGCAGAACACCGTCTACCGCTCCGATACCGAGCCGGTTCCCGTGGGCCCCGACAATCCGTACGGATTGTCGCTGCAGCAGGTGAACACGCCGCTGCGCACGGAATCCGAGGGCAAACAGAACCCGAACTACGCCACGCAGCGATCGTGGAAGGTCGCCAACGACAACGTCACAACGGGTATCGGCCTCTCCCCCGCCTACAAGCTCGCACCCAGTGGCGCCTTCCCCCCGATGTTCCCCGACGATTCGCCCATCCTCGGCCGTTGCGAGGCGATCAAGCACACGCTGTGGGTGACCCCGAACGCCGCCGACGAACGCTGGCCGGCGGGTGAATTCGTCAACCAGGGCGGCTCCGGCATGGGTCTTCCGGCGTGGACCGCCGCCGACCGGAACATCGAGAACACCGACGTGGTGCTCTGGTACACCTTCGGCATCCACCACATCACCCGGCCCGAGGACTGGCCGATCATGCCCTCCGACACGGTGAGTTTTTGGCTCAAGCCCTTCGGCTTCTTCGACCGCAACCCTTCGCTCGACGTGGCACCCTCGCCCGCGAAATGCTGCACTGAGCAGGACGATTCCTCCACGGACGGAGGCTGTTGCTCGTGATCGTCTACGTGGCCTACCTCGCCACCGACGGCGGCCGCGATGCCGTCATGCTCGGTGCGCAGCTCGCCCGCACCTTCGATGCGGAGCTCGCGATCGGCATGATCGTTCCTCCCGATGGCAACGCAGCGATCGCTCCCGGGGATTTCGACGATGTGCTCACCGCCCAGGCCGACGAGTGGTTGGCCGAGGCGCGGGATCTGGTGACCGACGACATCCCGGTGTCCATGCACATCGGGATCTACGACTCGATCGCGGAGGGCATCATCGCCGAAGCCGCGCGAGTGGGCGCGACCCTGATCGTGGCGGGCGGCTCCGGTGGAGGCCTGCTGGGTCCGTACTCCCTGGGCTCGGTGGTCAACGACCTGATTCACTCGGCACCGCTGCCGGTGGCCCTCGCGCCGCGGGGATTCCGCAATCAGGGTGTCCGCACCGTCCGCGAGATCACCTGCGCGTTGGGCACGCGGTCCGGTGCCGATGCCGTGCTGGCCACCGCCATCCGCGGGAGCCAGCGCGCCGGCGTGCCCCTGCGCCTGGTCTCGCTCATCGCGCTCGATCTCATGCCCGCCAAGCGCAGTGACGACCCGAACGCCGTCTACGCCGCGGAGAAGCACGCCGAACGCCTGCTCGACGAGGCCCGCGGCAAATTGCCCGCCGTCGTCGAAGTGCGTTCGGCCGTGGTCACCGGCCCCAGCGTGGAGGACGCCGTGCGGCGACTCGACTGGCAGCCCGGCGACGTGGTCCTGGTCGGATCCAGCAGGCTCGCGGCACCGCGCAGGCTGTTCCTCGGCACGACGGCCGCGAAGATGCTGCGCGTGGTGGCGGTCCCGATGATCGTGGTTCCGCGCGAACTCTGAGTCAGCGACGGCCCGCGTGGTCGAGCGCGGTGGCGATCCGATCCGCGACGAACGCCGCACGTAGGGGCGTGGTGACGAAATGGTGATCGCCGCAGGTGAAACTCCATTTGGCGTAGTTCACACCCCGGTTCCGCCACCCGTTGCGCTCGTGCTCCAGTAGTGCGGCGACCACCGCGGGAGCCGACTCCTGCAAGCCGTCGCCGGCCGTGCGCCGCAGCTCGACGGCGCCGTCCACTACAGCGACGTCCACGTCACCCATCTCCTGATACTCACGGTCGGAGACCTGTCGCGCCTCGTCCAACAGGGTGCGGCGTTGCTCATCGGTACCGCCGATGCAGAGGTCGCCCACCACCAGGTCGGTGCCGCCGTCGTCGAGCGCAGCGAGCTCCGCCTCGTCGAGCAGAACCACCCGACTGTCGGTGACGAAGGCGATCGCCAGGGGCGACGCCAGTGATTCCCAGACCGCGCGAACGCGAACATCGCTCGGTTCGACCACGGTCTCCGATCCCTCAGCTTCCGTGTCCATACCTGGACCCTACGCCTCGCACCTCACCCGCGAGCCCCCGAAAGAGCCCGTCAGGTCGGACCGAACGACCAATCGCCGACCAGGAGGAACCACCAGAACCACGGCACCCCCGCGCCGAAGGCGAAGATCGGCACGGCCAAGAACCGCACCCGCCGGATGCACCCGACGTACAACGCCGCCGCACACGCCGCCACCGTAGCCGTGATTGCCACCGCCACCGCGGTGCTCGCCTCGACCTCGCCCGTCGTGTCCAACAGAAGCAGACCGAGCACGAGCGCAATGAGCGGAAGAATCGCCAGCGTCGCCAATGTGATTGCGATCCAACCCGCGGCTTCCCGGGCCACTGCACCCGCGAGCTCGGCCGGTGACACGAATACGAGCCAGGCCGCAGCCGCTCCCAGAGCGCACGCGAGCGGAGCTCCGGGGAAGATGAGTTCCACCTGGTTATCGCTTTCTGCGGGAAACCCCGTGGAAGACCTTGGGCGCGAGGCGGCGGAACACCTCCACCATCACGATCGCGGCGGCGCCGAAAGCGAACCCGGTGCCCACCATCTGCGGATCGCTGATGTCCAGGAAGAACTTCTGCTGCGCCCAGGGGATGGAGAACAGCACCACGTAGAACGCTACGGACACCCCGACCAGCAGGATCTTCCACCAGTTGTACGGCCGCGCCACCAGGGCCAGCACCCACAGCGAGCCGACGAGCAGCGTGATGAGCGCCGCGGTCGAAGCCTGGATCTGCTGGGTCGTGAGCGCAGCCGCCTTGCCGCCGACGGCGGCACCCGATCCGCCGGGGTTCACCACCACCCAGCACAGGAAAGTGGCCAGGCCCACGGCCGTGCCCGACGGTGCGGCCAGGCGCAGCACACGGCCCACGAAGCCGGTCTTAGCCCGCTCGTTGTTCGGCGCCAGCGACATGACGAAGGCCGGGATACCGATGGTGAACCAGGCCGCGATCGTCACGTGAATGGGCTGGAACGGGTACGAGATCGGGGTGAAGCCGAACAGCTTGGCGCCGATGCCCGCGAGGCCCACGAGCCACGCCAGCAGCACCGCGTACACCGTCTTGGTGAGGAACAGGTTCGCGACGCGCTCGATGTTGCCGATCACCCGGCGGCCCTCGCCCACCACGTACGGCAACGTGGCGAACTTGTTGTCCAGCAGCACGATCTGGGCCACCGAGCGCGCGGCGGAGCTGCCCGAGCCCATCGCGACACCGATATCGGCGTCCTTGAGGGCGAGCACGTCGTTGACTCCGTCGCCGGTCATGGCCACGGTGTCGCCACGGGACTGGAGCGCCTTGACCATGGCCCGCTTCTGATCGGGGCGCACGCGCCCGAAGGTCACGTTGTCGGTGACGACGGTGCCCAGCTCGTCGTTCTCGGCGGGCAGCTTCCGGGCGTCCACGGAGGAATCCGGCGAGCCGAGTCCGAGCGAATGCGCGACGGCGCCTACGGATACCGCGTTGTCGCCGGAGATCACCTTCACCGCGACGCCCTGCGAGTCGAAGTAGTCGAGGGTGCCGCGGGCGTCCGGGCGCACCCGCTGCTCCAGCGCGATCAGCGCGCGGGGCACCAGGTTTCCGGGTGCGGCCAGGTCGCCGGTGTCGGTGTCGACGGGTACGTCGGTGGTGGCCACGAGCAGCACCCGCAGCCCCGTCGAACCGAGCTCGGTGGCGCGCCGCGCACCGTCGGACTCGGGATCGAGGAGCACGTCGGCGGCCCCGAGGATCCAGTTGCCGCGCGGGGAATCGCCCTCGGCGAGGGAGATTCCGGACCACTTCTTGGCGGAGCTGAACGGAGCGATCGCGGTGGCCCGCCATCCGGGCGAATCCGGGTAGGCCTCGGCGATGGCCTGGACGCTGGCGTTGGGTCGCGGGTCGAGCGCGGCGATGGCAGCCAGTGCCTGCTCGATGTCGCTGCGGTCCCCGTCGAGCACGTCCACTTCGGACAGTCGCATGCCGTTCTCGGTGAGGGTGCCGGTCTTATCGGCGCACACCACGTTCACACGCGCGAGGCCCTCGATCGCGGGGAGTTCCTGCACCAGGCACTTGCGCTGGCCCAGGCGCACCACGCCGACGGCGAAGGCGATCGAGGTCATGAGCACGAGCCCCTCGGGGATCATCGGCACGAGGGCCGCGACCATGCCGAGGATCGCCTGGTCGAGGCTCTGCCGCGAGATCACCAGCTGGTTCACCACGGTGAGCACGCCTGCAGGGACCAGCAGCCAGGTGATCACCTGGAGGATGCGGTCGATGCCCGAGCGCAGCTCCGAATCGACAAGGGTGAACTTGCTGGCCTCGTCGGCAAGCTGGGCCGCGTAGGCATCGGCGCCGACCTTGGTGGCGCGGTACGTGCCGGACCCGGACACCACGAAGCTGCCGGAGAAGATCTCGTCACCCGGCTGCTTGTCGACGGGGTCGGCCTCGCCGGTGAGGAGGGACTCGTCGATCTCCAGGGCCTCGGAGGCGATGGTCTCGCCGTCGACCACGATCTGATCGCCCGGCCCCACCTCGATCACGTCGTCGAGCACCACGTCGGATTGAGCGATCTCCACGGACTGTCCGTCGCGCCGCACCACCGGCCGGGCCTGCCCGACGATGGCGAGCGAATCGAGCGTCTTCTTCGCGCGCAGCTCCTGGATGATGCCGATCGCCGAGTTGAACACGATGAGCAGGCCGAACAGCCCGTTGATCAGCGAGCCGGTGAACAGCACGAGGACGAACAGCACACCCAGCATCGCGTTGATCCGGGTGAAGACGTTCGCGCGGATGATGTCCCACGTGCTGCGGCCCGAGCGGTTCGGCAGCTTGTTGACCTTGCCCTCGCGCACCCGCTCCTGCACCTGCGCCGTCGTGAGACCGGCGGCGGGGTGGTCGGCGGCGGTATCGGGTACTGCTGTCATGCCAGCGAGTCTAATGACGACCGAGGTATGCCCGGTGGTGCGATGCACCACGATAGATTCATCGCCGTGAACAAAGTCCGGGTCGTGCGCGCCGTCGGTGATGCCGGCTGGTGGGCCTACGTGGTGGCGATGATGCTGGTCTTCCAGCAGATGGGATCGGGATGGACGGCGTACGTCCCGTTGACCGATGCGAAGCGGTACTCGAATGGCGTACCCTCCGCCTTCGGCTACTTCGAGCAGCTCAATACGGTCTCGACGCTCGGTGCCATCGGCCTCGGGTCGGCGGTCACGACGTCGATCGTGACCGCACTCTGGCTGCCGACCTGGCGGGCGCGGGCCATCGCCGTCGCCGCTCCGCTGCTCGGCGCCCTCATCGTCTGGCTCGCCTCGAAGCCCCTCGCCGAGCTCGACGTCCTCGCGGCGTTCTTCGGGTTCCTCGCGGGCATCGCGGTCCGCGAGGCCGGCACCCGATGGTCGCTGCGTTCGTTGCCGACGGGAACGCAGGAGTGAGCCGCGCCCTGTCGGCGGCCTCGCTGTGGGTCTGGCCGGGACTGGCGGTAGTTCTGGTCTTCGTCGCGTTGGCCGCGCTCCGGCTGCGATAGCCCCGTACGCTACCTCGCATGGGAGCTTTCACCGTCGAACGGTCCACCGTGATCGACGCACCCGCCGACGTGATCTTCGGCCTGATCGACAATTTCCACGAGTGGCGGCATTGGTCGCCGTGGGAGGGGCTCGACCCCGATCTGAAGCGTGATTACAGCGGCCCCGCGGATGGGGTCGGCGCCACGTACGCGTGGAGCGGCAACCGCAAGGCCGGCGCGGGCCGGATGACCATCACCGGCGCGGTACTGAACGACTCCGTGGACATCGATCTCGACTTCGAGAAGCCGATGGCTGCGAACAACCACGTGCGGTTCGACATCCGTCCCGACGGTGGTGTCTTCCGAGTCACCTGGACCATGACCGGCGTGACCACCGGCTTCTTCGCCCTGGTGGGCAAGATCGTGCCCATGGACCGGTTCGCGGGCCGCGATTTCGAGCGCGGCCTCGCCGCGCTGAAGGCCCGCGCCGAGAACACCTAGGGAACCGATCGCCCCGCTCGTGCGTCCAATGGGAAAGCACGCGCATAGGAGGTCCCATGCCGCCCACCCCCGAGCCTGAGAAGATCCGCGAAGAAGCGATGAAACGCATCGCCGACCGTCCCGTCATGGTTCGCGACGGTGACGCGATCGAGGAGTTGGCCCGGGCGCACGAGCGCCATGCCGAGAGACTTGACGCGATCATTGAGGAACTCTTCCGCATTGGAAACGTCAATCACCTTGGCGACACAGTGGAAGGGCACTCGGCGACAAGCAATATCCGAGCAGCAGTGCGTGACGATCCAAACTCCGTCGCCGAGACGATCAAGAGGCAAGCCGCGAAGGCCCGTCACATTGCCGCCTCCCTACGGGAGATCGACCGTCGGACTTCAACCACCGAGGAGACAAGCCGAGACGCACTGAGCACGTTGGGCCAATGAGGAAAGCAACGACTGCCCTCCTCGCGTTTGCAACCGGTCTTTTCTCCACTGGCTGCGCAACCGGCACCGGGGGTACGGCCGTGCCAGCCATAGACATATCGTCATCCCTCCCGTTCACGCCGACAATCTCCGAGCGCGTCAACGGCAGAAATGACGGATCCACATTCGAGCCCTGCATCTCCTACTCCGCACGCGAACTCAGCACACTCGATATCGATCCTGGATCGATCAAGGATGCAGGATTTTCAGACTCTCCGAACTTTCGCGGATGCGCGTGGACATCCCCAGATCGCCAAACGCGCTTCCACCAAATCCTCGGCGACGAAGTGTCGCTCGCGAACTACAAGCGGAAGCAATCGCAACTACCGTGGCAGCCGGACCGCATCGCGTCAGGTCGCGAGATCGCTGTCGCGCCGGATTCACCGGATGCCTGTGTTGCAGCGTTCATGTCGCAAGATGCGATCGTGGTTACCGGGGTCATCGTCTCGACCGCTAAGAAGCCGTCGCCCGGACTACAGGAAGAGTGCGACAAGGCATTCGCGTTCGCGAGCCTCGCGGCATCGAAGGCTCCGTAGCGCTTCAGCGTTATGCGGGATCTGCATAACCAACTGGAGACAGCACCCGAGGCGGTCGACCGCCAGACGGCGCCCCTCGGCCGGAGATCGATCCCACATACCCAAGCCGCCCAGAGGAGACTCCATGCCCGCAGGCCCTCAGATCGGAGAACGAACTCTCGATTGCGCGCCCCAACCTATGAAGCCGGTGCGGTTCTGCATCGTCCTCGCGGCTGCTGCGACCGCAGCGTGCGCGGTCGCCGGGGACCCGATACCGGCGATCGATGTTTCGACGTCGCTACCCGTGGTTCCGACGATCTCTGAACGAGTCAATGGCCGAAACGACGGGACGACGTTCGAACCGTGTACGGCCTATCGAGCCGAGGAATTGATCCCCTTGGGAATCGCACCGTCTTCGATCTCCGACGCCGCGTTCTCGGACTCCCCCAACTATCGTGGCTGCGGATGGGACTCGCCAGATCGGACTCTGAAATTCAGCCAAGTGGTCGGCGACGAAAAAACTCTCGACAACTACAAGAAGAAGCACTCAAACCGGTCGTGGCAACCCGACCGCTCGGTAAATGGACGGACGATCGCGGTCGCTCCTGATTCGAACGACGGATGCATCGCTGTCTTCATGTCCTCGGAGGCGATCGTCGGAACCGTCGTAGGCGTCACGTCCGCACGACCGCCATCGCCCGGACTACAGGAAGAGTGCGACAAGGCATTCGCGTTCGCGAGCCTCGCGGCATCGAAGGCACCGTAGCGCTTCAGCGTTATGCAGGATCTGCATAACGCCCGCGAGGCAACACCCACTCCTCCTCGCCGTCACTCTGCCGACTCCCTCGCCGCCAGCACCACAACACCGCGCCTGAGAATCTGGCAAAACGGCCACCGCAGCGGCGTTCCCGGTCGAAGATCGATCCCACATCGCCACGCCGCCTCGAGGAGAGTCCATGCCCGCACGCCCGCAGATCGATCTCGGCTCCTGGATCGCTCGCCGCGCCGCCGTCAGCGCCGATCGTCCGGCCATCACCTACGGCGAGAGCACGTGGACCTACGCGGAGTTCGCCGAGCGGATCGATCGGCTCGCGGCCGAGCTCGTCGCGGGCGGGATCGCGGCGGGCGACCGCGTGGGCTACGTGGGCTTCAACCACCCCGACTTCCTCACCAGCATGTTCGCCGCGTCCCGCGCGGGTGCGGTCTTCGTGCCGTTGAACTTCCGCCTCACCTCCGCCGAGCTCGAATACATCCTCACCGACGCCGGCGTGCACACCCTGATCGCGGACGCCGATCGCGCCGCCGTCGTCGAACCCGTGCGGGCATCGTCGGGCCTGCGCCGCGCGATCGCCCTCGACCCTGTCGACGGATGGGAACATCTCGATACCCTGCTCGCCGGACGCGACCCAATCACGGACCCGCAGCACCCCGGGGAAGACGATCTCGCGCTCATCATGTACACCTCCGGGACCACCGGCCGCCCCAAGGGCGCCATGCTGACGCACGGAAACATGTTCTGGAACAACATGAACGCGCTCCTCAGCCTCGATACGATATCCACCGACATCAGTCTCGTTGCCGCGCCCCTGTTCCACATCGGCGGCCTCAACGTGACCACCCTGATCACCCTGCAGAAGGGCGGCCAGCTGGTGATCCTGCCCGCCTTCGATCCGACCGCCGCGCTCCACCTCATCGAGAAGCACCGCGTGACAACCATGTTCGGCGTCCCCGCGATGTTCCTGTTCATGAGCCAGGTGCCCGCCTTCGACACCACCGACCTCTCCACCGTCCGGCAATTCACCTGCGGTGGCGCGCCCGTCCCCGAACCCCTGATCGCGCTCTACAACGGCCGCAACATCCCGTTCTGCCAGGGCTACGGCCTCACCGAGACCGCCCCGCTCGCACTGGTCATGGACGTCTACGACACCGCCCGCAAGATCGGCGCCGCAGGCCACCACATCCTGCCGCTCTCCGAGGTCGCGCTGCTCGGGCCCGACGGTGCGCCGGTCCCCGACGGTGAGCGCGGCGAGGTCTGCGTGCGCGGCCCGCAGGTGACCACGGGCTACTGGAAGAACCCCGCCGCCACCAGCGCATCGATCGACGCCGAGGGCTGGTTCCACACCGGCGACGTGGGCGAGCAGGATGACGACGGCTACGTGACCGTGGTCGACCGGGTCAAGGACATGGTGATCTCCGGCGGCGAGAACGTGTACCCGGCGGAAGTGGAATCGGTTCTGTACAACCACCCCGCGGTGGCCGAGGTCGCGATCATCGGTGTTCCGCACGAGAAGTGGGGCGAGGCGGTCACGGCGATCGTGGCGCTCAAACCCGACGCCACCCTCACCCTGGACGAGGTCCGGGACTTCGCGAAGGGCTCGCTCGCTCCGTACAAGCTGCCCCTGGCACTGCACATCGTGGATGCCCTCCCCCGCAACCCCGCAGGCAAGGTGCTCAAGTTCAAGCTGCGCGAACAGGTGTAGTTAGCCGAGCGCGACCTCGGTGACGCCCTCGCGGCCGCGGAGCGCGTCGAACCTGCCCGGCACGCAACTGAACACGATCACCTGCGCGGACCGGCCCGCCGTCACCAGCGCGTCGGCCATCGCCCCGAGCCGGGTGGGATCGCTGTGCCCGAGGGCATCGTCGAAGATCACCGGCGCACCGTCGGCACCGTCCACCAGCCGCGCGCACGCGAGCCTGCTGAGCACCCCCAACTGCTCCTGCGCGCCGCCCGACAGGGATTCGAAGGGCACCGTGACACCGTCGACGGTGCGCGAGGCGATGGTCAGATCGTCGCCGACCGTGATCGTGAGGGGATCGCCGAAAACGGTGCGCCCCAGTTCTTCGAGCGCGTGCTGGTACGGCGCCTGGACGCGGGCGCGCCGGGCGTCGCGGTGCGCGGTCAGCGTGTCGTGCAGCAGCGCCGCGGCGCGGGCGCGCTCCTCCACCGAGGTCAGCGCCCGCTCGGCGTGCACGAGTTCGGCCTCGGCAGCGTCGAGCCGGTCACGGCGGCCGTCGGCCTGGAAGAGGCTCAGCTGCGCGGCGAGCCCGGCGAGGTGTTCGCGTGCCTCGGCCTCGGCGGCTCGCGCCCGGTCGGCGGCGCTCCGCGCCGATGCCAGCCGGCCGGCGAACCCCGCGACATCGGCCTCCTGTGCGGCGCGCTCGTGCTCCGCGAGTGCCGCGGCGGCAGCCGCCCTGGCCTCGGCGGCGGCATCGGCTGCGGTACCCAGCGCCTCGTCGTCGGCGTCGCGCCGCACGCGCTCCAGCTCCGCACTGAACTCGGAGGCCGCACTGTCGAAGTGCTGCAACCGATCCGCGGCGACCTGCGCATCGGTGGCTGCCCGGTGCAACTCCTGCTGCTTCTGCCCGAGCTGTTCGCGGGTCTGCTTCTCCTCGCCCCGCGACGCCACCTCGGCCTGGGTCGCCTCCATGAGGTTCCGCTTCGCGATCTCCGCATCGGCCGCGAGCAGCTCGGGATCGACCGCGGCCTCCAGCTCCACGATCCGCGCCGCCGACTCGTCGGCCATCTCCCGCAACTCGCTCAGGCTGGACTCGCCCAGAGCGTGCGCCAGGGCGATCCGGGCCTCCTGGAGCTCGACCTCGATCGACTCGCGCTGATCATGCAGCTCCCGCGCCTGCGCAGCGTCTGCGGCACCGGCCTCGCGGCACGCGGCGAGCACTGCCGCGTGAGCGGCCTTGACCTCGGCGGCCGCATCCGCGCTCTCGCCGCGCTGCACCACCTCGATCCGCACTGCACCCGGTACCTCGATGGCGGTGCCGTTGCCTGCCACCACTTCCACGGGCTCCTCGCCGATCAGCCTGCCGTCCACCAGCACATCGGTGAAGCCGAGGCGTTCCAGCCGCAGCGTGGCCGCCAGCGCGGAGAACCTGGCCTGCGCCCGCTCCAGCCGTTGTTCGGAAGCGGTGATGGCCTGCAGCGCGCGGCGATCCATCGGGTTGCCCGCCAGCCGGTTCCGCGCGTCCTCGACATCCTTGCCGAGCAGCTCGGCCTGCTCGATACGGCTGCGGAGCCGTTGATAGCCGGCGGCCTCGCGGGCGTAATCGACCGCGTACTGGGCCTGCGCCTTGCGCTCGCGGCGATCCGCGGCGACCGCCGTCAGCTCGTGCACCGTGGTCTCCAGCCACGCCGCCTCGGCCGCGAGCACCTCGCGGTCGGCGAGGGCCTTATCGCGGAGCACGCGAACCTGCGCGGCCCGTTCGGTGGCCTGAGCCTGCTGCGCGATCAGGCGGCGGCGACGGTTCGCTGCATCCCCGGCATGCTGTTCCCGCAGCGTGGCCGATTCCAGCACCGCGCGGGCGTGCGATACCTGCGACTGCAACCGGGTGACGCGGTCCTGGTCGGCCGCAAGCGCGTCCAACGCGGCGACCGCCGCCACCCGGCGGTCGACGATCGACGCCAATCGACCGGAGGCGGCCGCGTGCTGATCGACCACCAGGTCGACCTCCCGCAGTGCCGCCTCGGCCTGCTCGAACGCGCTGCGGGCCGCCGCATCCCGGCTCCGCGCGGCCGCCAACTCACCCGTGGGCCGCCCGGTGGGAGTGAAGTACCGAGCCCGCTCGGCGGCGACGGACTCGGCCAGGCGCTCCGCCCCCGGTTCATCATCTCCCGCGCCGCCCGACGCCGAATCGAGCGCCTTCGCGAAGGCGGCGCTGTCGCGCAGCGAGGGCTGCCCGGGACCGGGGCCCTGCAAGACGGTGAGCGCCGCGAGCAGATCGGCATCGACGTGGGTGCGCATCTGCTCGGCCACCCACGCCTCGGCGGTGCCGCCGGTGAGCTGCTGCGGGGTGGGTTCGAGCACGGTGAGCGTGGTGCCGGGGCGACGGTGGTACTGCTTGGCGTACACGAAGCGGTACGGCCCCACCGTGAGTTCGGCCTCGACATAGGGGCCGGCGTCACGATGCGCCGGACACACCGCCTCGACCCGTTGCGACTTCGAGGTGGCCTTCACATCGAGCAGCAGCTGCAGCGCCTCCACCATCGAGGATTTGCCGGCCTCGTTCGGGCCGTGCAGCAGAGTGACGCCGGTGTCCGCGAACGCGATCTCGCGCTCTTGCACACCGCGGAAGTCCTTGACCGCCAGGCGATGCAGCCTCACGCGACCACATCCTGCCGGGTGAGGCGGTACAGCAAAGCCAGTGCACCGGATGCGTCGGCGGCGCTCTCGCCCCCGCTGCGCGCGATACCCAGGAGCTCCTCCGCCGCCGCGGCGGCGGGCCCGGACAGTTCGAGCGATTCCAGCTCGTCCTCGCCGGGCAGCACCGCCAGGTCGGTCTTGCGCTCCCACAGTTCCACCGCGGCGAATCGCGCGCGCAGCGCCTCCAACTCGGCGTCGAGCTCCGCCTTCGCCACCAGCCCCACGGTGCCGGTGAAGCCGACCTTGACCACCGTGCGGTCCTTATCGGGCAACGCCGACAACGCCGCGACGGCGGCGGTCACATCGCGCTCCGCGGACAGCGGGAACTCCCGGGAGGCGAACCGCCAACTGCCCACCCGCACCGGCTCGACAACGGTGGCGCCGCCGTCCTCGGGGACGTCGACCAGCAGCACCGACCCCGAATCCCGCTCCTTGTGGTCGAAGTTGGTGACCTCCGGCGCGCCGCTGTAGAAGACTCCGGGCCGCACCTGCGTGACCGAATGCCGATCGCCCAGCGCCACGTAGCGCAGTTCACCGCGGTCGAGCCGGGCCCCGAGCTCGGCCACGTCGATCAACCGCTGGTCCTGGGCGCCCACGGGCAGCGTGCCACCGTGCCCGACGGCGATCCGGATCACACCGGCCTCCGGCGCGGATGCCGCGACGACCGCCTCCGTGAGCGGATCGCCCGCCGGATGCTTGGAGAACCACGGCGCGGCGAGCAGCTCCACACCGGGCCGCACAGTGTGTATCCCCGCGGAGTCGAGCACCACCACGTTCTCGGGGCGATGCCGGGCGAAGACCTCCGAGGTGTAGATCGAGGCGGCGTCGAGCGGATCGTGATTGCCGGGCAGCAGGTACACCGGCACGCCGATGGTGGCCATCCGGTCGAGGCTGCGGGCGATCACCGCGGGCGCCAGGCGGTTGTCCTCGAAGACATCGCCGCAGACCACCACGAACTCGGCCGACCGCTCCGTGGCCAGGGCTCCGAGCCGGGAGATGGCGTCCAATCGGGCGTCGGTGAAGCGGGCCTGCGCGTCCGCATCGAGGAAGTGCCTGGTCATGCCCAGCTGCCAGTCCGCCGTGTGCACGAAGCGCATGTCCACCCCCTCGTCATCTCACTCGATCGCGTCGCCTCAAGGATAGTGACCCGCACCGACAAGTTCCGCGATCGCCACGGCCCGGCGCCGGAGCCTCACCGGGCACCGTCAGCGCGGATCGCGCAACCGGTCGTACAGCTCGGCGAGCTCGTCCTGCGCTTCGGCCACATCGGCGGGCTTCGTCCCCGTGCGGCGCAGCGCGGCGCGCAACAGGGCCGGGTCCAAGAGGGTCATCGCGTCGACGGGGCTCGGCTCGGGCAGGGGCGGGAGGTCCATGCCGTCGCCGTAGAAGGCCGCCGCGCCCGCGTCCCATTCCTCCTCGGCCGACGGTGCCGCCACCGGCGCCGGACGGGCCGCCCCCGCCGGTTCGCGTCCCGATGCCGCGACCCGCGCGAGCAGGCCGGCGAGCGGGACACCGGCGAAGTCGAGGAGAAGGCTGGGATCGAGGTCGGCTGCCGCGCAGAACTCGTAGGTCAGCGCGAGCGCGTGCACACAGGCACCGCTCTCGTCGGGGCACGCGCAGCTGACCTCCACATCGGAGGCCGTCTCCGGCAACACCAGATCTCCCAGGGTCCGGCCGAGATCGCCCCGGGTCACCCCGAGCAGTTCGCCGGTGGCGCCCTGCGCCACCAGCAGCGACACCACCGCCGCCGGATCACCCGGGATCCGCGACAACCCCACGCCGAACGGATCGAGCTGGCTGCCCTGCACCGTCGCGGTGATCGAGGCCGGCACCACGGCCAGCGAGAACACCTGATGCTCTTGATAGAGCCGCCGCGCGTACTGCACCTTGCGGCGCTCGGTGACCTCCTCGCGCTGCGCGATCAACCGCCGCGTGAACCAGGTGCCGCCCATCGGCCTCGCCGTATCCCGCGCGCGCCGCGCCATCAGAGCGCCGCCGCATCGTCGCGCAGGGCGATCAGCTCGTACAGCTCGTCGCGACGCTGAAGCCAGGGATCGCGAATCCAATTCGCCCGCATCGCATTCCCTCCGTCGTGAACGTCATCCGAGACGCTCCTCTGTACGACTGATGTACGAATCCCACCGAGTCACCCCGTCGGCGGCGTCCGAACCTGCTGCCCGAGCGTACGCGGAGGTCTGCTGGAGAGTCGCGTGTCCGGCCCAGTCACGCACGACGTGAAGATCCACACCTGCCCGAATCCAGCCGACGATGGCCGTGGAGCGCAAGTTGTAGAAGTCCCAGCCCGGAGACAGAATCCGCCAGCCATGACGGTTGATGAAGTTGGAATGCAGCACTGGGCCGTAACCCTGTGACGACAGCAGGAATCCGTCGAGATCCGCCGCGGATCGCTGCATGCGTTCACCAAGGCCGGCCAGGAGATCTGCAGAGAGCGGCACGTATCGTTCTCGCCTGTTCTTCGTTCGGTCGAACTCTCCCTTTCGACCTCCGTTGACCGCTGCCCGATGGACCCGAACCCGACGACCTTCGAGGTCGCAGTCCATCGGACGCACAGCCGCGAGCTCGGACGGGCGAAGACCGGTCCTAGCGGCGAAGTGGACGTAGAACCTGAAGTCGTCATCGGCGATCGAAGTCAGCAGCGAAGCCAACTGTTGATCCGAGAGGGCAGGAGCGGTCCGCGCTTGAGTCTTGGGGCCCTTGACTACCTTGACGGGGTCGCTGTCCACGATGCCGAGGTCGATCGCGTGAGCGAAGATCCGCGACAGTGCTACGCGCGCAGTGTTCACCGTGTCAGGAGCCGAGGTGGTCAGCCAGATTTTGTGCACCCGCTTCACCTCGATAACGCCGATGTCACGGATCTTGGTCTCGCCGAGGAACGGCAACACATGGGTGCGTACTGACGACCAGAACGTCACCTTCGATGCAGGCCCCAAACCTAGTTCGACCGATGCTCGGTCCCGCTCCACCAAACGTCGGACCGTGATACGACTATCCGACGCCGAGGTGGCGCGACGCGCGGACTGCTCCAATTCCCACCGTCTCGCCGCCTTGAAGTCGCTGAACACCTTCGTGGCCTCCCTCTTACGCCCAGTGGCGGGATCCACGCCGAGGTAGCGCCGACCCCGCCACTTGTCGTTGGGGAGTTTCGAGGGACTCACGCCGCCGCCTTCGCGAAGGCATGAACCGACTCCCGCGTGAATCGAACGGATCCGCCGACCCTGACCGCGCGAAGCTGACCTGTGTCAGCCAGCCGGTACACGGTCGACCGCGAGAGCGACAGCATCACTGCGACGTCCGCCGATGTGAGCCAGATCGGCTCAACACCCGCCGTCACGCGACACCCCCAATATCGGCGTGACCACACCACACGAACAGAGGCGGCGCGTCTGCGGCGAACAGCTGAGCCACCCGTTCAACGGGAGACGCGATCTCGTCCGGATCCTCGGTCTCCCGCAACCACTGATCGACGTCACCTCCCCTGTAGGCGAGGTCGTCGAGCATCGCGCCCGCGATCTGCGCGACCGGTACCGGAGTTCCACTCGTCAGGTATGACGCGATCCGCGCCCCTCTTGTGGTGATGCGCCAGTCACACGACGCCAACAGGGCGAGCCCGAGCATGACCGCCCGCACCTCGTGAAGCTCCGAACCCTGCAGCTCTCGCGGACGTGAGACCGACTCGTTGCCAACTGGTTCCATCATGTTTCTCCTTAGCCTTGGGATATTACGTTGCGTATATTACCAGTCACTTTCATAGGATGTAAACAGCGTGACCCGTAACGCCTAGACTCGAAGCATGGAGCTCGTCCCCTTGACCGACGTCGCCGAACGCCTCGAGATGTCGTACGCCAACGTCAGAAAGCTGACCGACGCGCACGTTTTACCCTCGGTAGCGGCCAGCAACCGCACCTACGTCCTGGAGTCAGACGTGCGGACGGCCGAGCAGCGGCCGATAGCGAAGATCACCCGGCCAACCCTGCAGGCGAGGCTGCGTCCGACCACCGACTGGACAGACACGAACCAGGTGAACACCTGGGAGGCGAAGCACCCGGACGATCTCGCCGGCGGCTTCATCGCCCTCACCATTTCAGGATTCGTCGTGCGAGTTCTGCACATACTCGGCCCCTACACGACAGATCGCCGATACAGAACATTCGAGACCGACGAAAATATCGGTGACGACGGTATGCAACTCCTCGAAAGTAGATTCGCGACAATCAAGGGCCCGGTGACGACGATCTGGCATCCCGAGTAGCCGTGCTGCTATTCTTACGTCGCGTTCTAATTAGCCTTGGAGCCGCAAAAGTAGAACCCCGATGAGATGAATCTCGTCGGGGTTCTCTTTTATCGTGGTCTAGCGTAGCTGGGTGGCGCCGTAATGGGCCCTCATTGCGATTCTGAGAGCTTGCACGGGCAAGTAGCGAGCGAGAGAGTCGCTACCAGACTTGGAACGTCGTATTGGTCGCTCCGAAGCCATGTCTGGTCTTGTCGTTGACGCAGACCACGGCCTCACCAGTGTTGCCGCAGGTGAAGTTCAGGGGCGGATCTGTCTGCTTGGCGATATTGAAGGTGGCCTTCGTTCCTGCTTGTAGCTCATTGCCGGATGAGGGAGACAACTGGAAGCTCTGGGGCTTGCCCTCGATATTCCCCCCTTGGGTATCCTTTTCGTTGGGGTGACTCACCCACCCAAGAGAACTCGGACCCAGATTGTATTTGTCCGACTGTGCATGGACGGGGTTCTCCACAGATTCAAGCGACTGCCGAGACCATCCCATAGACGTGCACAACAGCAAACCTTGCGCAGGAGCGCCTTCCGGTTTGCCGAACTTGAAGAACGGGGAGACCTCGCAGACAATAGATGATGGGTATGAAAGCCGGAATCTCCAGCCGTACATCGGCGAGGCATTGACGTAGGTAAAGTCGTTCGCCTCCACCGGCCGCAGCCCATCGAGAAGTGACGCGTCAAGCTTGGTCGGCTTGGAAGCACTCGCTGTGGTCGGCGCGACCGCCGGTGCACCGTCCCCACTGTTGTGCTGCTGACCGGTGGTCGAGGAATCAGAACTGGAGCAGGCTGCGACGGAGGCGATCACGACGACGGCGAGCACGATGACGGCTGCAGCCACCATCAGCAGGTTACGAGTCTGGTTCGGGCCGGAGAACGGGCCAGGTCTGGTGTAGCCGCCTCCAGGCGGCGGGAAGTTTGGCGGACCGGCGGGCCCTTGCTGGTTGTGCTCCCCGTTCGGCTGCATGTCGCCCTCCATCGATAGACAGTCGAGGGGAACATACCAACAGGAACCGACAGATACCGTACGGACTGGCAAAGACCGTCGGAGACGGCGCTGTCGACCTACCGCAGCCTGCTGTCGCCGCTGGAGCTCTGGCGAGCCTGGTAGGCCGAGGGGCCCGCCCCCGCACCGTGATTCCGACGGTCAAGCGTGGCTCGGGCGGGCTGGTAAGCCCGACCCCAAACCAAAGAGGGTTGACTACTCGAAGAGGTGGGTCTTCAACCAGTCGGATCCCTTCTGATTGAACCCGTTCCACGCCGCTGAATTGTTCGACACATCGATGACCAGAAGTTCGTCTCCACTGTCAATAAGAGGGGCCAGGGCGTCACGAACAGTCTTGGCGGTGGAGTCGGTCTTGACGATCCAGAGACTATCCAGGTGATGCCACCATGTGCCGTAGGTCTTGATCTTCTCGATCAAGGTCTTGTAGTCCTGGCCGGGAGAGTTGAGGTCGTAGGCGATCAGCACTGTCGACATTGCAAGTCCTTCTGCTAGAACGGAAGTGAGTGATTCTCTTGCGCGACAGTAGCGCCTCACGACGACGCTCGGAGCGTACTGAACTCGGACAAACTTGATGTCAGACAGTGAAGAGCGGTGACGCCCGCCAGTTCCAGGGGGACACGATGATCCAACGGGGATCTGACGTTCCGGTGATGGCCCATTCTGTGATCCGGGCGGCGTACTGGTCCGCGTCCGGGGCGATGTCAGGCAGGTAGGCGAGGTATTCCTCACCGTGGCGAGTAAGCAGGAACACCGCTTCTCCGGCGAGCGTGCGGCCATAGCGAATCGGCACGGCGGGATGCCAACCGCGTTCTGGGTCGGTGTGGAACTGGTCCACCACTGCTGAACTGACCTGTCGGAGCGTGGCGCCGGCGGCAGGCGGTGAAGCTGTCGCCCACAGCAGAAACAGCGTGTCCTCATCCAACACAGACGTCGTGAAGTACCGGGTGGAGTTGGCCTCCAGCAATCGAAGGAACGTGCTGGGAACCTGGACGGAGTCCTCCGCCCACCAGTGCAGCGTCGGCATCGGGTTCCGGTTGTACCGCTCCGCGTCGATCACCTGGTCCAGGCACAACGCGACGGCACGCATCATCTGCGGGACAGAGACCGGGTACCGGGCGGTGATGGTGGACAGCACCTGTTCCAGCGGAGCTGTCGCCGAAGGAACCGGTGTTCCCGGGTTGATCCGAGGAATTCCACGCACGACGATCTCCTGCCAGCCTCCGCCGTTCCGCCTGCCGTCGGTGCGGTGGATCATCGGCAGCGTGCCAGGTGCTGCGTTGGCGACCTGCTCACCCATCTGCACGACGTCCAGCAGATGTTCCAGATGTACGGACCAGCTCCCGGTGCGGACGGCCTCATCCCGGGACCAGGCCAGCAGGGTGGACAGGATCACCGGCGCCGGGATCTGGTCACCGTGGGCGTCGACCAGCATCGACACTGACCGGGAGTACGGGAACTGAGTCACTGCCGGCCTCCCTGGAAGTCGGTCCGCTCCCTGGCGAGTTGGTCCACCTGTTCAGCGGTGAGAAACAGACGGCCCGACACGGCGTACTGGGCGGGGACTCGTTCCAGACTGATCCAGCGGTACAGCGTGGTGGGCGCGACTCCGATCATCGCGGCGGCGTCGGGCACGGTGTACTTTTTCGGCGTCATCGGATGTCCGCCAGAACTCCGGCGCGAGCCAGTGCGATGTCCTCACCAGATGCAACCTCAGTGAGGTAGCGGTCGTACTCCCGAGCGCCGATGTAAACTCCCTTGAACTTCTGGGTCTTCTCGCCGGGAATGTCCACGATTCCCACGCCGTTCTTGTACTGCTTCACCGCTGTCAGCCATGAGGAATCCAGACCGTCGTGCAGCATCGTGATGGCTTCGGAGTTGCCCACGCGGAGCGTGACTCTGATGGCGAAGTTGCCTCGGGAATCGGTGTCTATCACCTGGGACGATGCCCGCTGCGTCAGCAGCATCACACGGATACCGGACTTGGCGCCCTCGGCGACCAGACGAGCCAGAGCAGCGGCGATCCGTGGTGCGACCTTATCGGACTTCCGCCCCTCCCTGGTGTCTTCTGCCACCGCAGACCGCATGATGCCGGCGAATTCTTCCAGCACCATCACCCGAAGCGGCATCATCGGAGACACTTCTGCCACCTTGTCGAAGCCAGCTCGACTGAGCTCTCGGTTTCGCCGATCCATCTCTCTCACTTCGGCTTCCAGCATCTCAGCGGCGAGGGACATGTCCCGGCTTCCAATCACCCAGTTTCTCGGATCCCAAGGCTTGGCCAGGATCTGGCTGGGATCGATACCTCTGACCGTGACGTCCACCATCGATGCCATCTGCGCCAGGACCGAGTACATCAGCACTGACTTGCCAGAGCGGGTCTCACCCTGCAGGATGAAGTGCCCCGCCGACTCCAGCAGATGCCAGGAGATAGTCTCCAGATTCTTATTCCGCCCCAACACAATAGCGGTGTCATTGGCGGAGTACGGCTTCCCTTCAGGGAGCGGGAATGCTTCAAGTAGTCCGTCCAGCTTGGACAGATGAACGTGGTACCGGCGCCGGGAAGTACGAAACGTGCCTGCCTTCTGTTCCACCAGTCCAGCGGAGTACCCGAATCCCCGGGCGACGCGGTCTTCCACGGCGAAGAAGTCGTCCGGTTCGATGGACAGCCCTGAGACGCAGAATGACACACCTCGGGACGTGCGCCACGCCCAGAGAAGATCGGGCACTCCGGTCCACGCCGCGACGGTTCCGGTGTCTCGGGCAACAGCTTCCCAGCGGAGCCAGATGGTCAGCATTGGATCCAGGTATGTGCCGACGACGAAGAGCAGGAACGCGCCGATAAGAGCAGGTGCTACAGAAGGTAGATCGGCTCCGGTGAGCTGCCAGTAGGTGATCACCAGTACTGCGCCGACCGCTGCGATGACCTCGAGGATGTAGGTCCTCACGGTCCGCTCCAGCACACCCTCTTCCTGAGCTGGCTCAGTGACGACGATCTGCTGGTTCCTGCGGCTCATCGTGCACCCGCCGGGCAGTTCAACTGCTGCATCGGGACGGAGTCAGCGGTGACATCATTGGGTTCGGAGCAGACCAGCCAGGAGCTGTTCACCTGCACCAGCGTGCGTTGGGATCGAGCGGGGATCACCGGGAGTGCCTGGTTCATCAGCAGCTCCAGCTTGGATCCGGAGTCGGAGAAACAGGCCTGGGTCCGACTGGCCGTGCCAGCGGTGACTGTCCAGGTCCGCTGGTTGGAGCCGTACTGATCACCGTGACAAAGCTGCAGCCCGTCCAGACGACCTGAGCTGACCTGGACCGCCGGCTCAGCCGGGGTGGACTTGTCCGAGTTGGATCCGCCGCAGCGAGACAGTGCGAACAGAGCCAGAACAACGACCACCCCGGCGACAATGAGCAACTTCGGTGAGACGCGCTTACCGATCGGGAGAACCATGCTTCACTCCTGAACTCGGCGGATCAGGCAGTCGGCTTGGTGTCAGGCTTGGCCGAAGGCCGTGCAACCGACTGTGCCAGTCCGACAGCCTGTGCCTTGAAGGTGAAGTTCTCCCGGAACTGCCCGACCCGTAGATTCTGGAACCTGACTTCCCGGTCCTCCAGTTCCTCGGCGTTGCCGGGGTAGGGAACCTTGATGCCGTAGGTGTCCGAGTAGGTGACCCCCTGATCCTTGTACTTCATCAGCACGTCCAGCTTCCACAGAGGGATCTCTCGCCCGTCGACGGTTTCCGTCTTCTGCTTCCAGACCAGCTGGCCGTACTGGTCCACCCGCTGCTCTCCGCTGTTGTCGATCACCGGAGTCTTGACAGCTCCGTCATCCGTGTACTCGACCTCATCGACCCGCGCCACACCTGTGACGAGGATCTTGATGTCGTCGGTGTCGACCTTGAAGGTATTGATCCGAGTAGCCACTGCATTTCTCCTATTCTGCGAAACCTTTTCGCTTCGAACTTTAGAATAGCAAAGAATTAGAGGAATTAACATAGCTCCGAGCCGTCTCTACGGCCATTGAATCACGAAGAATTAGCCAATAGTTCCTCCCTGGAGAAGATCGGAACACCTAGCCGGTATTCAAAATCTTCCAGGGCTTCATCTTCAGCAGAACTGTCGATCAATTCCAGGATCTCCAACATCTCCAGGACGGCAGTTCTTCGATGACGGAGCAGTGCGCTCCAGATCTCAGAGGGGATGTATCCGAGGACTCTCTCGTCCGGCCGGGGTTCCTGCTGATCCAGCTCATCACCTGTCTGTTCTGCGATCTCCTGATCTGGCCGAATCTCCGAACCAAGGATCGACCAGATGCCACCAAACCGAGAGTGCACCAGCTGGCGCTTTCCGTGGGACACCTGTTCCCACTCGTGCCACAGCTTCAGATCTCCGGGCTCCGCCTCATTGTGAACCAGTCCGTGCAGAATCTCCATCGGCGTCCGGCCATGCTTACCGTTCTTCCGCATCCCACCGGTGATCTCATCTTCGACTCCCCAGGCGTGTGCACCCTTGCCGACATAATGGGCCAGAGTGTCGATTCGCTCCTCGGAGACAGTTCTGAATCTCTGCCCCTCTTTGGATGCCTGCATACCCTGCTTGGCTAACCCGTCGATCCACAGTTTCCGAATGGCAGAAAAATTCCGCCCGAATTCCCACGCGTCCGGGACGAAGAACAGGAGATGCAGATGAGGATGCCAGCCGTGATCACCGTGGGTGGCCTCCGTCGCCTTGATGTAGCCATCGACCAGACCATCTGACGTGTAGCCACCCTCACCATCCGGGGACAACTCGCCTCGCATGTTCTTGAAGCGACGTGAGTTCACCACGTGCCGATACGCCTCCGTGACACCGTCCCAGAGATCGACCAGACGATCCGAAGCCTTGTGCGCAGCAGTGAGAGTCACGAACACCACGTCGCCACCCGTCAGCGCACGATACGCCCGAATCATCATCGCCAGCTCATCCCCGCGCGCCCGAGCAACCACGTACGAGCAGCGATAGCAGGACCACACCGAGCCACAGCTATGCAGATTCCCGAACCGAGCCTTCCTCTTGCCCGAGACATCCTCCGCCACGGAGAGCGAAACCCCGTCCTTGTGAGTGCAGACCACGCCGCACTTCCTGACTCGCTCGATGGTCGAATGCAACCTCTGGAAGTTCCGCGCCCTCCAGATGTCCTGACGAGCCGTGTCCGAGATGGGAATCATCGTGACCACCCCGACGAAGCTGCGTCGAGAGCACCGATTCGGTAGACGATCCGAGAGCCAGCGGGATCCCCGTTTACAGAGTTCGCGTAGTAATCGAGACCGGGCGGCGGCTCGGCCCCTGCGCCCGGGGTCGCTCCGCTTCGCCCGCTCCCCGGCGCGTGGCCGGCCTGCCGCCCTGGTACTGACGTACCGGAAGGGAGTTGGCGTGTACGAGTCCGTGTACGACAGCGTGTACGAACATCCCGAGAATCATGCCGATCATGGGACGATTCGGTGCCAAAAGCCCTAGACGACAGTCCCTTCAGACAGCCGCACCAGTTCGTACAGCTCATCGTTGTTCAGCTCGGTGAGCCAGGCCTCGCCGGTCTGCACCGTCATGTCCGACAGCTCCCGCTTGGCCGCGATCACCCCGTCGATCCGCTCCTCCAGCGTTCCCGCGCACACGAACTTGCGCACCTGCACGGCCCTGGTCTGCCCGATCCGGAAGGCCCGGTCGGTGGCCTGGTTCTCGACCGCCGGATTCCACCAACGATCCACGTGCACCACATGATTCGCAGCCGTGAGGTTCAGTCCGGTGCCGCCCGACTTCACCGTGGCCACCAGGACCGGAGCACCGTCGCCCGCCTGGAACCGCTCGACCATCGCGTCCCGATCGCGGCGCGGCACCGAACCGTCGAGCACCGGGACCTCCGCGCCGAGCAGCCCGGTGAGCCAGGGCTGCAGCATCCGCGCGAACTCGGCGTACTGGGTGAACACCAGCGCCCGCTCACCGTCGGCGGCAACGGTCTCCAGGATGTCGGCGAGCAGTTCCACCTTGCCCGACCGGTGCTGCCCGCGGCGCAGCAGCGGCGAGCCGTCGTCCAGGTAGTGAGCCGGGTGGTTGCACACCTGCTTGAGCCGGGTGAGCGAGGCCAACACCAGCCCCCGCCGGGGCATCCCCTCGGACCGGCGGAGCTCCTCGACGAGGCGGTTCAGCACCGCCTGGTACAGGCCCGCCTGCTCCGGCGTGAGCGAGGCGCGAACGGTGAACTCCGCCTTCTCCGGAAGCTCCGGAGCGATATCCGGATCGGTCTTCACCCGGCGCAGGATGAACGGCGAGGTGAGCGACGTGAGACGCCGCGCCGCAGCCCGGTCCTGTTCCCGTTCGATCGGCATCGCGAACCGATTGCGGAAGGTCCGGGCGGAGCCGAGCAGTCCCGGATTCACCAGGTCGATCACCGCCCGCAGGTCCTCCAAACGGTTCTCGACGGGCGTGCCGGTGAGGGCCACCCGGTGCGCCGCCGGAATCGCGCGCAGCGCCTTGGCCGCGGCCGTGTTCACGTTCTTCACGTGCTGCGCCTCGTCGACCACGATGCGGCCCCACCGCAAGGCCGACAGCAGCTCCCGGTCGCGGGAGGCCAGCGCGAAAGTGGTGATCACGATGTCCGCCTCCGCGACCGCCGCGGCGAAGGCCTCCCCGGAGGCGCGGTCGGAGCCGTGGTGCACCAGCACCCGCAGGCCCGGTGCGAACCGCTGAGCCTCGGCGGCCCAGTTCCCCACCACCGACATCGGGCACACGATCAGCGTAGGAGCCGGGGCATCGACCGCCGCATCGCCGCGCTCGTGACACAGCAGCGCGAGCACCTGGATCGTCTTCCCGAGCCCCATGTCATCGGCGAGTACCGCACCGATCCCGCTGCGCCACAACGTGACCAACCACTCCAGACCGCGCAGCTGGTAGGGCCGCAGCTCGGCCTTCAAGGCCGACGGCGCGGTCACCGTCGCGGGGGCGATGGTGCCACCCCGGTACACCGAGTCGAGCCAGCCGAGACCGTCCACCGCGACCAACGGCGCCGGCAGCGCGGCGGGGTCGGCGATGAGGCCGAGCAGGTCACCGAGGTCGTGCGCCGTGCCGTCCTCCTTGGCCTTGCGCTGCTCGGCCACGAAGCGCGCCGCGTGCGCCAACGTGCGCCGGTCCGCGCGTACCCAGCGGCCACGCACCTTGACCAGACCGGACATGGTGTTCGCGAGACCGGCCAGCTCGCTGGCCGTGAGCACCGCATCGCCCACGGCGAGCTGCCAGGCGAAATCCTTGATCTCGGCGAGCCCGGCCTGCACCGTGAGCGCGGTGCGGCCGGGCTGCTCGCGACCAGTGAGCCGCAGCGCCGGCCGCACCGTGGCGATCGAGGTGGGCAGCAGTACCTCGTACCCCGCCTTGGTCAAGCCCGGAGCCCCCTCCAGGAACAGGGCCTCCGCCTCGCCCGTGGTGAGCAGGAAGTCCAGCGAACCCGGGTCCTGCCGAACACCTTTGAGTGGCGGGTACACCGCGAGGGCGCGGGCGAGCTCGCTCGCCAGGTCGTCCAGGTCGACGGGGCTCATCCGCACCGGATCGGCACGGACGGGAGCCGCCCCCGGCACCCGCCGGCACACCTCCAGCCGCCACGGCGCATCCGCCGGAGCGGGCACCGGGTCGATCTCGCCGGGCCGCTTACCGTCGGGTTCGATCAGCCGGAGCACCAGCAGGGTCTCGGCGGAGCGGACACTGCCCGACCACTCGGTCCACGCCGCGGGTGCGCCGGCGTCGGCGACCCTGTCCGCGGGGAGCGGCTCACCGTCGACCAGGGCGCGCAGGGAGGGCGCCGCCACCCAGTCCCACGGCCCCGCGCCGAGCCTCCGGCGCGCGTACCGGTCCGTGAGCTCGGCCGCCATGTCCAGGATCGCGGCCAGGTCTCCCCCGCGCCGCAGCGCGGCGGGCATCGCCGCGGCGGCGGTCTGCACCCAGGTGCGCCACTGCACCGATTCCAGTGGGGCCCACCGCACCAGCCATTCGCCGTCGTCGCTGCGCAACACCGGGGTGACCGCACCGATCGCCACGAACCGCTCCACCGACTTCGCCACCCACCGCAGGTAGCGCAGGTCGCCACCGCCGTCGTCCGGGCCGAGCTCGTCGAGCAGTGCGGCGGCCCGCTCGGGGCCGAGCGTGAGCACAGGCGCGACGAGCTGCCCCTGCGGGCCGGCAACGGTGGTGGAGCGGCGTGGCCTACGGTCGCCGAGGACGGCGGCCACCGTCGCGGGGAGCACCGCGGGATCGGGTTCGGCGGTGGGCTCACCGAGATCGTCGGAGAACCACAACGCCAGGCCGAGCCCGGGACGCCAGAGCCCGTGCGCGGCCGCCTGGGGGCGAGGCACGGCTACTCCGCCACAGCGCGATACGCCTCGTGCCGGTGGCGCAGACGGTGCCGCAGGTGCGACCGCACGGCCGGCCACTCGTGCCGAAGGATGGAGAAGAGCACCGCATCGAGCAGGGCGCCGTTGCGGTAGCGCTTGTTGCTGCGCAGCACGCCGTCCTGCTTGGCTCCGAGCCGCGCGATGGCCTCCCGCGACTGGGTGTTCACCCACTGCGTACGCAGGCCGATGCACTCACAGCCGAGCGTGTCGAAGGCGTGCTCGAGGAGCAGCAGCTTCGATTCGGCGTTGGTGCCGGTGCCGTGCGCGGAGGCGCGGTTCCAGGTGTAACCGATCTCCATCCGGGGCACGTCGGGATCGATGTCGTAGTAGGTGGTCATGCCCAGCACCCGGCCCGCCGTGTCGATCGCGGTGAACGGGATCATCTGCCCGTTCGCCTGCAGATCCAGCCGGCGGTCGATCTCGGCCGCAAGCCCCGACGGTGCCGGGACGGAGGTGTACCAGCGGTCCCACAGCTGCCCGTCCTCGAGCGCTTCGAGCAGACCGTCGTAATGGTCGTGCGACAGCGGGGCCAGAGTGACCAGGTGCCCGGTGAGCGTGACCGGCTGCAGCGGGGTGGAGAACGCCATGCAGCGGAGACTACGCGTCGCCACCGACACGGAGCCGACCGAGCGCGGCCCGCAGGCCGTCCGGGATCGGCGTGGGCCGGCGGGTCCCGCGGTCGACGAAGACGTGCACGAACCAGCCCTCCGCCGCGGCCTCGCCGTTCTCGCCGAAGAGCGTCACGGCGTAGGTCACGCTGGAGCCACCGAGCCGGGTGACGGCCAGACCCGCCGTCACCCGCTCCGGGAAGGCCAGCGGGGCGTCGTAGCGGCAGTGAGATTCCACACAGAGCCCGATGGTCGGGCCCGCATGGATGTCCAGGCCGCCCTCCCGGATCAGATAGGTGTTGATCACCGTGTCGAAGAAGCTGTAGTACTCGACGTTGTTGACGTGCCCGTATACGTCGTTGTCCTTCCACCGGGTGGGGATCTCGAGGGTGTACGGCTGCTCGTCGATGCTCGGCACGGGTCGCACCCTACGCGGCGAGCCCACCCCGGTCCGTCCGGACGGGGAATGAATATCGCGTTGCAGTGGTAACAAGGGGTGGAGAGCGGTGCCCGCTGCGGGCGCCCAGCTACGGAGGTCATCATGGCGAAACAGCCCGCCAACATCGAGCCCAACGTGCCCGCCACCCGTGACGGCGGCGGCGTGCTGGGCTCCGTCATCGATCGCGCCGCCCGGCTCCAGGCCCCCGCGGTGGCGAAGTACGTCACGAGCCTGCGCGAGGCGCACCCGGACGAGAGCCCGGCGCAGATCATCGAGCGGATCGAGAAGCGCTACCTGCTCACCGTGACCGGCACCGGCGGCGCTGCGGGCGCCACCGCCGCCGTCCCGGGCGTGGGCACCCTGGCCGCGATCGGCACCGTCGGCGCCGAGACCGTGGTCTTCATGGAGGCCTCCGCGCTGTACGCCCTGGCCGTGGCCGACGTCTACGGCATCTCGCCCGACGATCGCGAGCTGCGCAAGGCGCTCGTGCTCACCGCGGTACTCGGCGAGGCGGGTCTCGGTGCCCTGCGCACCACCGTCGGTGCTAAGAACGCCACCCTGATGAACCTGAAGAAGAACCCCACCCAGCTCCCGGGCCTGGGCAACCTCAACAAGCAGCTGATGAAGATGTTCAGCCGGCGGTTCCTGGCGAAGAAGTCGCCGCTGGTCCTCGGCAAGCTGCTCCCCGCGGGCATCGGCGCCGTGGTGGGCGCGGGCGGCAACCGCGTGCTGGGCAAGGGCGTCATCAAGAACTCCCGGAACGCCTTCGGTCCGGTCCCGACCACGTGGCCGTCCCCCGGCCTGCGGGTCGTCGAGGGCTCGGTGGCCGAGCCCGGCGGGACGGCGTTACCGGAGTAACCCGCCGCACGAATTACGCGGTGGACTACCCTGGACCACGCAGATTTGCGCCGACTGCGATCCGGTTCGGCGCACGCATGATACGACGATGATGAATCGAGGCGAGGACCTGCCGTGAGCAGCAGTTCTGTATCGGATTTCGGCCAAAACGAGTGGCTGGTCGAGGAGATGTACGAGCGGTTCAAGGCCGACCCGAATTCGGTCGACCCGAGCTGGCACGATTTCCTCTCCAAGTATCAGCCCGGCGGCACCGACGCCGCGGCGAACGGTAGCGCTCCCAGCGCACCCGCCGCGCCGAAAGCCCCCGCTGCTCCGGCCCCCGCGGCCGCCGCACCCGCGGTGGCCGCGCCGGCGAAGACCTCGGAGTCCACGCTGACTCCGGCGCCCTCCGCCCCGGTGACCCCGGCACCGTCCTCGCCGGCCAAGCCCGCACCCGCACCGAAGACCCCCGCCGCGGCCGAGTTCCCCGCCGAGGAGGAGCATCAGGTGCTTCGCGGCGCCGCGAACGCCGTGGTCAAGAACATGAACGCGAGCCGTGAGATCCCGACGGCCACGTCCGTCCGCGCGATGCCGGTCAAGGTCATGTTCGACAACCGCGTGGTGATCAACAACCACCTCGCGCGCACCCGCGGCGGCAAGATCAGCTTCACCCACATCCTGGGATACGCGCTGGTCCAGGGCGTCAAGGCGTTCCCGAACATGAACCGGCACTTCGCCGAGATCGACGGTAAGCCGAACGCGGTCACCCCGCCCCACGTCAACCTCGGCATCGCGATCGACCTGGTGGGCAAGAACGGCAGCCGCAGCCTCGTGGTGGCCGGCGTCAAGGGCGCCGAGACCATGGACTTCTCGCAGTTCGTGGCCGCCTACGAGGACATCGTGCGCCGCGCCCGCAACGGCAAGCTGACCGCGGAGGACTTCGCGGGCGTCACCATCTCGCTGACCAACCCCGGCGGCATCGGCACCGTGCACTCGGTGCCCCGCCTCATGGTGGGCCAGGGAGCGATCATCGGTGTGGGCGCCATGGAGTACCCCGCCGAGTTCCAGGGCGCCAGCGAAGAGAAGATCGCCGACCTCGCCGTCGGCAAGCTCACCACGCTGACCTCCACGTACGACCACCGCATCATCCAGGGCGCCGAGTCCGGCGACTTCCTGCGGTACGTGCACGAGCTCACCCTGAGCGACGAGTTCTGGGACGACATCTTCCGCACCCTGCACGTGCCCTACGAGCCCGTGCGCTGGCGTCGCGACATCCCGCCGCACGGCATCGACAAGGACGCCCGCGTCCTCGAGCTGATCGCGGCGTACCGCGCCCGCGGCCACCTGATGGCCGATGTGGACCCGCTGCGCTTCAACAACGACAAGCTCGAATCGCACCCCGACCTCAACGTGCTCACCTACGAGCTCACGCTGTGGGACCTGGACCGCACCTTCAACGTGGGCGGATTCCACGGTGAAGACCGGCTCAAGCTGCGCAAGGTGCTGTCGGTGCTGCGCGATGCGTACTGCCGCCACGTGGGCATCGAGTACGCGCACATCCTCGAGCCCGAGCAGCAGAAGTGGCTGCAGGAGCGCGTGGAGACCAAGGACACCAAGCCCACGGTCGCCGAGCAGAAGTACATCCTGTCCAAGCTCAACGCCGCCGAGGCCTTCGAGACCTTCCTGCAGACCAAGTACGTCGGCCAGAAGCGCTTCTCGCTGGAGGGCGCCGAGTCGGTCATCCCGATGATGGACGCCGTGCTGGATCAGGCCGCCGAGCACTCGCTCGACGAGGTCGTCATCGGCATGCCTCACCGCGGCCGCCTCAACGTGCTGGCGAACATCGTCGGCAAGCCGTACAGCAAGATCTTCACCGAGTTCGAGGGCAACCTGAACCCGGCGCAGGCGCACGGCTCGGGCGACGTGAAGTACCACCTCGGCGCCGAGGGCAAGTACTACCAGATGTTCGGCGAGAACGAGATCACCGTCTCGCTGGTGGCCAACCCCTCGCACCTCGAGGCGGTCGACCCGGTGCTCGAGGGCATCGTGCACGCCAAGCAGGACATGAAGAACCCGCCCGAGGGCGTGCACCCCGTGATGCCGCTGATGCTGCACGGCGATGCGGCCTTCGCCGGACAGGGCGTGGTGGCCGAGACGCTGAACATGGCGAACCTCGACGGCTTCTCCAACGGCGGCACGATCCACATCGTGGTGAACAACCAGGTGGGCTTCACCACCTCGCCGGAGAACTCGCGCAGCTCGCAGTACTGCACCGACGTCGCGAAGATGATCGGCGCGCCGATCTTCCACGTCAACGGCGACGATCCCGAGGCCTGCGTGTGGGTGGCCAAGCTGGCCGTCGACTTCCGTGAGCGTTTCCACAAGGACGTCGTGATCGACCTCGTCTGCTACCGCCGCCGCGGTCACAACGAGGGCGACGACCCGTCGATGACGCAGCCCGGCATGTACGACGTGATCGACACCAAGCGCGGTGTCCGCAAGTCCTACACCGAGGCCCTCATCGGCCGTGGCGACATCTCCACCAAGGAGGCCGAGGACGCGCTGCGCGACTACCAGGGCCAGTTGGAGCGGGTCTTCAACGAGGTCAAGGAGCTGGAGAAGTTCCAGGCCGAGCCCGCCCCGTCGATCATCGCCGACCAGCCGCTGCCCAGTTCGCTGGTGACGGCCGTGCCGCTCGAGCAACTGCAGCGCATCGGCGACGCGTACGCCAACGTCCCCGAGGGCTTCACCGTGCACCCGCGTGTGGCCCCCGTGGTCAAGCGCCGCTTCGAGATGTCGCGCGACGGCGGCGTCGACTGGGCCTTCGGCGAGCTGCTCGCCTTCGGCACCCTGCTGGAGGAGGGCCGCACGGTCCGCCTCGCCGGCCAGGACAGCCGCCGCGGCACGTTCACGCAGCGTCACGCGGTGCTGATCGACCGGCAGACCGGCGCGGAGTACACCCCGCTCGATCACCTGGGCGAGGACGGCGCGGAGTCGCCCGGCCGGTTCATGGTCTACGACTCGGCGCTCACCGAGTTCGCGGGCCTGGGCTTCGAGTACGGCTACTCGGTGGCCGACGAGTCGGCGCTGGTGTGCTGGGAGGCGCAGTTCGGCGACTTCGTCAACGGCGCGCAGTCGATCATCGACGAGTTCATCAGCTCGGGCGAGGCCAAGTGGGGCCAGACCTCCGGTGTCACGCTGCTGCTCCCCCACGGCCACGAGGGTCAGGGCCCCGATCACACGTCGGCCCGCATCGAGCGGTTCCTGCAGCTGTGCGCCGAGGGTTCGATGACGGTCGCGATGCCGTCGACCCCCGCGTCGTACTTCCACCTGCTGCGTCGTCACGCCCTCGACGGTGTGCGCCGCCCGATGGTGGTGGCCACGCCGAAGTCGATGCTGCGCAACAAGGCCGCGGTGAGCCCGCTGGAGGACTTCACCACGGGCAAGTTCCGTTCGGTGATCGACGACCCGAGCTTCGAGGTCGAGGGCGGCAACCGCGACGGCGTCACCAAGCTGCTGCTGGTCTCGGGCAAGCTCTACTACGAGCTCGAGGCCCGGCGGAAGAAGGACAAGCGCGACGACGTGGCGATCATCCGCCTGGAGCAGTTGTACCCGCTCCCCTCGCGCCGTCTGCCGGCCACGCTCGACAAGTACCCGAACGCCACCGATGTGCGGTGGGTGCAGGAGGAGCCGGCCAACCAGGGTGCATGGCCGTTCTTCGGCCTGGAGCTGCCGCAGCTCGACGGACGGCTCGTGGGCATCAAGCGCGTCTCGCGGCGCGCGATGTCGGCACCGTGCTCGGGTTCGTCGAAGGTGCACGCCGTGGAGCAGGCACAGATCATCGACGAGGCCTTCGCCTGATCGACTGAATCACGATGCAGGGCCGGTCTTCCCACTGGGAGGGCCGGCCCTCCTCGTCGGTGCGGGCCGCGCTAGACCAGATCGAGGCCGACCGCGCCGGCCATACCGACGAACATCGTCGCGAGGTGATCGACCACCTCGTCACGCGTCATCTCGGCGAAACCGGCGTTCTCGTCGAGCCATTGCACGAGGGTCTCCTCGACCACCGCGATCCAACCGTGCACGGCGAGTACGAACCGGGTCGATCGTTCGATGCCGATGTTCTCGGCCTGCTGTACGAACTGATCGACGATCTGCTCGCGGACCGATTTCACGGCGGTCCGGATCCGCGGCTCCGACCAGCTGACACCGGCGAGCATCGGCAGCAGGGACTGCCGGTTCTCCATGATGTGATCGACGTAGGTGCCGAGGGTGGCGCTGAGGATCGGCATCACGTCGGCGATGTCCGCGGGATCGCGTTCCGGGGTGGCCACCTCGCCGACGATGCGGGCCTGCTCCTCGACGAGAGCCACCTGGAAGTCGAGCTTGGAGTCGAAGTAGTGGAACAGCAGACCGGCCGAGACGCCGGCCTGGCTGGCGATCTCCTCGATGGACACCTGTTCGAGCGCCTGGTGTTTGAGGCTCTGCAGGCCGAGGTCGATGAACTGCTGGCGCCGCGCCTGGGGGCTCAGTCGGGTGCGCTTACGCCCCACCGCGGCTGCCACGGACTTTCTGGTCACCTACTGAATGCTACTCAATAGGTCGTTGACATATGCCCGTTCCCGACCCTACTGTCGAGTAAGTACGCCGGGTTCCGGCGCATCAGTGCAGCTCAGCTTGGACAAATGTGAGGATTTCCACCATGAAGAGTTTCCGCGGCAAGGTCGCCGTCATCACCGGCGCCGCCTCCGGCATGGGCCGCGAGCTGGCCCTGCAGCTCGCCGATGAGGGCGCCAAGCTGTCGCTCTGCGATTACGATCCCGCCGGCCTGGAGGAGACCGCCGAGCTCGCCCGCGCCAGTGGCGCCGAGGTGCACACCAAGGTGGTCAATGTCGGTGAGCGCGAACAGCTCCTGGCCTACGCCGACGATGTGGTCGCGCACTACGGCACGGTCAACCTGCTGTTCAACAACGCCGGCATCGCGCACCACGAGCCCGTCGAGACCACCTCGTTCAAGGACTACGACCGGGTCATGGACATCGACTTCTGGGGCGTGGTCAACGGCACCAAGGCCTTCCTGCCGCACCTGATCGCCTCCGGCGACGCACACATCATCAACACCAGCTCCCTGTTCGGCCTGCTCGGTGTGGGCGGCCAGAGCGCCTACAACGCCGCCAAGTTCGCGGTGCGCGGGTTCACCGAGTCGCTGCGGATCGAGATGCTCGCCAGCGATCACAACGTGGGCGTCACCTGCGTGCACCCCGGCGGCATCAAGACCGCCATCGCCCGCAACGCGACCGTCGCCGAGGGGAAGAACCAGGCCGCCAGCGCCGAGATGTTCGATAAGTACCTCGCTCGCACCGAGGCCGACGACGCCGCCCGCGTCATCCTCAACGGGGTCAAGAAGAACCGCGGCCGCGTCCTGATCGGCGCCGACGCCAAGATCATCGACGTACTCGTGCGAGTGGGCGGCTCGGCGTACCAGCGGGTGAACGCGCTGGTCGATTCCCAGCTCAACAAGCGCCTCTAGCGGTCAGTGCAGCGGGTGATCGGCGCCCCAGGCGTCGGTCACCTGCTCCACGGTCTTCTCCCCCGACCGCACCTTCTCGACCATCGCGGCCAGATCGATCGTGGTCAGCTCGCCTGCGATCGCCGAGAGTCGCTTGTTCTGCTGCACCGTGACGCCGTCCCGGCGGAACAGCGGCACCACGGCGCGGGCGGGCACCGTCGAATCCGGGTCGGCAACCTGGTTGAGCTGCTGCGCCGCGGCGGTCAACGTGCCCAGCTGCGCGAGCCCGGCGCGCCCCTCGGCCACCTCGCGGGCCGCGGCGGCATCGTCGGCCACCACCGTCACCGGCCCCACGGGACAGCCGTAGCGTCCGCCGAGGTCGGTGGGGGTGCCCTGCGGGACCACCACCGGCCCGGTCAACCCCTCGCAGTCGCGCAGGCTCGCCGGGGCGGCGCCGGGCCGGGAGTACAGCATCGGCTGGTCGAGCGCGAGCGTCGGGTCACCGAGCCCGAGCCCCTCGGGGAGCACGGCGCTGAGCGCGACGAACTGGGCGTCCCACTGCGCCTTCGAATCCTTCTCCTCGGCGGCACGCGCCGTCGGCAGGGGCGCCCCGGGCCGGTAGCGGTCCCACAGCGCGCCGGTCAGCGCAGGGGCCACCGTGACCTCGCCCCGCTCCACCGCGGCCACGGCGGCGTCGCCTGGGCCGATTCCGAGCCGCGTCTCGACCGGCGTACCGATGCCGCGGAGCGCGTTCGCGTAGATCAGCCCCTCGATCCGGGAGGCGATGTCGTCGGAGGTCGCCAGGGTCACGGTGCCGGTGCTCGTCCGGGGGCCGAGATCGGAGGCGTCGCCGGCATCGGCGCAGCCGGCGAGGGCCGCCGCGAGCAGGGTCGCGGCGCCGAGGCGCAGGATCGGACTTCTCACGCCCTCTTTCTACCCGGCCTCCCGCCGCGGTGGGGAATCCGCCCGCCCGCGGGCACCGCGAACGCCGTTCGGCGGGTCTAATATCAGCGCATGCCCTCGATACCGTCCCTACCCCGGGCGGGTACGCCGCGCCGCGATGCCGTCGTGCCCCGGGTGCCCGTCCCGGTCGCACGCGCCGTGGTCGACTGCGGTGTGTACGTCGACGGTGAGCGGCTTCCGGGCCGGTTCACCTACGTCGAGGCCATCGAGGAGGTGCGCCGCCGCGGTGAGGGCTACGTGTGGGTGGGCATGCTCGATCCCGATCAACACCAGATGGACGAGGTGGCGCGGGTTTTCGGGCTGCACCCGCTGACGGTCGAGGACACGCTGGTCACCCATACCCGCCCCAAGGTCGACCGGTTCGACGACAACCTGTTCCTCATCCTCAAGACGGTCAACTACGTGGGTCACGACCGCACCGACCCGATGGCCCGCCTGATCGAGATGGGCGAGGTCATGGTGCTCGTCGGCCCCGACCACGTGATCACGGTGCGGCACGGCGAGCACGGCAGCCTGCGCCGGGTGCGGCGGAACCTGGAGGCCAACCCCGAGCTGCTCCGACTCGGTCCGTCGGCCGTGATGCACGCCGTGGCCGACCACGTGGTGGACACCTACGTGGCCGTCTCCGATCTGCTGGAGGACGATATCGACCGGGTGGAGGAGGAGGTCTTCCGCGCCCGCTCCCGGATCCAGGTCGACGAGATCTACCAGCTCAAGCGTGATGTGGTGGAACTGCGCCGCGGTATTCATCCGCTCTCGCACGCGCTCAAGCGGCTCACCTGCGATTTCGACGACATCATCCCCACCGAGATCCGGCGCTACTTCTCGGACGTGGTCGATCACCAGTCGATGGTGGCCGATCACGTGGAGACCTACAACGATGTGCTCAGTTCGCTGATCGACGCCGCGCTGGCGAAGATCGGGATGCAGCAGAACGAGGACATGCGCAAGATGTCGGCGATCATCGGCCTGGTCGCGGTGCCCACGATGATCGCCGGGATCTACGGCATGAACTTCGACAACATGCCCGAACTGCATTGGAGCTATTCCTATTACGCCGTGCTGGCCGTGATGCTGCTGGCCTGTCTCGGGCTGTTCGTCACGTTCCGCAGGATCAAGTGGCTCTGACCGCACCGGTGTGGTGATCTGAACCATCGGTACGCTTAGCTCATGATCCGTGAGCTGTGGGACCGCCGGAGCGAGCTCTGGGCCCGGGGGAACGACGGTGCGCCCGCCCACGTGTGGGTGGCGCGCAGCGCCGCGTTCGGCCTGGTCGCCGCCGCGTGGTCCACGTGGGGCGGCACGGTCGGGCAGTTCGTCCCGCAGAATCCGGTGGTCGACTTCCTCCTGAAAAACTCGACCAAGGCGCTGATCGCCCTCTACCTGCTGTACGCCGCGCGCTCGAAGCCGCGCGCCGTAGTCGCCGTCCTGGTGATCGTCGTGAGCATCATCGGTGGCGACATCGTGACCAGACTGTCCACGCAGTGGATCCTGACCATGATGAGCGCCCCGGACTACTCCGGCGGCCTCGCGTCCGAACCCGTGTACTGGTTCATCCAGGTCTCCGGCGGGATCCTCAATCTCGTCATGATCTGGGCCGCCTGGGGCATCGCGCGACGGCGCAGTACGGCGTGGGTGTGGTCGCTGCCCGTCCCGATGCTGTTCACGGTGCTCGTGCCGCTGTGGTTGCAGAACAACCTCGAGTGGGTCGGCGAGACGTCGAACCGCGTCCAGCTCGCGAACCTGCTCGTCGGCGTGCTGCCCGCGGTCGTGTCGATCCTGGCGGGGTGGGCCGCGGACGTCGCCTTCGGTTCCGCGCCGCCGGAGCAGCAGGTTCCGATCGCCGCGGAACCGACCGTGCCGGAGGGCATGGTCGCCGTGCCGCGATCGGCTCCCGATGGCGTCGCCGAGGATCCGCTCTTCGGGGCGGCGCCGCCGGACGATCCGCTGTTCGGGCCACCGGACCCGGCCGACCGCGGCTAGACCTCGCGGGCCGCGGGACGTCCGGGGTCCGACGGGTCGATGCCCGCCTCGGACCATGCCTCACGGAGTGCCGCAGCGCCTTTCAGCCGTACCCACGCCGCCTCGTTCGCGGTGATCGGATCGGCTCGCAGGAAGCGCACCGGCTCTCCGTCGCGCTCCAGGTCGGGCACCGTCGACTCGCCCAGCAGGACCGCGGTGAACGGGGCACCGGCCCAGAGCGGCGAGCCCAGGTCGACGAGCGCGTCGGGTGCCAGCACCAGTCCCTCGACCGACGGCGAGGCGCCGAGGATCGCGACCGCACGATGCACCCCGTCGAGCGCCGCGCCCGGACCGTCGGCGGCGGGAGGGGTCGACCCGGCCCGCTCGCTCCGCTCCCGGCGCCGTAGTTCGAGGACGACTTCCGCGCGCGGGCCGTCGTCCGCGGCCACGATGGCGTTCGGATCGGTCATCGGGTGGCGCGAGCAGCCGAGGCTGGCGAAGGCGACGGTGCCCTCGCCCACCCAGCGCAGCACCGTCATCGGCTCCAGGCCGAGGAAGGTCACCGATGCCGAGGCGGGCGGCGCGAAACCCCGCCCGTCGTAGTGCGCCGACAGGTGCGCCCGGACGTCGTCCACCACGGAAGTCACGGCTTCGATCCTACGAGCCCGCCCCGGTCAGAAGAATTGGCCCGGCTGCCAGGGCTTGCGGGTGGTGCGCTCGCCCACCTCATCGATGATCTCGGGACTCCACTCATGGCTGCGCACCAGCCGGTACCGCTCGCACGCCACGAAGAGGTACACCTCGGCGTCGGTGGCCTGCGCCATGATTCCCGCATCCCGGGCCATCGCCACCACGGGGCTGAACTCGTCGCGGTACCAGCGGTCCGCGACCTCTTCCCGGGACAGGTACTGGCCGGTCTCCTGGACGAGCCGGAAACCCCAGGCCTCCACTGATTCGGCGAGCACCGAGTAGTCCCAGGCGTTGGTCATCCGGATGCGGTCGCGGGCCTCCCCCGTGAGCGGCACGCGCTCCAGGAACAGCCGGCGGTGGTCCTTGAGCAGCAGGTCCGAGCGCACCGAGATGCCGTCGGCGCCCACCCGGGTCACCACCTCGGTGACGTAGGCGTCGATCGTGGTGAAACCCCGCGCGAAGGCGATGGACACGCGGTGGTGACCGTCCACCACGAAGTACATGTCGCCGATCTTCTTCACCTCGATCGGCGGCATGGCCTCACCCCGCCGCTGCGCCGCCGCGAGCCGCTGCCAGCGCGCCCGCAGGGCGGGTGTGCGGGGACGGAAGTACCGGTCGAAATCCCGTGTGCGATCGACACTGCCGACGATCTGTGCGGTCGGGATCACCTGCAGTCCGAGGTTGCGCTCGGAGACCATGCCGAGCGCGCCGACCACCTCGTCGTAGGGCAGCACGTCGTTCACGTCGCCGGGCCGTCGACGGATCCAGGCGGCGAGGCGCGCGATCTCCGCGCGGCGGCGGGACCGCTCGAAGTCCGAGCGGGCGTCCTCGTCGGGGAAGCCGGTGTCACGCGCCACGTCGTCGCTCCCGGATGGTGTAGGCCCCGGGCGATCCGGGGGTGATGTCGAAGTAGGTGTAGCCCACGGTGTTCAGCACCGGAACGTCGGCGATCTCCAGGTCCGGTCCGGGCCGGCCGTGCGGGTGCACGTGGCCGTGGACGAAGACCTGGGGGCGTAGCCGGCGTACGAGCGTACCGAGGGCCGCGAAGCCGCGGTGCGGCGCGTCCTCACCGTCGCCCACGCCCTGCGCCGGGGAGTGCGCGAGGACCACGTCGACGGTGGGCCGTCGCCATCGGGAGGCGAGCCACAGGCGCCAGGCCCGACGACGCTGCTGCCCCTGAGTCCACTGATTCGCCCCCGACCGGTAGCGGATCGAGCCGCCGAGGCCCGCCACCGTCAGCCCGCAGACGGTGACGATGCGCCCGTCCGCGTTCACGCCACCCCGCGGGCCGGGCGGTTCCTCCGGCAGGCCTCCGCGCACGTATCCCCCACGGGTGCGGCGGAATCCGCGGTGATCCGGGTCGTGATTGCCCGGGACGAAGACGCACGGCACGCCGTACCGGTCGACCAGCGCTTCCAGGTACTCGCCGGTCAGGTCCCCCGCGCCGAGGATCAGGTCGGGCCGCAACGTCGAGGAGGCCAGGGCCAGGCCCGGGACCTCCTCGTCGCTGACGGCGAGCACGCGCACCGCGATGCTAGAGAGCCAGGTTGACGCCGGTCGAACGGTCGAAGACGGAGATCTTCGCCGGGTCGTAGTACAGGTCGACGTCGGCGCCGCGGGCGGCGGTGGAGTCGGCGGATAGGCGCGCGACGATCTCGTCGACACCGTCGAGGGGGGCGGACTGTCCGTCGGGGGTCAGGTCGGCGAGGGCATCGACGCGACCGGTCGCGGTGGGCACCGAGAAGTGCACGAACTTGTCCGAGCCCATCGATTCGAGGACGTCGACCTTCGCGGTGAAGGTGAGGCCGCCGACCCGCTGGTTCGGGTCGAGCAGGCGGGCGTCCTCGAAGTGCTCGGGGCGGATACCCACGGTCACCTCGCCGTTCTTGTTGCCCGCGGCGGAGGCCTTCTCGGCCAGGGCGGGGGCGTCGAGGAGCAGGATCTCG
The DNA here is from genome assembly GCF_039525985.1 of Tsukamurella strandjordii. Taxonomy (NCBI): domain Bacteria; kingdom Bacillati; phylum Actinomycetota; class Actinomycetes; order Mycobacteriales; family Tsukamurellaceae; genus Tsukamurella; species Tsukamurella strandjordii. Next base: position 138,590 of record NZ_BAAAII010000012.1, on the reverse strand, counting down.
CCGAGTGCGGTGTCGATGCCCACGGAGGTGAGGCGGCCGGGTACGAAGTTCATCGCGGGCGAGCCGATGAATCCGGCGACGAACAGGTTGTTGGGGCGGTCGTAGAGATCCTGCGGCGCACCGATCTGCTGAACATCGCCGCTCTTGAGCACCACGACGCGGTCGCCGAGGGTCATGGCCTCGGTCTGGTCGTGCGTGACGTACACCATGGTGGTGCCCAGGCGCTTCTGCAGCCGGGAGACCTCGGTGCGCATCTGCACGCGCAGCTTGGCGTCGAGGTTCGACAGCGGCTCGTCCATGAGGAAGGCCTTGGGGCTGCGGACGATCGCGCGGCCCATCGCCACGCGCTGGCGCTGGCCGCCGGAGAGCTGCGAGGGCCGGCGGTCGAGGTGCTGTGTGAGGTCGAGGGTGCGCGCGGCGTCCTCGACGGCGGCGTTGACCTGGTCCTTGGGCAGCTTCGCGAGCTTGAGCGGGAAGGCGATGTTCTCGCGCACCGTCATGTGCGGGTACAGCGCGTAGGACTGGAAGACCATCGCGATATCGCGGTCCTTGGGTGCCTTCTCGTTCATCCGCTCGCCGCCGATGCGCAGCTCACCGCCGGAGATGTCTTCCAGGCCGGCGATCATGTTGAGCGTGGTCGACTTGCCGCAGCCCGAGGGTCCGACGAGGATCACGAACTCGCCGTCGGCGATCTGCAGGTTGATGTCGCTGACGGCGGTGCTGCCGTCGGGGTAGGTCTTGTTGACGTGGTCCAGGACGATGTCAGCCATAGTTTTGCTCCTTGAGTACTTTCCGGCGTCAGCCCTTGACCGCGCCGGAGGTCAGACCGGCCACGATTCGTCGCTGGAAGATCAGCACGAAGATGATGATGGGGATGGTCACGATCACCGCTGCCGCGGAGATGGAACCGGTGGGAGTTTCGAATTCGCTGCTGCCGGTGAAGTTCACGATCGCCACCGGGGCGGTGATCGACGAATCCGTCGCGGTCAACGACAACGCGAACAGCAGATCGTTCCAGCAGAAGATGAACACCAGGATGGCCGCGGTCACCACGCCCGGGGCGGCGAGCGGTGCGATCACCTGGCGGAAGGCCTGCGCCGGGGTGGCGCCGTCCATCTTCGCGGCCTTCTCCAGCTCCCAGGGGATCTCGCGGAAGAACGCCGAGAGCGTGTACACCGTGAGCGGCAGCGCGAAGGTGATGTACGGCAGGATCAGGCCTGGCCAGGTGTCGAACAGGCCGATCTTGCGCTCGATGTTGAACAGCGGCGAGATCAGCGAGACCTGCGGGAACATCGCGATCAGCAGCGCCGCGCCCACGAACAGCTTCTTGCCCGGGAACTGCAACCGCGCCACGGCGTACGCGGCGAACATGCCGATGATCACGGCGATCACCGTGGAGATCAGCGCGATGCCGATCGAGTTCACCAGCGGCCGCACGAATCCGTTGCCGGAGAAGATCGCGGTGTAGTTCTCCCACGTCGGGTTGGTCGGTATCAGTTTCCCGTCGCCGACGGTGGCGACCGGCTTGAACGACAGCGAGATGATCCACAGCACGGGGATCAGCGCGTAGGCGATCACCAGCAGGTCGATCGCGCTCCAGGCCAGCTTGCGGCCGGCGGTGTTGGCAGCCATATCGTTTCCCCTACCGTCGATCGTCCGAGTCGGACCCCGGCACGGCGGTGCCGAACGCCTTGATGAAGATGAACGCGATGATCGCGACGCAGATGAAGATCAGCACCGAGATCGCCGATCCCACACCCAGGTTGAAGGCTTTGAACAGGTTGTCGTACCCCAGGATCGATACCGACCCCGTTCCGTTGCTGCCGTTGGTCAGGATGTAGATGTTGTCGAAGATCCGGAACGCGTCCAGCGTGCGGAACAGCAGTGCCACCAGGATCGCCGGCTTCATCAGCGGAATGATGATCTTGGTCAGGCGGGTCCACGGTCCGGCGCCGTCGAGCGCGGCGGCCTTGAGCAGATCGTCGGGCACCAGGGCCAGGCCGGAGAGCAGCAGCAGCGCCATGAACGGCGTGGTCTTCCACACCTCGGCCAGGATGATGATCGCCACCGACGGCCACTGCTCGGTGAGCGGGGCCGACCCGGTGGGCAGCAGGTTCGCAAGATAACCGGTCCCCGGAGTCCAGGCGTAGAACCAGGAGAACGCGGCGACCACGGTGACGATGCCGTACGGGATCAGCACCACGGTGCGCACCACGCCCTTACCGACGATGGTGCGGTGCATCACCAGCGCGATCGCCAGGCCGAGCACGAACTCGATCGCCACCGAGATCACGGTGATCAACGAGGTCATCCCCAGCGCCTGCCACCAGTAGCCGTCCTGCAGCACGGTGCCGTAGTTGCTGAAACCGACGAACTCGTCCTGGCCGGGAGCGGCCAGCGACGACTTCTGCAGGCTCAGCCAGAAGGCGTAGACGATCGGGTACGCCGTCACGGCCAGCATGACGATCGCGGCGGGGGCGATGAGCATCAGGCCCAGGCGCTTCTCCGCGCGCTGCCCCTCGCTCGCGGGAGCGGGGGCGGGTTCGATCCGCTCCACTGTGGCGGTCGGTCCGGATGTCATGGCACCAGGCCCTTTCCGTTCATGGCCTTCTCAGCGGCGTCGGTCAGCTTGTCCGCCAGCTGCTCCGGGTCCCACGAGCCCACGGGGGCGAGGGTGGCCTGGAGCAGGGTCGACATCGCCGTGTACTGCGGCGTGATGGGCCGGACCGCGGAGGTGTTCTCCTGCAACTGGTCCCGGATCAGCGTGGCCATCGGGTAGGCCTTGCGGAACTCCGGATCGTCGTACAGCTTCGGCAGCACCGGCGGGGTACCGCCCTTGACCGCGTACTTGCGCTCGGCCGACTCGTTGGTCAGGCAGGCCAGCGCTTCGAAGGCCTGCTTCTCGTACCGGGTGGTCTTCGCGACGGCGAAGTTGATGCCGCCCACCGTGGTCTTCGCCGGCTTGCCCGGGATCACCGACGGGTACGGCGCGAAGTCGAACTTCTGCCGTGTCAGGTTGTTGATCTCGTTGAGCTGGCCGACCGTGGGCTCCGGCGGGTTCTTATCGTCCTTCGCCGGATTGAGCAGCGCGTCGTACTTGGTGAGCTCGGGCAGGAAGGGCACCGAGCCGGCGGCGGCGTTCTGCTTGATGCCCGCGAACACGAAGGGCCAGTTCACCTGGAAGATCGCCTTGCCCGATTCCATCGCCAGGCGGGACTCGCCTTCCTTGAGCTGAGTGAACGACGGATCGCGGCCGGGTGCGGTGGCGATCGACTTCATGATGCTCAGCGCCTTGACGGTGGCGGCCCGGTGCTCCGGTGTGTCGGTGAGGGTCACCGTCTTGCCGTCGTCGGCCAGCATGCGGCCGCCCGCGCTCTCGAGCAGGGAGTTGAACCACACGACCACGCCCTCGTACTGCGCCGCCTGTGCTTCGATCTGGGTCGGCCCGCCGAGCGCGCCCGACTTACCCGCGTACTCCACCACCTGGTCCCAGGTGAGCTTCGGCGCGGCCGGACCGATCTTGCGGCCCAGCACCTTCTCCAGCGAGTCCTTGCGATACCAGAGCAGCTGCGTGTTGGTCCACGCCGGCGCGGCGTACTGGGTGTCCTGCCACATCGCCGTCTTCAGCGGGCCGGCGAGCACCGTCTTCTGCGCCGTGCGGGTGAGCGCCTCGGGCAGCGGCAGGATCCATCCCGCCTCCGCGAACTCGGCGGTCCAGTTCACGTCCAGGCCCATCAGGTCCATGGTCCGGTCGTTGCCGGTGGCGCGCCGGGCGAGCTGGAGGCGCTGATCGTCCGCACTCTTCGGCAGGGCGTGGCCGACCACCTTGTAGTCGGTGGTGGAACAGTCCTGCGCCACCTCCTTGACGAGCGTGGCGCCGTCGGCGGGGGCGTACACGTTGAGCGTGACGCCGTCCTCCTTCGCGCCGCAGCCCGCGAGGATGGTCACCCCCATCGTGGCGGCGAGGCCGGCAGCGGCCAGCTTCGCGGTTCGCCCAGGGGTGAACCCTGATCTCGGTCCGGTCGTCACGCGCCGCCTCCTAAATCCGCCCCTCGACCGGAGGCGTCGCAGCACGAAAGCTAGCGGACGCGAGCGGTGAGGTGAACCACATTCGGCATTATCGTGCCAGATCGGGCGTCCGGATTGCGCAGAGCCCGGGAATCGCCCGACGGTGCCGTCATCCTCCGGACCGTGGGTCGGTGCCGGGGCGTTCGGTGAGCTGGTGCAGCACCGTGCTGAACTCGATGTCCGGGTCCACTTCGATCCCCACGCCTCGCGCGGCACCGTCGAGCACGAACCACGTGATGCCCGTGAGCGATTCGACCACCTCGGACCGGGTTTGGCCCCGGATCGGGGCCTCGCCGCGCACCCAGCTGGTGAGCGTGGCCTCCACCATCGTGAACACGACGAAGGGAACCGCCGCGAAGCCTGTGGCGTCGAGCCCCGTGAGTGCGGCGATGCCGTCGATGGTGGCGCGGGCGCGCGTCACGATGCGTTGTTTGAGATCGCTCATGGCATCGGGGGCGTCGGGCGCGGCCTCGGACGGACCGGAACGCAACAGGTCCACCAGGCGCGGATTGTCCTGCATCCAGCCGGCCGCCGAGGCGACCGAACGCCGCAGGATCTCCCGGAGACTTCCCGAGGAGATGTCGAGATCGGCCTCGAGTTCGGCGGCGAAAGCGTCGACCACGTAGCCGCGCAGCGCCCGCGCGAGATCGTCTTTGCTCTTGAACTGGCGGTACACCACCGATTTCACGAGTCCGGCGCGGTCGGCGATGCGCTGCACCGAGATCGGGGCGCCGGGCGCGGACTCCTCGACGAGCCCCGCCGCCGCGCGCAGGATCAGATCGCGGCGCTGCGAATTGTGTTCACGCCAGCGCAGCTCGTACCCGGAGCCCGGCTCCTCGGTGTGCGTGGCCATACCGGCCGATGCTACGCGTCACCGGCGCACCCCAGCGCGAGCCGCCGGCGATCACGCCACCTGCGCGGGACGGGTGGGCTCGCCCCGGTACCTGGCGTGATGTCCGTCGATCTTGAGCAGCTTCCAGATCCGTCGGCCCGTGGGCGTCATCAATCCGAGGTCGTCGGCCAGCGCCCGCATCTCGGCGAAGTAGTCGTTGAGGAGGGCCCGCGCGGTGGGGCCGCGCCAGAAGGCCTCGCGGCGCACCTCGCGGGGCACCTCGAACTTCTCGAAGAACTCCTTCGGCGGGGTGAAGATCTCCCCCACCAGCCAGCGCATCGCGAGCGGGAAGGCCACGGCGCAGATCCGCTTCTGCCGCTTGGTCATCCCCTGCAGGTGCGCGTGCAGGAATTCGTGCGCGAAGGAGATGTGGCGGGCTTCCTCGGCCACGTGGATCTGC
>NZ_BAAAII010000012.1:129327-133201 GCF_039525985.1 Tsukamurella strandjordii | reverse complement strand
CGCCGTGGCGCATGATCGCCTTCTGGTAGTGGTCGATCGGCTCCTCACCACCGAGGATGCCCATGAACAGGATCACGTGCGCGTAGCCCCCGAGCACGCCGATCATCGGTGACGCGCGGCGGAATCGCTTGCGCATCCCCGGGACGTCCACATCGATGCGGTTCACCAGCTCCTGGAACATCTGGATGTGGTTGCACTCCTCCGTCATCTCGTGGAGGCAGTAGCGGAACTCCGGCGACTTGTTCGGGAGCTTCATGATGTACTGCATCATTCCGCGGATCAGGATGGACTCGAAGGCGGCGCCCACCTTGATGGTGTTGGCCATCCGCCACTTCCCGATCTCGATCCGCCGCTCCAGCGGCAGGTCGCGGTACCACTGAGTGGCACCGAGCGAGTCGAGCGTCGGGGGCAGCACCCAGCGCGGGTCGTTCGGATCGAGCCGCAGCTCCGGGGAGTCCCAGTCGATGTCCAGGTAGGGATCGAATCGACGGTGCACCGAGCCGTCGGACAGATCGGCGAGCGTATCGACGTATCGCTGATCGAAGGCCGTGGCGCCGGTGCGCCCCAGGATGTCCGCCATGAGAGTCCTCCTCGTGATTTCTATCACCTCTCCGCAATTTAGCAGGACTCTCGGACTCGCTAAATAGCTTCCACGCGATCTTCACCGATGCCGCCGCCCCATCAACCCCCCGCCAGCTCCCACCTGGGAAGCGGCCTCCCCTACGTGTCATGGTCTCCCCCCTGCAGCCGACCCGGGGACGCCGGATTTCGACGGGGAGACCACGCCCCGGCAGGGAGCTACGGTCCGCGAACGACGAAACGCCGCCCGCCACGAGTCACGTGGCGGGCGGCGTCATCGACCGCTGAGGCGGCTACTGGATGTTGAGGCGGGCGAGCATGTCGCGGGCCTGCTCGGCGTGGTGCGGATCGCACAGCACGTCGTAGCGACCGGCCACCAGCTGCATCGTCGAGGAGAAGTCCCGGGTCCCGCGGGACGCGGCGTAGGGCACGGCCGTCGTGATCAATCCGAAGATGACACCGCCGATGACACCCGCGATCACCGTCGAGAACAGGGCACCGCCGCCGCCCACGAAAAGCCCCACGAGCAGACCGAGGAACAGGCCCAGCCAGGCGCCCGAGCCGGCACCGGCACCGAGCACGCGTCCCCAGGTCAGGCGGCCCGTGATGCGCTCGACCTGCATCAGGTCGACACCCACGATGGTCACGTTCTCCACCGGGAACTGCTGATCGGAGAGGTAGTCCACGGCGCGCTGCGCCTCGGCGTAGGTGTTGTAGGAGCCGATCGGCCAGCCGTTCGGCTTCGTCGGGAGCCTGCGCCCACCGGCTGCCCCCGGTTGGTTCTGGCCCGCGGGTCCGGACAACGGATTGGACATTTCGGCGCCCTCCTTCGCATGCGACGTCGGAAACGAAACTACCCTGAAGACCATGTCGGCTGTCTCCAGAGTATTCGTGGCACGACTCGCCGGCCTCCCCGTGGTGGGTCCGGACGGCGAGTCCATCGGCCGAGTCCGCGATGCCGTGATCGGCCTGCGCTCCGACCGGAAGGCCCCGCGGGTCCTGGGACTTGCCGTCGAGCTCGCCAACCGCCGCCGCATCTTCGTCCCCATGCTGCGTGTGACCAGCATCGAAGCGGCCGCCGTCACCCTGAACACCGGATCGGTCAGCCTGCGCCGCCTGCACCTGCGGACCGGTGAGGCCCTCGTGCTCGGCCAGGTGCTCGGCACCCGCGTCCGGGTGGATGAGCCCGGCGAGACCTACGACGGTTCCGACGCCTCCGTCGTCGATGTGGGGATCGAGCAGACCCGCACCCGGGACTGGGTGGTGCACCGGCTCGCGGTGCGCGTGCGTGGCCGGAGCCTGGGTCGACGGGGCGGCGTGCACGTCGTGGACCTGTCGCACATCACCGGATTCACCTCGACCGCGCTCACGGGCACCGATCAGGACGTGGCCGACGCGCTCACCATGTACGACGACATGCGCGCCACCGATGTGGCGCAGGCCCTGCGCGAGCTGCCCACGGAGCGCCGGCTCGCGATCGCCGCGGCGTTCGACGACGAGCGCCTCGCCGACATCCTGCAGGAGCTCGGCACCGACGATCAGACCGAGGTGATCGCGCACCTGTCCAAGCCCCGCGCCGCCGACGTGCTCGAGGCCATGGACCCCGACGATGCCGCCGACCTCCTCGGTGAGCTGCCGGTGTGGCAGCGCGAGGAGCTGCTCACCGTGATGGATCCCGAGGACTCGGGGACCGTGCGGCGGCTGCTCACCTTCTCCCCGTACACCGCGGGCGGCATGATGACGCCGGAGCCGATCGTGGTCACCCCGTCGACCACGGTGGCCGAAGCCCTTGCCAGGGCGCGCAATCCCGATATCACCCCCGCGCTGGCGAGCATGGTCTTCGTGGTCCGGCCGCCGACGGCCACGCCCACCGGGCGCTACATCGGTGCCGTGCACCTGCAGAAGCTGCTGCGTGAGCCGCCCGCGAATCTGGTGGGCGGCATCGTGGACACCGATCTGCCCAAGCTCAGTCCCGACGATCCGCTGGGCGATGTGACCCGCTACTTCGCGGCGTACAACCTGGTGGCGGGCCCGGTGATCGACACCGAGAATCACATGTTGGGAGCGGTTTCGGTGGACGACCTCCTCGACCACCTGCTGCCCGAGGACTGGCGCGACGAGGACATCGAGGAGGCCAAGTGAGCGACCGATCACGGCTCGACACACCGCTGCTGAACCGCAGCATCAGCCTCAACCTGGGCGAGGACATGATCGGCCAGGGCGCCGAACGCGTGGCCCGATTCCTGGGCACCGGGCGCTATCTCGCGATTCAGACGGTGATCGTGATCGTGTGGATCGCCATCAACGTCAGCTGGGTGGCGTTCCGGTTCGATCCGTACCCGTTCATCCTGCTCAACCTCGCCTTCTCCACCCAGGCCGCGTACGCCGCACCGCTCATCCTGCTGGCGCAGAACCGTCAGGAGAGCCGCGACCGGGTCTCGCTCGACGAGGACCGGATGCGCGCTGCGCAGACCAAGGCCGATACCGAATTCCTTGCGCGCGAACTGGCTTCGGTGCGGCTGGCGGCGGGCGATGCCGCCAGCCGTGATTACATCCGCCGCGAGCTCGACGATGTGCACGAGAAGCTCGACGCCCTCACCGCCCTGCTGCAATCGATGGAGCATTCGCAGCACGCACCGAAGGAACGGTCCGATGCGCCCGACTGATCCCCGGGAACTGCTCTACCCGGTGCTGCCTCCGCAGACCTACCGGGAGCTGGGCATCGCGCCCCCGCAGCCGCCCCGCACGGCCTACGGACAGGGCGGTCCGGTCTCCGCGGCGGGAACCCCGTTTCTCACGGGCAGCGCCGTGACCGGCACTCCCGTACAGGGTGCCCCCGTACCCGCCTACCCCGCGCCGGCACCGGGCACCGTCGTGCCGGACGCCGCGGGGCGGGCACCGTCGGGTCCGGGCCCCGTGCCGGCGCCGAACACCGACCGGACCATCTGGATCATCGCGGGAGCCACCGCGCTGATCATCGCGATCATCGTGGGCGCCACCTGGATCATCCTGTCGTCCCGCGGAAGCGACGACGAGACGCAGATCCGCGCGGTCATCGAGGCCGAGATCCAGGCGCAGAACAAGCGGGATCTGAACGCGCTCATCGCGACTCGTTGCGCGAGCGATCAGCAGTTGTTGCGGCAGCAGTTCACGCAGCAGACCTTCGCCGCCGAGGTCGATTCGTTGATCGGGCCGGGCGGCAGTTGGAAGGTCACCGTGAACTCGGTGTCGGTCGATGCGGATGCGGGCACCGCCACCGCGGAGGAGACGATCGAGCCGATCGCTCAGTCGGCGA
>NZ_BAAAII010000012.1:0-129282 GCF_039525985.1 Tsukamurella strandjordii | reverse complement strand
GGAGAGTGGCGGGTGTGCGTCAGTTCAGCGATGGTGCGCTGATCAGTAGCGGTAGTGCTCCGGCTTGTACGGGCCCTCGACGTCCACGCCGATGTACTCCGCCTGGTCCTTGGTGAGCTTGGTCAGCTTGCCGCCCAGGGCCTCGACGTGGATCTTGGCGACCTTCTCGTCGAGGTGCTTGGGGAGGCGGTAGACCTCGTTGTCGTACTCCTCGGGCTTGGTCCACAGCTCGACCTGAGCGATCACCTGGTTCGAGAAGCTGTTGCTCATCACGAACGACGGGTGGCCGGTGGCGTTGCCCAGGTTCAGCAGGCGGCCCTCGGAGAGCACGATGATCGACTTGCCGCTGTCGCCGAAGGTCCACAGGTCCACCTGCGGCTTGATGACGGTGCGGGTGGCGCCCGAGCGCTCCAGGCCGGCCATGTCGATCTCGTTGTCGAAGTGGCCGATGTTGCCCAGGATCGCCTGGTCCTTCATCGCCTTCATGTGGTCGAGCAGGATGATGTCCTTGTTGCCCGTGGAGGTGATCACGATGTCGGCGTCGCCGATCGCGTCCTCCACGGTGACCACGTCGAAGCCGTCCATCAGCGCCTGCAGCGCGTTGATCGGGTCGACCTCGGTGACCTGCACGCGCGCGCCCTGGCCCGCGAGCGACTCGGCGCAGCCCTTGCCCACGTCGCCGTAGCCGCAGATCAGCACCTTCTTACCGCCGATCAGCACATCGGTGCCGCGGTTGATGCCGTCGATCAGCGAGTGCCGGGTGCCGTACTTGTTGTCGAACTTGCTCTTGGTGACCGAGTCGTTGACGTTGATCGCCGGGAAGGCCAGCTCACCGGCAGCGGCGAACTGGTAAAGGCGCAGCACGCCGGTGGTGGTCTCCTCGGTGACGCCCTTGACGGACTCCGACACCTTGGTCCACTTGGTGGCGTCCTTGGCCAGCGACTCGCGCAGCAGGGCCAGGAACACCTGGTACTCGTGGCTGTCGGCGTCCTCGTCGGTGGGCGGGACGATGCCGGCGGCCTCGAACTGCGCGCCGCGCAGCACCAGCATGGTGGCGTCGCCGCCGTCGTCGAGGATCATGTTGGCGGGCTCACCCGGCCAGGTCAGCATCTGCTCGGCGCACCACCAGTACTCCTCCAGCGTCTCGCCCTTCCAGGCGAACACCGGGACGCCCTCGGGCTTCTCCGGGGTGCCGTTGGGGCCCACGACCACGGCCGCGGCCGCCTCGTCCTGGGTGGAGAAGATGTTGCACGAGGCCCAGCGGACCTCCGCACCCAGCGAGACCAGGGTCTCGATCAGCACGGCGGTCTGCACCGTCATGTGCAGCGAGCCCGAGATGCGCGCGCCCTTGAGCGGCTGCACATCGGCGTACTCGCGGCGCAGAGCCATCAGGCCGGGCATCTCGTGCTCGGCCAGACGCAGCTGCTTGCGGCCGCTCTCCGCGAGCGAGAGGTCGGCGACCTTGAAATCGATTCCGTTCGCCGTATCGGCGGTCAGCGCAGTAGTCACGCGCTCCAGGCTATAGCCACCTGTGGGTTCATTGGTCGCCGCCCCGTTTCGGTTGCGTCGCGAAATCCCCGCGTCCTGGCGTCCACAGGCACCACCACGGCTCGACCGACGAGAACGCGGCCGGTGCTCAGGGAGCACCGGCCGCGTCTCGTCGAGGATCAGTCCGCCAACGACTCGATGACCTCGCCGCGTTCGCGGCGGCCCAGAACGGAATGGTTCTTCGAGTAGATGAAGTAGACGAGCACGCCGAGCACCATCCAGATGAGGAATCGGACCCAGGTCTCGAGCGACAGGTTGAACATCAACCAGCCGCAGGCGATCACCGAGAGGATCGGCACCAGGGGCACGAACGGCGCGCGGAAGCCGCGCTGGAGGTCGGGGCGCTGCTTGCGCAGCACGATCACACCGACGGACACCAGCACGAAGGCGAACAGCGTGCCGATGTTGATCAGCATGGTCAGCTCCTTGAGCGGGAAGATCCCGGCCAGGAGCGCGACCACCACACCGACGCCGACCGAGATCCGCACCGGGACGCCGCGGTCGGAGGTCTTGGCCAGCTGGCGGGGCAGCAGTCCGTCCCGCGCCATGGCGAAGAGCACGCGGTTCTGGCCCATGAGCAGCACCATGACCACGGTGGTGAGGCCGGCGAGCGCGCCGATGGAGATGATCGTCGCCGCCCAGTCCACGCCGTTGAGCGAGAAGGCGTAGGCCAGGTTCTTCTCGCCGCCGTCGCCGGCGGTGGTGGCGAGGTCCTTGTAGCTGGCCATACCGGTGACGACCACGGTGACGGCGATGTACAGCACGGTGACGATCGCGAGCGACCCGAGGATGCCGCGCGGCACGTCGCGCTGCGGCTTCACGGTCTCCTCAGCGGAGGTCGCGACGATGTCGAAGCCGATGAAGGCGAAGAAGACGATGCCGGCGCCGGCGAGCACGCCGAACCAGCCGTACGACGAGCCGCTACCGAAGATCGCCTGGAACAGCGTGGAATCCATGGTGACACCGGCAGTCTTGCCCGGCACCGACTCGGGGACGAAGGGCGAGTAATTCGACCCCTTGATGTAGAAGGCACCCACCACGATGACGAGCAGCACCACGGCGACCTTGATCGCCGTGATCACGGCCGACACCCGGGAGGAGACCTTCGCCCCGAAGGTCAGCAGCACCGTCAGCACCCCGACGATGAGCATGGCGCCCCAGTCGATCGTCTGCCCGCCGATCTGGACCGCCGCCGGGCCGGTGCCGAAAACCGTGCCCAGGTAGCTCGACCAGCCGCTGGCGACCGCGGCCGCGGCGATGGAGAACTCCAGCACCAGGTCCCAGCCGATGATCCACGCCACGAACTCGCCGAAGGTCGCATAGGAGAAGGTGTACGCCGAACCGGCCACCGGCACCGTCGAGGCGAACTCCGCGTAGCAGAGGGCCGCGAGCCCGCAGGCGACCGCGGCGATGAGGAACGAAATCGAGACCGCGGGACCGGAGAAGTCACCGGCCGTCGATGCGCCGATCGTGAAGATACCCGCGCCGACCACGACGGCGACACCGAAGATCGTCAGATCCCAGGCGGTCAGCTGTTTCTTGAGGCGGGTGCCGACCACCTCGGTGTCGGCGATGGACTGCTCCACCGATTTGGTGCGCAGCAGCGGGTTAGACATGGGTTCTCCACTCTCCGATTCCCGGACGTAAGACCTAAATCAAACACCACGTGCGCACCATCTCGCGGCATTTCGCCCGCTCGACGGCAGGTGTAACCGCGAAGTTACCCACACAAGTTACCGGCGAGTGTTACCCACGGGTACTCGAAAGTCGTTGGCGTACCGACAAGTAACACTTACCGTCGGGCTTATGACCAAGACATTCGCGCACACCACCGACCAGACCGTTGCGCAGCTGCTCAACATCGTTGAGGGCGGCGACGACGTGTTGCTGACCCGCGACGGCAAGCCGCTCGCCGTGCTCACCGCCGCGCTTCCCGCTCCCGAGGCGGTCTCGACGATGCAGACCTTCGACATCCCGGAGGCCTTCTACGAGAACCTGCCCGGCTACTGATCTTCCCCCGGGGCTAGTGCCCGCCCACCAGGGTGCGGAAGAATTCCGCCGCCGGTGAGTGGGCCGTCACCACGACCCCGGGATCCGATGCCGCCATCCACAGGCCACTTCCGGCCGGGATGTCGATCGACCGGCCCGCACTGCGCACGGTGACCGTTCCCGCGGTCACCACCAGCAGCTGCGGGCCGCGTGCGTCCAGCTCCACCGAGGCCGCACGCTTGAGGGCGGTGCCGTCCAGCCGGACCCGCGACAACCGGAATTCCGGTGCGGGCGTACCGAAGACGACTTCTGTTCCCACCGTCGACGTACCGGGCGCGAGCTCCGACGGATCGCACGGCGCGAAGTCCAGCACGCGCAGAAGTTCGGGGACGTCCACGTGCTTCGGCGTGAGCCCGCCGCGGAGCACGTTGTCGGAGTTCGCCATCACCTCCACGGCGGCACCGCTGATGTAGGCGTGCAGGTTTCCCGCCGCGAGGTACAGCGCCTCGCCCGGTTGCAGCACCACCCGGTTCAGCAGCAACGAGGCCAGCACACCCGCATCGTCCGGGTACCGCTCCCCCAGCGTGAGCGCCAGCTTGGCCTCTCCGCGGAAGCGCTCCGCCCCCGATTCGAGGTACCGCACGCAGCCGTCGAGCACGGCCGGGACCAGCGTCGCGAGCGCCGGCTGAGGCAGGGTGATCCAGGTGGTCACCAGCGCGCGCAGGCCCTGCGAATCGGGTTGGCCCGAGAGCAGTCCCAGGTACGTGTCCAGTTCCGGGACCGCGAGGGCGCGCAGCAGTTCCATCGTGGCGGCGGGATCGCGGAAGCCCGCCAGCGCCTCGAATCGGCTGAGCGCCACCACGACCTCGGGCTTGTGGAAGGGATCGCGGTAGTTGCGTTCCGGATCGTCGAGCGGGATACCCGCGGCGTTCTCCCGTGCGAACCCGTCCTGCGCCTGCTCCTGCGAGGGGTGGGCCTGCAGGGACAGCGGCTCGTCGGCGGCCAGCACCTTCACCAGATAGGGCAGGGTGTCGCCGAACTCGGCACGGCAGGCTCCTCCGAGCTCGGACTCGGGGTCCGCGGAGATCACGCCGAGCAGATCGCTGCCATCGGCCAGCCGCGCGGGGTCGGCCGGATGCGCGCCGAACCACAGTTCGGCCTCGGGATGGTTGGACGGTACGGGCCGCCCCTGCATCGCCGCCAAGACCGTGCGCGAACCCCACGCGTACGGACGGATCACACCCTCGATCCGCTGCATCACGCCTCCCCGGTCAGGCGCCGGTACACCGACGCGAGATCGAACCGTACTGCCAGCGAAAGGAGGTCCGTCGCGTCCACGCGCGGCGACCGCTCACCGTCGTCCGACGCGTCCTCGTCGATCGCCAGCAGTTCCATATCGGGCAGGGCACGCATCCGCGCCCCCACCTGCGACGCGCGATCGCGCACCGTCAGGACCATGACGCGCAGCGGTACCTGGGCCGCCGGACCGTCCAGGAACGGGTCGTGGAACAGCGGGTCGGCCGCGCTCGCGCCGAGTGCGCCGCCCGACGGTGCCGCGGCCAACTCCGGCGTGGCCAACTCGACGTCGGCGAGACCGACGGCCGCGACCACCTGTCCGCCGAGCGTGAGCGCCTGCGACGCGGCGTGTTCGGCGATGGCCAGCCCGGAGGCCGTGTCCGCGGTGAGGGCCACGCGACGGCCGGCGAGGCGGGCCGCCAGCTGTTTGGCGGGGTTGGTCTCGAGCCCGCGGTCGGGATGCCCGCGCAGGGCCTCCTCGTCGAGCGCATCGGCCAATGTGAACAGGTATCCGTGCCCGGGCTCCGCGTCGCGGTCGGTACCGCTGAGGCGGCCGATCACGGCCAGCAGCGCCGCTGCCACGCCGACGAATCCGAAGCGTTCGGGGACGCGCAGGCGCGGTGCGAGGTCGATCGCCCGTCCGGCGGCCGCCTCCGCGACCGGGCCCTCCATGGGCACGGCGACGACCACGGTGGCACCGCGACGGGCGGCGACGGCCACGGCCCGCGCGAGGACCAGATCGCCGGCGTCGAATCCGCAGACGACCACCACGTCGAGCGCGCCCACCCAGGGCGGCAGCTCGGTGGACCGGACCAGGGGGACGTCGAGCTTGCCTGCGGTGAGGGCTTCGACGAAGCCGGCAGCAGCGGCAGCCGGACCGGCGCCGCACACGACCACGACGGCGCGGGGGGCGAGTCCGTCGAGCGGGGCGAGAGCACCGTCGTCGACGAGCGACGCGACCGCTCGCACCTGGGCCCCGGCGAGTGCCGCCGACCGCAGGTGCCCGCCGACGTCGGCGGCGATCAGTCCAGCGGGGTCATCGAGATCGGCCACCTCGGTCACGGTCTCCTCCGTCCTCGCCCGTTCGGAGTCAACACGCGGTTCCCTCCGATCAAGCGCGCACAATCGCCAGGATGCGCTCGGTCAGCGCCCGCACCTCGTCGGGCGTTGCGGCCTCCACGTTGAGCCGCAGCAGCGGCTCGGTGTTGGACGCGCGAAGGTTGAACCAGGCACCCGAATCCAACTGTACCGTCACGCCGTCCAGTTCATCCGTGCTCTCGATCTCGTCGCCGAAGGCGTCCAGAACGGCACGGGTGCGCTCGCCCTGATCGGCCACGGTCGAATTGATCTCGCCGGAGGCGGCGTATCGGTCGTAGACGCCCATCAACTCCGAGAGCGGCGCGGGCTGCTCGCCGAGCGCGGCCAGCACGTGCATGGCGGCCAGCATGCCGGAGTCGGCGCCCCAGAACTCGCGGAAGTAGTAGTGCGCGGAGTGCTCACCGCCGAAGACGGCGCCGGTCTCGGCCATCTGCGCCTTGATGAACGAGTGCCCCACGCGGGTGCGCACCGCGGTGCCGCCGTTCTCGGCGATGATCTCGGGCACGGCCTTGCTGGTGATCAGGTTGTGAATCACGGTGGCGCCGGGGTTCTTCGCGAGTTCGCGCTCCGCGACCAGAGCGGTCACCGCGGACGGCGAGACGGGCTCACCCTTCTCGTCCACCACGAAGCAGCGGTCGGCGTCGCCGTCGAAGGCCAGGCCGATATCGGCGCCCTGTTCCACCACGAACTTCTGCAGGTCCACGAGGTTCTTCGGGTCCAGCGGATTGGCCTCGTGGTTGGGGAAGGTGCCGTCGAGCTCGAAGAACAAGGGGCGCACGTCCAGGGCTTCGACGGGGCCGAGCACCGACGGCACGGTGAACCCGCCCATGCCGTTGCCGGCGTCGACCGCGACGCGCAGCGGCCGCGAGCCGGAGAGATCGACCAGCGTGCGCAGGTACTGGCCGTACTCCTCGAGCACATCGCGCTCGCTGATCCGGCCGGCCGCACCGTCGTAGTCCGGAACGCCCTCGGCCACCTGCTCGGTGATCTCCCGCAGGCCGGAATCCTGGCCCACGGGCTTGGCGCCGGCGCGGCACAGCTTGATGCCGTTGTAGGCGGCGGGATTGTGCGAGGCGGTGAACATCGCGCCGGGGCAGTCCAGCAGGCCGGAGGCGAAGTACAGCTCGTCGGTGGAGGCCAGGCCGATGAGCGTGGCGTTCACGCCCTGGGCGACGGCGCCCTCGGCGAACGCGGCGGACAGCGACGGCGACGAATCGCGCATATCGTGCCCCACCACGATGTCGGTGGCGCCCTCGCCCCGCATCAGGGCTCCGAACGCCGCCCCCACGTCTCGGACGAAGTCCTCGTCGATCTGCTCGCCGACCAGTCCGCGCACGTCGTACGCCTTGATCACAGCCTGTACCGACTCCAGCGGTCGCACCACGCCCTCGATCCTCCTCATAGATCGCGCGCGGGCACCACGGCGGCGCCAGCGCGAACGCTTCACCCTATCGGTTCCCCCGGCCGCGAGCGGCGATCCGCCGGACGGGCCTAGTCGACGGGATCGGGCAGCACCCGCAGATGGCCCCGACGACCGGGACGCGCGGCGTGCTTCGGCGCACCGGCGGAGCCCTGCACGGACGGCGTGACCTGGGGTCCGCCGAGGCCGTCGTGCACCGGGCGCATGGCCCCGATCGGCGGCAGGGACCGTACGGGCGTGTCGCCGGCGGGACCGTCGCCGACGGGGCGCGGCGCACCCTCGCGGACGGTGTCGGCCAGGGCGGTGAGATCGTCGTCGAGCGCGGCACCGCCGACGGAGGCGACGCTGTACGCAGGGAGGTTGCGCAGCATCTCCCATCCACGGGGCGCGGTCATCCGGCCGGCGTGGAAGTCACAGAGGTCCCAGGCGTGCGGCTCGCTGGTGGTCCCCAGCGGGCCCAGCACCGCGATCGACTGCCGGTAGTCGAACGTCAGCGTCGCCACGGCGAGGTTCCTGCAGCCGGGACGGCAGCACTGACGGACGGAGTTCACGTCAAGAAGATTAGCGCCTGGCCCGGTACCGGCGCGCCCCGACACACCGCGGGACGGCGGCCGGCCGTCGCGACCGGCGGTCCGGGCCTACACTGAGCCGAGAATGAGAGCACGGGTGGACCGGCGCGCACGATTGCGGCAGCGCGTCGCGAGGGATCGCCGCGATCACGGACTGCGGGCGCCGTTGGTCCCGCGCGGCCTTCCCGCCTACCGCACCAAGGCGCAGGACTTCGATGAGATCGTTCTCGACGCCTATGCGGAGATCGATGGTCTCTGGCACGACCGGCTGGCGGATCTCGATATCGCGGTCGACGATGTGCCGGGCATCCTGCCGAAGGATCCGGACTCGGTGTCGTGGCCCGATGAGGTGGAGGCCGATGGGCCGATTCCGCTCGCGCGGCTGGTTCCGGCGGGGATCGATCGGCGCGGCAATCACACTCGTGCGCGCTTGATCCTGTTCCGCCGGCCATTGCAACGGCGGGCGAAGACTGATTCTGATCTGCTCGAGGAGATCCTCGCGATCCTGGTGCACCAGATCAGCGATTACCTCGGGGTCACGGAAGAGACCCTGCTCGCCGGCCCCGACTCGATGTAGCGGGCCGGCCGAACGGGTTACGTCAGATGATGCCGCGCTTGAGCTTGCGGCGTTCGCGCTCGGAGAGGCCGCCCCAGATACCGAAGCGCTCGTCCTTCGCGAGGGCGTACTCGAGGCATTCGTTACGCACCTCGCAGCCCAGGCAGATGCGCTTGGCCTCGCGGGTCGAGCCGCCCTTCTCGGGGAAGAAGGCCTCGGGATCGGTCTGCGCGCACAGGGCGCGGTCCTGCCACTGATCCTCGATCGCCTCGTAGAGTTCCTCGAAACCCGTGGGCACCAGAGAAAGATGCGCGCGGCCGGACCCACCGGAGAAGCTTCCGAACGGTTCACGATGAGCGTCGATCGTCATCGGCCCGCCTCCCTCGTTGCTTTCGTGGTGTTCGTTGATGTTTCGGTTCTTCTCGTGTCCGCCGCTGATGATCCCGCAGCACTGAATGACACTGTTGTGATTACACACGCGCAAGAGCGCCACGTCAAGCTGAACCCGGAAATTAGCTAATACCACCCGCGAACCCGGAAACGAGACCTCGACACGAGGTAGAGATGTAATCCGCGTCACATGCAGGCGGGGGCTACCCTCGGTGCGGTGAAGGTGACGGTGCTGGTGGGCGGTGTCGGCGGGGCGCGATTCCTCCAGGGTGCGCGCGAACGGTTCGGGACCACCCCGTTTCCCGGAAACGACGACGGCGGGACCTCGGAGCACTCCGTCACCGCGGTGGTGAACGTGGGTGACGACGCCTGGATGCACGGTGTCCGGATCTGTCCCGACCTCGATACCTGCATGTACACCCTCGGCGACGGGATCGATACCGAGCGCGGCTGGGGGCACAAGAACGAGACCTGGAACGCCAAGGAGGAGCTGGCCAAGTACGGCGCGGATCCCGACTGGTTCGGACTGGGAGACCGCGATCTGGCCACCCATCTCATCCGCACCCAGATGCTCGCGGCCGGCTATCCCCTCACCGAGGTGACCGCCGCGCTCTGCAATCGGTGGCAGCCCGGCGTCCGGCTGCTGCCGGTCACCGACTCGCGGCACGAGACCCATGTGGTGATCGCCGATCCGGACTCCGACGACGGTGCGCGGCGCGCCATCCACTTCCAGGAGTGGTGGGTCCGGTACCGCGCGAACATCGAGACCTTCGGCTTCGCTCAGGTCGGTGGAGGCGACGGTGCGCCGGCGGGCGGGAAGGCGCAGGCCACCAAGGCTGCGGTCGCCGCGATCGAGGACGCCGATGTGGTCTTCCTCGCCCCGTCGAACCCGATCGTCTCGATCGGCGCGATTCTGTCCGTGGGCGGCGTCCGCGCGGCGCTGCGCACCACGAAGGCCAAGGTCGTGGGTGTCTCCCCCGTGATCGGCGGCGCCCCGCTGCGCGGGATGGCCGACCGCTGCCTGGAGGTGCTGGGCATCGAGACCAGCGCGCAGGCCATCGGTGAGCACTTCGGGGCCCGCAGCGGCAACGGCATCCTGGACGGGTGGCTGGTCGCGGAGGAGGATTCCGGTGTCGCGATCGACGGCCTTCCGGTGGCGGCGATACCGCTGCTCATGAGCTCTCCGCAGGCGACCTCGGCGATGATCAACGCCGGACTCGAACTGGTCGGCCTGTGACGCGCCCGGAACGCGACCACGGCGCGGCATCGCTGGAGATCCTGCCCGTCTTCGGGATCGGCGAGGTGGTGCTGGGCGACGACGTCTCCCGGGTGATCGCCGACGCCGCACCGTGGCTCGCCGACGGTGACGTCGTGGTGATCACCTCCAAGATCTTCTCCAAGGCCGAGGGCCGGGTGCTGCCCGCGCCGTCGGACCCCGAGGAACGGGACGCCTTCCGGCGCCGCCTGATCGCCGACGAGGCCGTGCGTGTGCTGGCCACGAAGGGCCGCACGTGGATCACGGAGAACAAACTCGGCGTGGTGCAGGCGGCGTCCGGGGTGGACGCCTCCAACGTGGCCTCCGACACCGTCGCCCTGCTGCCCGAAGATCCCGACGGTAGCGCCGCCGCGGTGCGGTCCGGCCTGCGCGAACGCCTCGGCGTGGACGTGGCCGTCCTGGTGACCGACACCATGGGGCGCGCCTGGCGCACCGGGCAGACGGACGCCGCGATCGGCGCCGCCGGCATGGAGGTGCTGCACGGATACGCCGGCGCCGTGGACTCCTACGGCAACGATCTGGTGGTCACCGAGATCGCGGTGGCCGATGAGCTCGCTGCGGCGGCCGATCTGGTGAAGGGCAAGCTGGGCGGAGTGCCGGTGGCCGTGGTGCGGGGATTCGAGACCCGCTCCCCCGCACCCGGTTCGCCGCTGGCGGACGCCCGTGGCCTGGTGCGGCCGGGTGAGGACGATCTGTTCCACACCGGAGTGGAGGCCGCCCGACGGCAGGCGCTACTGCTGCGCCGCTCGGTGCGCACCTTCGCCGAGGAACCCGTGCCCGAGGACGAGGTGCGCGCCGCCGTGGCCGAGGCGCTCACCGCCCCCGCGCCGCACCACACGCATCCGGTGCGGTTCGTGTGGGTGCGCGATCGTGCCCGGCGGGTGGCGCTGCTGGACGCGATGAAGGACGCGTGGTCCGCGGATCTCAGTGGCGACGGCCGATCGGCGGAGTCGGTTGCGAAGCGCGTGCAGCGTGGCCAGTTGCTCTACGATGCACCGGAACTCATCCTGCCTTTCATGGTTCCCGATGGCGCCCACGATTACCCGGACGCTCGCCGCACCGCGGCCGAGGAGACGATGTTCACGGTGGCCGTCGGCGCCGCCGTGCAGTCCTTGCTCGTCGCCCTCGCGGTCCGCGGGATCGGCAGCTGCTGGGTGGGTTCCACGATCTTCGCCGCTGAGACCGTGCGCGCGATCCTCGACCTGCCGGAGGATTACCGGCCCGCCGGAGCGGTGGCCGTCGGGTACCCGACGGAGCCCGCGACCCCGCGCGAGCCGCTTCCGCCCGGCGACATGCTGATCGAAAGGTAGACCCGATGTCGTTCGCCTCGCTGCACGCCTCGGCCGTCGATGCGCTCGCTCGTTTCGACGCCCGCACCGATGCCGACGATGCCTTGCGGCACACCATGCTCGCCTTCCTGGACGCGCAGCCGAACGGTTGTGCCCGGGCGAACGTGCCCGGCCACATCACGGCCTCCGTGGTGATCCTCAACGAGGCGCGCACGCACGTGGTGCTCACGCACCACCCGCGGGTCGGAGAGTGGCTCCAGCTCGGTGGCCACTGCGAAGAGCCGGACGTCTCGCTCCCCGCCGCGGCACTGCGGGAGGGCCTCGAAGAATCGGGCCTGGCCGAGATCGCGGTCGAGGACGACCTGCTCACCCTGCACACGCACCCGATCCGGTGCTCTCTCGGCGTTCCGACGCGGCACCTCGATCTGCGGTTCCGCGCCATCGCGCGGGGCGCGGGCACTCCGGACCTCGCGATCAGCGAGGAATCGAACGACCTGCAGTGGTGGCCCGTCGATGCGCTGCCCGAGTCCGCGGAGCGGACCACCGTGGCCCACCAGGTGCGCGCCGCCCTCGCGCGAGGGTGACGGTGCCGCCCCGCCGCGTCGACGATCCCGCCGAGCTCGCCTGGCTCGGTGCGGAGGACGACAACGGATGGTGCGGCTACTACCGATCGGGGTGGGATGCGGCCACCTGGGTACTGAATGCGATGTACTCGAACCCCTCGCCCACGCAGGACGATCGCGCGGAACGACGATCATCGATCTCGTTCGGTGGCGTGAGCCCCGGACTGGTGAACGGTGTCGAACTGGGAATGACGTCACGCCCGGAGGCGTGGCAACGCATACGGTGGAGCGACTACATCGGCGCCGGCTTCGGCGAGGGTCGCAGATACCCGCCGTGCGCGCACTGGTTTCCCGGCGGCTTCGGATTTCCGCCCTCGATCGCACCGCCGTGCGAGGGATCCCTCGATCACGAGAGCTTGGACGGACTCCTCGCCGCCATCGCCTCCGTCAGTCCCGACGGAAGCACCACAGAGTGTTTCGCCTACTTCGGCGGCGGACCGCTGCTGAACGAGGGCTCCGAATCCGGACTGTGGCGCTGCCGCCTGTCCGAGATCCCGGAACTGGTCGCCGCCACCGGCGGAGTGGTCGAAGACCCTCGGGGTCGAACCTTCAGCGGATTCTCGCCCTCCAATTTCTGGCCCATCGGCAGGTCGTGGTTCGTCTACACCGACTACGACCTGTGGGGAACCGAGGTCAGCGGCAGTCCGGAACTCATCGCGGCTGTCGAAGCCCACCAGGACCTCGAGACCGTTCACTGGGACTGGCCCCGCCGCCCGGGACTGGCGGACGGCTGACGCTCGCAACGGTACGAGCAGGTGATCAGAGCAGCGCGATCCCGGTGACCGGCGTGCCGAGCGTGGCGATGGTGCGCTCGGCACCGTCGTGCCCGGGAAGCGGCACGGCGCGGATCTGGCCGCCCAGATCGGAGACGTAGACCAGTCCGCCGTCGGTGTCGACGGCCAGGCCGATCGCCTCGTGGAAACCGCGGGCGAGGATCTCCGGAGTCCCACCGGCGGTGCCGGGCGCCGGGATCGGTGCACGGTTGAGGGTGTTGCCGGAGGGTTCCGCGCCGCGGTCGGTCCAGTAGAGGTATCCATCGGCGAGTTCGAGGTCGATGGGTTCCGGCAGCCCGTCCCAGAGGGTTTCGACGTCGGAGCGCTGCCCGGGCGTCCCGTCGAGGGGAGCGCGCAGGATGCGGCCGCGCCCACCCTTCGCCGGACCCTTCTGCGTCCAGTACAGCCACCCGCCCGCCGAATCCACAGCGACTCCGACGCATTCGTTCTCGATGCCCGGCTCCTGGTTGATCACCAGATCGACCCGGTCGGTGCCGTCGAACCGGCAGCTGGACACCCGACGACCCTCGCGATCGGACCAGTACAGGCGGTCGCCGTCGGCGATCAGTTGCTTCCCGGTGGTGATGTCGCCCTGCGACACCACGTACCGGGCCTCGGAGCCGTCCATCCGGACGGAGCGGACACCGCCGTTGCGGGCCGAGAAGTCGGGCTCCGCTTCGGCCGTCGCCGTGGGCACGCCCATCGTGGTCCAGCACACGGTGTCGCCCACCACGGCGATGCCGTCCGGGGCGTCGCCCGCGTCGCGGGTGAGGTGCTCCACGGCACCGGACTCCACGTCGATGCGGACGATCGCGTTCTCCTGGATCAGCAGTGCGAGCAGTGCTGTCATGGTGTTCTCCTTACGCAGGACCGGCGGCCGTGAGCCGCGCGGTATCAGTTGTTGCGTGTCTTCTCGGAGCCGTCGGCTTCGGCGAGGGCGCCGAGGATGGCGCGGGTACGCCGGTCCCGCTGCTCCGAAAGCCGTTCGTAGGCGTCCTCACCCGTGCCGTAGGCGGCCTCGACGGCGTCGTACACCTCGCCCGCGCGGGCGGGATCGGGGGCACCGATGTCGAAGGTCATCTGCGATCCGACGTGTGCGGCGAGGTGCCGGATTCCGCCCGGGCCGCCGCCGAGATGGTTGGACTCGAAGGGCCCGATGGTCGCCCAGCGCAGGCCGAGCGAGGCACGCACGAGCGCGTCGAGTTCGGCGGGATCGATCACACCCTCTTGGACCAGATAGGTGGCCTGCTGGTTGAACACCCGCTGCAGACGGTTTCCGACGAAGCCGGGGATCTCCTTGTTGAGCCGGATCGGCAGCTTGCCGAGCTCGCGGTACACCGCGATCGCACGCTCCACCGTGTCGCTGGAGGTCTGCGGCGACGGCACCACCTCGACCAGCGGCATGAGCTCCGGCGGGTTGAACGGGTGCCCGATCACGATGCGGTCGGCAGCGGGGTTGCCGGCGGCGAATTCCGAGGGCAGCAGCGACGACGAGGACGAGGCGAGCACGACACCGTCGCGCGTGTGCGCGGCCGCGGTGCGGAACAGCTCCCGCTTGAGGTCGATGCGCTCGGGGCCGGCCTCCTGCACGTAGTCGGCGCCGTCGAGGGCGGTGGCGAGGTCGGGCACGGCGGTCGCCGCGACGCCGTCGAGCACGTCGACGAGATCGGGCCGCGGATCGCTCACGCGCACCTCCCAGCCCGCATCGGCGAACAGGCGCGCCCAGGACACGCCGATCACCCCGGCTCCGATGATGGTGACGACGGGCATCAGTTCTCTCCCTTTCCTGCCGCCCGGCGGGCCGCCGCCAGGACGCTCTCGGTGCTGCCGCCCGCCCGCTCGGGCAGGCTACGGATGTTGACGGGTGTGCGTGAGTACTCGATCGGGTTGCGGGCGAGACGGATCCGCCCCTCGGTCGGGTGGTCAACCTCGGTGATCAGGCCGATCTCGCGGACGTACGGATCGTCGGGCAGATCGGCGATGTCGACGACGAGGCCGTACGGCATGTCGTTCTCGGTGAGGTACGCCTCCCACTGCGCCGTGGTGAGGCGATCGGAGGTGTCCAGCACCCGCTGCACACCGGCGGTGAAGAAGGGTCGGTCGATCACCGGATCCTGCCAGCGCGGATCGGCGGCCAGTTCGTCCTCACCCACCGCGACGAGCAGTGCGCGGACGGCCTCGTTGGTGTACGGGACGGCGGCGATGGCGCCCCCGTCGGCGGTGCGCATCGCCGCGTGGGTCGGCGCCAGGCTCAGCGGATTGCCGACGTCGCCCTCCGCGGGGACGAAGACCTCGCCGGCCAGATGCTCCACCGTGTTCACGGCGATCATCGCGTCCGCCATGGCGAGGGAGACACGTTGTCCCGCACCGGTGCGCTCCCGCTCGTACAGCGCGCCCAGGATCCCGCTCAGGAGGTACAGCGAGGCGGTCTTGTCGGCGATGTAGGTGGGGACGAACTGGAGCGAACCGGCCGCCCGGCGTTGCAGGTCGACGAGGCCGGACACGGCCTGGACCACCTCGTCGTAGGCGGGGCGCCCGCTCTCCTTCGAGGCCGCGTTGAAGCCCTGGGCGTGGGCGAAGATCAGGCGCGGGAAACGCTCGCGGATCTGCTCGTAGGCGATGCCGAGCCGTTCCTGTGCGCCGAGACGCATGTTCGTCACGAGCACGTCGGCGTCGTCCAGCAGGTCGAGGAGGTCCCGGTGCCCCTCGCGCGTCTTCAGGTTCAGGGCCACGCTGCGCTTGTTCCGGTTCACCTGCAGATACAGCGGCGCCATACCGGGCGACCGGCCGATGTTGGCCGGCGCGGTGCGGGCGGTGTCGAAGGGCGGTTCGATGCGCACCACATCGGCACCCATATCTCCCAGGATCTGCGTCGCCATCGGTCCCATGACCACGGTCGACAGATCCACGATCGTCACTCCGGCGAGCGGCCCCGTCGCCGCGCCGCCCAACTCCACCTGTCCACGTACCTGCGCCTCGTCCATGGCATCCACCTCTTCCTTCCGTCTGCACCCAGCCTAGTTACTTAGATGTGCTCACGGAATGACCAAGGTTGCGAACCCGGTGTTATCGATGCGATAAAAGCAGGGTGGACGTCAGGCACCTGCGATACTTCCTCGCCGTCGCGCGCGAGCTGAACTTCACCCGCGCGGCGCAGTCCCTGCACATGTCCGTGCCGCCGCTCTCGCAGCGGATCAAGGCCCTCGAGGGCGAACTGGGTGTCCCCCTCTTCGACCGGTCGACCCACCACACGCACCTCACCGCCGCCGGGGAACGACTGCTCCCCCTCGCCGAACGCGTCGTGGCCGATATGGACCGCATCCCCGCGACCGTCCGCGACGACCAGGGCCGCCGGCACCTGCGGTTCGCTGTGCCGGATGTGCTCGGCACCGGCCATCGCCGCCGGATCGGCGCGCTGCTCGACCTGTCGTCACCCGGCTTCGACATCGAGGTCTGCCAGGTCGCCTCTCGCGAGGCCGCCCGCGCCCTGCTCGACGGTGCGATCGATCTCGCACTGAGCCGCGTCCCGCCCACGCACCCCGACCTCACCGAGACGATCCTCGGTACCGAGCCGCTCGCCGTGATCTGCTCCGCCGAGCACTTCCCGGCCGGTACGGTCCTGACACCGTCGAACCTCGCGGGCTTCACCCTGGTCGGCGGGCCGGCGCACTGGATCCTGCGTTCGGATGCCGACCGGGCGCCGCTGCGCGCGGCCGATATCCGGATCGACGCCTCGCCCTCGTACTCGGACCTGTCGGGAATGCTGTTGATGCTCGGGCGCAAACGACGGTTCGCACTGATCCCCGCCGATACGGACTTCGTCCGCGCCGTGGACCCCGCGGAGTTCGGCGTGTACGCCGCGGGCGAGGGCTTCGCACCGCTGGTGCTCCGCCTGGTCGGCCGCAGCGCCGATCAGTGGCTCCCACCGCTGATCGACATCGCGGCCGACGCGCTGCGCTGAGACGGCGCGCTGCGCTGACGGGCGGCCGCCCGGCGGGATCAACCGATCCGGATGCCCTTGCCCACGGTGACCACACCACCGGCCGAGACGTCGAAGCGCTCGCGTTCGCGGTCGAGGTTCACCCCGAGGATCTCCCCGCGGCCCACCACCACGTTCTTGTCCAGGATCGCCTTGCGCACCACGGCACCCGGCTCGATCCGGACGCCGGGCATGAGCACCGATCCCTCGACGGTGGCACCGTCGCCGATCGTGACGTTCGCACCGATCACCGAATTGCGCACCGTGGCACCGGAGATGATGCTGCCCGCCCCCACCATGGACTCCTGTGCCAGGCCGCCGCGCGCGAACTTGGCGGGCGGCAGGTTGTCGTTCTCGCAGCGGATCGGCCACTGCCGGTTGTAGAGGTTGAAGATCGGGTACACCGAGACCAGGTCCATGTGCGCGTCGTAGAAGGCGTCGATCGTGCCCACGTCGCGCCAGTAGCCCGCATCGCGCTCCGTGGCGCCGGGAACCTTGTTGTCGCTGAAGTCGTACACCGCGGCCTCGCCCGCGGCGACGAAGGCGGGGATGATGTCGCCGCCCATATCGTGATCCGAATCGGCGTTCTCCGCGTCCGCGATGATCGCGTCCACGAGGGCCTGGCGGCTGAAGACGTAGTTGCCCATCGACGCGAAGGTCACGTCCGGATCGTCCGGCGTACCGGGCGGATCGGCCGGCTTCTCCAGGAACTGGGTGATCCGGCCCGAATCGTCGGCCTCGATGCAGCCGAAGGCCTTCGCCTCCGCGCGCGGCACCCGGATCCCGGCCACGGTGACGCCGGCCCCGGATTCGATGTGCGCCTGCACCATCTGCGACGGATCCATCCGGTACACGTGGTCAGCACCGAAGACCACGATGTAATCCGGATCGTCGTCGGTGATCAGATTCATCGACTGGTAGATCGCGTCCGCGCTGCCGGTGAACCAGCGCTTGCCCATGCGCTGCTGGGCCGGAACCGGGGTGATGTACTCGCCGCGGAAACCGAACATGCGCCAGGTCTGGCTGATGTGCCGGTCGAGCGAATGCGATTTGTACTGGGTGAGAACGCACAGGCGCTGATATCCGGCGTTCACCAGATTCGACAGCACGAAGTCGATCAGCCGGTACGAGCCCCCGAAGGGCACCGCCGGCTTCGCCCGGTCCGCGGTCAGCGGATAGAGGCGCTTTCCCTCACCGCCGGCGAGGACGATCCCGAGGACACGCGGCTGTCTGCTCACGGGTGCCACGCTATCGCCTCAGGGCGGCCCCGTGCAGGGTTCCGCGCCGTTCGAGACGAGCACCACGCGGACACGACGAACCGCAGACGACCGGAGGCCGACGCCCAGGCGAACAGCGGGCCGGGCGTGCGACGAACCCGCTGCACGCGCGCACCGCACCCTCTACCGTGGGCGCATGCGCGTTGCGATGATGACCAGGGAGTATCCGCCGGAGGTGTACGGCGGAGCGGGCGTTCACGTCACGGAGCTGGTCGCCCGGTTGCGCGAACTGTGCACCGTGGACGTGCACTGCATGGGGGCGCCCCGCCCGGAGATGAACGACGTGACCGTCTCGGACCCGGACCCCGCACTCGCCGGCGCGAACACGGCGCTGCAGATGTTCTCGACCGATCTGCGCATGGTGGACCGCGCGCAGGGTGCGGACGTGGTGCACAGCCACACCTGGTACACCGGCCTCGCCGGACACCTCGCGGCGCAGCTCTACGGGGTGCCGCACGTGCTCACGGCCCATTCGCTGGAGCCGCGGCGGCCGTGGAAGGCCGAGCAGTTGGGCGGCGGCTATCGCCTGTCGAGTTGGGCCGAGCGCAATGCGATCGAATACGCCGACGCCGTGATCGCCGTGAGCCGCGGCATGGCCGACGACGTCCTCGACGCGTACCCGCGGCTCGACGCCGACCGGGTGCACGTGGTGCGCAACGGGATCGACACCGAGGTCTGGCACCCGGTGCCGGCGTTCGGCGAAGGATCACCGCTCACGGCGCGGGGCGTGGACCCGGACCGGCCGATCGTCGCCTTCGTCGGCCGGATCACCCGGCAGAAGGGCGTACGGCACCTGGTCGCCGCCGCGCACGGCTTCGCCCCGGAGGTGCAGCTGGTGCTCTGCGCCGGTGCACCGGACACCCCCGAGATCGCCGCCGAGACCGCTGCGGCGGTGGCCGAACTCGCCGACTCGCGCGATGGTGTCTTCTGGATCCAGGACATGCTGCCCACCCCTCAGGTGCGCGAGATCCTCTCCGCCGCCACGGTCTTCGTGTGCCCCTCGGTCTACGAGCCGCTCGGGATCGTGAACCTGGAGGCGATGGCCTGCGGTACCGCCGTGGTCGCCTCCGATGTGGGCGGCATCCCGGAGGTGGTGGCCGACGGCGTGACCGGCACGCTGGTGCACTACGACGAGGCGGATACCGCGGCCTTCGAGGCCGATCTCGCCGCCGCGGTCAATGCCCTCGCCGCCGCGCCGGACCGGGCCGCGGCCTTCGGCGCCGCCGGCCGGCAGCGGGCCATCGCCGAATTCAGCTGGGAATCGATCGCCGCGCAGACGCTGGACGTCTACCGGCACTGCTGCCTGACCCGCTGAGTCTCAGCGCAGCCGGTAGACGCTCACCGTCCCCGAGGCGGTGACCTCGGCCGGACCGTCGGCCGTGAGGGCCGCGAGGGCCGCGGCGCGCTCGGCCGCGGAACCGTGATGCGCACTGGGCCCCATCGCCACGAGATCCGCCGCGGCATCGGCGTCCAGTTCCATGACCCACTCGTGCTTGGCGCGGGACTCCAGATCGAACCGCTCGTGCAGCGCACCGTCGAGCCGCGCGACCTTGCCCTCCTCCACGGAGATCATGCCCAGCGGCCCCACCAGCTCGCGGAGGTGTCGCGCCGTGGGCGTGAGCACCACGAACCGGCCGCCCGGTGCGAGCACTCGCGCGAACTCGGAGACGTTGCGCGGCGCGAAGACCGAGAGGACGGCGCCCACGGCACCGTCGGCCACGGGCAGCCGGTCCCAGCCGTTCGCGACCACGGAGCCGATCGACGGTCCGCGGCGCGCCGTGCGGCGCGCTGCGGGTTTGGACAGATCGAGGCCGATTCCGGTGCCGCCGCGCGTGTCCACGGCGCGGGCGAGGTACTCACCTTCGCCGGCCCCGCAGTCGAGGATCGGACCGAGTTCGGCCGGCAGGTCGGCGGTGGCCGCGGCGACGGCGTCGTGGAAAGGCCGGTAGTGCCCCGTGGCGAAGAACCGTTCGCGGGCGGCGATCATGTCCGCATCATCGGCGATGAGATTGGCCGCACCGCCTCCCAGCAGTGCCACGTAGCCCTGCCGGGCCACGTCGAAGGTGTGCCCGCGCGGGCACACCAGCGTGCCGCCGTCGGCGTCGAGGCCGAGACCGCAATGCGGGCAGGCCAGTGCGGGCAGCACGGCCGTCAGGCCGGGCGGAAGGTCGACCACGGATCACCCCCGGTGGGAGAAACGAGAAGATCCCACGCGGTACGCCCGCGCGGGATCTTCCGGAGAGTTTTTCGGCTTCGTATGGATCGGCCGGCGTCAGGAAGTGACGCCGCGCAGCTCCTCGCCCAGAGCCGCGGCCTCCTCCGCGGTGAGCTCCACCACCAGACGTCCCCCGCCCTCCAGAGGTACGCGCATTACGATCCCGCGTCCCTCCTTGGTCGCCTCCAAGGGGCCGTCCCCCGTACGTGGCTTCATCGCCGCCATCCGTTGCTCCCTTCAGATACTTCACCCGACCGGGCTAACCCGGTGCGAGTCCGCAGTACATTCTAGCTTGTGCGCTGCGGCGATCGTCCAGGACGCAGGTATTGCACACCTAGCCGGTGCTCCCCGCGGCCTCCTCGTCGGTGACCTCCGGGGCCCGTTCGGCCGCCAGTTGTGCGCGCAGCACATCGATCTCGCGTGCCAGACGCTCCAGCGCCCAATCGACCTCCTGGGGCTTGTACCCCCGTACCACCTGCTGGAATCGCAGGGCGCGGATGTCCGCGCCCGCGACGTCCTCGGCGGGCAGCACCGTGGGCGTCGCATCGGTCTCCAGCGGCGGCGTCTCCTCGCCGCGGCCGAAGACCAGCGCGGCCACACCGAACAGCACGGCGCCCACCGCCAGCAGGCCGAGGGCGTACAGCAGGATCACCATGGGGCCATCATGCCCGAACCTCCCGCAGGAACAGCACGCCGTCGGCGTCCGCCAGGTGCGCGGCGTCCAGCGGGAAATACGCACCGCGCGCATCGCGATCGAGCCGGGTGGCGCATCCGGCGAGCCGCTCCGCCAGGTCCGCGCCGCGGTAGAGCTGGGCGTTCGGCTGCTGCGCCCGGTACAGCTCCCCCTCGACGGTGCCCGGCTCCGGCACCGCGAGACCGTGTCCGGGCGCGGTACCGACGCCCATCGCGATGAAGCGGTAGTCGTCGCCGAGCCGCACCTGCGCCTGCACTCCCCCTCCGAACCACGACAGTTCGTGCGGCCCCATCGTCATCGTGCTCGCCTCCCGCTGCAGGTGGCGGTTGTGGGCCAGGACGACGGTGCCGCCCCGGACCGCCTCGCGGTCGGCGATGGCCACCAGGTGATCGCCCATCATCGCGTCGCGCTGGGCGATCAGCCGACTGAGCCGCTCGAGTCCCTCCGTGGCCATCGCCGCGTGGTAGCGGAGCATGCCCACGGCCGTCCGCAGGTCCGCGCGCAGCCACCACCATCGGTCGGGGTCCGCGGCGAGCAGGGGCGACGCCGCGGCGACGGCGGCGCACAGGTCGTCGGCGAGCAGGCGCAGGCGCATCACCTCGGCGGACCCGCCGATCGACCGCTCCGCGTGGTACATCGCGGCCTCCTCGGTCCAGCGGGCCTCGTCGCCGATGAGCTCCTCGATCCGCCCGGCACTGCCGGGGACGCCGTGCGCGATCGCCTCGAGAGCGGCGTGGACCCGCAGGAGCGGGTACCTGGGGCTGGGCGCAGCGGCCATCTCCATCGGCCCGTCGAAGCCGTAGAAGCGCACGGGCTCCTCCAGGGTGCGATTCACCTCCCGGAGCCACCGCACGAGTTCGCCCACGGCCTCCAGCCGATGGACGTACGGATGGCTGAGCCCCTCGTCGAGGACGTGCTCGACGTCGATGTCGGCACCGTGGATGTAGTCGTTCACCAGCGGTGCACGGTGGAAGTCGGATTCCACGGCGATCGATCGATAACCGCCGCGCAGCACCAGGTCGCGGACGACGGCGTTGCGGGCGCGCAGGATCTCCTCGGACCCGTGCATGGGCTCGCCCAGAGCGAGCAGTCGGGGCCGGCGCGGACGATCGGCGATGACGGAGATGATGTCGACGTTCTGGAGAATCATTCCCTCAACGGTATCGTTGAACTCTCCATTGAAACTTTCACCGAAAAAGACCAGTAACGTGCACCCTAACCCTCAACAAGGCCAGCGCCCCGTCGACCTCGCCCGGCAGCACGGGCTCTCGACGCAGGCGGTGCGCAACTACGAGGACCAGGGCGTCCTGCCGACCGCGGCGCGGACACCCGCGGGGTACCGCGTCTACGCGGCCGCGCACGCCACCGCGCTCGCCGCCTTCCTGGCGCTCATCCCGGGGTGCGGTCACGCCCGCGCGGCTGCCATCCTCCGCGCAGCGAACCGGGCCGATCTCGAGGGCGCCTTCGCGCTGCTCGACGAGGCGCACGAGGAGCTCTCGGGTGATCGCGCCACCTTGCGGCAGGTGCGCGCCGCGCTCGCCGGGCTCGCACCGTCCGCCGGCGGCGCGTCCTCGGGCGGCGACCTCTTCGTGGGAGACGTGGCCCGCATGATCGGCGTGGTCCCCGCGACACTGCGGACCTGGGAGCGGGAGGGGATCGTGGCGCCGGACCGCGACCGCGCGACCGGCTACCGCGTGTACTCCCCTGCCGACCTGCGCGACGCCCGGATGGCGCAGCAGTTGCGGCGCGGCGGTTACCCGCTCGCGCACATCGCCACCCTCACCCGCCGGGTCCGCGAGGCCGGCGGCGTGGAGCCGCTGCGCGACACCCTGGACGGCTGGCAGGCCGCGATCACCGCCCGCGGCCGGGCGCTCGTCGCGGGCGCCTCCGCCCTCGATGCCCATCTCGCGACACTCTGAGGGCTCACCCCGCTCTGAGGGCTCACCCCGCGGCGATATCCCGGAGCGCGGCGAGGTGGTTCCGGAAGGCCGTGCGGCCCTGCGAGGTCAGCGAGAGCCAGGTACGCGGACGCTTGCCCACGTAACCCTTCCTGATCTTCACGTAGCCCGCCGCCTCCAGCTGCGCCGCCTGCTTGGAGAGCACCGAATCCGAGAGCTCGACCGCATCGCGCACGGCGGCGAATTCGGCGCTCTCCACCTTCGACAACGCCGCGACGATGGAGAACCGCACGGGCGCGTGGATCACGTCGTCGAGCCGGTGCCGGGCGTGCGCCCCCTCCGCCGTCACCGCAGCGGCAATCTCGAGATCGAGCGCGCCGCGAGCAGCGCGGGCGTCATGGTGAGAACGGCGGCCACGATCACCCACGGGAACGGAACCGCGTCCATGCCGGCCTGCACGATCACGTAGACCACGTAGAGGAACATCGTTCCGAACAGGCCCACCGAGTACCGGCTGGTGAAACCGCGCGGAGCGGCCTTGGCGCGGCGCATCGTGACCACAGCGGCGACGATCGCCAGGACGTACAGCGCCATCGCCAGCCCGAAACCGCCCTGCTGCAACCATTCCGGTGCACGGGGGTTCCCGATCGTGAGCCGCAGCGCGAGGATCAGCGCGCCCACCGCCATCGCGATCCGGATCAGGCCGCGTTCCAACCGGTCCCGGTCCGCAGTAGTGGCCACCCCCGCCTCATCGGCGACGGCCAACGTGCGGCGCGCCTCCTCGGGCGTCATGCAGGCCGGATCGGAGATCTCGTCCATCGGTCCACCTTCCGTCGAGATGACTCAACCGTAGAAACTACTTTCCACTTCGTCAAGTAGTTTCCTATCGGTCTCAGAGGGAGTCGACGGGCGGACGGTCCTCCAGATCGACGTCGGTGGTCACGGCGGTGAAGCGGTCGTCCGGACCCGCCTGCACCAGGTACTGCGTGATCCCCACCCCCGAATCGGCGACGCCGCAGCGCCGCAACGCCGTTCCCAGGATCTGCCGGCTCATCACGCCGAGATCGCGCAGATCGCGATTGCGGTGTTTGCGCACCGAGAGGTTCACCTGGGCGATCCCTGCCAGGCCGTACCGGGCGTGGGCATCGAGCAGCAGCCCGATCTCCACGCCGTACCCGGGCGCGAAGGGCACCGAGGCGAGGAACTCGCGGGTCCCCGCGTACTCGCCGCCCAGGGGCTGGATGATCTCGGTCAGCTCCGGTCGCAGGGCCGCGAGAACCGGGCGGGCCACCAACTCGGTCACCCGGCCGCCGCCCGTCGGGTCCTCGCCGGCCTTGAACACCCGCAGCGGCCGCCGGTAGTACGCCTTGACCAGGTGCACGCCGGTACCGAACAGCAGCGGCCCCAGCAGGCGCGGCACGAACTGCGGATCGGGTTCGATCAGATCGGAGTCGATGAACGCGATCACATCGCCCGACGACGCGGCCACGCCGCGCCACAGCGCCTCGCCCTTGCCCGCCACCGGCGCCAGCCCGGGTACCGCGTCCTCACGCGAGATCACCGTGGCGCCGGCCGACCGGGCGCGTTCGGCGGTCGCATCGGTGGACCCCGAGTCCAGCACGATCAGCTCGTCGACCAGGGTGCCCACGAGCGGGGCGATCGTCGCCACCACATCCCCGACGGTGCCCTCCTCGTTGAGCGCGGGCAGCACCACGGAGACCGTGCGCCCGGCCTTCGCCGCGACCAGCTGCTCGATCGTCCAGGTGGGCTGTTCGACGATCCGCTCGGAGGCGCTCACGCCAGACCCCGCACCACGCGCGCAGGCGGACGGGAGCCGTCGATCGCGGCCACCATCTCGACCACGCGGCGGGTGTCCGCCACCTGATGCACCCGGAACATCCGGGCACCGTCGCGCGCCGCGAGCGCGGTGGCGGCCAGCGTGCCCGCCACTCGCTCCTCCAGTCCGGCGTCCAGGGTCTCGCCGATGAAGTCCTTGTTGGACAAGGCCATCAGCACCGGCCAGCCGGTGTCCACGAGGCCGTCCAGGTGTCGCAGCAGCGCGAGCCCGTGGTGCGTGTTCTTCCCGAAATCGTGCGTCGGATCGATCACGATGCCGTCCTCGCGCACGCCGGCGGCGAAGGCCGCGTCCGCCGCCGCGACGAGATGCTCG
This sequence comes from Tsukamurella strandjordii, assembly GCF_039525985.1. Lineage (NCBI taxonomy): Bacteria > Bacillati > Actinomycetota > Actinomycetes > Mycobacteriales > Tsukamurellaceae > Tsukamurella > Tsukamurella strandjordii. The sequence goes on along the minus strand of NZ_BAAAII010000012.1, from coordinate 104,222 downwards.
CGCACCTCGGTCACCACATCGGGGTAGCCGACCCGATAGGGCCGCGACCGCGGGACGGCACCGCCCGTGTGCGAACACACCAGGCCCGCTCCCGTCGCGGCGGCCACTCGGGGCAGGTCGCGATCGGCGCCCGCCCAGGTGTCGTTGATGAGGTCGGCACCGGCGTCCACCGCCGCCTCGGCCACCGCGGATCGCCAAGTGTCCACGCTGATCAGCAGGTCCGGATGCCGCTCGCGGACCTGGGCGATGAAGGGGACGGTGCGCGCGATCTCCTCCGCCGCATCCACCGTCTGTCCCGGGCCGGCCTTGACCCCGCCCACGTCCACCACATCCGCGCCCTCGGCGACGGCGGCGTCCACCCGCTCCAGCGCGGCGTCCACGGCGAAGTAGCTGCCGCGGTCGTAGAAGGAATCCGGGGTGCGATTGATGATCGCCATCACCAGGGCCCGGTCCGTGGGCACGGGGCGACCGCAGAGCGTGGGCCGCACCGACGGGGCGGCCACGTCAGTTCCGCAGATCCGGAACCTTGGCCGCCGCGACGTCGTCCGCGTACCCGTCGTAGGCGGGCACGTAACCGTCCGCACCGCCGACGAAGACGTACAGCGGATCGTCGCCGGTGTCGGCGAAGCCCTCCTTGCGCAGATCACCCTTGAGGCTCTTGAACGTCGAGGTGACCTCCAGGCTGGGCACCAGCCGCACGTAGAGCGGAATCGCGTAGCCGGGCAGCCGGTCCCGCAGTTCGGTGGCGAGCACACCGCCGTCGAAGTCCCAGCCCTGCGCCAGCTTCACCGCGGCCATGCCGGCCTTGCCGTCGGCGCCGGGGATCGCGATGCCGTAGACGATGGCGCCCTCCACCTGATCGGCCTCGTCGAGCGCGCCCTCCACCTCGGTGGTGGCCACGTTCTCGCCCTTCCAGCGGAAGGTGTCGCCGAGCCGATCGACGAAGGCGATGTGATCGAAGCCCTGGTTGGTGACCACGTCGCCCGTGTTGAACCAGACGTCGCCGTCCTTGAAGCCGTCGCGGATCAGCTTGGCGTCGTTGGCCTTACCGTCGGTGTAGCCGTCGAAGGGCGCCGATTTGGTGATCTTGGTGAGCAGCAGGCCGTTCTGGCCCTTCTTCACCCGAGTGAGCCGGCCCTTGGCGTCGCGCAGCGGGCCGGCGGTATCGATGTCGTACTCGACCACGGCGTGCGGCAGTGGGCACAGGCCCACGGTGCCCTCGATGTTGAAGACGTTGACGAAGGCGATGTTGGTCTCGCTGGCCGCGTAGAACTCCATGATCCGCTCGATGCCGAAGCGCTCCTGGAACTCGCTCCAGATCTCGGGCCGCATGCCGTTGCCGGCCGCGACGCGGATGGTGTTCGACCGGTCGCTGGGCTTGGCCGGCTGGTTGAGCAGGTACCGGCAGATCTCGCCGATGTAGATGAACATCGTGGCCGAGTTCTCGTTGGCCTCGTCCCAGAACTTCGACGCCGAGAACTTGCGGCCCACCGCCAGCGTGGCACCCGAGACCAGCACCGAGCCGAGGGCGACGAGCGCAGCGTTGTTGTGGTACAGCGGAAGTGGGCAGTACATGACGTCGTCGCCGCGCATCCGGACGGCGGTCGCACCGAAGCCCGACATGCCCTTGAGCCAGCGGTAGTGGGTCATGATCGACGCCTTGGGCATCCCGGTGGTGCCCGAGGTGAAGACGTAGAAGGCGCGGGTGCTCGCCGGCAGCGTCGCGGTGACGGCGGGGTTCTCGATGGCCGACGGATCCTGCGTGCGCACCTCGCGGGCCTGCTTGGCGAGATCCTCGACGGTGAGCAGCACCCCGTCGGCCGGCTTATCCGCCGCGTCCAGCGAGTCGAAGGCCTCGAGGTCCTCCTCGTCGGTGACGATCGTGCCGGTGTCCAGGATGTTCAGGCTGTGCGCCAGCACGGAGCCGCGCTGGTTGTAGTTCACCAGGCCGGCGGTGGCGCCCACCTTCACGATGGCCAGCATCACCAGCACCATCTGCGGGTGGTTGTGCATGACCACGCCCACCACATCGCCCACCTTGACGCCGCGCTGCTGCAGCACCCGTGCGTAGGTGTTCACGGTGGCGTTGGCCTCGCCGTAGCTGATGCCCTCGCCGTGGAACCGCAGGAAGTCGCGCGAAGGGTTCTTCGCGGCGCGCTTCTGGAACACCGTGCCGATGGTCTCCTTGCTGTTCTGCGACCGCAGCAGGATGGACGGCCCCTCCTTGACCAGGAGCGGCAGATCCGGCACCAGCAGCCGGATGCCCTTGGCCAGATCGGTCAGTCCGACGGTGGTGTTCTTGTGCGCGGAATTCACGGCCGCGATCTTACCCGGGGGTTGTCCGGCCCCGGCAGGCGTCGAGCGCGTCGGTGACGCCGGTCGCACGGTGCAATCGGGCCAGGGCCGCGTCACCGACGAATCCGCGCGCCGCGAGCTGGTCGATCCAGTCCAGCAGCGGGGCGTAGAAACCGTCGTGATCGAGCACCACCACGGGCTTGTCGTGCATCGCCAAATAGCCCGCGGTCCACGCCTCGAAGAACTCCTCCAGCGTGCCCACGCCGCCGGGGAGCACCAGGAAGGCCTCGGCGTTGTCGTCCATGAGCTGCTTGCGCTCGCGCATCGTGTCCACCACCAGCAGCTCGTCGGCGCCGTGGTCGGCCACCTCCCGGTCGACCAGCGCCGTCGGGATCACGCCGAGGGTGTGTGCGCCGCCGTCGCGGGCGGAGTGCGCGACGGCGCCCATCATCGAGACGTGGCCGCCGCCCCACACCAGGGTGTCGCCGCCGGCGGCGATGCCGGCTCCCACCTCGTGGGCCAGCCGGATGTACTCGTCGGGGACGGCGCGTGAGGCGCAGAACACGGCGATGGCCGTCACAGGCGGTTCTCCTCGTGGGTTTCGGCGTCGAGCGCCTTGTGGGCCGCCACGATGATGTCGATCGCCTCGTCGACCGAATCGGTGACGGTGATCAGCTCGCCGTCTCCCGGCGAGATCATGCCCTCGTCGGTGAGCGTGCCACGGATCCAGTCGACGAGGCCGCCCCAGTACGCCGACCCCAGCAGCACGATCGGGAAGCGCGTCACCTTCCGGGTCTGCACCAGGGTGAGCGCCTCGAACAGCTCGTCCAGCGTGCCGAAGCCGCCGGGCAGGCACACGAAGGCCTGCGAGTACTTCACGAACATCGTCTTGCGCACGAAGAAGTAGCGGAAGTTGATGCCGAGGTCGACCCAGTCGTTGAGGCCCTGTTCGAAGGGCAGCTCGATGCCGAGGCCCACGGACAGTCCGTCGGCGTCCTTGGCGCCGCGGTTCGCGGCCTCCATCGCCCCGGGGCCGCCGCCGGTGATCACGGCGAAACCGGCCCGCGCCAGACCCGCACCGAGCTCGCGGCCGAGCGCGTATTCGGCGGAGTCGCGCTTGGTGCGCGCCGACCCGAAGACCGTGACGGCGGTGGGCAGTTCGGCGAGCGCCCCGAAGCCCTCGACGAACTCGGCCTGGATGCGCATCACTCGCCAGGGGTCGCGGTGCAACCAGTCGGCGTCGTCCGCGTTCTCGAGGAGACGCTGATCGGTGGTCGATGACTCGGTGGCGGCGGCGCCCTGGACCCGGACGGGGCCGCGGTAGCGCAGGTAGTGCTCCTCGGAGGGCTTCTTATCGGCGACCATGACGCACAACCTACCCAGCGAGGAAGGCGCGCAGCACGGCGGCCACCTCGGTGATCTGCGCCGTCTCGACCTGTTCGTCGCGCTTGTGGGCGTAGTTCGGATCGCCCGGGCCGAAGTTCACCGCCGGAATCCCGAGCGCGGCGAAGCGCGAGACATCGGTCCACCCGTACTTGGCGCGGAACCGGCCGCCGGCCGCCGCGACCAGCTTCGCCGCCGCGGGGGCCGCGAGACCGGGCAGGGCGCCGGGCGCGGCGTCGGTGATCTCGACGGTGAGCCCGCCGTCGGCGATGGGAGCGGCGAGCACCTCACGGACGTGCGCCACCGCCTCGTCGACGGTGCGGTCCGGCGCGAACCGGAAGTTGACGTCGACGAAGGCCTCGTCGGGCACCACGTTGCCCGCGACACCGCCGGAGATCTTCACCGCCGAGAGCCCCTCGCGGTACTCGCAGCCGTCGATGTCGACGGTGCGCGCGGTGTACCCCTGGAGGGCGGTGAGGAGCGGGCCCAGCTTGTGGATCGCGTTGTCGCCCAGCCACGACCGGGCACTGTGCGCACGCGTCCCGGACGCGCTGATCCGCAGCCGGATGGTGCCCTGGCAGCCCGCTTCGATGAGCCCACCCGAGGGCTCGCCGAGGATCGCGACATCGGCCTGCAGCCACTGCGGCAGTTCGCGCTCGATCCGGCCCAGGCCGTTGAACTCCGAGGAGATCTCCTCGCATTCGTAGAAGATCAGCGTCAGATCGTAGGCCGGTTCGGCCATCGTGGCGGCCAGGTGCAGGAAGACGGCGTCCCCGCTCTTCATGTCCACGGTGCCGCAGCCGTGCAGCACGCCGCCCTCGAGGCGGCTGGGCACGTTATCGGCGATCGGCACGGTGTCGAGGTGCCCGGCCAACATGACCCGTTGCGGCAGTCCGCGATTGGTGCGGGCCAGCACGTTGTTGCCCACGCGGAGCACCTCGAAACCCGCCAGCGCGCGCAGCGCTGCCTCCACCTCGTTCGCGATGCGTTCCTCGTCGTGGCTGACGCTGGGGATGTCCACCAGCGCGGCGGTGAGGTCGATCGGGTCGGCGGCGAGTTCGAGAGTCACCCCCTCAGGGTAGTGCTCAGATCCCGAGGATCGCCTTGGCGATGAGGAAGTACAGGATCAGGCCCGTCGCATCGACGAAGGTGCTGATGAACGGGTTGGAGAAGACCGCGGGGTCGACGCCGATCGATTTCGCGACGATCGGCATGAGGCCGCCGACGGTGGCCGACATGGTGCACACGCCGAACAGGGTGGCGCCGATCACCAGGCCCACGTCGGTGCCGAACAGCACGCCGGCGATCACGGTGCCGAGGCCGCCGAGGATCAGGCCCAGGGTGGCGCCCACGCGGATCTCCCGGCCCAGCACGCGCATCACGTCGCGGGTGGTGATGTCGCCGAGGGCGAGCGCGCGGGTCACGGTGGTGGCGGCCTGGTTGCCGGTGTTCCCGCCGGTGCCGATGATGAGCGGCACGAACAGCGAGAGCACCACCATCTCCTGCAGGCTGTCCTCGAAGACCGACAGCACCTTCACGGTGAGCGTCGCGCCGATCGCGAGCACCAGCAGCCACACCACGCGCGAACGCACCAGCGTGCGCACCGGAGTCGAGAGGTACGGCCGGTTCAGCGGCTCCACACCGCCCTGGCGCGCTGCGTCCTCGCTCTCCGCCTCCTCGAGGATGCGCAGGGCGTCGTCGACCGTGAGGATGCCCACCAGCCGGTGCTCATCGTCGACGATGGGCATCACCAGCAGGCGCTGTTCGGCGCACCGTCGGGCGGCGTCCTCGGCCGACTCCCTGGCGTTCGCGGTGCCGGCGATGTTCATGATGTCGCGGACCGGCGTCTCGGGGGCGCTGCGCATCAGGCCGCGGAGCCCGACGATGCCCACCAGGATCCGGCCCGGTCCCACCACGGGGATGCCGTAGATGGTCTCCACCTCGTCGATGTGGGCCCGGACCTCCGCCAGCGCCTGCTCGGCGGTGTCCTCGGGGTGGACCGAGACGAACTCGGGCGTCATCTCGCGGCCGACCGAACCCTGCGGATACCCGAGCAGCGCCGCGGTGGCGGCGTGTTCGCTCTCGGGGAGGCCCTGCAGCAGCCGGGCGGCGACGGTGGCCGGGAGCTCGTCGAGCAGCGTCACCCGGTCGTCCGGGTCGAGTTCGGCGAACAGGCCGGTGACCTGCTCGTCCTGGAGGTCGTGGATCAGCTCGCCCTGCAGCGGCGCATCGAGCGATTCGAAGACGGAGAGCGCCTCGTCCTTCGCGAGCAGCCGGAAGACGACGGCGCGGTCCTTGCGGTTCAGGCGTTCCAGGACATCGGCGAGATCATGCGAGTTCAACGGTGCGATCAGCGACGAGACCTCGGTGAGGTCTCCATCGTCGACGGCGTCGTCGATGCGGTTGGCGAGCTTGGCCGGGTCGAGGGTCGTGGTCACTCAACGCACGGTATCCGAACTTCTCGATCTCGCAGCACGAGGCCGCCGTCGGCACCCGGCACGCTCGCGCGCCTCGCCTGGGGCCGCGCCCGGATGACCCCTCCCAGTACGCTGAGCGGGTGACGAATCGCGGAGCTGTTGCATACGGACTGGCCACCATCACCGACGACGGAACGGTGCTCGACACCTGGTTCCCCGCGCCGGAGCTGACCGACGGTGCGGGCACGACCGGGACCGAACAGGATCCCGCCGGCGCCCCCGCGGAGCTCACCGCGCTCGCGGGAACCGATGCCGATCGCAAGGTACGCCTGGTCGTCGTGAAGACCACGATCGCCGACCTCTCCGCCGCGCCGGTCGACGCCCACGACGTGTACCTGCGCCTGCACCTGCTGAGCCACCGGCTCGTGCAGCCGCACGGGCTGAGCCTGGACGGCCAGTTCGGGCTGCTGGCGAACGTGGTGTGGACGAACTTCGGCCCGTGCTCCCCCGCCGGGTTCGAGCTGGTGCGCGCGGCGCTGCGCAAGCGCGGCCAGGTGACCGTGTACTCGCTGGACAAGTTCCCGCGCATGGTGGACTACGTGTTGCCCACCGGCGTGCGCATCGGCGACGCCGACCGCGTGCGGCTCGGCGCCCACCTCGCCGAGGGCACCACCGTGATGCACGAGGGCTTCGTGAACTTCAACGCCGGCACGCTCGGTACCGCGATGGTCGAGGGCCGCATCTCCGCGGGCGTGGTGATCGGCGATCACTCCGACGTGGGCGGCGGCGCCTCCACCATGGGCACCCTGTCCGGTGGCGGCAAGGAGATCATCAAGCTCGGTGAGCGCTGCCTGCTGGGCGCGAACTCCGGCCTGGGCATCCCGCTCGGCGACGACTGCGTGCTGGAGGCGGGGCTCTACCTCACCGCCGGCACCAAGGTCACCGGCCCCGACGGCACCCAGATCAAGGCCCGCGAGCTGGCCGGACGATCGAACCTGCTGTTCCGGCGGAACTCGGTGACCGGCGCCGTCGAGGTGGTGCCGTGGAAGAGCGAGGGCGTCGAGCTCAACGCCGCCCTGCACAAGAACTGAGGCTGCGCGTCACGCGCTGATCGGGACCAGGCCCACCGGCGATGTGACGGTGCAGCGGGTCACCTTCCGGAGTCGGTCGACCCGGTACGGGGCGTCACCCCGCTTGGCGCTGCGCCAGTCGTCGGAGGACAACTGATCGCGGTTGGCGACCTCGATCGACAGTTGCCGGGTCTGCGGCGTGAAACACGCCGCGGAGATGTGCGCCGTCGCAACCCGGGTCCGGGCGTTCAACGGGACGATCCGTGGCTCCGCGGCGATGTGCTCACTCGGGGCGCCGATCACATCCATGGCCTCCGAGACGGTGAGGCCGACCAGGCTGCCCAGCGGCAGGTCGTGTGCCGCGACGGCGCGCCCGCCGATGTCCGGTCGGCTCTGCAGCAGCTTCGCCTCCGCGAACCACAGCCCGGCTCCGGCCAGCAGCACCGCCAGCACCATGACCACCATCGGGCGAACTCCCCGGTCCCACACGCTCAACACCTCGACCAACCGTAATGACACTCTTTTTGCAATAGCGTACTGGATCGGTCGGTGCTCACGACGTCACACATCGCGGGCGCGCTCGGTGCGCCGGCGTCACCGCGCGCCGAAGACGCGGCCACCGACGCGGACCACCGGCCGGCCCCGGGAGATCGCCCATCGCCGCGCGCCGCTGCGGACGGTCTCGACGGCCACCCACGCCCGCTCATCCGCGCTGCCCTCGGCGCGCAGCCAGGCGATGTAGGCCCGCGCATCGTGGGCGGAGCAGTCGGCCTTCGGGTGGCCCGCCGCGTAGTCGAGGAAGCCGTGCGGCCAGGTGGGGAGCGACCGCAACTGCGGGCACGCCCGGCCGGCCGAACCCGCGCGCTTGACGGCGAGCACTCTGGACGTCAGAGCCGCTCCGCGGGAATCGAATCCGCGCGGCACGCGACCCGACAACAGGTCGTCGAGCACATCGGCCTGACGCCGGCGCAGGCGCTCGCGCGCCTCAGGAGGAACCACAGCTGCTCGAACTGCTGGAGCTGCAGCCGCTGGACCCGCCGCAGCTGCTCGAACTGCAGCTGCTCGCACTGCAGTTGCTCGCGCTGCAGTTCGTTCCCGTGTCGTGCCCGTGATGGGCGGAGTCCGCGGCACCGGCACTGCCGCCGGCGAAGAACCACGACGAGGAGGAATCACTGCTCGACGAGCCTCCGCCGGAGCGACGACGCTTGCCGCCCTTGCCTTTGTTACCGCCCGAGGTCGCGGATACGAGCCCGACCACGAGCAGTACCACCACGATGATTGCGAAGATCTCCATTTAGGTACCTCCTGGTTCACAGTATCGACCTATCGGGTCAGCACCCGCCGCCGCCACCACCGCAACCTCCGCCACCACCGCAGGAGCTTCCACCGCCGCAGGAGTGGCCGCCACCGGAGTGCCCGCCGGAGTCGCCGCCACCGAACATCCAGGCCACGCCGTCGCCGCCGGCTCCGAGCTTCGCGGCGCGCCGAGCCTTCTTGACGCTCTTGGGTGTTCGGGTCACTGCCAGTGCCACCACAGCGGTCACCGCGAACGCGGTGACGAGGAGAACCGGCACAACAACGAAGAGAGCGCTCATGTCAGCACCTCCGTCAGTCGATAGCGAGAACCTCTCGCAGCGTTAGCATCTCGTGCCGGACGGCGGATTCGATCACGGATTCATCTCGTTCCAGCAACACTCCGGGAACGTAGCCCTGACCTGCGGAAACACACCCAAGAGCAGGCTGTGAATCTCGCCAGGCGGCCAGCAGTTCCAGAACTTCCGGACGAATCGGGTCGGCGTGGGTGTCGAGGTACAGCTCACCGTCGAACCGGCCACCCGCGATATGCACGTAGGCCACCGCTTCGAGCGGGTATCGGCGCAGCTCAGCGAGCGGATCGAGCCCCCGCGCCAGGCACGAGGCGTACAGGTTCGCCAGGTCGAGCACCAGGCCCACCCCCGTGCGGTCGACCAGTTCCCGCAGGTAGGTGGGCTCGTCGTAATCGTCCTCGGGCCAGGCGAACAGGGCCGCGATGTTCTCCAGTGCCAGGGGCACCGGCAGCGCCGCCTGCGCCGCGCGCACGTTCTCCACCAGCACGGCGAGGGATTCGGCCGTGCGCGGCGCCGGCATCAGATGTCCGGCCTCCAGCACCGCGGCGTGCGGCGCCTCCTCGTCGTCGGTGCCCACCTCGCCCGCCCGGACGAAGGCCACGTGCTCGCTCACCAGCGGTGCGTCGAACGCGACCGCGAGATCGGCGAGGCGCCGCAACCGCTCCGGATCGGGCAGATCGGCGCCCGCGAGCCCCAGTGTCACACCGTGCGGGATCACCGTGACCCCCAGGCCTGCCAGCGTGAGCAGATCCGCGGGCAGGGCCGAGGGATCGAGGTTCTCGGCGACCACCTCGGTGAAGGAGATCTCCCCCGCTCGTGCCGCCTGCTCCAGCATGCGGGCGATCTCCGGCCGCCAGGCGGCGGAGACCCCCGAGATGGTCATCAGGACAGGCGCTGCGCCGCGGCGGCGATGCGCTCGTCGGTGGCCGTGAGCGCGATCCGCACGTGCCGTGCGCCCCGCGGGCCGTAGAACTCGCCGGGCGCCACCAGGATTCCCCGCTCGGCGAACCAGTCCACGGTGTCCCGGCAGGCCTCGTCGCGGGTGGACCAGAGGTACAGCCCGGCCTCCGAATCGTCCACCGTGAAGCCCGCGCCGCGCACCGCGTCCAGCAGCACCGAGCGGCGGGCGGCGTAACGGGCCCGCTGCTCCGCCTCGTGCTCGTCCACCGACAGGGCGTAGGTCATCGCGGCCTGCACCGGGAACGGGACGATCGCGCCGGCGTGCTTGCGCACCGCGGCCAGATCGGCGATCAGCTGCGGATCGCCCGCGAAGAAGCCCGCCCGGTACGAGGCCAGGTTCGAGGTTTTCGACAGCGAGTGGATCGCGATGAGCCCGGTGAGATCGCCGTCGGACACCCGCGGATCGAGGATCGAGACGGGCTCGGCGTCCCAGGCCAATCCGAGATAGCACTCGTCGGAGGCCACGATCACATCGCGCTCACGGGCCCACTGCACCACCTTGCGCAGGTGATCGACGCCCAGCACCTTGCCGGTGGGATTCGACGGCGAGTTCACGAAGACCAGGGCCGGGTTCTCGGGGCCGAGCTGGGCGGTCCCGTCGGCCCGTACCGGCGTCGCTCCGGCCAGCAGCGCACCCACCTCGTAGGTGGGGTACGCGACCTCGGGGATCACCACCGTGTCGCCGGCGCCGAGGCCGAGACCCGAGGGCAGCTGCGCGATGGCCTCCTTCGTGCCGATCACCGGCAGGATGGCCGACTCGGGCAGCGCCACGGAACGGTACCGCCGTTCCAGAGCGCCAGCGGCCGCCTGGCGGAGTTCCGGGGTGCCGATGGTGGCCGGGTACCCCGGGAAGGCCGAACCCTCGTACAGGGCCCGTCGGATCGGCTCGGCGACCGGATCGACGGGGGTGCCGACACTCAGGTCGACGATCCCGTCCGGATGCGCCGCCGCCCGCGCCTTCGCGGCGGCCAGAGTGTCCCAGGGGAAGTCGGGCAGCCGGGAGGCGAGCGGAATGCGCGGCACGCTAGTGCTCGGTGTTCATCGGCGGCAGGGCCTTGATGAACGGGTGATCGTAATCGATCTTGCCGGTCTTGGCGGCGCCGCCGGGCGAGCCGACCTCGTTGAAGAAATCGATGTTGGCGGTCACGTACTCGGACCACTCGTCGGGGACGTCGTCCTCGTAGAAGATCGCCTCGACGGGGCACACCGGCTCGCACGCACCGCAGTCGACGCACTCGTCCGGCTGGATGTACAGCATCCGGTTGCCCTCATAGATACAGTCGACCGGGCACTCCTCGATGCACGCCTTGTCGAGCACATCCACACAGGGCTCTGCGATGGTGTACGTCACCTGATCACTCCTTCGGACACGTCGAGACCTACCGACAGTATTCCTGGCCGCTGGAACAAGTCACAAAGAAGTGTCGCCTAACCTGCCGACGTGTGATTTCATTCACCGGTGCACGTAATCGTCGGTGTGTTCGGTCTCATCGTGTTCCTCCTGCTCGCGTACCTGCCTACGCGAAACGTCGCCATGCTCAAGAAGAAGGCGCCGTACATCCTCGGGATGATCGCGATCCAATTCGTCCTGGGCCTGGTCATGCTCAAGACTCCGGTCGGTCAGACCGTGATCGACTGGCTCGCACGCGGCTTCAAGAATCTGCTCGCGTTCGCCCACGAGGGCACCACGTTCGTCTTCGGCGGCCTCGTCGACTACAAGACGGACGAGTTCGGCGTGCCGTTCTTCATGAACGTGCTGCTGCCGATCATCGTGGTCTCCTCACTCATCGGCATCCTGCAGTTCACCAAGCTGCTGCCGCTGATCATCAAGTACCTCGGCCTCGGGCTGTCGAAGATCACGGGCATGCCGAAGTTGGAGTCCTTCAACTCGGTGAGCTCGGCCATCATCGGCCAGTCGGAGAACTTCATCGCGATCAAGAAGATCCTGCCGACTCTCCCGCCGAACCGCCTGTACACGCTGTCCGCGTCGGCGATGTCGACGGTGTCGATGTCGATCGTCGGTGCCTACATGACGATGATCGAACCGCGGTACGTGGTGGCCGCCATCGTGCTCAACCTGTTCGGCGCCTTCATCGTGGTCTCGCTGCTCAACCCCTACGAGGTGGCGCCCGAGGACGACGTCTTCGCCGCACCGGAGCAGAAGAAGCAGTCCTTCTTCGAGATGCTCGGCGAGTACATCATGGACGGCGCCAAGGTCGCGCTCACGGTGGCGGCCATGCTGATCGGCTTCGTCGCGCTGCTCGCCCTCGTCAACGGCCTGTTCGCCTGGGTCTTCGGCGGCACCACCTTCCAGGAGGTGCTGGGACACGTCTTCGCGCCCCTGGCGTGGCTCACCGGCGTCCCGTGGGGCGAGTGCGTACAGGCGGGCCAGATCATGGCGACCAAGCTGGTGAGCAACGAGTTCGTGGCGATGATGTCGTTCACACCGCAGAACCCGTCCGGCGAGGGCGCGGTGGTGCTGAGCGAACGCGCGACCGCGATCGTGCAGACCTTCCTGGTCTCCTTCGCCAACTTCAGCTCGATCGGCATCATCGCCGGCGCCGCCAAGTCGCTGGCACCCGATCAGGGCGACCAGATCGCCAAGTTCGGCCTCAAGCTGCTCTACGGTGCCACGCTGGTCTCGTTCCTCAGCGCCACCGTCGTCGGCCTGATCTCCTGAGTCAGTCCTTCTCCGGCTCCACCGCAGTGGAGGAGCCGGAGAGCACGGCCTCCAGGCCGAGGATCTTCGCACCGTCCGAGGCGCGGGATTCGACGGTGCGCAGCGTCGCGAACTCGCCCACGTAGCCGGCGAACGCGCCGACCACGGGCAGCTTGCTGAGTTTGTCGAAGGTGGAGGCGGGACGCGGCCGCGCGTCGAGCGCCGAGCGCGCCGACTTCACGGTGTGCACCACCTCGCGCACGGCACCGATCGCGGAGCCGATGCCGCCGCGGAGCCGATCTGTGGTCTCGCGGACGGGCACCAGCTCGTTCCACCCGGGATTCTCGCCGAGCAGCGAGCGGGCGTCGATCTGCCGTCGGGCGAGCACGCGGGCCACCAGGTCGATCTGCTCCGACATCTCGGTGATGCCGTGCTCGCCCGCCACGCCGACCACCACGATGGTCTGGTTGGCGAACCCCAGGTAGGGCTGCAGCGGCAGCACGCGGGCCACGAATCCCAGCGCGTTCGGCCATGCCACGGCGACCGTGGTCACGGCGCCGACCGGGATCACCCACCAGCGCGAACGCCCGTCGGAGTCGCGGCGCAGGTAGCCGTTGACGACCGGGATCGGGGTGAGCCCCGCCAGCGTGGAGACGAAACGCGCGCTCACCACCGCGGGACGGGTCACGGTGACGAAGACGCCGACCGTGCGCGCCAACTCCAGATCGGTGACATCACCGGTCACCGCGCCGCCCTGCGGCTCCAGCGCGTTCACGCGGCACCCCGCTGGGCGTGCGTCGTGGTGCGCTCGCGCGCCGGGCGCCCGATGCCGTTGGCGATCGCGTGCAATTCAGCCACCGTCTTCTCCGATCCGTGCGACGAACCCGCCATCCGGGAGATCGTCTCCTCCATGAGCGTGCCGCCCAGGTCGTTCGCGCCGCCCTGCAGCATGGCCTGGGTGCCCGCGGTACCCAGTTTCACCCATGACGTCTGGATGTGCTCGATACGGCCGTGCAACATCACCCGCGCCAGGGCGTGCACCGCGCGGTTGTCGCGCTTGGTGGGCCCGGGACGGGCGGCGCCCGCGAGGTACAGCGGGGCGCTCTGGTGCACGAAGGGCAGCGGCACGAACTCGGTGAAGCCGCCGGTGCGGTCCTGGATGCCCTTGAGCACGTTCAGGTGCGTCACCCAGTGCGCGGGGTTGTCGACGTGGCCGTACATCATCGTCGAGCTGGAGCGGATCCCCACCTCGTGGGCGGTGGTCACCACGTCGATCCACGCCGACGTGGGCAGCTTGCCCTTGGTGAGCACCCACCGCACCTCGTCGTCGAGGATCTCGGCCGCGGTGCCGGGGATGGTGTCCAGACCCGCCTCCCGCAGGCCGATCAGCCAGTCCCGCACCGACTCGCCGGAGCGCGCCGCACCGTTGACGATCTCCATCGGGCTGAAGGCGTGCACGTGCATCCCCGGCACCCGCTGCTTCACCGCGCGCACCAGATCGGCGTAGCCGGTGGCCGGCAGATCGGGGTCGATACCGCCCTGCATGCAGACCTCGGTGGCGCCCACCTGCCACGCCTCCTCGGCGCGGTCGGCCACCTCCTTCATCGACAGGGTGAAGGCATCGGCGTCGCCCTTGCGCTGCGCGAAGGCGCAGAACCGGCAGCCGGTGTAGCAGATGTTGGTGAAGTTGATGTTCCGGTTGACCACGTAGGTCACGGTCTCGCCGACGGTGTCCTTGCGCAGCTGATCGGCAAGGGCCACCAGGGCTTCCAGGCCGTCGCCCTCGGCGTAGGCCAGCGCCCGGTACTGATCGTCGGACAGCCCGCCCGGGTTCTTCTCCGCCGCCCGCAACGCGGACAGCACATCGGACTCCACCTTCTCCGGCGCCGACAGCGAGAGCACCTGTTCGCGCACGGATTCCCAGTCACCGAAGGCGGATCCCAGATCGGAGCGGGTCTCGGTGTTCCGGCCGTCGGTGTCGATGGCGGTGTTGAGGTCCACGCGGCCCGACGACGCCCACTCCTCGTCCGGCTCCTGCCACGGGATGCCGACCGGGAAGGCCTCGGGGTTCGCGAGGCCGGTGGCCGGATCGGACAGGGCCGTGACGTGCGGCGAGACGCGGGGATCGATCCACGGGCTGCCCGCGCGCACGTACTCGGGGTGCACCGCGAGGCGCTGCTGCAATCCGAAACCCGCTTCGGCGGTGAGGTTCCGGAGCGCATCGAGGTCCGGCCAGGGCCGTTCGGGGTTCACGTGATCCGGGGTGACGGGCGAAACGCCGCCCCAGTCGTCGATACCCGCCTCCAGCAGCAGGCGGCACTCCTCGCCGGAGACGAGGTTCGGCGGCGCCTGCACGCGCATCTTCGGTCCGAGCACGAGGCGGGTGACGGCGATGGTCGCGCGGTACTCGTCGAGCCCGAGATCGGCCACGTTCCGCATCGCCGTGTCCGGCTTCGCGCGGAAGTTCTGGATGATCACCTCTTGGATGTGTCCGAAGGCCTTGTGCACCTTGCGGATGGCGAGGATCGACTCGGCGCGTTCACGCTCGTTCTCGCCGATCCCCACCAGCAGTCCGGTGGTGTACGGCACGGAGAGGCGGCCGGCGTCCTGCAGCACCCGCAGCCGCACGGCCGGGTCCTTGTCGGGCGATCCGTAGTGCGCCTGCCCCTTCTCGGTGAACAGCCGCTCCGAGGTGGTCTCGAGCATCATGCCCATCGACGCCGAGACCGGCTTGAGGCGCGTGAGCTCCTCCCAGCTGGTGACGCCGGGGTTCAGGTGCGGCAGCAGGCCGGTCTCCTCCAGCACGCGGATCGACATGGCGCGCACGTAGTCCAGCGTGGAGTCGTAGCCGCGCTCGTCGAGCCAGACCCGCGCCGCCTCCCAGCGGTCCTCCGGACGGTCGCCGAGCGTGAAGAGCGCCTCCTGGCAGCCCAACTCCGCGCCGCGCCGGGCGATGTCGAGCACCTCGTCGGGTTCGAGGAAGGCGCCGTGGCCCTCGGCGGCCAGTTTGCCCGGGACCGTGACGAAGGTGCAGTAGTGGCACCGGTCGCGGCACAGGCGGGTGAGCGGGATGAAGACGCTCTTGGAGTAGGTCACCTGGCCCACGCCGGCGTCGTCGACGAGACCGGCTTCGCGCAGCCCGGCGTCGCGGACCCGGGCCGCCGAGAGGCACAGGTCGGTCAGATCGTCGCCGCGGGCGGCGAGCAGGACCTGCGCCTCGTCCACGTTGAGGGTGGCTCCGTCGCGCGCGCGGCGCAGGGCACGGCGCATCGCGGAGGGGGTCGGTTGGTACGGCTCCGCCGTTCGCTTCGGGACCGAGGGCATCGGCAGAAGCGCGGGAGTCGGCGTGTCAGCGTCCGTCACTCATCCGATGATGCCAGGTATCCGGCTGCAACCGGCATTCCGATTCCGCAAACGAGCAGAAGCGGCAGTCGCCAGTCGGTGTACATGATGCTGTTCCCGGGTCCTCCGAGCAGGAAGACGACCACCACGACGAGGAATGCGATCACCGGGATCGCAGCGAAACGCGCCTCTCCCCCGAGCCGCCGGCAGGCGACGGAGATCCCGGCCAGCAGCGCCCCGAAGCCGATCGCCGAGATCGGCAGGGGCACGGCGCCCACGTAGAGGTACAGGTACATCGTGGCGCCCACCGCGCACACCGCGCCGCCGATGGCGGCGGCGATGTACGCGAGCACATCGAGGGCGTCGTTCACGGCAGCCCCGCGAACAGGTCCCGCTCGACTCCGTCGGCGCCGGGTGCGGCCGTTCCGTGCACCAGGATGAAGGCCTCTTCGGTGAGGATCGGCTGCGCGATGAGGTTGGTGAGCGCGAGGGCGGTCCCGTCGTCCGAGACGGTGAGCTGGGTGGCGTGCGCGCGCAGCGCGGCGATCTTGCGCTCGGCCACGGCCGAGACGTCGATGCGGGTGGTGACGGCGGCGTCGTCGTGGGCGGGCAGGGACGCGCTGTCCGGGATCCGCCAGTCCTGCGGGAGGTCGGCGCCCGCGAGCGCGGCGACACCGTCGTCGATCTGCCGACGGGCGGCCACCGTCCAGTACAGCTTCGCGACTTCCCAGGGCTCGCCGGAGCCGCCGGGCTCCGCAGCCGCGGCGACGGCCGCGGTGGTCACGGTGTGCGCGGCGATGTGGTCGGGATGGCCGTAGCCGCCCACCTCGTCGTAGGTCACCACCACCTG
The DNA here is from genome assembly GCF_039525985.1 of Tsukamurella strandjordii. NCBI lineage: Bacteria > Bacillati > Actinomycetota > Actinomycetes > Mycobacteriales > Tsukamurellaceae > Tsukamurella > Tsukamurella strandjordii. The sequence continues at coordinate 87,639 of NZ_BAAAII010000012.1, read as the reverse complement.
CGGGCGCACCGCCCGGATGATCTCGGCGAGCGCCGCCACGGGCGCACTTCCGGCGGCGGCCGTCGCGAAGGCGCGGGGATGCTCGGCCGCGGGTGTCCCGGCCATCCCGGAGTCGCGCCAGCGCCCCGCGCCGCCCAGGAACCGTGGCCGCAGCACGGGCCCGCCGGGGGCACTGAGGGCGGCGAGGGCGGCGGTGATCTCACTAATCCGGTAGCCGCCCAACTGATCCGCCTGATCGGCGACCAGCTGCGCGTAGGGCGGGTCCATCACCTCGCCCTCCTCACCGAGCGTGCAGGTCACCACGGTGACCTCGGCGCCCTCGGCCAGATAGCGGGCGATGGTGCCGCCGGTGGTGATCGTCTCGTCGTCGGGATGCGCGTGCACCAGGAGCAGGCGCCTGGTCACTTGGTGCGCTCCCAGCGCTCGACCCCGGTGAAGACGCCGTCCACGGGCGGACCGTCGAGCGTGACGCCCTGCACGGTGGGACTGACCGCCGACAGGGTCATGTCCTGCAGGATCGGCAGCACGGTGGCCTTGGACCACAGCGCGGCGTCGATCGCGCCGAGATCGATGGGACCGCCCCGCAGCCCGTCGAGCGCGAGGCCCTGAAGCTCGGGATCGCACAGGCCGGCGAGGTTTCCGCCGACGGTGGTGGCCTGCGGGTCGGTGCTGATCGAGGGCCGCGCGCTCGGGGTCGCGGTCACCGTCACGCCGCTCGACGCCGACGGTGTCGGGCACTCCACCCGGCTCGCCAACCGCTCCACCGGGGTGGGGGCCAGTCCGGACCATCCGACCACCGCGTCGACCGACCCGTCGAGCAGCGCGGTCCCGGCGAGCACCTGCGGTTCGCGGATCACGACCGAGGCGAAGACGCCCATGGCGCGCAGCTGATCGGTCAGGTTGCTGGCCACGGCGAAGGCCTCCTGGCTGCCCTGCGGGACGCCGATCCGCAGGAACATGGGCACCCCGTCGCGCACGTACTGCTGCACGTTCTGGCCCGGCGACGGTGACGGCGGGACCGGCAGCGCCGACGGATCGGAGCTGGTGGGCGGGACCGGCGAGGCGGGTGTCACGGGCGCCGGCGCGGGGGTCGGCGGCACGCTCTGGCTGGGCGGGATGGCGGCGTTCTGCAGCGTGTACCCGGCACCGGCGAGCACCTGCTCCAGCCGCCGCTTGGCGTCGGCGGGCGCGGGCGGAACCGGCATCGTGGGCGCGTAACCGGGGTCCGACGGAGCCAGCACCTGGGCCCGCGCCGGGCGCACGGTGTCGCCGCTGGACCCCACCGTGGTGAGCAGATCCACGTTCACCGCGTCGAGCAGGGCGCGCCGCACCGCACCGTCGGTGAGGAAGGGCGACCGGGTGTTCAACGTGAGCGACAGGGTGCGCGGCGCGGGCTGTTCCGCGGCCCGGACCTGGTAGATCGAGGTCAGTTGCGCGAGCAAGGACGGTCCGCCGTGCACGGCCACCACCTGGACGTCGCCGGTGCGCACGGAGTTCGCGAGCTGGGCGTCGCTGCCGCCCTTGCGGAGCACCACGCGCTCCACCCGGGACGGGTTCATCCAGTAGCGGTCGTTGCGTTCGAGGGTGACCTCATCGCGCGCCACGTCGACCTTCTTGACCAGGTAGCCGGCGCCCGAAGCGGGGATCCGGTCGCGCATGGCGCCGTTGAAACCGCCCGGCGAGCCCTTCACGAGGTGACTGGGAAGCAGGTTCTGGAACAGGGTGCGCCAGCCCGGCAGTTCGTCCTTGAGGGTGACGATCACCCGCTTGCCGCCCGCGCCCGACTGCACCGACTCGATCTGCCGGTACGGCGCCGACCCGACCGTGTCGGGGGCGGTGATCATCGACTCCCACAGGTAGACGAAGTCCTCCGCGGCGATCGGCGCACCGTCGGACCACTGGGCGTCCTGCCGGATGGTGTACACGATCTGCTTGGGCGTGGGCTGCTCGATCGTGGGCACCAGATCGGTGTTCTGCTCCAGCTCGACGCGGCCGTCGGGCCGCTTGGCCTCGCGGAAGACGCTGGGCAGCGTCATCGCGGCTAGGGCCCGTGCGGCGGGCGAGCTGTTGGAGGCGAGGTGCGGATTGAAGCCCGCCCCGAGGCCGTCGATCGCGACGAGCACGGTGGCTCCGCTGACCACGGGCGCCTGCGGCGGGGCCGAGGTCTCCGAGCCGGGGACCGCGGGTGGCGGATCCGCCACGCACCCGGTGAGCGTCGCCGCGAGGAGGGCGGACGTCACCGTCACCCTCAAGGACCGTCGCCGCACCTTCGGCTCCCTCCTGCACGCTCGTCGCCCCGACCCTCACGGCCGGGGCGTCGACACCACCGTAGTCGGGCGGCGGATCAGCCCGCGGACTGGTCGCGCGACTTGGCGCGCGAGCGCTCACGAGCGCGCTCGGTGCCGTTCAGGTGCACCTTACGCACCCGGACAACCTCGGGAGTCACCTCGACGCACTCGTCGCCGGCGCAGAACTCCATGGCCGCCTCGAGCTCCAGCTTGATGGGCTTGGCGAGGGTCTCCATCACGTCGGCGGAGGACTGACGCATGTTGGTCAGCTTCTTCTCCTTGGTGACGTTGATGTCGAGGTCCTCGGCGCGCGGGTTGATGCCCACGACCATGCCCTCGTAGGTGTCGGCGCCGGGCTCGACGAAGAAGGTGCCGCGGTCGGCCAGCTGGATCATGGCGAACGGGGTCACGGTGCCCTGGCGGTCGGAGACCAGCGAGCCGGTGTGGCGGGCGCGGATCTCGCCGGCCCACGGCGCGTACTCGTGGAAGACGGCGTTGGCGATGCCGGTGCCGCGGGTCTCGGTGAGGAAGTCGGTGCGGAAACCGATCAGGCCGCGCGAGGGCACGACGAACTCCATGCGGACCCAGCCGGTGCCCTGGTTGGCCATGGTCTCCATGCGGCCGCGGCGGTTGGCCAGCAGCTGGGTGACCGAGCCGAGGTACTCCTCGGGCACGTCGATGGTCAGGTGCTCGTAGGGCTCGTGCACCTTGCCGTCGATCTTCTGCGTGACCACCTGGGGCTTGCCCACGGTCAGCTCGAAGCCCTCGCGGCGCATCTGCTCGACCAGGATGGCCAGCGCCAGCTCACCGCGGCCCTGCACCTCCCACTGGTCGGGCTTGCCGATGTCGAGGACCTTGAGCGAGACGTTGCCGATGAGCTCGGAATCGAGGCGCGACTTCACCATGCGGGCGGTGAGCTTGTGGCCCGAGACCTTGCCGACCAGCGGCGAGGTGTTGGTGCCGATGGTCACCGAGATGGCGGGCTGGTCGACGGTGATGCGCGGCAGGGCGACGGGGTTGTCGACGTCGGCGAGGGTGTCGCCGATCATGATCTCGGGGAAGCCCGCGACGGCCACGATGTCGCCGGCCACGGCCTCCTCGGCGGGCTTGCGGTGGACACCCTCGGTGGCCAGCAACTCGGTGACCTTCGCGTTGGTGATCACGGGCTCGCCGTCCACCTCACGCATCCAGGCCACGGTCTGGCCCTTGCGCAGGGTGCCGTTGTGGATGCGGACCAGCGCGAGGCGGCCGAGGAAGGCCGAGGCGTCGAGGTTCGTGACGTGGGCCTGCAGCGGGGCGTCCGCGTTGCCCTTGGGGGCGGGAATGCTGTCGTGCAGGATCTGGAAGAGCTCGTCGAGGTTCTCGGCGTCCGGGACCTCACCGTTGGCGGGCGCGGTGGTGCTGGCCTTGCCCTCGCGGCCGGAGGCGTAGACCACGGGGAGCTCGAGCGCGAGCTCGGCGGCCTCGGCGGCCTCGTCCGACAGATCGGAGGCGAGGTCGAGCAGCAGGTCCTGCGCCTCGGTGACGACCTCCTCGATGCGGGCGTCGGGGCGGTCGGTCTTGTTCACCACGAGGATCACGGGCAACGAGGCGGCGAGCGCCTTGCGGAGCACGAAGCGGGTCTGCGGCAGCGGGCCCTCGGAGGCGTCGACCAGCAGGACGACACCGTCGACCATGGACAGGCCGCGCTCGACCTCGCCACCGAAGTCGGCGTGGCCCGGGGTGTCGATCACGTTGATCACGGTGGTGCTGCCGTCGGCGTTCACACGGTGCACGGCCGTGTTCTTCGCCAGGATGGTGATGCCCTTCTCCTTCTCCAGCTCACCGGAGTCCATCACGCGCTCGGTCGGCTCTTCGCGCTCTGCGAACGCGCCCGACTGCCGCAGCATGGCGTCGACGAGAGTGGTCTTCCCGTGGTCGACGTGCGCGACGATGGCGACGTTGCGGAAACTGGGCTGAGCCACTGTGGTTCTCCTGGAGGTGGTCGTCCGCGCCGGCGGGAGCCGAGCTCGCGCGGACACGATGAAGGGGGCGTGCGCACACGCCTGGTCGTGACCAGGTTACTGGCACAACCCCCGGGAAGCCGCATCGTGGCCGCCGGGTGTGACGGCTGGCATCTCGCCATTAGGTTGCGCTAACCTACATAGATGGGTAAGACCAAGGCGCACAAGCTCGTGGGCAGCAAGCCCAAGAAGAAGTGCTGCCGTAAGAAGACGCGGTGCATGAAGTGCCCCGTCGTGATCCACAAGCTCAACCGGCTGGCCGCTCACGGCGCCTCGAAGAAGGAACTCGAGAAGTCGCTGAAAACGGTGCGCGCCAATCCTGATCGCACCCGCGTGGCGTAGCGGTCAGTCGTCGCGGCCGGCGGCGCCCCGGATCAGGGCGGTGAGCACGGAGGAGAGGATCTGGACGAGGTCGTGCGGATCCGTGTGATCGTCGGAGTGTTGCCACCAGGCCATGAGGAACTCGTTCACCGATGGGATGAAGGCGGTGTACATCCAGGGCTGCGTGGGCGGCGCACCGGCGGTGGCGGCGGCCCCCTGGAGGAGCTGGGCCCATTCCCGCCGGTTACCCAGCCGGTGCTGTTCGAATTCGGGGCTGACGCCGACGACCTCCACGAAGCCGACCCGCAGGCTGCGCGGATCGTCGAGCAGGGCACCGATGTAGGCGTCGAGCGCGGCGACGATGATCGCGCTCCGATCCGCGGAGCCGGCGGCGTCGCGGACGTGATCGCCGATCGCGGCGAGCACCGCCTCCCGGGTGCGTTCCTGGATCTGGTCGTAGACGTGGCGCAGCACGGCCTCGCGGTCGTCGAAGAGTTCGTAGAAGTGCCGCCGGGACACCCGCGCGCGCTCACAGATCGCCGAGACGGTGGTGTGCCGGTACCCGCGCGAGGCGAACAGTTCGAGCGCCGCCTCCTCGATCCGGGTGCGTCGCGCCTCCTGTCGGGTCTCCGCGTCCGCACCGCCGTAGCGGCGCCCCTTCCTGCGAACGGTGGGCTCGATCTCCGTGCCCGGCGCTGGTGACCTCACGGATTCAGAACCTACCCGCATCGGGTGGTGCCCGGAGTTGCGATCGCGCAGAGTTCTCGGGAGTGCCGACGTAGCATTCGACCATGACCGCGGATTCCGGACGATCGATCTACGACTCCCCCGGCGAAGCCGCGGACGGCGACGCGCCCTCGGAGAGCTTGGTGACGGTGCTCGTTGCCCTCGCCGCGAACGTGCTCATCGCGGTCGCGAAATCGGTGGCCGCGGGGATCACGGGCTCCGCCGCGATGGTGGCGGAGGCGGCGCACTCGTGGGCCGACGCCGGCAACGAGGTCTTCCTACTGATCGGCGCCCGGCGGGCCGAGAAGCCCGCCGACGCCACGCACGTGCTCGGTTACGGTCGCAGCGGCTACGTGTGGTCGATGTTCGCGGCCTTCGGCCTGTTCAGTGTGGGCGCCGCGGTGTCGGTATGGCACGGCATCACCTCGCTCAATGCGCCCGAGGTGGCGGCGGATTACACCTGGGGCTACGCGGTGCTGGCGATCTCCTTCGTCTTGGAGAGCATCTCCTTCGTGCAGGCGGTGCGGCAGACGAAAGCGGGTGCGCAGGAGCGCTTCCTGCATCCGCTGCGGTACGTGCGGATCACCTCGAATCCCGTGCTGCGCTCGGTGTTCGCGGAGGATCTCAGTGCGCTGATCGGCATCGTGATCGCGGCGTCGGCGATGGCGCTGCACCAGATCACTGGCAATCCGGTGTGGGATGCGATCGGGTCGATCCTGGTGGGCCTGCTGCTGGGGTTCGTCGCGCTCTTCCTGATCCGCCGCAACATGGACTTCCTCACCGGGCAGGTGGCCACTCCCCTCGCGCGGAATCGCGCGCTGACGGCGCTGCTGGCCCACCCCGACGTGTCCCGGGTCAGCTTCTTGTACATGGAGTGGGTGGGTGCCGACAAGCTCTTCCTGGTGGCCTCCGTCGATGTCGAGGGCGAGCTCCCCGAGAGCGATGTGGCGGCACGGCTGGCCTCGATCGCCGACCAGCTCAACGGCTTCCCGTGGATTCAGCGGGCGGTGATCACCCTCAGCCGGCCGGGCGATACCACCGCCCTGCAGCCCGAGGCCCTCCCCGACTGGTACCTCCCGGAGGACCAACGAAATCAAACACCATGAGTCATGATGGCGCCGGTCCATCTGTCTCTCAACCGAAACCATGAATCTCCCATTCGTAGACCTCACGCTCGACGAGTACCGCTCCCGCACAAACTTGTCAGTGGGTGGTCGTAGTGTTCGGGTATGGATGAGGAAGACGAATCCGGTTCCGCCGCAGGGGATGGCGGTGATGTCGGCGGTGGTGTGGTTGCGGGTCTTGCCGGGTTGGAGCGGGCTCGTGCGCGGGTGGTCTTCGATCAGTATCGGTTGATCGCGGAGTTGTTGCGGGTGCGGGTGTGTGAGCGGATCGCTGCCGGTGTCGCGCAGGATCGGTGGGAGGCCGGTGTCGCGGCAGAGATCGGGTTGGCGCTGCGGGTCTCCCCGCATCGAGCCGCTTCCATGCTCAACCGCGCTCGGGTATTGGCGGCGGATCTGCCCGCCACATCGGCACGGTTACGCGACGGGGATGTCTCGCCGGAGGCGGTGGAGGTGATCATCTCCGGTCTCTCGCATCTGGAACCGCGACTGCGAGCCGAGGCCGATTCCGCCCTGTGTGGTGAGACCTTCGCTGCTGCCGGGCTGGGGCTACGGCGACTGCAGGATCGAGTGCGGGAGACCGCGTACCGGTTGGATGCGCGGGCCACGGTGGATCGGATCGGGCAGGCGGCGAAAGACCGGCGAGTCACCATTCGTCCGGCGCCGGATTGCATGGCGCGGGTGTCGATCCTGCTGCCGGTCGCGCAGGCCGTCGGGGTGTATGCGGCGTTGAAAACTGCAGCCGACGGGGTGTTCGGTGCTCCGGGGGAAGTGCGGAGCCGGGCGCAAATCATGGCCGATACCGCATTCGCGCGTCTCACCGGCCGTGACGCCGCAGCCGGCCAACCGGTCACAGTGAATCTCACCATCCCGGCGGCGGTGCTGCTCGGTGACCAGCCGGGCACCGCGCATCTCGCGGGCGGCGGCACACTCCCGGCGGAGATCGCCCGCCACCTGATCGGGACAGCTACCGCGAACGCCGTCGCCTGGGTCAAACGGCTGTACGTGCAACCGGAATCCGGAGCGGTCGTCGCAATGGATTCCCGGGCGAGGTTGTTCCCGGCGGGGTTGGCGGAGGTGATCGCCGCCCGCGACCGGTACTGCCGCACCCCGTACTGCGATGCACCGATCGCCCACACCGACCACATCGTCGCGCACACAAAAGGTGGCCCCACGAGCCTGGCCAACGGGCAGGGACTGTGCGCGGCGTGCAACTACGCCAAAGAAGCCACCGGCTGGACCAGCCGCACCGTCACCGACCCGTCGGGAAGGCACACCGTCGAAACCCGCACGCCCACCGGCCATGTGCACCGATCCACCGCACCGCCCCAGGCCGCGTGACCTACGTCAGGCGCGCCGCCAACCGACAGGCGTTCATGTAGGCGATGGCCTCGATGGAGATCATCGGATTCACACCGCTGGGCGTGGGGAAGCAGGAGGCATCGGCCACCACCAGGTTCGGCACCTCCCAAGTGGCGCCGTCGGGATCGGTGGCGGAGGTCTTCGGGCTGCCACCCATGGCGGCGGTACCCATCAGGTGCAGCGCCGCCATCATGCAGCGGGCCGGTGCGTAGCCCTGTTCCTGTGCGGCGATGGCGAAGTCGTCCAACGGCCCGGGCAGCGTGGCGGCGACGCGGACCTGATGTGCGGACCGAACCGATGTCGCGCCGGCGGCGGCGATGATCTGGGCGGCGCCCACCACCCCGCGATGCAGGTGCGCGGCATCGTGATCGTTGAGCCGGTAGTGGGGCACGGGCTCACCGTCGCGTCCCACGGCGACGCGTCCACTCCCGGTGTCGCGCAGGATCACTCCCACCGCGGCGGTGTTGCGCAACGAGCGCATCTCGTCGGCGAGGTGGGCGGCCGAATGCCAGGGCTGGAAGATCGCCGCGGCACCGGGGTGCAGCGGCCCGGTCTCGTAGATCACGCCGTACCCGCGGCCGTCGAGGTCGGCGTGTTCGGTCGAGTACCGGGTCTGCAGCCCGCCCTCCCACGGCAGGACGTCCTCGTCGAAGCGCCCGGACACCGCCGTCGCCGGATGCAGCCGGAGGTTCTCGCCGATCTGCTTGTTCCGCAGTCCCGATCGGCGCAGCAGGGCGGGTGTCTGCAGGGTGCCCGCCGAGACCACCACGGCGCGGGCCGACACGGTCAACGGCGCACCGTCGGACATCACGGCCTCGACCCCGGTCGCGCGACCGCGCTCGACCCGGACCTTGCGCACATCGGCGCCCACCACGATGCGCGCACCGCCGTTGGCGGCGTCCTGCAGCCAGGTCTTCGCGACCGACTGCTTCGCACCGATCCGGCAGCCGTAGCCGCAGCGCCCGCACTCGACCCCCTGGTCGCAGCCGAGCACGTTGCGCGGCATGGCATCGCAGTGCCAGCCCAGCGACCGGAGACCGCGCTCCATCACCTCGTCCCGGTGGGCGATGCGGTCGTGGTCGGTGTTCACCGACAGCCTGCGCTGCACCGCGGCCAGCGCCCGATCGAACTCCTCCCCCGCGAACTGTGTGGCGCCGTGGCCCGCCCACTCGGCCCGCACATGATCGGGCGTCGGGAACGAGGTGGTCCAGTTGACCACCGTGCCGCCGCCCAGGGTTCCGCCCGCCATCAGCGAGAGCTGCCCCTCCGCGGTCGCGGCGGGCGGTCCGGCGTAGAGCGAGGTCAGCGAGTCCAGTTCACCGGCGCCGAAGTCCCGGTCGTCGTGATACCCGCCCTTCTCGAGCACTACCACGTCGAGACCGGCCGCGGTCAGCACGGCCGCAGCGGTGCCGCCGCCCGCGCCGGAGCCCACGATCACCACATCGGCCGTGAGGGTGGCGCCACCGGGCGGGACGACGAACGGCGTGATCGGCCGCGCCGGGGCGTCGGGCACCGGACCGAAGGCCTCCGGATAGCCGATGTCGGCGCGCACCGCGGTGGCGTCCGGCGCGATGTAGTAGGCGCCGATCAGCAGGGACCGCAGGCCCTGGAAGATCGACCGCTTGGCGCCGATCGACGACCCGCCCCAGCGCAGCAGGACCTGCTCGCGTTCGGCGGGGGTCAGGGATGAGAACCGGCGCAGTCCGATGCCGTGCGCCGGTCCCATGCCCCGGGTGTCCCAGAGATCGAGGAAGATCTTCATCTCGCGCTGCTCGCGCGGGAGCAGCTTGTGCCCGGCGGTGCGCGCGACCGTCGTGATGAAGTCGAGGTCGCGCGGGCCGGGCAGGCCGTCCCCTCCGGGGATCAGCGTCTCGGCGATCGCGAGCAGTGTTTCGGCCTGGCGGGGCGTGAACGTGGCTGAGGTCACACCCTTATCCGATCACAGCCACCCGCCTCGGGTTCAACGCGACATGCACCGTGTCGCCATCGGGCGGTGCGGAGTCACCGTGCGCATCCACCCTGAGCTCACCGTCGGGGGTGTCGACGGACACCGTGATGCGCACCCCGTCGGCGGTGGGTACCGAGCCCACGACCAGCGCGGGAACCCCGTGCGCCTGGATCACCACGGAGCCCGGCCGCAGCCCGAGCTGGAAGCGGCCGTCGGGGCAGTCCACGATCACCGGGCCCAGCACCGTTCGGGCCTGCCCGCCGTCGACGCGGGCCTCGACGAGCGTGGTGTACCCGAGGAACCGGGCCACGTCGGGGGTCCGCGGGCGTCGCCAGAGCCGGGCGGGTGCGTCGGACTGCACGATCCGTCCGGCGGTCATCACGGCGACGGTGTCGGCGAGCTCGACCGCCTCGTGGTGGTCGTGCGTCACGATCAGCGCCGGGGTGCCGGTCTCGCGGAGGATGCGGCGCAGGTCGCCCGCCAGGCGGTCGCGGAGCTGCCGGTCCAGGGCCGAGAGCGGCTCGTCGAGCAGCAGCAGCCGCGGGCGCGGCGCCAGGGCACGGGCCAGGGCCACGCGCTGCTGCTGCCCGCCGGACAGTGCGCCGACGGGGCGCGATCCCAGGCCCGGCAGCCCGACCAGGTCGAGGAGCTCCTCCACCCGGGCATCGGCGTCGGCGCGGCTCCAATGGTGGCGCTGCAGCCCGTAGCGGATGTTGCCCGCCACATCGCGGTGCCCGAACAGCTGACCGTCCTGGAAGACCACGCCGAAGCCCCGACGATGCGTGGGGGTCCGGGCGAGGTCCGCGCCGTCCCAGGTGATGCGGCCGCCGGCCAGCGGTTCGAGTCCGGCGACGGCGCGCAGCAGCGTGGACTTGCCGCAGCCCGAGGGGCCGAGCAGCGCGGTGACCGGGGCGCCGGGCACCCCGACGGCGAGCGTGACGCCGTCGACCGCGGTCTGCGCCCCGTAGCGGACGGTGGCGTCGTCGATGGTGAGCATGGGCGTCCTCCCTCAGAACTCCGCCTGGCCCGCGTCGTCGCGGCGCAGCGCCTCGACGGCGGCGATCACCACGACGGTGGCGGCGATGAGCAGTACCGAACACGCTGCGGCGAGCGCCGCGCTCTCGAATCCCGGGCGCCCCATGATCCGTCCGATCAGCACGGGGAGCGTCATCTGACCGGGCTGCACCAGGAAGCTGGCGGCGCCGAACTCCCCCAGCGTGACGACGTAGGCGAATCCGGCGGCCACCGCCACCGAGCGGCTGATCACCGGCAGGTCCACGGTGGTGAACACGCGCACCGGTGAGGCTCCGAGTACGGCGGCGGCCTGGCGCTGCCGCAGATCCACGGCGCCGAGCGCGGGCACCAGCACGCGCACCACGAGCGGCACCGCCACGAGCGCCTGCACGAAGGGCAGCACCGCGGGCGATTCCCGCACGGTGGGCAGCGATTGCAGGGCCAGCAGGTAACCGAACCCCAGGGTCACTGCGCTCACGCCGAGCGGCAGCATCACCACCGCATCGGCGAACCGGCTGAGCAGTCCGGTCGACCGGGAGATGGCGATCGCGGCGAGCCCGCCGACCAGGAGCGCGATCGCGCCGGCCTGGACGGCGGTGAGCAGTGACATCTGCAGCGCCTTGAGCGGCACCACACCGCCCACGTTCTCGCTCAGGCGCCGGTACGCGTCGAGGCTCATTCCGCCCGCGGCGTCGGGCCGCAGTGACCGCAGTACCAGGGCGAGCATCGGGTAGGCCAGGAGCAGGGCCGCGATCGGCACGCCGAGCAGGACTCCGATGCGGGTGCCGCGGCCGCCGGCGGGGCGCGGTGCGGTCGACCCCGACGCGGGGCGGCTCCCCTTGTGGCGCAGGGCGGCACTCACCAGGACGGCGATCACCACGATCACGATCTGCACCAGCGCGAGCAGGGCGGCGGTGCGGAGGTCGAAGGCTCCCACCACCTCCTGATAGACCGCAGTCTCCAGGGTGCGCAAGCCACTGCCACCCACCACGAGCACGATGCCGAAGCTGGTGGCGCAGAACAGGAAGACCACCGAGGCAGCCGAGGCGATCGCCGGGACGAGGGCGGGGACGGTGGCGGTGAGGAAGGCGCGCACGGGGGTGGCGCCCAGGGTGCGGGCCGCCTGCGCGGTGCGGGGGTCGAGTCCCGCCCACACGCCGCCGACGATCCGGGCGACCACCGAGACGTTGAAGTACGCGTGCGCGATCAGCACCGCCCACACGGTTTCCGAGAGCCCGAGGAAACCCAGCGCACCCTCGTCGGCGAAGAGCGTGCGGAAGGCCACGCCCACCACCACGGTGGGCAGGACGAAGGGCACCGTCGCCAACACCCGGACGATCCACTGCCCGCGGAAGCGCGCCCGCGCGGTGAGCCAGGCCAGCGGAAGCCCCAGGGCCACGGTGAGCAGCGTGGACGCGGCCGCCTGCCACACGGTGAACCACACCAGCCCGAGACCGCCGGCGCCGGTGAATCCGGCCCAGGGCGACGGGCCGTCGGAGGTGAGACCGCGGGCGACGATGGCGCCCACCGGCCACAGGAAGAAGACGCCGATGAACAGCAGCGGCGCCGCGATCAGGGCGTAGCGGGCCCGGTTCACCGGCCTGTCCCGACCCGCCGGTTCACCGGCCCATGATCTGGCGCCACTCCCGCACCCAGCCGTCGCGCTCGTCGGCGATCCGGTCGGCGGGAAGGGTCGCGGGCCGCGGCGGCACGGGCGCGTACTGCTGCCAGGTCGCGGGCAGCGGCACATCGCGGGTCACCGGGTAGACGTACATCGCATCGGGGATCGCGCCCTGGGCCCGGGGCGAGAGCAGGAAGTCGATCAGCTTGCGGGCACCGTCGGGATTCTTGGTACCGCGCAGCACCCCGGCGTACTCGACCTGCCGGAAGCAGGTGTCCGGCAACGCCTTCGTGGGCGGCGCGGAACCGTCCTTGCCCACCTCGGCGGCGGGCGAGCTGGCGTACGAGACCACGATCGGCCTCGGACCCTTGCCCGACGATCCGGAGAAGTCGGTGGAGTAGGCGGTGCTCCAGTTCGTGGTCACGGAGACGTCGTTGGCGCGCAGCGAGGTCCAGTAGTCCTTCCACCCGGCGCCGAGCGTGGCCACGGTGCCGGCGAGGAAGGCCATACCGGGCGAGGCGGTCTCGGGATGCTCGACCACGGTGAGGCCGCGGTACTTCGGGTCGGCGAGGTCCTGGTAGGTGACCGGCTCGGGGAGACCCTTGTCGCGGAAGTAGCGGGTGTCGATGTTGATGCAGACATCACCGAAGTCGATGGCGGTGAGCTGTCCGACGCCGGGGATCGCGTAGTCGGCGGCGCCGTTCGCGGCGGCGGGCGAGGTGTAGTCGTCGAAGACGCCCGCGCGCACCGGTCGCGCGGCGTAGGTGTTGTCCACCCCGAAGGCCACATCCCCGGGCGGATTCCCCGGGGTGAGTGCGAGTTTGGTGGCGAGCTCGCCGCCGTCGCCGAGGGCGACGGTCTTCACGGCGAGCCCGGTCTGCCGGGTGAACTCGGCGGTCACCTCGTCGGGCAGTTGGAAGCTGTCGTGGGTGACCAGGGTGACGGTCCCGGTGGCCGACGGTGCGCCGCTCGGCGACGACGGCGCCGTGTCCGTCGCACAGGCGCTCAGCGCCAGGGTCGCCGCCGTGAGGACGAGGCCGATCCGCGCGAGGTTGTTCATCGGCTCAGACTACGGCCTGCAGCCTGCGCCGCTGCGCGAGGATCAGCGCGACCAGAGCGGCCGCGGCGGCCACCCCCTGCGCCATCAGCAGCGCCCAGATCGGTCCGTCGCCGAGACCCAGCGACGCCAGCACGTCGTCGGTGTAGTGCACGCCCACCAGTCCCACGACGATCAGCGTTGCGGCGACCACCGTCGACCACGGGGTGTAGCCCTTCCCCGGGCCGCTGAACCGGTCGTCCCCGAGCCGCCCGAGCGGACCGTGCACCACCCAGATCAGCAGCGGCACGATCCACACCCAGTGGTGGATCCAGGAGATCGGCGAGCCGAGCAGTCCCAGCAACTGCACCAGCACCAGCGCGATGAGGGCGTCCCCGCGGCGCACCACCCACCAGGCGGCGAACAGCAGGAGCGCGGCCACGGCGAGCGAGACCATCCACACGGTCCCGTCTCCCACGTCGTGCCCCACGAAGCGGGAGACGGCGCCGCGCAGCGACTGGTTGTCCGGTTTCGCCGGATCGCCGATGGGGCCGGTGTCACCGAGCAGGACGGTGAAGTAGCGGCGGGTCTCGGACGGCAGCAGCAGGTAGCTGATGGCCACGGTGGCGCCGAAGGTGAGCGCGGAGAAGACGGCGGCCCACGGTCGGCCGCGGGCGAGTAGGAACAGGCCGCCCACCGCGGGCGTGAGCTTGATGCCCGCGGCGATGCCGATGAGCGCGCCGGAGGCACCGTCCACCTTCTCGGGGCGCACCACCAGACGCGGCCGCCCGGACTCCGCCCGAGCCACGAGGTAGGCCGCCCACACGCCGAGCGACATGAGGACCACGTTGATCTGGCCGTAGTCGAGGTTGGTGCGCACCGGATCGATCCACAGCGCACCGGCGGTCCAGAACAGGGCGTGCTCGACCGGCACGTCGCCCAGGCGCGACGGTGCGCCGCGGCCCGCCGCCAGGATGGCCAGGCTCATGCGGACCACGAGGAAGAGCAGTCCCGCGGTGAGGAACACCCAGCCGACCGCGACCACGGAGAAGGGCAGGAACTTCAGCGGGTAGAAGCACAGGGCCGCGAACGGCGGGTAGGTGAAGGGCAGCGGCTGACGCGGTGTGTAGTCGGTGAGCGCGAAGTCGTAGAGCGTGCCGTCGGAGACGCGCTGCGCCGCCTCGTAGTAGACCCGCAGGTCGACGAAGTTGAAATTGTGCTCGCCGGCCGCGATCCACACGAGGCGGGCGGCCACCGAGAGCACGAACACGGCGAGCGCCACACGGCGCAGGTTGCCGCGGGACGTCGGCCCGGAGCGGTCGGACGTCGTCACGGGGCACCAGACTACCTGCGCGGCCACCGTCACCCCATTCGCGAAGACGGGGCGGCGTTCACGCTCGGCGAACACCCTTCCCGGTCACAGAGCATTGCGCGGACCGCGGACCGTCTGGACCATGGAGCGGGTGACCTCAGCAACCCAGCCCGCCATCCCCGAACAGTCCGCCCTGCGTTCGGCGGTCTCGGGCGTGCGCGCCTATGTCGACATCGCCGTCGTCGTGGGTGTGCTGGTGGCCACCAACCTGGTGGCGCACTTCACCGGCAGCTGGGCGGCGCTGCTGGCCGTGCCGATCTCCGCCGCGGTCCTGCTGGGCATCGCCCGGTACCGCGGGCTGGATTGGCACGAGCTGGGCTTGGGCCGCGAGCACTGGCGTTCCGGCGCGAAGTACGCCGCGGCGGCCGTGTTCATCGTGGCCACCGTGATCGTGGTGGGCGCGCTGCTGCCCGTCACCCGGGGCCTGTTCCTCAACGACCGCTACGCCACCTTCTCGACAGCGATCATCGCGTCGATGGTGATCATCCCGCTGCAGACGGTGATCCCCGAGGAGATCGCCTTCCGCGGCGCGCTGCACGGCACCCTGTCGCGGGCCATGAAGTTCCGCTGGGTGGTGGTGACGGGGTCGCTGCTCTTCGGCTTCTGGCACATCGCCTCGTCGCTCGGGCTGACGGCGGGCAATGCCGGCCTGACCAAGATCCTCGGCAGCGGGCCGCTCGCGCAGATCGCGGGGATCGCGGGCGCGGTGCTGGCGACCGCCTTCGCGGGCTGGGTGTTCACCTGGCTGCGTACCCGCAGCGGCTCCCTGATCGCGCCCATCGCGCTGCACTGGTGCCTCAACGGCGCCGGCGCCCTGGCCGCCGCTTTCGCCTGGCAGCTCCTCCGCTGACCGTTCCCGGCCCCGTCGCCTCCCTCTAGGGACGTCACATCCCTAGCGCCAGGTCCAGTCCCTCTGTCCATGGCGCTGGGGAATGCATCCATGACTAGGGCAGGCTCCGTGACGGCTCGCGGGCGGCGGGGGCGACGAGGACGGCCACAGCGACGGCCACCAGCACCACGATGAGCGCGTAGAGCAGCGTCACGTGGGCACCGAGGAAGCCGATGATGGGCGGTCCGGCGAGGAACGACAGGTAGCCGACGGTCGAGACCACGGACACCCGTGCGGCCGCCATCCGCGGATCGTCGGCGGCGGCCGACATGCCCACCGGGAAGCCGAGCGAGGCGCCCAGACCCCACAGCGCGACGCCGATGTAGGCGGCCCAGGTGGGTCCGAAGATCACCAGCGACAGGCCCACGAAGGCCAGGCCGCCGCAGGCGCGCAGCGTGGGAACGCGGCCGAACCGGTCGAGCACCTTGGTCCCGGCGAGCCGGCCGATGGTCATGAAGGTGACGAAGACGGCGAAGGTCAGCGTGCCCACGGTCTTCGAGGTGCCGTGGTCGTCGACCATGGCCAGGGCGAGCCAATCGTTCGCGCTGCCCTCGGTGAGCGCCATGCCGAGCACCATGAGGCCGATCAGCAGGATGCGGGGCTCGCGCCACACCGCGAGCCGCTCGCGCCGGGTGACGGGGGCGTGATCGTCGGCGTCGTGCGCCTCGAAGGGCACGTGCCGCAGCGCGAACCATCCGGCGATCAGCAGCACGATGTTCACCACGGCGAGGTGCGGCAGTAGCGGGACGTGCGCCGCCTGCGCGGCGGCCGCGGTGAGGGCGCCGGCCACGGTGCCGAGCGAGAAGGCCGCGTGGAAGGCGGGCATCACGGTGCGCCCCAGCGCCCGCTCGTTCTCGGCCCCGGACAGGTTCATGCAGACGTCGGTCACGCCGTGCGAGAGCCCCACCAGTATCAGCGGCAGCAGGGTCAGCGCGTACACGCCGGACTGCGCGCCCGCGGCGGCGGCGATCATCGTGACGCCGAGAGCGGGCAGCGTCACGGCCATCACCCGGCGGGCGCCGAACCGGGCGGCGAGCGCCCCGGAGCCGAGCAGCCCGACCACGGAGCCGACCGCGAGGCCGAAGGTCAGGAGGCTCACCTGCAGCGTGGACGCGCCCAGGTCGTCACGGACCTGGGGCAGCCGCCCGAGGTAGCTGGCGAAGGTGAGCCCGCTGAGCGCGAAGATCACGAAGACGGCGTTGCGCCACGCGAGCACCGAGCCCGGTGTCGCGTCCGCCTTCTGGTCCTGGAGGTCCACGCTCACGATCAACCTTTCGAAACGTTTCGATCGACACTGCTAGGCTAAGTCCCCATGGCACGCGGGTCAAACCGAATAACGCTGGTGCACGTCGCGGAGGCGGCCGGCGTCTCGCTGTCGACCGCCTCGCACGCCTTCGGTGTGGACAAGCCGATCAGCGAGGCCACCCGCGCCCGGGTGCTGGCCGCGGCCGCCGAGCTCGGGTACGAGGGGCCCGATCCCCGCGCCCGGTCGCTGCGCAGCGGGCGCACCGACATCATCGGCGTTCAGGTCGACGACGAGGCCGGACGGGCCTTCCGCGATCCGGTGATCATCGGGATCCTCGACGGCGTCTCCGCAGCCCTGGCGGCGAGCCCCACGTCGGTTCTCCTCGTGCCCGATTCGGTGCCCGAGGAACGACTGCGCACGCTCCCGGTCGACGGCATCGTGGCCGCCGGCTGCTCCCCCACGTTGACTCAGCTCCGCGCCGCCATGGCCAAGCGCTCGATCCCCGTGGTCACCGCGGGGAACCAGGTCGACGACATCGGCAGCGTCGGCGTCGAGAACCGCGCCGCGACCCGCCTGCTCACCGACCACCTGCAAGGCCTCGGTCACCGCACCGTCGGCGTGATCCGGCTGCGGCACGGCGATGTCGAGCGGGCCCGCACCGAGGCCGCACTCGCGGCCTTCCCCGGTGCCGAGGTGGCCGCGAGTGCGGACAGCACGATCGACGAGGGGTTCCGCGCCGCCGACGCCCTCCTCCGCCGGGGCGCACCGACGGCGATCGTCGCCCAATCCGATCTCCTCGCGGTGGGCGCGGTGCGTGCCGCCGAAGCCCGCGGCCTGCGCGTCCCGGAGGACCTGTCGATCGTGGGATTCGACGGCATCCGCGTGGACGGCTTCGCCCGCGACCTCACCACCATCCGGCAACCGATCGTCGAAATGGGACGGCTGGCCGCCCAGGCCGTGCTGGCCGCCCAGGACGGGGCGCCGCTGCCCACCCTCGCGATGCCCGTCGATCTCGTGGTGGGCGATACCACCGGTCCTGCGTCTCAGCGGGCCTGAGCCACCGCGCGCAGGGCCTCGTCGAGCAGCGCCGCATAGACGTCCGGATCGGGCACGGCCGTGCGACTACTGGTGACCGACAGCGTCACCGCATCGCCGAGACCGTGCACGCCGTGCGTGAGACCCATCGCGGGCGACAGCGCGGGGAATCCGGCGGTGAACACCGAACGCCCGCCGAGTAGTTCGAGGTCGGACGGTCCGCGGTACACACTGGAGACCACGGTGGCCCCGGCCATCGTGGCCGGTCGCAGGGCCGGATCGAAGGCGAGCACACCGATGCGGTCGAGCGGGGCGGGTGTGGTCTCGTCGGGCGCGGAGACGGTGCGCCACAGCGGGTCCGCGGCGCGGGTGCGCGCATCGTCGAGGGCGGTGGCGATCCGCGTGGCACGCTCCCCGGCGGGGAGGCCGGGGAACAGCGGCACCGAGACGTTGCCGAAGGAGTTGCGCTCCTCCGGCTTCCGCTCCCGCGCCACCATCACCTCGGCGCACAGCGCATCCGGAACCCTGTGCTCGCGCAGCCGCAGGTACCGCTCCACGGCGAGCGAGACGGCGGTGAGCGCCCCGATCGTGACGGTACCGGCACGGTCGAGATCGGCGCGTTCCCGCACCAGCATCCGGACATCCCGGCTGTCGTCGGGGCACGCGTTGAGCGGCGTGATCGGGCAGCCCGGAACCGGGGGCGGCAGCGCGCCGGCGGCGGTGCGCTCGGCGATTCGGGCGCGGGCGGGCGCCACCCGGGTGCCGCGGATCACCGTGCGTGCCAGGTCCAGTGGCAGCGCGGCCAGTCCGCGCGCCGCGCGCACCGGGTCCGGCACCGGCCGCACGGGTGGGGCCCCGCCCTCGCGCCCGCCCGCGCCGAACAGCTCGCGGGCGATCTCGGCGGTGCGCCGCCCGTCGGCGAGGCAGTGCGCCACCTGGAGCACCACCACCGTGGCATCGCCGGTGCACCGCGGTGCACCGCTCACGCGCGGGAAGACGTGCAGCCGCCAGGGCGCGACGGTGGCGTCGACCTGGCGGGCGAACAGCCGCGCCACGGCATCGGGGATCCGGTCCCACGACCGCGCGACGCCCTCCCGCACGTCGATCACGGAGCACGGCGCCCACGAGGGGCGCTCCAGGTCGAAGGGCGCGGGCGCCACCCGGATCCGCAGGTCCGGGATCGACGGTGCGCGGCCGACGACGAGGTCGGCCACATCCGCGGCGCTCGGCGACGGGCCGTCGCCGTGGTCGAAGCAGTACAGCAGGAACTGGTCGCTGGGGATCACCTGCGACGCCCAGAAGGTGCGGGCATCGCGCGGGGCCAGCAGCGGGCTCACGGCAGCAGATCGCGTCGGTACACCAGGCCGGCGGCGCCGACCAGCGGCGCGTCCTTACCGAGGCCTGCCGGGACCACGCGGGCCGCGGCCACGTAGGGCAGCGGGTGCCGGGCCAGTTCCGTCTGCACCTGGTCGACGAAATCGTCGGCCACGTTGCAGAATCCGCCGCCCAGCGCCACCACGCTGACCGGGACCAGGGCGACGGCGCTGCCGATCCCCTGCCCGAGGGCGGCGGCGCACCGCCGGACCGCGGCGATCGCCACCGGGTCGCCCGCTCGGTATGCGGCGCCCAGTTCCTCGCCCGTGGTGCCGGTGAAGCCCTGGGTGCGGGCCCAGTCCACGGTGTGCGGTCCTGAGGCCACGGATTCGAGCATGGTGGTGCGTCCCAGGCTCTCCGATCCGGTGAAGCCGGACAGTTCGACCTGCCCGATGTGCCCGGCGTTGCCGCCGAGCACGCGTCCGTTCACCACGAGGCCGCCGCCGATGCCGGTGGAGACCACCATGCCGAGCACGTCGTCGTGGCCGCGGCCGGCGCCGAGCCAGTGCTCGGCGAGCACGATGGCCACGCCGTCGCGGCGGAACTCGACGGGGAGCCCACCGGCCGCCTCCGCGACGGTGTCGCGCAGCGGGAAGCCGTGGAGCGCCTCGATGTTGATCGGCGCGGTGGTTCCCGCGGCCTCGTCGACCGGACCGGCGGAGGCGAGCCCCACGGCGCTCACTTCGACGTCCGGCGCCGCGGCGAGGGCGTCGCGAACCACACCGGTGATCCGCTGCGCCAGTTCGTCGGCGGAGGCCTGCTGTCCCGTCGGTGCGCGGCGCCGCGTCTCCTCGATCACCGTGCCGTCGGGTGTGACGAGTGCCGCAGCCACTTTGGTTCCGCCGAGATCGACGGCGAGCACCGTCATCGCGCGTACCGCACGAGGCCGAGTTCCGCCGGACCCGCGAGCAGCCGGTGCTGCGGCAGCACCCGCACCGCGTAGCCGAAGCGGCCCACGTGGGCGGGCAGCACGGCCCGGTACCGGCTGCCGTCGAAGTGCAGGCGCACGGGCGTGCCGTTCACCAGTTCGCCCGCGCCGTCGACCCCGCCGATCACCGCTTCCACGCGCACGTCGCCGTCCTCGAGGTCGCCCAGGTCGATCTCGGCGGTGAGGTCCACCCCGTCGGGCACGACCTGAGCCTGCGAGTTCCCCACGCGCACGGCGTCCCATCCGGCGCGGACGCGGCCGGTGTATTCGACCAGCTCGTCCACCAGGGGCCGCACGGCCCGCGCGGAGCGGGCTGCCGGCCGGTAGTAGTCGGTGGCGTATTCACGCACCATGCGGTCCGCCGAGACCTCGGGGCCGGTGACGGCCAGCGTGTGCCGGACCTTGGCCATCCACCGGGGTGGGGCCTCCGCGGGTTCGCGGCGCTCGTAGAAGGTGGGCACCACCTCGTGCTCGATCAGGTCGTAGAGGGCGTCCGCCTCGATGTCGTCGCGCCGCTCCGGATCGATGCCCACCGCGGAGGGGATGGCCCACCCGTTCTGACCGTCGTACAGCTCGTCCCACCAGCCGTCGAGGACGGAGAGGTTGAGGCCGCCGTTGAGCGCGCTCTTCATCCCCGAGGTACCGCACGCCTCGAGCGGGCGCAGCGGATTGTTCAGCCACACATCGCATCCGTGGTACAGGTAGCCGGCCATACCGATGGAGTAGTCGGGCAGGAAGGCGATCCGGTGCCGGATGGCCCGGTCGTCGGTGAACGCCAGGAACTGCTGCAGCAGCCGTTTGCCCTCATCGTCGGCGGGGTGACTCTTGCCGGCGATCACCACCTGGACCGGCCGCTCGTCGTCGAGGAGCAGGGCGCGCAGGCGGTCCGGATCACGCAGCATCAGCGTGAGCCGCTTGTAGGTGGAGACCCGGCGCGCGAAGCCGATGGTGAGGGCCGTGGGATCGAACATCCGCTCCGTCCAGCCGAGTTCGGCGTCGACGGCTCCCCGCTCGCGCCAGGCGGCGCGGGTGCGCCCGCGGACCTCGTCGACGAGGCGGGCACGCAGGCCGTTGCGGATGCGCCACAGCGCATCGTCGGGGAGGGCGAGCGGATCGGAGGCACGCTCCTGGACCGCGCGGTCCGCCCAGGTTCCGCGGTGCACGCCGTTGGTGACGGAGCCGATGGGCACCTCGGCGGGCTCGAAGCCGGGCCACAGCCCGGCGAACATCTGCCGGCTCACCACGCCGTGCAGCTTCGAGACACCGTTGGCGCGCTGGGCCAGCCGGAATCCCATGTGGGCCATGTTGAAGACGTTGGGGTCGGCCTCGGCGCCCAGTGCGATCACGTCGTCGAGCGGCACGGTGGGCAGCAGCGAGCACATCGGCCCACCGTCGCCGAAGTAGCGGCGCACCAGATCCACCGGGAAACGGTCGATGCCGGCCGGGACGGGAGTGTGGGTGGTGAACACAGTGGCGGTGCGGGCCACCGCCTTGGCGGCCTCGTAGCCGAGCTCCTCGGTGGCCATGAGCTCGCGGATGCGCTCCAGCCCGAGGAAACCGGCGTGCCCTTCGTTGGCGTGGAAGACCTCGATGCCGGGGTGTCCGGTGAGGTCGCAGAACGCGCGGGCGGCGCGGACGCCGCCGATGCCGAGCAGGATCTCCTGGCGCAGCCGGTGTTCCGCATCGCCACCGTAGAGCCGGTCGGTCACCGTCCGCAGATCGGCGTCGTTGGCGTCGATATCGGTGTCCAGCAGCAGGAGTGGGATCCTGCCGACGAAGGCCCGCCACACCGCGGCGTGCAGGACCCGGCCCTCGGCGAGCGTCACCGAGACCCTGAGCTGCTGCCCATCGGAGAGCTGAACGGGGCTCAGCGGCAATCGCTTCGGATCCAGCGCGGGGTACCGTTCGAGCTGCCATCCGTCGGCCGAGAGCGACTGCTGGAAGTAGCCGTGCCGGTACAGCAGGCCCAGCGCCACCAGTGGCAGGCCGAGATCGGACGCGGCCTTGAGATGATCGCCGGCCAGCACGCCCAGCCCGCCGGAGTAGTTGGGCAGGGTCTGGCTGATGCCGAACTCCATGGAGAAGTAGGCGATGGCGCGGGCACCGTCCTTGAGACCGTCGGCCCAGGCCGGGCGGTCGAGGTAGTCGTGCAGATCCGCCTCGACCGCCCGGACCCGGGCCACGTACTCGGGGTCGTCGCCGAGCTGCGCGACCCGAGCCTGATCGGCCCCGTGCAGCGCGGCCAGCGGGTCGTGGGTGGCGGCCCAGGCTTCGGGCGCGAGTGCGGCGAACAGGTCCTGGGTGGGTCCGTGCCACACCCAGCGCAGGTTGAGCGCGAGTTCGGCGAGCGGCGCGAGCGTCTCGGGATAGGTGGGCTCGACGGTGAAGGTTCCGGTGGCGTGCACGGACGCCAAGCCTATTGCCTGCCCGAGGCCGCTGCGACGTTACCGGCGGGTCACTTGTCCCGGTCGGCGGCGTGCAGCACCGCTGCCGCGGTGGCGGCCAGCACCGACCGGTGTCGTCCCATGCTCCAGCGCACTTCACCGTCGCGCCGGTACTCCAGCAGGGTCAGCGCATCGGCGTCGTTGCCCCGCCCCACCGCGCTCTGATGCAGGGACAGGACATCGAGTTTCACATCGTGTTCCGCAAGTGCGGCGGCCAGCGCCTCGACCGGACCGGCACCGTCGGCGATGGACCGGTGCGAGACACCGTCCACCCGGAGGTCGACGGTGACGCGGCTGCCCGCGCCGGTCTCGGTCGCGGTGCACTCGACGAGCTGGAACCTGCGCTCGGCGGGGGCTCCGAATGCGGACTCGAAGACGGCCCACAGCGTGGCGGCGTCCACCTCCGCTCCGTGCTCATCGGTGTGCGCCTGCACGTGCCGGGCGAAGTCGATCTGCAGGCGGCGCGGCAGTTCGACCCCCAGATCGCGCTCCAGCAGGTAGGCGATGCCGCCTTTCCCGGACTGGGAGTTCACCCGGATCACGGCGTCGTAGGTACGGCCGATATCGGCGGGGTCCACCGGCAGATAGGGCACCCGCCAATCGATCTCACGCTCGGGCCGTTCCTCGGCGGCGGCCCGCTCCCGGTGTTCGGCGAAGCCCTTCTTGATCGCGTCCTGATGGGTACCACTGAAGGCGGTGTGCACCAGATCGCCCACGTACGGGTGCCGCTCCGGGATCGCGATGCCGTTGCAGGCCTCCACGGTGCGCCGCACCTCGTCGATGTCGGAGAAGTCCACCATCGGGTCGATGCCCTGCGCGAACAGGTTCAGCGCCAGGGTGGCGAGGTCGACGTTGCCGGTGCGCTCGCCGTTGCCGAAGATGCAGCCCTCCACCCGCTGCGCCCCGGCCAGGACGGCGAGTTCGGCGCACGCGATGCCGGTGCCGCGATCGTTGTGCGGGTGCACCGAGAGGATCACCGCGTCCCGCCGGGCCAGGTTCCGGTGCATGTACTCGATCTGATCCGCGTACACGTTGGGGGTGGCGATCTCGACGGTGGCGGGCAGGTTAAGGATCACCGGGCGGTCGGCGGTGGCGTCCCACAGGCTGGTCATCGCATCGCAGAGGTCCAGCACGTAGTCGGGTTCGGTGAGGTTGAAGACCTCGGGTGAGAACTCGAACCGCACGCCCGCCTGATCTCCCGCGGCGGCCAGCAGGTCGCGTCCACCGTCCAGGATCAGTGACCGCAGCTCCTCCCGGTCCCGCCCTAGCACTACATCGCGCCAGGTGGGTGCGGTAGCGGTGTACATGTGGATGACCACGTCGTTCGGGATGCCGCGGATGGACTCCACGGTCCGCTCGATGAGGTCGGTGCGGGCAGGGGTGAAGACGACGATCGTCACATCGTCGGGCGCGATGCCGGTCTCGGCGATCTGCCGCACGAAGTCGTAGTCGGTCTGCGAGGCGGAGGGGTAGCCGACCTCGATCTCCTTGTAGCCCATGGCCACCATGAGTTCGAAGAAGCGGCGCTTGCGCGCAGGATTCATGGGCTCGGGCAGCGCCTGGTTCCCGTCCCGCAGGTCGACGGGCACCCACAGCGGGGCCTCGGTGAGGCGCCGGGTGGGCCACTCCCGGTCGGTGAGCGGAACCTCGACACGGGAGTATACGTCGCGGTACCGATGGGCGGGCATCTGCGATCCACGCTGACGGTTCCAGGCGGGCGCGGAGGCGGGGACGGGGCCGGCGGGGGTGGAGACACTGGGGAAAGCCATGGGTTCTTCCTTCTCGGATGGTTCTCGACCGGCGCGACGCTCCCCCACGGCGGGCGGCCGGTCGATCCGGATCAGGCCCCGCCGTGGCGCGGAAGGAGATTCAGGCTCCGCTGTGTCATGCCGATGACCCTAACACAACTTCTCAGACAAGCTGACAAGTATCCTGTTCCCATGCCTCCCCTGCGCCGCGAATCCCTCGCCGACCAGGCCGCCGAGCGGCTGCTGGAACGCATCCGCGCGGGCGAGTGGGAGCTGGGCGCGAAACTCCCCGGGGAGACCACACTCGCTCCCCAGCTCGGCGTGGGCAGGTCGACGGTGCGCGAGGCCATCCGGCGCCTCGCCGGGATCGGTGTCCTCACCACCCGGCAGGGCTCGGGAGTGTTCGTGACCAGGTTGGATGCACCCTCCGGGATGGACTCGATACTCGACCGCGCCGATATCGAGGCCGTGATCGAGGCCCGGATCGCGATCGAGGCCGAGGGCGCCGCGCTCGCGGCACGGCGACGCACGGAGGCCGATCTCGACGCCATCCGCGCCGCTCTGGCCGTCCGCGCGGCGCACCGGGGGGATCTGGCGCGGCACGTGGAGACCGACACCGCCTTCCATCGGACGGTGATCGCGGCGGCGCACAGTCCCGTGCTGTTGGAGATGTTCGACGGGATCGCCGCGCACCTGCGCCGCGCGATGATCGACATGCTGCGCACCCGCGCCGGCGGATTCGGCGACGACGCCGACCAGGAGTCGCACGCGGACCTGCTCGCGGCGGTCGAACGGCGCGACGCCGAGGCCGCCGCCGGGCTGAGCCGCTCGCACCTCGCCGGCCTGCTCAGCCGGGTCGGTGCTCCGCCGGTACCAGGCGCGTGAGCCGCTCGCGGGTGCGGTCATCGCGCGGCAGGTAGGTCAACATCCGCAACGAGGGCCGGTCGCGCAGGTTGAAGGTGCTCACCTGCAGGTGCAGCTCCCCCACCCGCGGATTGCGGATCGTCTTCTCCCAATCGGCGGCGTCGAGCACGAGGCCCGCGTGCCACAGCTGGGCGAACAGTGGTGACGCCGCCTGCAACCGGGCCAGCAGGGGATCCCACGCGGGATCGGCGTGACTGTCGGCGTAGATCGCACGCGTGCGGGCCACCACGGCCTCCAACTCCTGGCGGTCCGCGGCGTAGGCGCCCAGCCACAGTTCGTCGGTGAAGTCGAGCCACAGGCAGTTGCGGTCCTCCGGCGCGAACTCCTCGACATCGGTGATGAGGAACCGGAAGGCGCGGTTGTACCGGACCATGTCGCCGCGAGCGTTGAGCACCACGGCGGGGTTCGGCAGCAGCGCATCGAGCACCGGCTGCACCGTGGAGGCCGCGCCGGTGTCGACCGGCGGACCGGGCTGGTGCCCGGCCAACCGCAGTACGTGATCTCGCTCCCCCGCATCCAGGAGCAGGGCGTCTGCCACGGCGCACAAGACCTCCGGGCTCGGGTTCACATCCCGGCCCTGCTCGACCCACGTGTACCAGGTGGTTCCCACATTGGCCCGCGCCGCGACCTCCTCGCGGCGGAGCCCGGGGGTCCGGCGTCGCCCACCCACCGGCAGCCCCACCTGCTGCGGCGTCACCTGCTCCCGACGGGTGCGCAGGAAGCGCGCCAGTTCGGCGTTGTTGCGGGTGGCCATGCACCGAGTATCCCCCGCTGCCGCCCCGGAAGGGGCCGCCAGCCCGGTGGTCTCACTACTAGGATCCGTGCGGTCTGGATACCCGGATACCGCAGGAGCAGGGTCGGCGTCATGACCGATTCCCCCACTGCGCGCCTGACGGGCGCCGGCCTGGCCGTTCTGGGCCTGGCGTACTTCCTCACCACGTTCCTGTTCGCCTCGGCCAATGTCGCGGTGCCGAGCATCGCGGAACACCTGTCCGCGTCGCCGGCCCAGCAGTCGCTCGTCTTGGCCGCGTTCTCGGCCATGTTCGCGACCGCGCTGATCCTGTTCGGGCGGCTCGGCGATAACCGTGGGCGACGCCGGGTGTTGGTGATCGGCCTCGGCGCGGTCGGGATCACCTCGGTGGCAGCGGGGTTCGCGCCGGATATCAGCTCGTTGATCGTGCTGCGCGGCGCGCAGGGCATCGCCGCCGCAGCGTTCACCCCGCAGGTGCTCTCGACCATCCAGGCGACGACCACCGGCGACGATCGCCGCCGCGCCGTCGCGGTGATCGCGGCCACCGCCGGGGTGGGATTCTGCGGCGGACAGGTGCTCGGTGGCGCGCTGCTGGCCTGGGACCCGGGCGGGTTCGGCTGGCGCTCGGTGTGGTGGTGCGCCGCCGTGATCGCCGTCGCCGCCGCGCTGGCCGGGCGCGCGGTGCCCGACACCCGGGCCGATCGGCGGCTGCCGCTGGACTACCGCGGTGCGGCGCTGCTCACGGTGGCCCTGCTCGCCCTCCTGGTCGGCCTCGCGATCGGCGGCACGCTCGGCTGGCCCGCGGTGTCGTGGGCGCTCCTGGGCCTGGCCGTGCTGTCCGGCGGGGCCTTCTGGACCGCGCAGCGCCGGGTGGAGGCCGCGGGCGGGGCCCCGCTCGTCCCGCCGTCGGTGTTCGCGCACCGCCCGATCCGCGTGGGCCTGCTCATGGCGCTGCTGTTCTTCTCCGGTTACGGCGCCCTGGTCTACGAGTACGCCCTGGTGACCGAGCACGCACTCGGGATGAGCCCCGCCCTATCGGGCCTCACGTTGCTGCCCTACGGCGTGGCCTTCGTGGCGGTCTCGTTGCGGCAGCCCGCGATCCACCGTCGCCTGGGTGCCCGCACCATGCCGGTCGGTGCCGCCGTGAACGCCGCGGGGCTGCTCGCGCTCGCGGCCAGTGGGTTCGCGCCGCACGGGTGGGCGTGGGCGGTGCAGCCCGCGTTGGTCGTGGTGGGCGCCGCGCAGGCGATGCAGTTCGGTCCCCTCGTCTCCACGATCATGGGTGCGGTGCCCGATCGGATCGCGGGCCTCACCGGCGGGCTGGTGAACACGGCGCAGCAAGCGGCGCTCGCCCTCGGCGTGGCGACCCTGGGCACCGGCTACACCGCGCTCGCGACCGGGATGCCTGCGCAGCACGCCTTCGCCGTGATCCTGCTCGTGCACGCGGCACTCGCGGCCGCCTTCGCGCTGTGTGCGCGCAGCCTGCACCGCGACCGTCCGGCGATGACCGGCGAACTCGTGCCGGCGCGCGAGTGAATCAGAAGTCGCCGTGGAATCGCCGCAGACTGCGGATGGCGCCGACCAGGTCCGCCGATTCGTCGTCGGGCATGCCGAGATCGGCGAAGACGTCGTTGAGCACGAGCGTGGCCTCCTCCACCAGCTCGCGCCCCTCCTCGGTGATGGCCACCAGGGTGGTCCGGCCGTCGGTGGGGTGCGGGCGGCGCTCGACCAGCCCCGCCTCGCCGAGCCGGTCGATCGCGTGCGTCACGGAGGAGACGTGCACCTGGAGCCGTGTGCTGGCCTTGGAGATGGGCAGCTCGCCCTGGCGGGTGAAGGCCAGTAGGCGCAGCAGCTCGAACCGGGAGAAGGAGAGCTGGAAGGGTTTGAGCGCGGCCTCGATCCGCGCGAGCAGGATCTGGTGCGCGCGCATCACGGAGGTCACCGCCTCCATGCCGACAGCGGTGGCGCCGCCCCAGCCCGCGTCCTCCCAGTTGCGCCGGGCGAGCGCGATCGGGTCCCGGTCGTCGGACGTCTCCACCAGATTCCTACCTCAGCGTGTGAATGATCGCGCTGAAGTCTAGGCCCCCGTTGTCCTCGGCGAACGCCGAGTACAGCTGTGCGGCGTGGGTGCCCAGCGGGGCGGACGATCCGGTGGACGCCACGGCGTCCATCGCCAGGCCCAGATCCTTGTTCATCAGGGCGGTCGCGAAACCGGGCTTGAACTCGTTGCCCGACGGTGCGCCCGGCACCGGCCCCGGCACGGGGCAGTTGGTGTGCAGCGACCAACAGTTGCCGGTGGCGCCGGTGACCACGTCGTAGAGCGCCTGATCCGCCAGTCCCAGCTTCTCGGCCAGGACGAAGGCCTCGCCCACCACGATCTGCTGCACCGCAAGGATCATGTTGTTGCACACCTTGGCGGCCTGCCCGTTGCCGGAGCCGCCGCAGTGGATCACCTTGCCCGCCATGGGATCGAGCACCGGCTGCGCCGCCGCGAAGGCCGCGTCGTCGCCGCCCACCATGAAGGCGAGCGTTCCCGCATCGGCGCCCTTCACGCCGCCGGACACGGGGGCGTCCACCTGGAGCATTCCCGCGGCCTCGGCCAGTGCGTGCACCGCGCGGGCATCGTCGACCGAGATCGTGGAGCTGTCGATGAACAACGTGCCCTTCGCCGCATGGGGCAGCACTGCCTCGTACACCGACGTCACGATCGCCCCGTTGGGTAGCATGGTGACCACCGCGTCGGCGCCGGTCACGGCCTCCTCCGCGGTATCGATCACGGTGACGCCGGCGGCCCGAGCCGCGTCCTGCGCAGCGGGCACCAGGTCGAAGCCGCGCACGGTGTGCCCGGCGGCCACCAGGTTCTTGGCCATCGGTCCGCCCATGTGGCCGAGTCCGAGGAATGCGATGGTGCTCATGAAAACGCCTCTCCTACTTGCCCTGGATGCGGGCGGCCTCGGCGCGGCCGATCACCATCCGCATGATCTCGTTGGTGCCCTCGAGGATCCGGTTCACCCGCAGGTCTCGGACGATCTTCTCGACGCCGGTCTCGTGCAGGTAGCCGTAGCCGCCGTGCAGCTGCAGCGCCTGATCGGCCACCTGGAAGCAGGTCTCGGTGACGAACTTCTTGGCCATGGCGCACAACTCGACCTTGTCGGGATCGTTGTCGTCGAGGGCGGTGGCGGCACGCCACAAGATCAGCCGCGAGGCCTCCAGCGAGGTGGCCATATCGGCGAGCGTGAACCGGATGGTGGGCTCGTCGATCAGTTTGCGGCCGAAGGTCTCCCGCTCCGTCATGTACTGCAGTGCCAGGTCGTACGCGGCCTGCGCACCGCCCATCGAGCAGGCGGCGATGTTCAGCCGTCCGCCGTTGAGGCCGTTCATGGCGATGCCGAAGCCCTTGCCCGCACCCTCGGCGCCGCCGAGCATGCGCGACGCCGGGATGCGGACGTTCTCGAAGATCACCTGCGTGGTGGGTTGGCTGTGCCAGCCCATCTTCACCTCGGCCGGCCCGAACGAGAGACCGGGCGTGCCCTTGTCCACCAGGAAGGTCGAGATGCCGCGGGCGCCCTCGCCCTCGCTGCGGGCCATGACCACGTACAGGTCGGAGGCGCCGCCGCCGGAGATGAACTGCTTGGTGCCGTTGAGCACGAAATCGTCGCCGTCGCGCTCGGCCTTGGTGGTGAGCGAGGCCGCGTCCGAGCCGGCGCCCGGCTCGGTGAGGCAGTAGCTGGCCATGATGTCCATCGGCGCCAGCTTGGGGATCCACTCCTCGCGTTGCTCCTGCGATCCGTAGGTGTCCACCATCCAGGTGCACATGTTGTGGATCGAGAGGAAGGCGGCGGTCACGGGGTCGCCCTTGGCGAGCTCCTCGAAGATGCGCACACCGTCGAGCCGGCGCAGCCCGGAGCCGCCCACGTCCTCGCGGGTGTAGATGGCGGCCATGCCGAGGCTGCCCGCCTCCTTCATCTCCGCGATGGGGAAGTGCTTCTCGGCGTCCCACTGCAGGGCGTACGGCGCGAGCCGTTTGCGCGCGAAATCGCGTGCCATGTCGACGACGGCGCGGTCCTCGCCGGTGAGTACGGGGTAAGGCATGTGTCCGTGATCCTCCGTCAGCGCATCGTCGGGATGGAGAACTCGGCCCCGTCCTTGATGCCGGACGGCCAGCGCGAGGTGACCGTCTTCGTCTTGGTGTAGAAGAGGATCGAGTGCGGGCCGTGCTGGTTCAGATCGCCGAAGCCGGAGCGCTTCCAGCCGCCGAAGGTGTGGTACGCCACGGGAACCGGGATCGGCACGTTGACGCCCACCATGCCCACCTCGACGCGGGCCACGAAGTCGCGGGCGGCATCGCCGTCGCGGGTGAAGATGGCCACGCCGTTGCCGTACTCGTGCTCGGTGGGCAGGGCGATCGCCTCCTCGTAGTCCTTGGCGCGCACGATGCACAGGACCGGCCCGAAGATCTCGTCGGTGTAGATCGACATGTCCTTGGTGACGTGGTCGAACAGGGTGGGGCCGAGGTAGTTGCCGCCGGACAGGTCGGCGTCGCCGAAGGTCAGCTCGTCGCTGGTCCGCTCGCGGCCGTCCACCACGAGGTCGGCGCCGGCGTCCACACCCTGCTGGATGTAGCTCTTGGTGCGCTCCACGGCGGCCGGGGTGATGAGCGGGCCGTAGTCGGCCTTCGGGTCGTGGCTGTGGCCCACCCGCAGCTGCTGTACGCGCTCGACGAGACGCTCACGGAGGCGGTTGGCGGTCTCCTCGCCCACGGGCACGGCCACCGAGATCGCCATGCAGCGCTCGCCGGCGGAGCCGTAGCCGGCGCCGATGAGGGCGTCCACCGCCTGGTCCAGGTCGGCGTCCGGCAGGATCACCATGTGGTTCTTGGCGCCGCCGAAGGCCTGGCTGCGCTTGCCGTTCTTGGCGGCGGTCTCGTAGATGTACTGCGCGATATCGGAGCTGCCGACGAAGCCGACGGCCTTGATGTCGGGGTTGTTCAGCAGTGCGTCCACCGACTCCTTATCGCCGTGGACGACCTGGAAGACGCCCTCGGGCAGACCGGCCTCGATGAACAGCTCGGCGAGGCGGACGGGGACGGAGGGGTCGCGCTCGGAGGGCTTGAGCACGAAGGCGTTGCCGCAGGCCAGGGCCGGGCCAGCCTTCCACAGCGGGATCATGGCGGGGAAGTTGAAGGGCGTGATGCCGGCGACCACGCCGAGGGGCTGGCGCATCGAGTAGACGTCGATCCCGGTGCCCGCACCCTCGGTGTACTCGCCCTTGAGCAGGTGCGGGATGCCGATCGAGAACTCGATCACCTCGATGCCGCGCTGGATGTCGCCCGCGGCGTCGGCCAGGGTCTTGCCGTGCTCACTGGAGAGCAGCGAGGCCAGCTCGTCCATGTTCTGGTGCACCAGCTCGATGAACTTCATGAAGACGCGGGCGCGGCGCTGCGGGTTGAACGCGGCCCACACCTTCTGCGCCTCCTTGGCGCGGGCGACCACGTCGTTCACCTCGGCGGTGGTGGCCAGCGGCACCGTGGCCTGGACCTCACCCGTGCTGGGATCGAAGACGTCCGCGGTGCGGCCCGTCCCCTCCACCCGGCGTCCGTCGATGAAGTGCGGGATCGCCCGTGTAGCCATGGTCTGTCCTTCTCTCGAGTTCTGGGAAGTCATCGTGAACCTTGCGCGATGTGTTGCCGATCACTATATACTTGGATATCCAAGTAATCAACCGGAAGGCGTGAAAGTGACCAGTGCACAGGGATATCGGGACTTCCTGGCCGCCCGCGACCTGCTCGTGGAGCTCGCGGAGGACTACGACGCGGCGCGTGAGCGGTTCGCCTGGCCGCAGCTGGACGAGTGGAATTTCGCGCTGGACTGGTTCGACCGGGTGGCCGAGACCAACGACGCCCCCGCGCTGTGGATCGTCGAGGAGGACGGTTCGGAGTCGAAGTTCAGCTACGCGCAGATGAGCGCCCGCAGCAACCGCGTGGCCAACTGGCTGCGCGAGCGCGGTGTGAACCCGGGCGACCGGATCCTGCTGATGCTCAGCAATCAGGTGGAGCTGTGGGACGTGATGCTGGCCGCCATCAAGTTGGGCGCCGTGGTCATCCCCGCCACCACCCTGCTCGCCGAGGCGGATGTGGCCGACCGCATCTCCCGCGGCGGCGCCAAGCACGTGATCGTGCGCAGTGAACTGGCCGACCGCGTGCCCGCGGATGCGCAGGTCACGCGCATCGCCATCGGCTCCCCGGTGCAGGGTTGGGAGACCTTCGCCGCCGCGTACACGGCCTCGGATCACTTCACGCCCAGCCACACCACGCACGCCGACGACACGCTGCTGCTGTACTTCACCTCCGGCACCACCAGCGCCCCGAAGCTGGTGGAGCACACGCACGCCTCGTATCCCGTCGGGCATCTGTCCACGATGTACTGGATCGGCCTGCGCCCCGGCGATGTCCACCTCAACGTGAGCTCCCCGGGCTGGGCCAAGCACGCGTGGAGCAACGTCTTCACCCCGTGGATCGCGCAGGCCTGCGTGTTCATCTACAACTACAGCCGGTTCGACGCCGCGGCCCTGATGGGACAGATGCAGCGCGCCGGTGTCACCAGCTTCTGCGCACCGCCCACGGTGTGGCGCATGCTGATCCAGGCGGATCTCAGCGCGCTGCAGAACCCGCCGCGCGTGGTGGTGGGCGCGGGCGAGCCGCTGAACCCGGAGGTCATCTCGCGCGTGCGCGACGCCTGGGGCGTCACCATCCGCGACGGTTTCGGGCAGACGGAAACCACGGTGCAGGTGGCGAACACACCGGGGCAGCCGCTCAAGGACGGTTCGATGGGCCGGCCGTGCCCCGGGTACGACGTGGTCCTCGTCGATCCCGCGACGGGCGAGCAGGGCGTGGACGAGGGCGAGATCTGCCTGCGCCTGGACCCGCGTCCGCTGGGTCTGATGGTGGGGTACCACGGTGATCCGGAGAAGACCGCGAAGGTGATGGACGGCGGCGTCTACCACACCGGCGATGTGGCCTCGAAGGACGAGGAGGGCTATCTGACCTACGTGGGCCGCACCGACGACGTCTTCAAGTCGAGCGACTACAAGATCAGCCCGTTCGAGTTGGAATCCGTTCTGCTGGAGCATGAAGCGGTGGCCGAGGCGGCCATCGTGCCCGCCCCCGACGAGCTGCGGCTCGCGGTGCCGAAGGCGTACATCGTGCTCGCCGAGGGTTACGAGCCGAGCGCGGAGACCGCCCGGTCGATCTTCGAGTACAGCCGGGGGCACCTCGCGCCGTACAAGCGGGTGCGCCGGATCGCCTTCGCCGATCTGCCGAAGACCATCAGCGGCAAGATCCGCCGCGTCGAGCTGCGCAAGGCGGAGGAGCAGGGCCTCACCTCGCAGGAGTTCCGCGAGGACGAGGTGAAGTCCTGATCGCACCCACCGATCTGATTGATGTGTTTCGCATCATGAACTAGCGTGCACGGCATGACCACCCCCGCGCCGCCCGCCCTGCTCCTGGAGGACCTCCATCTCGCTTTCGGGAGCAAGGAGGCGGTGTCGGGGGTGTCCCTGTGGGTGCCGCAGGGATCGATGTTCGGGCTCGTGGGCCCGAACGGCGCGGGGAAGACCACCTCACTGTCGATGGCGGTGGGGCTGCTGCGTCCCGGGCGGGGACGCTGCCTCGTCTTCGGCGTGGACGTGTGGGGCGATCCGCTCACCGCGAAGCCGCTCATCGGGGTGCTCCCCGATGGGCTGGCACTCCCGGACCAGTTCACCGGCCCGGAGCTGCTCACCTACCTCGGGCGGCTGCGCGGCATGCCCGAGCAGGTGATCGCGCAGCGCCGCGACGAACTGCTCTCGGTGCTCGGGCTCGCCGATGCCGGCGGCACGGTGATCGCGGACTACTCGGCGGGCATGACCAAGAAGATCGGACTCGCGGCGGCTCTGCTGCACGGGCCGCGGCTGCTCGTCCTCGACGAACCCTTCGAAGCCGTCGACCCCGTCTCCAGCACCTCGATCCGCGCCATCCTCATCGACTTCGTCCGCGGCGGCGGCACCGTGATCCTCTCCAGCCACGTGATGGCCACGGTCTCGGAGCTGTGCACCCACGTGGGCGTCATCAACGCCGGCCGGGTGGTGGCCGCGGGCACCGTCGATCAGGTGCGGGCCGGTGGCACGCTGGACGAGGCCTTCGTCCGCCTCGTCGGCGGCGCCGCCCACACCGGGGGCCTGTCGTGGATGCAGTCGTGACGGCACCGGGTCCCGGCGCCACGGCCCCCGCGGCGCCCAGCCTCAACCGCACCGTCGCACAGATGCAGTGGACGCTGTACAAGCGCCGTTCCAGCGGCGGCCGATTGGCCCTGAACATCCTCGCCGGCGTCTTCGCGGCCCTCGTCGCGATCGCTCTGGTGGTCGGCTCCGTCGCCATCGGCATCAGCGGCGATCCGGCCGGCGGAGCGTGGATGGCGGTGGTGCTCGCCGGGATCGGCGCGATGTGGGCGTACCTGCCCGCGCTGTCGGGCTTCTCCGACAGCGGCCTGCAGCCGCGGCAGTTCACCCTGCTGCCCCTGCGGCCGCGCCCCTTCGCGCGGGCGCTGTTCCTGTCCTCGCTGATCGGGATCCCGGTTCCCGTCACGGTTCTCGCGTGCTGCCTCATCCTCGGCTACGCGGCGGGCCGCGCACCGGTCACACTGCTGGTGGCGATCCCCGCGGTCCCCCTCACCGCGCTGCTGTTCGTGGCGCTGTCCCGGGTGATCTCCCTCGGGCTGTCCCAGGCCATCCGCTCGCGCCGCGGGCGCGAGCTCGCGATGCTCGCCTTCGTCCTCGTCTTCTGCGTGCTGTACGCCGGGCAGTTCGTCCTCAACCAGCGCCTCGGGGAGACCTTCGACGCCGGGGGCCCGCGCGGCGCCTACGCGATCCCGTTCGCCTGGGGCATCGCGGCCGTCGAACGCGCGGCGGAGGGCCAGTGGTCGATCGCGATCGGCGCGCTGATCGGACTCGCCGCGCTGTCGGGCCTGCTGCTCCTGGCCTGGCAGGCCCTGGTGGCCCGGCTGTTCGACGGCCGGGTGGCACCGTCGACCTCGGAGCGCTCTGCCCGCAGCCGCAGCGGCTACCTGCGCCAGGGCTGGCGGGCCACTCCCCGCGGTGCGGTGGTGGCGCGCGAGCTGGCGGCCTGGCGGGGCGACGTGCGCCGGCTGTACCAGCTGCTCCCCACGCTGGCCTTCGGCGCGATGAGCGCCGTGATGCCGCTGTTCCTCCCGGATTTCCCGTTCAACGCGCGGTGGGGCGCATACTTCGTGCTGATGATGGCCACGATGGGCGCGATGAACCTGTACGGCCTCGACGGCAAGACCTTCTGGCATCTGGCGATGGTGCCGTCCGCCGCCTCGGCGGACGTGCGGGGCCGGCAGATCGCCTGGGCCCTGGTGACGCTGCCCATCGCCGTGGTGGCCGCCGTGGTGGTGCGCGCCTTCGGCGACGATCCGTGGGATCGGGTCGAGGTACCGATCGCGGTGACGGT
This sequence comes from Tsukamurella strandjordii, assembly GCF_039525985.1. Classification (NCBI taxonomy): domain Bacteria; kingdom Bacillati; phylum Actinomycetota; class Actinomycetes; order Mycobacteriales; family Tsukamurellaceae; genus Tsukamurella; species Tsukamurella strandjordii. Next base: position 51,983 of record NZ_BAAAII010000012.1, on the reverse strand, counting down.
GGCGATGCTCGGCGTGGGGGCCGGACTGATGATCGCCGGCTCGGCGAGCGCCCCCTATCCGGTGCCGGACGCGAAGAAGATGATGTCCTTCTCGACCCGGAACTCCGCGGGCGGCGCGGCCATCGGCTGGTCGCTGGGCTCCATCGGGATCCTCGCGGTCACGGCGGTGCCGTGCGCGCTGCTGGCCGCCCTGCTCCCGGCCCCGCTCCGGTGGACGGGCATCGCGCTGGCCGCGGTGCTCGGCGCCCTGGGCTGGTGGTGGGGCGGCAGGATCGCCACCGGCCGCCTGATCACCCGGCCCGACCTGATCCAGTACGCGGTCACCCGCAACTGAATCGGTATCGGCCGATCACCGGGCGCGAGCGCGCCGCGCGGCCTACCTTCGGCTCATGCTCACGTACGTTCTCGATGTCCGCGACCTGTCGGACGTGCGCTTCGTACTGGCGCCACTGAACGAGACGGCGTTCAGCCTGTTCCACCTGGATCAGGAGCGTGCCGGCGCCCCGCACCTGCGCCGGTGGCACGACAACGCCCGCGCGCAGCGCGATCTGTACGACCACCGGTTGATCAGCGCGCTCATCGCGCCCTCGGGAAACGCGATACCGGACTTCCTCACCCCGATGCCCGACGCGGGAATCGCGCGGCCCTCCCTACAGGACGGTCTCGCGGCGGTGGCGGCCACCGATCCCGCGGTGATCCACGAGCAACTGGACGAGCTGCGCGAGGGGCAGCGGCCCTCGGCGACGCTGGCCCGCCTGCTCGACGCGGACGATGCCGGCACCCGGATAGCCGAGGCCCTCGATCGGTACCACCGGGTGACCATCGCACCGATCTGGCCCGCGGTGAACCGGATCCTGGAGGCGGACATCACCTTCCGCGGCCGGGAGCTCGCCCTCGGCGGCCCCACGCAGCTGTTCACCTCGTTGACGCCGCACCTGAGCTGGGACCGCGATGGGGTGCTGCGACTGGATCTGGCCTACGCCCGCAGTGCCGGCGAGTATCCGGCCGCCGGGCGCGGACTCACGCTGATCCCCAGCGTCTTCGTCACGCGGCTGGTGAGCGCCCACTCCCCCGCCTCGGCGGCCCCGCACGTGGGCTACCCGGCGCGGGGCAGCGCGACCTTGACTGAGTCGATGCGCACGGTGCCGCCCGGCGCGCTGCGCCGGCTGATCGGCGGCGCGAAAGCCGATGTGCTGCATGCACTCGACGAGGCGGTGTCGGTCAGCGAGCTGGCGCGGCGGTTGGAGGTGACTCCGCCCGCGGTGTCCCAGAGCCTGCGGGTGCTCTACGAGAACGGGCTGATCGACCGGGCCCGGAGCGGCAGGGAGGTGCTGTACCGGCGCTCACCGGAAGGGGAGCGGCTGGCGCGGGGGCACCGCGCCTGACGGCGGACTCAGGCGCGCAGGTACGCGGGGCCCACGTACTCGGGCTGGGTGGCCACGAAGCGCTGGGCGAGGGTGCGCAGGCCCACGAGGAACCCCTCGGGACGGGGCGCACCGGCGGGACGCGAGGCCTCGTCGTGCAGGTCCGCGAGACGGGCGTAGACGGACGCGGTCATGGGATCGACCGCGAGGTTGTGGTGGTGACGGAATTCGCTCATGCCACCAGTAGACCGATCCGCACCGCGCGGGGCCAATCATTAAGCCATGCCCTTAATTGTGATCGGGAACACTGTGCGCCACGCCATATTTCGCGCCCGCCGTGGATGTCGGGAATCCCGCTCGGGCGCCGCCACAGCCCCGTAGAGTGGCGTAGACCACTACTCAGGAGGACAGATTGCTCACCGCCCGCGCGCTGCTACTGGACATGGACGGCACCCTGGTCGATTCGCACGCCGTCGTGGAGCGCTGCTGGAGCCGCTGGGCGCTCGATCACGGGCTCGATCCGCAGGAGGTGCTCGCCGTGGCGCACGGCCGGCAGGGGCACGCGACGATGGCTGCGCTCCTACCCGACCGGCCGGTGGAGGTGAACCTCGCGGAGAACCGCGCGCTGCTCGCCCAGGAGACGGCCGATACCGAGGGCATCGTGCCGATCGCCGGCGCCCCGGAGTTCCTGGCCGCGATCGCCGCGGCGCCGCACGCCCTGGTGACCTCCGCCGACACCGCGCTCGCCACCGCCCGGATGGGCGCCGCCGGACTGCCCATGCCCGCGGTCCGCGTGACCGCCGAGGACGTGCGGGCGAGCAAGCCGGACCCGGAGGGCTTCCTCAAGGGCGCCGCGCTGCTCGGCGTCGCGCCCGCGGACTGCGTGGTCTTCGAGGATTCCGAGGCCGGGATCGCGGCCGCCAAAGCCGCCGGGATGCGGGTGGTGGGCGTGGGACCGCGCTCGGCCGATTTCGCGCCCGACGTGCAGGTCGACGATCTGACCGCGGTCACGGTCACCGTCGCCGGCCCGACGGTGCGCCTATCCTTCTGACCTGCGCCTTCGACTCGGAGTGAGACGATGGGACCCGCCCTCGACATAGACCGGGTGTGACGTCCACGATGAGCAACGAGCAGACAGACGACAGAGGCCTGCTCACCCGCGCCGCAGCGGGACAGGCCGACGCCTTCGCGGCGATCTACGACAGACACGTGCGGCCGGTGTACTGGCAGGCCTACGGCGTGCTGCGGGATGCCGAGGCCGCGCAGGAGACAGCACAGGACACCTTCCTCACGCTGTGGCGGCGGATCGACGAGGTCCACCTGGTGGACGCGTCCGTCCTGCCCTGGCTGCTGGCCACCGCCCGGTACACCGCGCTCAATGCGAGCAGGAAGCTGACCGCCACCCGGCTGCGATCCGCGCCCATCGAGGGTGAGGAGCCCGCCGCCGCAGCGACCGCGTCCCCCGAGGACGAGGTTCTGGCGCGAGAGGTCCGCGAACGCATCGCGAGCGCCGTCGCGGCGCTCTCCCCCATCGACCAACGCCTCTACCACCTCTGCGTGGAGGGCGAACAGACCTACGACAGTGCGGCCCGCGAGCTGGGCGTGACCCATGCCGCGGTCCGCAATCGCGTTTCCCGGCTGCGCGGCCGCCTGCGCGCCGACCTGAGCACCCTGAGGGAGCAGTCATGACCGAGCCGATCACCCCCGACGACGTCCTCACCGACGACCGGATCGCGGCGATGCGCCGCACGGTCATGGGCGAGGTGCGCGACGACATCGCCGCCCGCCGCAACGCCCGGCGCACGCGGACCCTGGCCCTGTCCGCAGCGGCCACCATCGCCGTGGTCGGCGTGGCGGGAGGCGTTCTCGCGGGCCTGTTCACGGTAGGAGACTCCTCGAACGCCGCTCCGGAGCAGAGCTTCCTGAGCCCGGGGACGACGGTGCAGGGATCCGCCCCGGTGATCGGCGGCGAGCCCGCGGCCCCGAAGGGCGCCGCGCCGGTCCCCGGTACCGCGGCCCAGCCTCCCCTGCCGACCGATGCACCCGATCCGGGGGCCACGAACCGGCAGGTGGTCACCACCGGCTCGGTGAACCTGACGGCCGCCGATCCCGCGCGCGCCGCGAAGGAGCTGGTGGCGGCGGTCGAGAAGGCGGGCGGCCGGATCGATGACCGCAGCGAGTCCGGCACCGGCGACGACAAGTCCGCGCTTCTCACGGTGCGCCTGCCCAGCGACCGGGTCAACGACACGGTGGCCACGATGTCCACTCTGGGCGAGGTGGATTCGGTGCAGCTCAAGCACGAGGACGTGACCTCGACGGTGGTCGACCTCGATGCCCGGATCCGCGCCACCCAACTGTCCGTGGACCGACTGACCGCGATCCTCGCCCAGGCCGACACCTCCGACAAGGTGATCCAGGCCGAGGGGGCGCTGACCACCCGGCAGCGGGAGCTGGAGAGCCTGCAGTCGCGACGGAACGCGCTCGGCGAGCAGGTCTCGCTCTCGACGCTCACGGTGTCGATCGACGCCGAGAAGCCGGAGCACCGCGGCGGGTTCGTCGGCGGACTCCAGGACGGCTGGAACGCGCTGACCGCGGCGGGCGGGTGGCTGGTGACCGCCGGCGGCGCGCTGGTGCCCTGGCTCGCGCTGATCCTGGTGCTCTACGCGGGCTACCGAGCCGTGCGGCGGGCGCGTTCCTGACCGACGGGAGCGGCGGTTCCGGGCGACGGTACCGGCGCGCCGAGGCCGCCGAGTCCGGAGAGGACGTCGAAGGCGATCTCACCGGTCTGCCACAGTGCCTGGACCGCGCCCTCCGCGGCGGGACGAACGGCGAGGTCCTGCAGCGCCAGACCGTTGGCGAAGGTGATGGTGTTGTAGCCGTCATCGGCGGCGCGCAGCATCAGGTTCGACGCGACTCCCGCCCCGACCAGCCGGTCGAGACCCTGGCCGAAGAAGTAGAAGGTCCACAGCCCCCACAGATCGGCGTGTAGATCCGCTTGCTGCGCTCCGGGATCACGTTGCCGTTCTTGGCGATCGAATCGACGATGCGATAGAAGTCGAGGGCGTTGCGGGCCGTGCTCCGGGTGGCCGCCACCGTGTAAGCGAGGTCGACGGTGATGTGCGCGTTGTAGCCCGCCATGGCCACCCGGGCCGGCGGGAGTTCACAGCGGCCGGCGAGCCGGAAGTAGTTGGCCCACCACGACGGGACGGGCGCACCCGTCCACTGCGCGTGCACCGCACGCAGGTACCGGCTCACCAGGTCGATCGACAACGCCTTCGCGTACCGCGGATCATCGAGACCGGCCTCGTGCCGCTGGACGGGGACCACCGCGTCCTCGATCACCCCGTCCATGCCGACACCGAACAGGCCGCGCCAGTCACGGTGCGCGGCGAGGATGTTCGCGATCTCACGTTGCCGGGCGGTGAGATCGTCCAGCGTGGCGAAGGTGGGGGCGGTGGGCATCCCGCGCAGATCCGACCGCGCCGCGATCCGGGCGTTCTCCGCCGGGCTCAGGGCACTGGTGCCGCAGTAGTGCGACGGGGCCGCGTGCACCGGTCCGACGCCGATCGTGATGCTCGCCGCGACCACCAGCGCGAGTACCGAACCGTGCACGGCCGACCGTGCCCGCTGCCGACCGATCATGGCCTTCTCCGTTCGCCCGGCACGTTCCGGGGTTCGGTCCCCGCGTGCGCACCACCGAGGTGAACAGTGTGGGTCAGGCCTCGCCGAGCGCCACCTCGGGGTCACCGAGGCGGGCGGAGTTCACGATCCGTCGCAAGGTGATCAGCGCCCGCACATCCCTGCCGCCGGCGGCCCGGGGGTACACGAAGATCGCGTGACCCGGCCCCTGATCCGCCCGCCGCACGGTATGACTGGGAGGCTCGCTTCCGACGGAGGACCCACATGCCCGCACTCTCGTTCCTCGACCGCGCGCACTCGGTGGCACCGCCCGGCTACAGCCGCTGGCTCATCCCACCCGCCGCGCTCGCCATCCACCTGTGCATCGGACAGGCGTACGCCACCAGCGTGTACAAGGACGCACTGGTCAAACACTTCGACTCCAGCCTCACGGCGATCGGCGTGATCTTCTCGGTGGCGATCGTGATGCTCGGGGTGTCGGCCGCGCTGTTCGGCACCTGGGTCGACCGGGTGGGCCCGCGCCGCACGATGTTCACCTCCGCGTGTTGCTGGTCGGCGGGATTCCTCATCGCCGCGGCGGGGATCGCCACCAAGCAGCTGTGGCTGGTGTACTTCGGCTACGGCGTGGTCGGCGGCATCGGCCTGGGTCTCGGGTACATCTCCCCCGTGTCCACGCTGATCAAGTGGTTCCCGGACCGCCCCGGCCTCGCCACCGGCATGGCGATCATGGGCTTCGGCGGTGGCGCGATGGTGGCCGCACCGCTGTCGAAGCAGCTGCTGTCCCTGTACGGCGGCACCGAGGCCGGGGGGTCGGCGGTGGTGAAACTGTTCATCACGTTGGGCATCGCCTACTTCGTGGTGATGATGCTGGGGGTGTTCACGGTGCGCGTTCCCGCGCCGGGCTGGCATCCGGCGGGATTCGACCCGGCCACGGCACCGTCGACCGCGATGGTGACCTCCGGGCAGGTCTCCGCGGCGAACGCGATCAAGACACCGCAGTTCTGGCTGCTGTGGGTGGTGTTGCTGTGCAACGTGACCGCGGGCATCGGCATCCTGGAGCAGGCGGCCGACATGATCCAGGACTTCTTCCGCGGCGGGAACGGGATCTCGACCGTGACGGCCACGGTGGCGGCGGGCTTCGTGGGACTGCTCTCGGTGGCGAACATGGCGGGGCGGTTCGGCTGGTCGACCACCTCGGACTACCTGGGTCGCAAACGCACCTACATGGTGTACCTCGGCGTGGGAATCCTGCTGTACCTGGGACTGTCGGCGATCGGCTCGTCGTCGACCGCGCTGTTCGTGTTGTTCTGCGCGGTGATCATCTCGTTCTACGGCGGCGGCTTCGCGACGGCACCCGCCTACCTGCGTGACCTGTTCGGCACCTTCCAGGTGGGCGCCATCCACGGCCGCCTCCTCACCGCGTGGTCGACGGCCGGCGTCCTGGGGCCGCTCATCGTCAACGGCGTCCTGGACGCCCAGGGCACGCCGGGCGATCTCCGCGCCGCCGACTACCGGCCGGCGCTGCTGATCATGACGGCCGTACTGGCGATCGGCTTCGTCGCGAATCTGCTGATCCGTCCGGTCGACGGTAAGTGGCACGAGGCCGGCGCGGTCACCGACGCCGTCGATTCCGATGTCCGGGGCGCAGCGAACGAGCTCGTGACCGAGACCTCGTCGGCGGGCCGGTACCGGCCTGCGATCATCGCGACCTGGACGCTGGTCACGGTGCCGCTGGCGTACGGGCTGTTCTACGCGGGCAAGGCGGCGCTGCAGCTGTTCTCCGGCTGATTCCCGCGGGTGCAGTGGGGCGGGCCCGATCGAGCCGGTGACCACCGGCGAGCAGGCCTAGCGGTTGTCCACCACGTAGTCGCGCAGCTCGTCGAGCTTGCGCCGGGCGGCGTTCAGCTCGCGGATGCGGGCATCGAGCACCGTCCGCCGGTCCTTGATCCGGGCGAGCGCGGACTCGACCTCCTCCGGGGTGGCCGGCGCCTCCCCGCAGACGATGCCCACGAGATCGGCCGTCTCCGCGGCCGAGAGGCCCGCCTCGATCAGGCAGCGCGCATCACTCACGGTGCGGACATCGTCCTCCGTGAAGACGCGGTATCCGTTCGCCCCGCGATCGGGGGCGAGGATGCCGGTGGCCTCGTAGTGCCTGATCATGCGCGGCGTGGCACCGGTGCGGGCGCACAGATCCCGCATCTGGAGCTCGGGCTTGACTATGACACTGGTGTCAGCGTTCATGCTCTCCAGTATGACCGATACACACGATCAGTTCCGCGGTCTCATCGTGACCGCCCACCCCGACCCGCAGTCCGCGACCGCCGCCACCGCGCGCGCCGTCGCGGAGGGATTCCGCGACGGCGGCTTCGCCGTGGCGGATCAGTACGACATCGTCGCCGACGGATTCGACGCCACGTTCCGGATCGACGATCTCGCCGCGTACCGCGACGGCGATTCCCCGCTCCCGGAGGAGGTGCGCGCACAGCAGCTCCGACTGGAGCAGTACGACGCGCTCGCGATCGTCTTCCCCGTCTACTGGTGGACCCTGCCGGGCGCCCTCAAGGGCTGGATCGACCGGGTGTTCACGCGTGGCTGGGCGTACAACGATCGAGGGCCCGAGGTGGAGCTCGCCGCACCGAAACGCCTGTACTTCTTCGGGGTCGGCGCCACCGACGCGGCCACCTATCGCGAGCACGGATACCTGGACGGTATGCAGGCGCAGCTGGTGGACGGCCTCGCCGGCTACATGGGCGCCGAGGATTCCGAACTGGTGCTGCTCTACGACGGCGAGTCCCGGCACCACGAGAAGCACGAGGCCCGCGAGGAGGCCGCCCGCACGGCCGCCGCGGTGATCGCCCGGCGTGCCGGCCGGAGCGAGGACGCCGCCTGAGTCAGGCCCCGAGCCGGCTCGTCAGTTCCGCCAGGCCCGGTCCCGCCAGGTCACCGAGGGCGACGGTGCGCCCGCTCACGGCGAGCAGCAGAGCCAGGGCGGGCCCCGTCACCTCGGGTCCGTCACCGAGGGTAACATCGGCGTCGTCGGCGTTGATCCGCAGGCCGGCCACGTGCTGTTTGGCCCCGCCCATGGACGTGCTGGTGCGGGCCTGCAGTTCGAGCGCGCGGACGACGGCCCACAGCGGGTACTCGCCCACCGCACCGAGCGGACGGCGGATGTCCTCGCCGTGCACGATCGACTCCACGAGCCGGGTGTCGAGCGGCGCCGGCGGCGTGGCCGTCGCATCGACGACGGCGCGGAAGGCGGCCAGCATGTCGGCCGCGGAACCGCGCTCGCGATCGACGCCGTTCTGGTTGTCGCGGTCGAAATCGAACCGGGCGGCGAGCATGCCCCGCAGGAAGCCGAGCCGGGTGGTCTTGGCGGTGGAGATCTGGTGCGCCGTCACATCGCGCACCGTCCACCCGGGGCACAGCGACGGGGTGTCCCAGCGGGATTCCTCGACACCACCGAGGAATTCGATGAGTGCCCGCCGTTCGGCGTGAACCATGGGCCAGACGTCCGACATGGAAGCTCCTTGATCGAGGTGCGCGACCCCCACCCTAGTTCCGATCGCGGATCAGCGGCGCAGTACCACCGAGCTTCCCGATGTCGCGGAGCCGCGCAGCACGATCGTCGGGCCGCCGGGCGCCGCCGGTTCACCCGCCTTGTCCTTCACCGAGCTCCATCCCGATGTCGCGAGGCCGGACCGTTCGACCCGCATCGTGGGGCCCAGGCGCAGTTTCAGGGTGCTCCAGGTGACCTGGACGTCGATCTCCACGCCGCCGTAGGGGAAGTCCGCGGTGCGGAAATCGAGCTTGGCGGTGCCGGTCGAGCCGGTGATCCGCAGGCGGGCGGGCACCGTCCACACTCCCCCGCGCACCACGGTGTCCCAGTCGATTTCGAGCACCTCCGGCGGGCGGTCCACGGTGGGATCCGGCAGCGCCGGAGGGAACAGGCGATCGCCGACGGGGAGGTCCGCGACCAGTTCGCGGAGTTCTCCGCGGGTCGCCGCTCGGTACGCGGCGTGCGCGCGCTGGTCGAACTCGTCCACCGTGAGATAGCCGGTGGCCATCGACTCGCCCAGCAGTTCAACGGCGCGTTGCCGCTCGGGGTCGCCCACCCTGATCCCATCGCTGTCGGCCATGGCCCGACCCTATCGACTCCCGTCGGACTGCGGGAAGCCTCCCGGGAGGCTCGCGCGTCGGGATTCGAGGTACGCGCGCTCAGCCGGATCGGTGGTCAACGAGATCGCCTTGTCGTACGCGGATTTCGCTTCGGGGTCGCCGAGGCGGCTCAAGAGATGGGCGCGCAGGGCCCACGCGGTGTGGAGGCGCTCGGTGTCGGGCAGGGCGTCGAGGGCGGCCAGGCCCGCGGCGGCGCCGTCCAGTTCGGCGGTGACGGCGGCGAGCGCGACGCCGCCGCCCCGCGTGGGGGCGAGCGCCTGCAGCGATCGGTAGAGCCCGTGCAGGGTGCGCCAATCGGGTTTTCCGCCCGCCGGCCGGGCGCAGTGCACGGCGCCGATCGCGGCCTCCAGTTGGAAGCGGCCGACGATGCCCAGCGCGTGCGCCGCACGGAGATGCCGGTGCCCGATACCGATGAGATCGCGGTCCCAGCGGCGTGGATCCTGCTGTGGGAGTGGGACGAAGTCGCCGTGCTCAGACAGGCGTGCGGGCAGCCGCGCACTGCTCAGGTAGAGCGTGGCCGCCAGGCCGTGGGCCTCCGCGATCGTGGGAGCGGCGTCGGTGATCGTCTCGGCGAGGCCGAGGAGCAGCGCATGACGTTCGCGCGGCGGTGAGGGCCATTCGATGCTGTAGGCGCCGTACACGCCTTCGAGCACGGCCTCGATCCGGGTGTCGATCTCGTTCTCGCCGGGGACCTCGAAGGGGATGCGATCGCGCTGGATCCGCTTCTTGGCGCGGGTGAGCCGGGCGGCCATGGTGGCGGTGGGGATGAGGAAGGCGCGACCGACCTGTTCGGCGGTGAACCCCAGCACCGTGTTCAGCATGAGCGGTACCGCGGCGTCGGCCACCCCGGGATGCGCGCACACCAGGAGCAGCTCGAACCGGCGATCGGGCTGATCCTGCAGCGCCGGACCGTCGTGCACGTCGTCGAGCGGGACCGTGGCCTGCACCGCGGCCGACTTCCATCGATCCCGCTGACGGTTGCGCGCCACGGTGAGCAGCCACGCATCGGGATCGTCGGGCACACCGTCGAACGGCCACCGCGTGAGGGCGCGCTCGAAGGCGTCGGCGAGCGCGTCCTCCGCGGCGGCGAGGTCGTGGGTGCGGGCCGCGAGCAGCGACAGCAGCCGACCGTACGAGGTGCGGGCGGCGTGCTCCGCCCGCACCTGCGGGTCGGCGTCCATCAGTCCGTGCAGGCCGCGGCGTCCCAGACACCGCTGTCACACGCGGCGGCGACCCGGCGCACCTCGATCACCGCGTACTGGGTGGCGGGGTGCTGCTGCGCCCACGCGATCGCGGCGTCCTGGTCGGGCACATCGATGATGAAGACACCCGCGAGCACCTCTCGGGTATCGGCGAACGGGCCGTTCTCGATCCGCAGGTCCCCGTCGCGGCGGGTCACGGTGACCGTGCGGGCCACCGGCTCCATGATCTCGGCGCCCACGAAGACCCCGGCCGATTCGAGAGCGGCGGTGTAATCGGCCATGGCCCGCTGCATCTGCAGCAGGACCTCGGTGGGAACGTCACCGTCGGCCGGTTCGGCGTTGTTGAGCAGCAGCGCGTAATGCATGATTCCTCCTGGTGTCCACTGTGCCCCAGGGTGGGGCACAGTGATGACGATCGACGCGCGGAGGAATCGACAGGTCCGCGCTAGCGGTTCGCGAGCAGGGCGAGGACGCCCTCGGCGACCGGGTGCGCGCTGGCGGGGTTCTGCCCGGTCACGATGGTGCCGTCAGTCACCGAGAACGGAGCCCAGGCCTCGTCGGCCTCCACGTAGGTGGCGCCGCGCTCCGCGATCCGCTCCTCGAGGTTGAACGGGACGATGGGGTCGAGCCCCGCGAGCACCTCCTCGTTCCAGGAGAAGCCCGAGATGCGCCGGCCCGCGATGAGCGGGGCACCGTCGGCCTTCGTGGCGCCGAGCAGGCCGGCCGTGCCGTGACAGACCGCGGAGACGATCTTGCCCGCGGCGTCGAACTCGCGCAGCAGCGCGGCGAGTCGCTCGTCCGTGGGGAAGTCGAACATCACGCCGTGCCCGCCGGTGAGGTAGATCGCGTCGAAGTCGGCCGCGTCGACGTCCTTGAGCGAGACCGTGTTCGCGATCCGTGCCATGAACTCGGGGTCGTCGTAGCGGGCGCGCGTGCCGCCCTGGGCCAGCACCTCGTGACTGAGGGATTCGGGGTCGATGGGAACGAAGCCGCCGTCGATGCTGGCGATGGTGGTGGTGTGCCCCGCGGCCTCGACCGCGTCGACGAAGTGGGTCAGTTCGCCCAGCCAGAGGCCGGTACGGCGGCCGCTCACGCGGTACGACGGGACGCTGGTGGTGACGACCAGGATGTTGCTCATGTTCCACTCCTTACGGTTTGTCCAACAATTCAACCGTAACACATATCAGTTGTTCTACAACTGATATGTGGAGCGTTGCTACGCTGGGCGGGTGGAGGAACATGACGAGACCTGCGACTTCGGCTGGTCGATCGGGGTGCTCACCAAGGCCTACGCCGACGAGGTGGCGCCGATCCTGGACCGCCTGCCGCGGGGAATGCGCGGCTACCAGACGCTGTACGCGGCGGCGACGTACGACCTGCCCACACAGTTGGCACTCGCCGACTATCTGATGATCGACAAGTCGGTGATGCCCTACGTGGTCGACGATCTGGTCGCGGCGGGACTGGTGACCCGCGAACCGTCGCCGACCGACCGGCGGGCCCGGCGCGTGGTCCCGACGAAGGCCGGATTGGCCACCTTGGACCAGGTCGGCAAGGCTGTGCGCGATGCGGAGGGGCGACTCCTCGCGCCACTCTCCCCCGACGATGCGGCCACCCTCCGACGGGCGGCCGCCATCGTCGCCCGGACGTCGCGGGACGGCTAGCCCGCGAGGGCCAGGTGCAGGAGCGGATACGGGCGGCCCTCGCCGTCGGTCGCGCTGCGCCCGGCGACCGTGAAACCCTTGCGGGCGTAGAAGCCGACCGCCTGCTCGTTCTGCTCGTTGACGTCAACGGTGCGCACCCCCTGCTCGGCGACCACGTGGTCGAGCAGGGCGCCGCCGATTCCCCGACCGCGCGCATCGGCGTCCACGAACAGCATCACCAGTTCGCGGTCCGCCGTGCCGGCGAAACCGACCGGGCGGCCGTCGAGGTCGGCGACGGTGAGCCGCACCTGCGGGAAGTACGAGTCCGCGAGGTTGCCTTCGATCTCGTCGCGGTCCGCGGAGGCGAGGAAGTGGTGCGTGGCGTCGACGGAGCTGCGCCAGATCCGGACGAGCCGCGGGTACTCGTCGGGGCCGGATGTCTCACGCAGCTCGATCACGGGCCGATTGTCCGGCATCAGGCGCCGGCGTCGCCACTGATATCCCGCCACGGGTAGTTCTTCGGGCGGTGTCGCGGAGGGATCAGTTCGAGCCCCTTGTCCGGCGCGACCGAGTAGATGTAGCGTCCCACGGCCCGCGGCGACGGGCTGTGGAAGGGCGTGATCCGGATCGCCGCAATCTGGTAGTCGCGGAACCAGAAGCGATCCGAGACCGTTGCCGACGCAACCGAATACATCATCGCACGGGAGCGTCGCCCGGGCGGCAGACCGAAGGTGTAGACGACGGCCTGTTGATACGCGCCGGCCGCCTCGATCGTGTGACCCACCGACGTGACCTCGGACCACCGCCACCGCCGGAGGGCCGGGTCCTCGACCCGACTGAAGCTGACGCCCTCACTGGAGAGAACGGCCACCTCGCGCCCGGAGTACATGCCCACCAGAATCAAGACGGTGAGACCGGACATCGCGATTCCGGCGATCGCGGCGAAGACGAACAGCACCACGGCGCTGACAGAATCCACGCCTTCCGACATCACGAGCGCGGCGGTCGACAGCATGAGGACCCCGGTGAGGCCGAAGAGGAGCACGAGCGCGATGCCGGCGGGACGGAAGCCGAGCCGCACCACCATCGGCCGAGGCCCGCCGGAAGACACTTCCCCACCACTCATCTTTCTTATTCTTCATATGTAGATCGCGATGCGCAATTCTCTCGACCGCGCGCCGTCTGCGTCGCCCGCCTGGCGGTAGTGTCGCGGCATGAGCTTCACCGGATTCCCCGAGGCGGCGCTGGACTTCTACGACGACCTCGAGGCCGATAACTCCAAGGTGTTCTGGGAGGCGCACAAGGAGATCTACCGGTCGGCGGTCGCCGAGCCGATGGCGGCGCTGACCGACGAGCTGGCCGACGAGTTCGGTACCGCCAAGATCTTCCGCCCCTACCGCGATGTGCGATTCTCCAAGGACAAGACGCCCTACAAGACGCATCAGGGCGCGTTCGTCGGCGTCGGTCCCGCGACGGGCTACTACGTGCAGATCGGTGCGCCCGGGGTCCGCGTGGGCGCCGGCTTCTACGACGCGAGCCCCACCCGGCTCGCCGCTTTCCGCAAGGCCATCGACCATGACCGATACGGCCCCGAACTGGAACAGATCATCGCCACGCTCCGCCGCAAGGGCTGGGAGATCGGCGGCGACACCGTCAAGACCGCGCCGCGGGGCTGGGACGTCGATCACCCGCGGATCGAGCTGTTGCGGCACAAGTCGCTGTCCGCGATGCGCGACTACGGATTCGGCGACATCATCGGATCACCGAAGCTCGTCGCCCAGATCCGCAAGCACTGGCGCGAGACCGCACCGCTGCTCGATTGGCTCGTCGAGCACGGCGACCGCTGACCCTGGAGGCACGATGACCCGCGACCTGTTCGACCTCACCGGCCGCACCGCGGTGATCACCGGCGGCAACGGAGGCATCGGACTCGGCATGGCCGAGGGGCTCCTGGACGCAGGCGCCGCCGTCTCGATCTGGGGACGCTCGTCCGCGAAGAACGCGGCCGCCGCGCAGCGGCTCGCCCACCACGGCGATCGCGTCGAGGTGCTCGCCTGCGATGTCTCCGATAAAGCGCAGGTCATCAAGGCCTTCGACGGTGTCGTCACGCGATTCGGCCGAGTCGACGCGATGTTCGCGAACGCCGCCCGCGCCGCCGCACCGCGCAGCTTCCACGACATCGCCGAGGAGCAGTTCGACGAGGTCTTCGGCACCAACATCAAGGGCACGATCTTCTGCTTGCAGACCGCCGCGGCACACATGCGCGAGCGGGCGCAGCAGGGTGATGCGTTCGGCCGACTCGTGGCCACCAGCAGCCTCGCGTCGATCTCGGGCATGGCGCGCGGCGAGGACTACGCCGCCACCAAGGGCGCCGTGGATTCAGTGATCCACGCCCTCTCCGTGGAGTACGCCCGGTACGGGGTGACGGCGAACGCGATCGTTCCCGGCTGGATCGAGACGGAGATGACCGCCCCGTCGCTCGGCGACGATCGGCTGGCCTCAGCGGTATCGTCGCGGATTCCCCTGCGGCGCTTCGGGAAACCGGAGGACTTCGCCGGTATCGCGGTCTATCTCCTGTCGCGAGCCAGCAGCTATCACAACGGCGACCACCTGGTGATCGACGGCGGCTACCACCGCTTCTGAGATCAGTCCTCGAGCGCGGTGACCGCGATGCCGTAGGGCAGGAAGCGCACCTTCCGCGTGGCATCGGTGTTGTGCTGATGTGCGCGCAGCGCCTCGATCTCGGTCTTGAAGACCTGCTCGACGCGGGCCGCACCGTCGTCAGCGGTGGCGATGATGGCCCACACGCCGTCTCCCGCCTCCCCCGCCGTCTCCGGTTCGCGGCGCGTGCGGCGCCCGGCCTCGTCGAACAAGCCCGAGAAGACGTCGCGCCCGCCGGTCGCGCCGCCGACGATCCGGCCCAGCATGTCGCGGGCCTCCCGAGCGATGTCGTCGAACTCGCCCGATCCGAATCCGAACGGATTCTCGTTCCCTGCCATGTGGACTCCCTGGTTCGATTGCTCTGTCATTCCAGTGTCCACACCGCGGCGCGACTGTGCCAGTGCCGATCAGCCGTGAGCAGAGACCGCGAACACCGAGGCGATCCGAGCGGGGTCGAGCGCACCGTCGGCGGAGGCCTCGAGGAAATGCTCGACCTGCCAGGACCGCGTGCGAGTCGCCTGCCCCGCCGGGGGCTCGACCCAGGGCGGGTAGATGCGGAACCCACGCTTGCCGCCGCGCCCACCGTCGGCGAAGACACCCCGGCTGACCAGCACGTCGCGCGGAAAGGCGAAGTATCCGCCGCGGTCGTCCTGGTGGCTGGCGATCACAAGGAAGGCCACGCCATCGGCGGCGTCGAGGGGCCGGATCGGGCCCGCCGCGGATCGTCGCCATGCGGTGACGAACTGCCCGACCTTGGTCGGGGTGGTCTTCCCGATCCGGAAGGCGACGGTAATACCGCCGGCCTCGACGGTGTGCGCGCCGTACTCCTCGCCCTCGGGCTCGGGGACCGGGCGCGACGGTGCGAGCCCCGCCTCCCCGAGAGCGGTCAGGAAGGCGGCGAGCTCAGGGCGCACCGTCAGCTGCGCAGTGCGGACAGCGCGCGATCCGCGTGGGCCTGCATGTTCACCTCGGAGGCGATCACGTCGGCGATGGTGCCGTCGGCGCGGATGGCGAAGGTGGTGCGCTTGGTGGGCATACCGGCCAGCTTGAGCAGGCCGTCGCGGCGGACGCCGTAGGCCGAGGCCACCGCACCGTCGACATCGGAAAGAAGCGGGTAGCCGAGCTCGTGCTTGGCCGCCCAGTCCTGCTGCTTCTCGACCGCGTCGCGGCTGATACCGACGCGCTGCACACCGGCCTCGGCGAACTCGGTGGCCAGGTCACGGAAGTGGCAGGCCTCCTTGGTGCAGCCGGGCGTGAACGCCGCCGGGTAGAAGAACAGCGCCACCGGGCCGTCGGCCAGCAGGTCGCTGAGCTTGCGCGGATGGCCGAGCTGATCGGGAAGCTCGAAATCGGGGGCCTTGTCTCCGGGTTTCATAGCTCCACGCTAGCCGCCGACCGCGAGACGGTACATTTCGGACTGCATACTTTCGACTCGGGGGAGACAGATCATGAAGAACCGCATTCTCACCATCGCCGCAGCCACCGCTCTCGGCGCCGCACTCGCGCCCGCTGGCATCGCCGCCGCCGGCCCCGGAGACGTCTTCGGCAGCGGCATCACCCAGACCGTGCACTGCATGAGCGACGGTGTGTCCGTGAGCGGCAGCCGCAACACCCTCACGGTGGTCGCGCATTGCGACCTGCTGATGGTGTCCGGCGACGGCAACGTGATCACCACCAGCTACCCGATCAAGAACATCGTGGTGACCGGTCGCGACAACATCATCAAGTGCGACGGCTACTACGGCACGAAGGTCTCCGACCGGGGCTTCGGCAACGTCGTGAAGTGCTGACGCGTCAGGCGTCGTCCGCCTGAGCGAGGTGCTCGAATCCGAGATCTCCGGGCAACCACCACGCACTGTTGCCACCCTCTGCACCGGTGAGCTGGGCGATCTCGACATAGACCTCGTCGGCCGCGGGGTTGATCAGCACGGCGCCGGTGTCGAGTTCGATGCGCAGGCCCTCGCGCGGTCGTACGGAGGTGCCCGTGACGGTGCCCGGGGTGAGGCCTCGCACCGCATCCGCGTACCCGAGATCCGGTTCCCGCCAGGTTCGTCCGCGGTATTCGATCGCCGGCCACACCTCGCAGTTGAGGACCGCCGGCCCGGGATCGGAGCGCGGGCCGTCGAAGCGCATCTGCACGTAGTCGTTGACGACGAACTCCACGGAGTACATCCGCTCGCCGACGAGCATCGCCAGCACGTCGTCCGCCCACTCCCCGCCCCCGGGGAGCTCACCCCACCGTGACCGGAACTCGGTGCGCACCACGGGTGGCGCCACCGATTCGTCCCACGGCTCGGTCGGGCCGGTGAGGGACCTGCGGAGGATCGTCACAGCGGGAGTCGGAAGAACCAGAGCGCCGCAGTCCTGCCACCCGAGCGCCCAGAGGAACCGGTACCCGGTCGATTCCGGGTCTGCACATGCCATCACGCCGGCACATCTCGCGCGGGCGGGCTCCGCGGTCCACGCCTCCATCAGGAGGCGGCCGATGCCCCGTCTCCGGAACGGTCCGAGCACCTCGACCACGTCGATGAAGGGGTACACATCACGAAAAACGCTCCACCGCAGCCACCCGATCGGCCGGTCGTCGTACACCGCCACGATCACACGACCAGCGGCGATCGCCTCCACCAGCACCGAGCGGCGGGCGATCTGATCGTTCTCGACGAGGAAGGGCAGGTCCTCGGTCGAGGCGGCACGCACCGTGGCACCGTCCAGTTTCATAGCCTCCACGCTAGCGGGATTCCGTGCATCACTTCGGCCGCGGGAGCCGGGACTGCAGGAACGGGCCGAGGACCGGCGCGGTGAGGGCGCGAATCATCAGGTCCTGCACCACGAGGTGCAATCGGCTCGGCGGTGCGAACCGGGCCATGCCGACACGCGCCTGCTTCTGCTTCCGCTCCACCTCGTCGCGCAGGCTCGCTTCCCAGCTGCGCAGGGCCGCCGCGGTGTCGTCGTGGGCGGCCAGCGCCCGCCCCAGGCGATCGGCACCGTCGAGCGCGAGGCCCGCGCCGTGGCCGGCGAAAAGTGACACGCACCAGGCCGCGTCGCCGAGCAGCACCACCCGGCCGGAACTCCACGACGGCATCACCACCTGACTCACGGAATCGAAGTACGCCTCGTCACCCGCCCCTGCGATCGCTGCCCGCAGTCCCCCGCCGAGGTCGGCGAAGCGCCTCTCGATCGCGGCGACGGGCCCGGCTGCGAGATCGGCGGCGACCGAGTCCGTGCGGTAGGTGACGAACGCCGAGGCGCTCTGCGTGCGCGGACGGAACACCGCGGCGGTGCGCCCGACGTCGATGAAGGTGTCCGCGGTCTGCGGCGATAGGCCTTCGGGTGGCGCGTCGAGGGTGAACGCCGCGACCACGTGGTTCAGCTCGCGGACGAAGGATTCGGACGGGCCGAAGGCCAGCTCGCGCACGCCCGAGTGCAGGCCGTCGGCACCGATCACGAGGTCCGCGTCTTCGACGGTGCCGTCGCTGAGCGTGACGCGCAGCGGCGCCGAAGGGACGTCCTCGATCGCCGTCACCGTGGTGTCGAAGCGGATGTCCGCGCAGCCCTGGACCGCCTCGTACAGAACGGATTCCAGGTCTCCGCGGAACACGGTGAGCGCGCGGTCGCCCAAGGACTCCGCCATTGCCGCGGGCATGGTGAGCCTGGTGCTGCCGTCGGCGCGGACGAGATTCGAGGTGAACATCCCCTGATCGTGCGCGCGGAGCGCACCGTCGAGCCCGAGGCGTTCGGCGGCGTCGAATCCCGTCCCGAGGAGGTTGATCAGGTAGCCGCCAGTGCGCCGGGCCCGCGCGCGCTCGACGACGACGATCTCGTGGCCGTCGCGGTGCAGGCGCAGCGCCGCCGCCAGTCCGGCGATTCCCGCGCCGGCGATGAGTACCCGCTGTGGCATGTCGGCCTCCCTGATATGAACGAGTGTTCATTCCAGTATGAACGAGTGACCATTCTCTGCGCCAGTGGCCCCCACCTCGTAGAATCGTCGGCATGCCCCGGGGAGTCGCGATCGACGGAGTCCGGCAGCGGCTGTTCGCCGCGGCCGAGACCGTGATCCTGCGCGAGGGGGCGGGCGGCCTGCGGGGCCGTGCGGTCACCGCGGAGGCCGGCGTTGCCACCGGGCTGCTGCACGCCCACTTCGGAGACTTCGAGGGCTTCCTCGTGGCCTATGCGGTCGACCGCAGCTTCCTCCTGACCGCCGCCGCGGGCGAGATCGAATCGCTCCGCCCACCCGATCTCGGCGACGCACTCGCCTCCCTCCCCCAACCCGCGGCAACGGCCTTCGCCCGCCTGCTTGCCGCGCGACCGGACCTCCAGGGCAAGGCGGCGGAGATCCTCGGTGCGGAGTCGGCCGGGTTCGCCGGACTCACCGACGGCGTCACGCAGTACCTCACCGCGGCGCGGGACGACGGGCACCTGGCCGCCACCACGGATCCCGCGGCACTGGCCTACGCGATCATCGCAGTGCTACTGCGGGCGTGGAACGAGGGCGACCGAGAAGCCCTGTCGCGCACCGTGATCGGGACCCTCATGTCTGCGGCGGCCACCGCCTAACGGAGCGCGTCCACCACCGCGGCGATCCGGCGTTCCCGGGTCTCCGCACGCTTGGCCTCGGTGACGCCGCGGGCGTACTCCTTGCGGCGCGTGTAGTTGAGCGCGTCGAAGGCGGCCCGCACCGCGGGGTCGGCGTCGAGCGCGGCCGCGAGATCGTCGGGCAGGTCGACGGTGCGCTCGGCATCGTCGAGCTCGATGGTGGCGTCCACGGTGTCGCCGATCTCCACGCCGAGTTCCTTCCGCGCGGCCTTCGACAGCCCGATCATGTTGCAGCCACCCATCGGTGCGACGCGCAGGCGCGCCGTGCGATCGCCGATGGTGACGCGGACCGCCGGCCGCTTGCCGCCGTCGAGTGCGGCGACCTGCTCGTCGGTGAGCATGATGGCGGTGGCAGGACCGGTGGGTTCCAGGGTGCTGTGGACGCGCAGTGTCATGAGGTCATGCTCCTTGTTCCGCGGGCGCGCCGCCCACACCGATCTCGTTGCCGTCGGGGTCGAGGAAGATCGTCTTCCGCACACCGTTGTCGTAGTCCTCCTGCGTATCCGGGTGCAGACCGCGTTCCGCGGCCGCGGCGAGGAAGGCGTCGAGGTCGTCGACGAACAGGGTCACCGAGGAGTGTCCGGCGTGCTGCGGCAGGAGCTCGACGTAGACGTGAGCTCGACGTAGACGTGACAGTGCTCGGCGAGGGTCCAGACGTGCTCGGTATCGTTCGGCGCGAACGCCTCCACCGGACCGAACAGCGCATCACCCCAGGCGATCGCCTCGGGAAGCCTGCTGACGGCGATCCTCGCGAACAGATCCACGGCTACTCCTCTCGCTCGTTCTTCAGCGTGTGTCAGTCGAGGCAGAACTCATTGCCCTCGACGTCCTGCATCACCAGACAGGATTCGTTCACCCCGTCGGCTTCGAGCAGCTCGTACCGGGTGGCGCCGAGCGGGATGAGACGCGCGCACTCGGCCTCGAGTGCGGCGAGCCGTTCGGCGCCGACGAGGCCCGTGCCCACCCGGACGTCGAGGTGCACGCGGTTCTTCACCACCTTGCCCTCGGGTACGCGCTGGAAGAACAGCCGCGGACCGACGCCGTTCGGGTCGATGCACGCGAACCTGCTGCCCTGCCAGTCCGGCGGCAGGCTGGCATCGAAGGCGTCCCAGGAGTCGAAGCCCGGAGGTGGCGGCGGCACAACGTATCCCAGCACCTCGCACCAGAACAGCGCGACCTTCTTCGGGTCCGCGCAATCGAACGTCACCTGGATCTGCCTGACTTCAGCCATGGTGCCAACCCTAGTCAGCGCACCGGTCAGTTCACGACCTAATTCCGCCGTTCTCCCCGCCGATGATCCGATCCGCGGCCACGAGCCGGAGGGAGGAAGGAATCGCGGCCGCGGGAGGGCGGCGCACCCGCTCCTCGGGCCCCGT
The DNA here is from genome assembly GCF_039525985.1 of Tsukamurella strandjordii. Lineage (NCBI taxonomy): Bacteria > Bacillati > Actinomycetota > Actinomycetes > Mycobacteriales > Tsukamurellaceae > Tsukamurella > Tsukamurella strandjordii. Next base: position 31,326 of record NZ_BAAAII010000012.1, on the reverse strand, counting down.
GAGCCGTCCGCGGAGGTAGCCTGGGTCGATGAGCGACGCGTTGGACGAAGGCCCCTTCTTCCACGGCACGAAGGCCGATCTCCAGGTCGGAGACCTCCTCACCGCGGGGTTCCGGTCGAACTACCGGCCCGAGATCGTCATGAACCACATCTACTTCACGGCCCTGCGCGACGGCGCCGGGCTCGCCGCAGAACTCGCAGCCGGCGACGGTGAGCCGCAGGTGTACCGGGTGGAGCCGACCGGGGAGTTCGAGAACGACCCGAACGTCACCGATAAGAAGTTCCCCGGCAACCCCACCCGCTCCTACCGCAGCAGCGCTCCCCTGCGGATCGTCGAGCGGATCGACGACTGGACCCGCCTCTCGCCGGAAGCGCTGCAGCAGTGGCGCGATCGGCTGGCCGCGATCCGTTCCGACGACCGCGCCGAGATCATCAACTGACGGTCCGGGACTCCTCCGTCGCCGGCTTCGCGGCCGGGAGCAGGAGCGCCGCCACGACCACCACGACGCCCATCAGCGCCGCCGCGACGAAGGCCCACTCCAAGCCGCCGACGAAGGCCGACGGCTGCGACGCCCCCGCCTCGACGAGCTGCGTTGTGCGGTTCGACATGACCACGATCAGCGCGGCCGTCCCGATCGCGCCGGCCACCTGCTGCAAGGTGCCGAGCAGCGACGAGCCGTGCGAGTACAGGTGCTCCGGCAGATCGCCGAGGCCCACGGTGAAGACGGGGGTGAAGACGGCGGCGAGGCACACCATCAGCGCGACGTGGATCGCGACGATGACCGGGTACGGCGTGGTTGCGCCGATGCGGCTCAGCGCGCCGAGCGCGATCACCATGCCGATCGAGCCCGGGATCACCAGCGGCCGCGCGCCGACGCGGTCGTAGATCTTGCCGACCTTGGGCCCGAGCAATCCCATCGCGAGGCCGCCCGGCATCACCAGCAACCCGGTCTGCAGTTCGGAGAGTCCGCGCAGGTCCTGGAGGTAGAGCGGCAACAGGATCATCGATCCGAGGAAGGCCATGAACGCGGCCGACATCAGCAGGAGCGAGACCGCATAGGTGCGGTGCCGCAGGGTGCGCAGATCGAGGAGCGGCATCTCGCGCTGCTGCAGGCGCACCTGGTAGGCGGCGAAGGCGGCGATCAGGAGAACGCCTGCGGCCACGGTGAGGACGGGGCCGGTCCAGCTGCCCGTGCCGATCTCGCTGAGACCGTAGACGAGGCTGCCGAATCCGCCCGCAGCGAGCGCGACGCTGAGCCAGCTGACCGGCGTGCTCTCGGTCTCGCCGACGTTCTCCAACTGCCGCATCCCGGCGATGCCGACGAGCACAGCGATGGGCAGGACGAAGGCGAAGATCAGCCGCCACGAGCCGAAGTGCAGAATCACCCCGGACACCGCCGGACCCAGCGCCGGCGCACACGACATGGCCAGCGTGACCTGCCCCATCACGCGGCCGCGGTCGCTCTCCGGGACCACGGTCATCAACGTGGTCATCAGCAGCGGCATCATGATCGCGGTGCCGCCCGCCTGCACCACGCGGGCGGCGAGCAGCACCTCGAAGTTCGGGGCGATCGCCGCGAGCGCGGTACCGGCGCTGAACGTGGCCATCGCGACCGCGTACGCCGTGCGGGTGCTGACGCGCTGCAGGAACCAGCCCGTCACCGGGATCACCGCGGCCATGGTGAGCATGAAGACGGTCGACAGCCATTGCGCGGCGCGCGCCTCGATGTGGAAGTCCGTCATGAGTCGCGGGATCGCGTTGATCATGATCGTCTCGTTGAGGATCACCACGAAAGTAGCCGCGACCAGCAGTTTGATCACCAGCGGCGTGCGCCCGGCCTGCTCGGTCCGCTCGTCGGAGGGCGTCGTCACGCCGGTGGGTGGGTGGTCCATCGGTTCAGTGTGCGTGCTCATGGGGATTCCTCATAGTCGATTTCCGACGACCGCCGTCCGGTGCCGTCATCTATACGACGAACCCCTGACAGGTTTTTCGACATCGGCGCAACCGCGGATTCCTCGATCACTACCTAGCCGCAGCGGGGTGAGCGGGCCTACCGTTGAACCGTGAGCCGGAGCGCAGGTACCGCCAAGACGATGCCGCTGCAAGGAGTGATGAACGCAGTGATGCGCACACTGCTGCGCGCGCCCGGGTCATCGAAATTCCTCGGCGGCCGACTGCTCACGCTGTACGTGGTGGGGAGGAAGTCGGGCAAGGTCTTCGAGGTGCCCGTCGCCTATACCAAGCACGACGGGGACCTGCTGGTCGGGTCGCCGTTCGCGTGGGGGAAGAACCTGCGCACCGGTGAACCGATCGACATCCAGCTCGCCGGGCACCGTCGGACCGCCGACGTGCGGGTCGTCTCCGACGAGGCCGGCGTGGTCGAGCTGTACGGCGTGATCGCCGCCGACAACACGAACTTCGCCTCGTTCAACGGCATCGGCTTCGGCGCCGACGGCTCCCCCGATCCTGAGGACCTCCGGCGGGCTTTCGAGGGCGGCGCACGGGTCTTCATCCTCACCCCACGCTGAGGGCACCGCCGTCGCCACACCGGCTTCGGCCGGACGATCAGTACCCTCGGTCCGGTGTTTGCAACCCTGCGCCGCTTGATTCGGTACATCGTGATCGCGGTCGTCATCGTCATCGGGATCTCGAGCGCCTGGGTGCAGTGGGAGAGCCGCTCGCGCATCGATCAGAACGCGTCCCGACAGTGGGTGGTGGTGTTGGGCGACCGCGTGCGCGACGGCGAGCCCTCGGTGTATCTGCGGGAGCGGCTGGACACCGCGCTGACGATCCTGCGCGAACGCCGGGCCCAGCGCGTTCTGGTGTCGGGTCACGCGGTGTCGACCAAGGGCGACGAGGTGGCCGCGATGCGGAAGTATCTGGTCGAGCGCGGCGTCGGTGCCGATGCCATCACCGACGACCGGTTCGGCGTCACGACCTACAACACCTGCGCCCGCGCCAAGACCGTCTTCGACATCGACGAGGCGATCCTGGTGACGCGGGATTTCCACCTCCGCCGCGGAGTCGCCCTGTGCGAGAGCCAGGGCATCGACGCGATCGGCGTCGAGGCGGATTCCGATGCCGGCGTGTACCTCACCGTGCGCAATTGGGTCCGCGAGATCGGCTTGTCGCGCCCCAAGGCCGCACTCGACGCCCTGCTCGATCCGGGTCCGACGACGCGTGACCGATGAGGCGTGCGCGCGTTAGACGTTGAAGCGGAACTCCACCACGTTACGTACACAACTTCCGTCATTAGTACCACTACTTGCGCCCGCTTGACAGGCGCGATAGGATCGCGTCAAGTCTTTGATCACCGCGACCGCAAGGTGCTCGAAGAGGGATCACCCCACGTGGGCTGTGTTGAGCAGCGCGTAGTCAGCACCGGGTAGCGCCGGGAATCACGTCGAGATTGAGCAATAGAGACGACCCGGCTGGGAGTGGCTTCTCCCGTAAGGCACGGAGGCCCGACAGGGCCCAGTGGAGCATCGCGCACGGCGACCGGGAAAGTAGCCGGACAACTATTCCCCCGTCTCCGGACAGTTCACGCTGTCTGGAGTTGTCATGGGGCACACCCCTCCCCCCTCGTCCTCGCTCGATCACTACCTCACCCTTCAAGAAGCCGTCTCACGCGGCTACGGCGCCTATCAGACGCTCCGCAAGTGGATCGCTGACGGTCGTCTGCCCGCGGTCAAGATCGGCTCCCGCGTCAAGGTGCTACAGAGCGACCTCGACGCTCTGGCTGTCGCGATCAAGCCCTCGACCTTCGAAGACATCGAGGCCGCCGCCGAGCGGCTCGCTGCGTCCGCTCCCACGCTGACTGACGCGCAGGTTCGCCGTCTCACCGCGATCTTCGGCGGTGCATCGTGACTGCGGTCGAGGACGAGATCACGCGCATTTCTGGCGCACTGGTCGGGACCGGCTGGGTCGCTTCCTCGACTGTTGTCTCCGGCGTCGACACGGCTGCCCTCGTGCGCCGCGTGGAGCGTTCGTCGAACACCCCCAAGAGTGCCCACAGCACCCTTGAATGTGGCACCGTTTCCGAGAACGGTGCCACATCGGACCCTGGATTTCAGCACCTGACCAGCGGAAACTGCTTCAGGCCAAATTCCCCTATGGGAGTGGAGACTGGCCTGGCCGGGACGGCCAGCGCCAGCGTGCCCGCGCCTGGCTCTCCCGCGACGCCTTCGACGGGGTCTCAGCCGTCCGTCGGTGATCTCCCGACGGTCCGCGCGATGGGCACCGGCGAGCAGGCGCCGGTGATCAGTGTCGACACCGAGTTCACGTATCGCGAGGACGGGTCACGGCGAATCGACAGCTATCAGTTTTCCTGCCTCGATCCTGCCGACCGCGCATACAGGTTCGACGTGGTGCTCCTCCCGCTCGCGGCCGACGAGCGGCTGGCCGTCGAGGACTGCCTTGCTGTAGTCCTCCGCGAGAGCGGGCTGTGGCGCGCGTTCGACCTGCCCGACCCTCGTGGGGTCGCCCGGCGGTCGTTCTGGGTGAAGGGTGACTATCGCGCGAGCATGGCGGCGCTGTACAAGAAGCATCGCGTCAGCGTCGTTCTGGCCGGTCACTATCTGAACGCTGACCTCACGGCATTCGCTCGGCCCCGTCGTCAGCGTGGTGACGGCCGGTACGGCGACGTCCTCCGCCGGGTGACCTCTGCCTCGGGCGGGTTGGTCTCGCTCAAGCCGATCCGCATGACGGCGCGATCCGGACACGGCTCGAACGGTGAGCGCTGGCTGCCGTTGTCGATCACCGTCCGCGACACCATGGGGCAGTCGGCGCCGGGGATGAAGTCGCTCGCGGCACTCGGGGACGTCTGCGGCGTCGCGAAGCTCGATGTCGGCGACGCCATCGAGGACATGAGCGCGTTTCGGCGTGATCATCTCGTCGACTTCCTTGAGTACGGCGCGAACGATGCTGTCATCGTTCTGGAGTACCTCACGTTGCTCTGGGGGCTGCACGCCGTACCTCCTGTGACTCTTTCTGGCGGGGGTGCCCACGCGCTGCGCGCGGGTATCAAGTCCTACTGGGGCATCGGGGATGCCGGGAACGCGTTGTTCATGGCGCGGTTTCAGGGGCTGGTTGCCATCGATGAGGGTCAGGAGGTCTCGGACGACGGGCTGAGCTACTACGCAGTTCGATCGCTCACGCCCGTCGACGGTGACGCCAATCAGGCACACTCGGCCTTCAAGCAGGCCTTCCACGGCGGATGGAATTCGTGCTTGCGCGTCGGATCGTTCCCGACCACCACGTACGACCACGACATCCAGTCGGCCTACCCCTCGGCGATGGCGTCGATCGTCGACGTCGACTTCGAGAACGGGTGCATCGAGGAGGTCATCAAGAATCGGGACTTGTCGAAGAGCGACTTCCCGCTCGGCTACGTGACCCCGATCGTCGCCTACGTCTCGTGGGACTTCCCGGAGGGCGTCGAGCCGTGCCTGCCCGTTCAGGTTGGTCAGTCGATCATCTACCCCCGCACCTCCGAGGGCGTCGGCGCGGCCCAGGGCGAGGGCATGGATACGGCAGGCTTCGCTGCCTTCGATGGGGCGTGGTGCTGCGGCCCCGAGCTTGCGCTGGCCCTGGCGCTCGGCGCTCACGTCCGCGTGCAGATCGGGTATCGGCTGCGCGTCCTGGAGCACGACGGCGGACCGTCTCGTTCGATGCGCGCTGCCGTCAGGCAGATGGTCACTGACCGAGCTGTCGCGAAGCGCACGTGGGGCAAGGGCTCGCTCGTCGACCTCATGATCAAGGTCGCAACCAACTCCTGCTACGGCAAGCTCGCGCAGGACGTCGCCGAGCGCTCCGGGTGGAACTCGTGGGCCGAGGAGATGGAGTCGATCGGCGGATCCGCCGTGACGAGCCCGTATCACGCGGCGATGATCACCAGCCTTGTTCGCGCGCTCCTCTTGGGGATGGCGAACGAGGTCGACCTCGTGAGTGTCACGACCGACGGCTTCATCACCGACGTGGCGGACGTCGAAGGGTTCGACGTGTTCGATCTCGCCGACGTGTTCCGCGAGGCGCGTCGGGCGTTGGTCGATGACCCGAAGGTGTGGGAGCCGAAGCACGTCCAGGACGACTTGGTCAACCTGACCACGCGCGGCAACGTGAGCGCCGTCGAAGGCGGTGTCCTTGCGAAGGCGGGGTTGAAGACTCCGCGCGAGATCGCACGCGGTTCGTTGGAGGAGCGTGCATGGTTCCGCGAGATCGCCCTCTCGCGCGAGGGAAAGGTGCCGAATCCGTACACCTCGTTTCCGTCCTTCAGGGAACTTTCGAGGTCGAAGGATCGTCTCGACTTCGCCCCCGTTCAGCGCACGCCCGAGGTGAGCCTCGACTTCGACATGAAGCGTCGTCCGTTGCTCGACACCGTGCGCGTCGATCTCGTCGATGGGTACGAGGTCGCCGGGTTCGAGACTGCCCCGTGGGACACCGTCGCTGAGTACACGAGGGCACGCGACATCGCCCGCCATATCGCGGCTGCTCGTCCGGGCACGACGGGTGAGGGCCGACCGACCGGATGTCTGCGGACTCGCGATGAATGGTTCACCTGGCGGCGCCGGTTCGAGAGCCGCGCGGGGCGGCGTATCCGCACGGTCGACGCCGCCGTACTTACCGAGATCGTCGCCGCCCACAAGGAGGGACTCGTGCACCTCCCCGTCCTCGCTTCCGGGGTGTCGGTCGACCAGAAGCTGGCTTGGCTCTCGTCCCTCGGGTACGGCGACTTCTCTCGCGCGCAGTGGGACCACATGTCTAAGCGCACCCGCAGGACGCGAGTGCTCGACGACATCGACCGCGACGCTCTCGCGGAGATCGTCGAGAACCTTCCCGTGTGGTGAGCCGCTCCGGCTGCCGTGCTGTCCAGATCAACGACCCGAAAGGAACTCAATATGACCAACGACGACCGGATGCTCGACGAGCTGATGCAAGACATCCAGGACAGAAACGCCGCGCGTGTCGCGCTGACGGACTGGCTCATCTGCGGGCAGATGCCCGGCAGCGACTGGCAGAACCGCGACCCGCGACGCACCACGATCGAGGGTTCCCTGCACTCCGAAGCACTCGTGCTCGATGCAGTGCTGGGCCTGCTCCGCGAGGACGTGCAGGAAGCGCGAGACGAAGGCCTGCCCGAGACCGCGATCATCGCCGCCCTCGACCTCCCGCCCGAGATCGCTTCGCTGGTCCTCAGCCGAAGCCACCACCTCAACGACCTGGAGAATTGACTATGAGCAACAAGACGAGCACCACGATCAACCTCGACGAGCTGATCGAGCAGGAGCGCCGCCGCGCGTCCGAGCGCATTGCCAAGCTCAAGCGTGCTGCCGCTGCCGAGCAGCGCCGCGTCGATGCGCGGGTCATCGAGCTGCTGCGTGAGCAGGAGCCCGACCTCTACGACCAGGTCTCCAGCGAGGCACGCGAAGCCCTTGCGGAGGAGAAGGCGAAGCGGTCGAGCAGGGCGAAGAAGTCGGCTGAGCCGGCTCCGGAGGAGGCACCGTGGAACGGCTGACGACTCCGCTCCGGGACTTGCGCCAGCGTCCCGGGTACCCCTCGCCCGCAGGGAGCGCAGCGACTGAGGACGAGGGCCAGCGGTCGATGAGGACGACGAGCGAAGCGAAGTTGTCCGACATCGACCCTGCTGGCCGTCTTCTGTACCCCTCGGAGAACGAGCCCAACACCCCAAGCAGCGCTGGTCGGGATCGTGCGGAGAGGGGTACAGAAGACCAGGCGCCGACGGCGGAGCTTCAGCACGACACCCAGGTGAACACCGGTCGTGCTGAGGCGGAGTCGACGGTGCCTGCCGACGGTCCTGTGGAGCGTCGGAACTGCCGTCGACGAGAGGTCTCTCTCGACGTGCGGCTGACGGTGGCTGATCGTGAAGCGATCCGGCACCGTGCCGGTGTGCTCGGCGTTAAGCCGAGCGCATGGGCGCGGGCGGTGATGCTCGATGCGCTGGACGCCCGTTCCGCGAAGGTCGTCCGGTTGGAGAGCAGTGCGGTGTCCGTGGGCGTCTCGGAAACGGTGGGTCCCGCTGTCGAGCAGCTTCGGAGGGTCGGGGTCAACCTCAATCAGGCGCTGCGCAACGGCGCCGCTGTCGACGGCGATCTCCTGCGTGCAGTGATGGGCGCCGTGAATGAGTTGCGGGCCGCTCTCGGTGATCGGACGAGGACGTGAGTACGGTGAACGTCCGTCCCTCGACGAACGCCGCCGGAACCGTCGGCTATGTGCTCTACGGTCGCGACCCTCTCGTTCGGGAGCAACTCGTCGCCGACGGGCAGACGAGGGCCGTCTCCTTCGCGTTGTCGATGGCTGACGGAGGTTCGAAGCCGGAGCACTTCATCGCTCGCGCCGAGCGCCTCGCTGAGGCTCACGGACGGAAGAACCAGCTCCAGTCCTACGTGCTGGCGTTTCACCCCGACGAGTTCGACGTGACCGATCAGGACGACCTCGACCGGGTGCGAGACGTAGCTGTCGAGTTGGTCGAGCGGATGCATACGGCCGACTACCTCGTCGCCGTGCATCGGGACGCCGCTGGAGGACATGCCCACGCACACATCCTCGCGATAAACCACGACAATCTCACGGGCGGGAGCCTCCAGCGGTACACCTCGTGGAAGCACGGGCTGCGGCAACTGAACGATGATCTGATGCGCGACGAGGGCTTGAAGGTGCTGCCTGAGCCCGAGCGGCCAATGCCCGACTGGGAGCTGAGGCGCGAGGACTTCGCGCCTGGCGGGTTCGAGCGGGTGCTCGGAGACAAGGTCTACGAAGCGCTGGCAGACAAACGATCCGTGAGCCGTGACGCCTTCGAGCAGGTCCTTGCTGAACGCGGCGTCACGCTCGCGGTGACGAACCGAGACGGCTGGTCCTACAAGATGCGCCACTCCGACAACGGAAAGTTCGGCCGGAAGAAGGCTTCCCGTCTCACGCATGAGTTCACCGCCGAGGGTGCACAAGAGATTTTCAACTACCACGCAGCGAAAGGGGCCCGGCATGGGGCTGTTCGACGACATGAAGAAGGACGACGACAGGCATCAGGAGGTGACGAATCAGCTGGAATCGTTGCTGTCGGCGCGCGACGCCGACAGGCGCGAGATCGTGAACTTGACGAACGCCGTCGACGCACTGAACGAGCACGTCAGGACCGTCGACGAGGAGCAGCCGAGCCGTCTGGACCGGTTGTCGATCTCGCCGCTCTCCGACACCACCTCGCCGCCGAGCGAGAGCGTCGAGAGCAGGCTCAACGAGATCGAGAAGACGCTCGTCGAGATCAGCAAGAACGTCGACGGCTCGAACGTGAACGACGCTCTGAATACGTTGGTCAAGAACGTGGTCGCGACGCGGAAGGTCCTGAACTCGGTGGCTGAGAAGCTCGCCGCACAGGCTGCGGACAGCACGAAGGCGGCCCGCGAACTGACCGCCTCGGCGAAGCGCGTCGAAGCCGTCGCCCGCCGTGAGATTGATCGCGCTGTCAAGGAGATTTCCGGGCAGGCCTCGGATGTGGTCCTGCGGGAGCTCGACAGCGCGAACCGGCGCGCTGACGCTCTCCAGGAGGCGAACCTGCGCGCGGGACGGCTCCGGCTCTGGGAGTCAGCTGCGGCCTTTGTGGTCGGCCTCATTCCCCTGGCAATGATCCTCGCAAGTGTCTGGATGGCTGTCGCTGCTCTCACCTGGGGATGGGGGTGGGCGTTCGACGTCGGCAACGATGTCTGGCTCGGTATCGGTCGTGGCCTGGCTGCTGTCGCCGGTACGGGTGCGGCCCTGGGAGCGCTGTTCCTCACGGCCAGGTGGCTCTACCGGCTTGCATCGGCGTGGAGGTTCGACGCGAAGCCTACCTGGCCTCGCTGGCGTGACCGGCAGTAGGAGAAAAAGCAAGATCCCCGGAGCCCCACGGCTCCGGGGATCTTGCGTTCATTGCACTCGACACCGACAGTCGCGCTCAGCGACGAGGTCGCGCTTCAAGCTCGCGGATCGACTCCTCGACAGCCGTGCGCAGTGCTCGGAGGTCTTCGAGCTTCGCCTCGGCCCGGGTCATGTCGGGTCGACCTTCGTGCCGTCGGAATGCCTGGACGTGGTCCCATGCGATGCTCTCCGCACTCATCAGATGCTCCTCATCACGTAGACGCCGCCGTCGGTGGCTGGGAGGGTCGTGTAGTCGAAGGCGAGGTCGCGGATCCATGCCGCCCAGTCGAAGTACCGTGCTACCTCGTCGGGCACCTCATTGATCAGCCCGATCTCGTTGGCGAGGTGCTCGGCATACTCCTTGAACGAGCCCCAGGCGCCGCAGAAGCGCTCCTCGAAGTCCGAGGCGACCGGAAGTCCTTCGCTGTCTTCTACGTGATCGCCGGAGGCCCACCACGCGGCGAATGCATCGCGGTCGTCCTCGGCGACCTCCGCAAGACGCTGAGCGCGTTGCGCTGCCTCCTGCGGGCTCATCTCCTCGGCCGGGCCGGGCATCGCGTCTGTGTCGAAGACCCAGATCTCCTCGTGGGCGCCTTGTGGTGGCTCGGCGCCGTGGACGTCGGCCACGGTGACCTCGTCAGCCACGGTGGCGTTAGACCAGTCGCCGACGAGGTGGCCGTTGTTGTAGCAGGCCAGGCACCCGATCCAGACGCGAGGCTCCGCCTGGGGCTTGATGATGGTGGACATGGGACGTCTCCGATCCCGAGCGGCTGTCGCTCGTCGGTCTCATCCCCGGCCCGGCTCCGCCGGGCTGCGGCGCCTACCTCCAGTCGACGACGACGGAATCGGCCCTGAATCCCTTGCGCCCACGGGGCTGCGGCAACAGGGTGACCGTGGCCAGGGTGTCGATGGCCTCGCGGCGAAGGTCGAGCGACGACTCCTTGAATGCCCCTGCGGGGTCTTCCGCGCCTAGGATCGGGGCAAGGGCGCCAGAACGGCCGCGCATGAGCTTCTCGGCTTCCAGTTCCTGGATGCGCGCCTCGGCTCCGTCGCGGACGCGTTTGAGGTCGCGCGCTTCGATGATCTCGGCGTCGTAGTCGGCCTCGGCGCGGAGGATCCGCGCCCGCTGGTCACTGATGGCGGCGTCGAGGCCTGCGGCGTGCGCTCCACCGTCCGGCGCCTCAACCATTGCGGTCGCGTCCTTGCGCGCGAGACGCTTGGCCATGACCTTCGTGACGAAGTCATCGATGGCGGCGCCCGAGCGCACGATGTGCCCCGCGCACTTGTACCCGCGCGGTGCCCCAGTCACCTTCTTTCCGCAGGTCTCGCCGGTCTCTTCGTCGAGGACATAACCGCAGCGATACAGTCCGCTGCCGAGGTGCTTGCGCTTCGTGGAGCCAGACGTGTTCGTGACGCGCTCGGTGTCATCGAGGACCTGCTGCGCCGTCCACCATGTCTCATCGTCGACGATCGGTTCCCATTGCCCTCGGATAGGCTCTCCGGCGTCGTCACGCAGGATCTGTGCCTTCCACGTCCGGCGGCGCTTACCGTCAGCCTGAGCAAACTTCGGCGTGTAGGTGCTCAGCGCTGCATAGCGCGGGTTCCGCAGGATGCCGAGCACGGTCGACGGCGACCACGGCCCGTCCTCGACGATCGGTCGGGGCTCGAGCCCCTGCTTCTCGCGGGCGGCGGCGCGCTCGACGCTCACCGTATGCGTGTGCTTGGGCAAGGGCGAGAGGCCGTCGATCTGGTCGCGGCCGCTGAGCGCCCTCGCCAGAGAGCGCAACGATTCGGGTTCCTCGATCTTCGTGAAAAGGTCGAAGATCGCACGTACCGCTTCGGCCTCGTCAGGGATCACTTCACCGCTGACCGCATATCCCAGCGGTCGCATTCCCTTCGGGGCACGCCCCTGCATCGCGCGCTGCCGCTGGGCCGCGGACTGACGCGCGCCCTTGCGTTCCATCTCGGCGCGCGCCACTGCCGCCTTGATGCGCGCGTACATGCGCCCGCCGTCAGTCGACAGGTCCGCATCGCCGTTCGCGGTGACGAGGGCGAGACCGCGCAGCTCGGCGTAATCGATCCAATCCTCCAGCTGCCGAGGCTGCCGCGTGAGCCTGTCGAGGTCGTAGCAGATGATCGCGTCGAACCGCCCGAGCTGATAGTCGGCGACCATCCGGTCGTAGTCGGGGCGGATCGCGGTGCGGTCGGTGGCGCTCTTCGACTGGTCGACGTAGGTTTCGACGACCTCCCAGCGCCGGAACCGGGCGAGGTTCTCACAGTCCTCACGCTGGCGCTCAATAGCGAGCCCGTCCATCTCGCGATCCTGCGAGATGCGGAGGTAGATGGCCGCCTTGCGGGGTGCGGTGGAGCGCTCGTTCATGAGTCAAGGCTACCGCTAGACATAACTCCTGTCCAGCATCCCAGGCGTCTCGCTCTTATATCTAAGGCGACGCCGGCCTGCCCGAGCGGTGGAGGTGGTCAGAAGCCGAGCGTCCTCAAGACACTATCGTCAGCCGGGTCCGCATGACCCTCGTCATGCCCCTCGGGACAGCTGAACGATTCACGAAGCGCATGATTAAGTCGCCACCACGATCACGACGCCAACGCCAATGACCGTGAGCGCCGCGTAGAACGGCAGGATGGACCAGGACTTCCAGATGCCCCATTCAGGGAGATAATCTCGAACGAACGCGCGCCACTTGGTCTCCGCCGACCTCCCGTCTTCAGGAGGATCATCGGCATCGGAGGGGTCGAGGGTGAAGTCCGGGACCATCCGGCGCGACCGCGCGACGGTGTTGTATAGCTTCCGGAATCTCTTCTCACTCCGGAGGTAGTTCGCGTCCAGATACGCGAACAACATGACCGAGACAAGCCCGAGCGCTGCGAGCGGCCATGAATCCTGCGTCAGGGCGAATCCGAACGTAGCGGTCACAATCGGCAACAGCCAGCTCTTCGCCGACGCGGATGCGGCGGACTGTCGAGTGACGACAGCCTGAATGTAGTCCAAGTGCTTGCGCCGGTCATCGGGACTGAGAGCAGGCGCCTCGACAGCCAGGTTCGCGACAGCACCGCGCACCCGCTGAAGCGCCTTGTCCTTCTCCGCCTCAGTGAAGTCGGTCTCGTCGGGCCAGATCGGCCCCATGGCGTCGTTCTCCCAGCGCGGGACCAGGTGGATGTGCAGGTGCGGTACGGACTGGGTGGCGGCTTCTCCGTTGGACTGGATGACGTTCAAGCCGTCGGGGACGAGAGCATCGCGAATCGCCGATGAGATGCGAAGCGAGGTACGCGAGAGACGTGCCGCTTCCTCAGGTTTCAAGCTCCAGATGTCGGGAACGTGTCGTCGCGGCACGAGCAGGACATGACCGAGGACCGCGGGCTCAGTCGGGAAAAAGGCGACCACGTGATCGTCCCGGTAGACCTCACGGGCGACGGGATCATCCTGCTGGACGATCTCGCAGAACGGACACTCAGGACGGCCTGTAGGCACGGTGATTCACCCAGCCCTCCAGGTTGTTCTCGATGTCGCGGTAGACCGCCTTGCTGTCTCCGCCGACCGGGTCGATAAGCTCCACATAGTTGGCCATCGTCCCGCCGCCTGTCATGGAGATACTCGCGAACGGGTCGGCGCCTCGGGATGCTGTGTAGCCGTCCTTGTCGCGCAGACCGTGAATTCGCACGCCGAGCAACGGACGCTTGTCGTTCCACGCCTTGATGATCTCGTGCCTGACCCATCGGCTCTTCGAAGTTGTCGCGCCGACGAGCACGATCACAGCCTTGGTGTAGTTCATCTGCTCGTGAATCCACTTTTCGATGGCGGCGTCGGTCTTGTACCGCACGGCTTCCCAGTCCTGCGGAGAGAACGCGGACCCGCCGGAGACCGCGCCCATGTTCATCACCTGCTGGACGCGCCAATTGTCGGGGTCGTACTGAAAACTGAAGAACACGGACTGGGTCATTGCTCTGCTCCTTCGGGTGCTGTCTTCTCGCCGTCAGCTCGTCTCGCGGCGCGCATCGCCATCGTTTTAGTAGTCACTGGCCAGCTCCGATTCGTAGAGCGCCCTGGCGCTCTTGGCTGCGCGGATCGACTCGCGGACACGCGGCTTCGTGATGTCCAGGACCCGGAGCACGCCGCCGGTCTCGGCCACCGACTCGATGCGGCGGAAGTCATCTGCGAAGCGCTCGGCGAAGTCGGCGAGGCCACGGAGCTTCGGCAATGCGTCGGAGAGGTGGTGGCCGTGCGGATCCACGATGTCCACCGCGACGCTGCCGTCATGGTTGGTGCCGAAGAACAGGAAGTCCGGGCGCAGCCCCTTCCAGTCGCCTACCTCGTCCTTGTAGGCCACGGCGAGGGATTCCTTCGTGGCGCGGTCGGGGTTGCGGTACCAGCCCTGGAAGCCGGGCTGTGCTGCTTCGGAGTCGAGGACCTTGCGCTCCCACTCGTTCAGCGTGATCGGGACCGTGCCGTCTTCCGCAGCGAGCAGGTGCATCTCGCGGGTGGGCAGGTCCTCCTCGGTGCCGTCGGGATGACGCACCTTGGTGTCGGCCTGACCGTTCTTCGGGACGGTGAGTGTGATCGGCTCGGGCGCCGTCGACATCGACTCCAGCCCGTCGTACTCGGCCTGGCGTTCGTCGCTCAGTCCTTTGCGTGCGACGCGGGTCTGCGTGAGCCACTCGCGGGACAGTCCATCGGCCTCATGCTCGACCGCCTGGGCGATTTCGTGTACTCGGCTGAGTGAGGCGACGGTGATGTGCGCTTCGAGGAGATCGTCCTCGTCTCCGTCCGGCCCGACGAGATGGTCGACATAGGAGGAGCACAGCGCCGGGCTCAGGATCCGCGTGGCTGTGCGGTAGTAGTCCTCGATGGCGCGAGGGTCGGCGCTCACGGAGAACGCCCGATAGGAGAACCCGCCACCGACTCTGCCGCGGACTTCCTCGCCCTCCATCGTGAGCACGTCCTCGCGCGCCTTCTCAAGCTTCTCCCGGTACTGGACGGCACGACCGTCGAGCACGGCATGGAGATGCTTGTGCGCCTTCTCCACAGCCTCGTCCACGAGGTGGTCCTTCGAGAGCGCCGTCGCCAGGGCGGTGAGCCGACGGATGGGTTTGACGTTCTTCTTCGGGATCGTCACCGACGGGATGGCCGCGAAGCGCTCCCACACTGCCTGGGCGATCGCCGGGTTCGGGTACAGCGGGATTGGGTCGAACAGCACTCGGCGCCCGAGGCCTCCGCCGCCGTCCTCTCCTTCGTCGGCGTCCTTGCTCGTCGCGCCCTTCATCAGCAGTTCCGCGACTCCGGTGGCGGTCTTGCGATCGAAGAGCGGCAGCAGGCAGTCCACCGAGTTGAGCAGTTCGTTACCGGGGATGCGCCGGGCGAGCGGTGTGCGCATCATCCGTCCGAGCAGCTGTGTGATGTGCGTGCGGTCCTTGGCGGGACGGAATGAGACGAGCACCTCGGCGCGCGGGCAGTCCCAGCCGGTCGAGATCGCGCTCTTGGCGAGCAGCACACGTACGTGCGTGGCGTCCTGGACCCGCTGCGGTTCGATGTACGGCACGACCTGCTGTCCGATGGTCAGGTCCGTGTGCTCGCCGAAGACGTTGGCCACGGCGTCATAGGGCAGCTCCGGCCAGGCCTCGTAGATCGTGTCCAGCGTCCGGGTGAGGGTCTCCTGCGAGGGCTTGTCCCCGACCTGGACCACCAGCAGTGGGCGAACGGTTTCGGACTCGCCCTGCTCGCGCGCATAGTCCTGCCACGCGCTCTCGGAGGCCTTGATCTTCTCAACGGCTTTGGTCAGCAGCACGGTCTCGAACGCGCCGTCCTCGGCAGGGATCGACAGGGCGATGTCGTCCTTGAGGAGCCCTGACGCCTGCACCAGCGCGGAGTCCACCTGTACCGACGGCAGGGCGTCGCGGCCCTTGGCGTCCTTCATCGCGCTCTCGAACCGCTCAACCGTGGCGGAGATGCCGAAGACGACCGGCATCGCAGGCACGCTGCCCTGGCCGTTGATGAGTCGTTGCACGATGGTGGACCGTTCGCGTGCGCGCGTCCCCATGCCGCGGTGCGCCTCGTCCAGCACGAGGTAGAGCGTCAGATCTTCGTTGGCGATCGTGTTCGTGATCGTGTCGTAGATGGAGGACTGAACCTCGTCGGGGCGAGGCTCGAGACCTGGCAGCGTGTCATCGCCGCTGGCTTCCGGTGCACCCTTGACCAGGCGGGAGTTCTTACTCAGCTTCTGCGTATTGAGGAAGTACACGTTTCCCGGCCGGAAGGTCGGCTCGGAGAACGTCGTCGGCACGACCCGTAGTCGATGGTCAAGCTCGCTCGCGGCTGCCTGGATTCGCGCGCGCGACTGCTCGTTCAGTGCCGGGTCGTCCGAGAACCACAGCACGACGGCGCCCGGGTCACCGGCCACGTCGAACTCGTCGTTACCGAAGAAGAGCGATTCGATCACAGCGGCGGCCATGACTGTCTTGCCCGCTCCGGTCGTGGCGCTCAACGAAAACTGCGAGAGCGCGCTGTAGCGACGGTAGGAGTCGCGAGCACGGTCCAGGTTCCGTAGCACGTCGCGGACGGCTTCGACCTGGTAGTCCTTCAGCGTGTAACGCATCTACAGGCTCCGTCCCGTGTTGATCTCGAAGTTCTGGAGGTAGGACTCGTAGAGCCGTACCGGGACGACATCGCTCGCCAGTTCCCGGCACACCATCTGGAACGCGCTGTCGTCGTCCGTGACGACGTACGCGATCTCGATGCCCTCTCGCGCGCTCACCGCCGCGACGAACTCGTCCGCCTGGTCGAGGTTCTCCAGCACGCCATAGGTATCGGCCAGGTCCCAGCCGTCCTCGCCGAGGTCGTAGATGACGCGACCACGGGACCCGGCGCGCAGCCACAGCATCGGTGCGACGCGCTCGAAGGCACGGTTGTGACGAACCGACAACGGCGCCTCGTAGGTGAGGGTGAAGAACGCGGCGTTCTCCTCGAAGCCATCCGACATCGGGAACTCATCGGTGAACTTGTAGTCGCCCTTGATCGGCTCACCCTCGGGGGTCTGGCCGGTGATCGCGGCGGTGAGGCGCGGCTTGGTGATGTAGTCGCAGATGCCGAGTGACTCCCAATCAGCATCGCCTGGTCGCAACCCTTGCTTGCGTAGCCCGGCCTGCTCTTTCGCAGACACCTCGTTGTTGGTCACGGAGATGCACAGCCGACTTCCCCCGTGCTGCCGATTGAGGCGCATAACGGCATGCGCCGTTGTCCCCGAACCCGAGAAGAAGTCCAACACGACCGCCTCGGGCTTGTCCTTGACGAAGAAGCGCAAGACATCCTCAACTGCGAACAATGACTTGGGAAAAGGAAAACGACGACCGAGAAGCGACGAGATCAGATTTGTCCCACCAGTCTCAGCATTGTGCGAGGGCATATTCCATACACGCTTCGGAATGACGCCCTTCGCAGACGCGTACTCAGCGATCACGGCTCCGTCCTCGTCGCGACCTGTGACCTCAGCATCACCAGATTCGATGGCGGCGACTGTCCCGCTCGGCAGGTACTGAACAGCGACGTACCGCTTGGCTGGTTTGTAGTTGCGTGAACGAAGATAGCCAGCTTCGTGGTAACGCCTCGCGGTGTCTGGGGTGATACCCCATAGTCCTTCAGTCCCATTCGGCAAGAGAGGCCACACAGCGAAAGTTCCGGCGGGAACGGGGACGGAACGTCGGTCCACCTCGTCAGTGATGGGGTCACCGACAGAGTGAATGTAGCCCGTTGCTTCGTCCACAAAGACCGGGTAAAACTGCTTAGGTCGAGCACCGCGACGAGCTGTTGGTTCGCGGCGACGCAGTCCGAGCCAGCTGATGGGCTTGCCGACCTGAGCGGACGCGGAGCGCGATTCGTCCAGCATGTTGGATTCGCCAAATCCTACTTCTTGAGCACCGAGTCGCACGGTGAAGATGTATTCCTCTACCCGCGAGAACTGACCGAACCGCGCGACCCCTTTAGCGCTGATCACAGAGGTAACCATCTCGATCTCGCCTTCCGGGAACGTCTGCTCCAACAGCAGCCCCAGTCGCAAGTACTCCTTCTCGTCGATCGTGACGATGAGCACCGAGTCGTCGGGGTTGAGCAGCTCCCGTGCGATCTTCAGGCGCCGCTCCATGAAGGCCAGCCACTTCGAGTGCCGGTAGTCGTCGTCGCCTTCGACGTAGTCGTTGTTGTACTTCCAGTCCCTGGCGCCCGTGTTGTACGGCGGGTCGATGTAGATGGCATCGATGGAGTGGCGGTGCGTGTAGGTCAGCATCTCCAACGCGTGGTAGTTCTCCGCGTTGATGACCGAGTGGAACGGCTTGTCTCCGCCCCGCTCGACGCGGCCCGTCTCCACGAGTCCGGGGTAGATGCGATCCCGGAACTCTGCGACGACCACCACGTCGTCGGCGGGCATGATCTGAGTCTCGGGCTCCTCGACGTCCAACTCCGCGAGATGGGCCAGGCGTTGCCCGTCGGCTCGTTCGATCCGCGTGACGCGCCACAGACGCTGGTCGCCAGTCTTCGTCTCCCCACGAGGAGGAAGCACGCGCACCTTGTCGCCGCGACGCACCGGCCTGCCGGGCAGCTCGACGGCCTCGGGCTGATGCTGCTCGAAGACGAGGCCGAAGGTGCGACGCTTAGTGAGCGCGGCGATCTCTGCTTCCAGATCAGCACCGAGTTGCGGATTGGCCTTGCGCGCCTGCCGAAGCAGCTCCGTCAGTCTCGACAATGGTGTGCCCTCCTCGCCCGCACCGATGCGAACTAGCGCCTACTTCTTGCTCCCAGACGGAATTCCTGTCCTGAACTCGACCACGTCACCGTCGGACATGACGTAGTCCTTGCCCTCCATCCGGACCTTGCCGGCGGCCTTCGCGGCGGCCATGGTGCCGTTGGCGTCGAGGTCGGCGAAGGAGACGATCTCGGCCTTGATGAAGCCCTTTTCGAAATCGGTGTGGATCACGCCGGCGGCCTTGGGGGCGGTGTCGCCCTTGCGGATCGTCCAGGCGCGCGACTCCTTGGGGCCGGCGGTGAGGTAGGTCTGCAGGCCCAGGGTGTGGAAGCCGGCGCGGGCGAGCGAATCGAGGCCCGGCTCGTCCTGGCCGATGGACTCCAGCATCTCGGCCTGATCCTCGGGGTCCAGCTCCAGCAGCTCGGACTCGATCTTGGCGTCGAGGAAGACCGAGTCGGCGGGCGCGACCGCGGCGGCCAGCTCGGCGCGCTTGGCGGCATCGGTGAGCACGCCCTCGTCGGCGTTGAAGACGTACAGGAAGGGCTTCGCGGTCATCAGGTGCAGCTCGCGGATCGGCGTGGTGTCGAAGCCTGCGGCGAACAGCGTCTTGCCGTCCTCCAGCACGAGCTGCGCGGCCTTGGTGGCCTCCAGTGTCTCGACCAGCTCTTTGTTCTTGCGCGCGTCCTTCTCCAGCCGCGGCAGGGCCTTCTCGATGGTCTGCAGATCGGCCAGGATCAGCTCGGTGGCCACGGTGTCGATATCGGCGAGCGGATCGACCTTGCCCGCCACGTGCACCACGTCCTCATCGGAGAAGACGCGCACCACCTGGCAGATCGCGTCCGCCTCGCGGATGTTGGAGAGGAACTGGTTGCCCATGCCCTCGCCCTCGGACGCACCCTTGACGATGCCGGCGATGTCGACGAACGACACCGTTGCCGGGAGGATCCGCTCCGAGGAGAAGATCTCGGCCAGGCGGGTCAGCCGCGGGTCCGGCAGGTTCACCACGCCCACGTTCGGCTCGATGGTGGCGAACGGGTAGTTCGCCGCCTCCACCTCACTGTTGGTGAGGGCGTTGAACAGGGTGGACTTGCCGACGTTGGGCAGTCCGACGATTCCGAGGGTAAGGCTCACGGGACCTCATTCTACGTGCCGACCTCGGCACTCCCCCGGCGGCGCGGACAACCCGCATCCGCGCCGCCGGAGGGCCGCCACCCTCACCGGTAGAGGCTGCCCGAGATCTTCGGGTCGTCGATGTTGGTCTTGTCGTACCAGTAGTAGCCGGTGTCGATGTTCTTCGGCAGCGACTCACCGTTGATCGCCTTCACCGCGGCGGCCACCGTCTCGCGGCCGATGCCCACCGGATTCTGGGTGATGGCACCCGCCATCAGGCCCGACTTGATCGCGTCGATCTGCGCGGCGCCCGAGTCGAAACCGATCACCTTGATGTTCTGCTTACCACTGCGCTGCACCGCGTTCACCACACCGGTGGCCGCACCCTCGTTGGTGCCGTACAGGCCGGCCAGATTCGGGTAGGCCTCCAGCATCGTCGAGGTGAGGTCGGCGGCCTTCGCGGGATCGCCGCCGTACTGCACGTCCACGATCTTCACGCCGGGCGCGTTCTTCTTGATCCAGTCGGTGAAGCCGTCGCGACGATCCACACCGGTCTTCGAGGTCTGATCGTGCGCCACCACGCCGATCTCTCCCTTGCCACCGATCAGGTCGACCATGCGCTTGGCCGCCTCACCGGCCGCGGCGAAGTTGTTCGTCGACGCGGTGGTGACCGGGATATCGCTGTCCACACCGGAATCAAAGGCGATCACCGGAATGCCCTTGTCCTTGGCCTGCTGCAGGATCGGCGCCACGGCGGAGGAATCGAGCGCGGCGATCGCGATCGCCGCGGGATTGCGATCGAGTGCGGTCTGCAGCAGCTGCACCTGCTTCTCGACCTGGGTCTCGCTGTCCGGCCCCTCGAAGGTGATGGTCCTACCGAGCTCCTTCGCGGACTCATCGGCGCCCTTGTTGACGGCCTTCCAGAACTGATGCTGGTAGCCCTTCGAGATGATCGCGATCTCGCCGCTGCTACTGGTGGAACCACCGCTGGAACATGCGGTGAGGGCGGTGGCCGTGGCCACCGCGGCGACGGTGACGGTGGCCGCGCGGGCGAGCCGCCGGAGCGGCGTGGAAGACAGTGTGAACACGCGATTTCTCCTTGATGTGGGGTGAACGATGCGAACGGACGGTCAGGTGCGCTTACGCACGATGTCGATGTAGACGGCCACGAGGATCACGGCACCCACGGCGATGGACTGCCACTCCTGCGGGATCGACATGATCCGCAGGCCGTTGGTGAGCACGCTCATGATCAAGATGCCGATCACGGTGCCGGTGATGGTGCCCCGGCCGCCGGCGAGCGAGGTGCCACCGATCACGACGGCGGCGATCGCCTCCAGTTCGAGGCCCTGGCCGCCGGTGGGCTGCGCCGAGTTCAGGCGGGCCGCGGCGAGGACGCCGGCGAGCCCCACGAAGACGCCGGAGAAGGTGTAGATCGCCACCTTCCACGACCGCACGTCCACACCCGACAGTCGGGTAGCCTCCTCGTTGCTGCCGATCGCGTAGGCGTAGCGGCCCATCTTCGTCTTCGCCAGCACGAAGCCGGCGATCACCGCCATCAGCGCCAACAGCACCACGCTGAACGGCACCCGCGCGCCCGAGACCAGCGAGGCGTTGGCGATGTCGCTGAACCCGGGGACCGAGGTGAACCGGATCGGTTCGGTACCCGAGATCACCAGGGCCGCACCGATGGTCACCAGCATCATGGCCAGGGTCGCGATGAACGGCGGGATACCGAGGTAGGAGATCACCAGGCCGTTGACCAGCCCGATGAACGCGCCGAACAGCACGCCGCCGATCACGCCGACCCACAGCGGCAGGTTCCAGTGCACGAGGAAGACGCCCGTCATGACCCCGGACAGGATCATGGCCGTACCGATCGACAGATCGATGCCGCCGGTGATGATCACCGCTGTGGTTCCCAGCGCCAGCAGGCCGATGGTGACCGAGGCGACGAGGATGCCCGTGAGGTTGCTGGCGGTCAGGAAGTTCGGGCTCGCGAACGAGAAGAAGACCACGATCACGATCAGGCTCACGAAGGCCAGGAACTGCTGCATCTGGCCGCGGATTCAGTGCATCGGATTGAACCCGCCGGCGGCGCCGGACTCCTCGGGCGTGCGGGTGGCGGTGGGCGTGGCCATCACTTCACCGCCGTCTCGTGGAATCGGGTGGCGTTCTCCATGATCGTCTCCTGGGTTGCGTCGGTGCTGTCGAGAATGGTGGCGAGCCGGCCGTCGCTCATCACCGCGATGCGGTGGGACAGCCGGAGCACCTCGGGAAGATCGCTGGAGATCACCATGATCGCCTTCCCGGCGGCGGCCAATTGTTCGAGGAGCCGGTAGATCTCATCCTTGGCACCCACATCGATGCCGCGGGTGGGCTCATCGACGATGAGGATGTCGCAGTCGCGGGCGAGCCACTTCCCGATGATCACCTTCTGCTGGTTACCACCGGAGAGGTTGCGCACCGCCTGCTTGATGGACGGGGTCTTCACCCGGAGCCGCTCGACCATCTCCGTTGCGAGCGTGTCGAGTTCGCCGTCACGGATCACGCCGAACTTCGAGTGCGCCGCCAGCGAGGACAGGGCGATGTTGTCGCGGACCGTCTGGTCGACGATGGCGCCGAAGCGTTTGCGGTCCTCGGAGAGGTAGCCGATCCCGAGGCGGGCGGCCACCGCCGGCGAATCGATACGACGCTCGGTGCCCGCCACCTCGATGGTTCCCGCGGTGATCGGATCGGCACCGACGATGGCGCGGGCGAGTTCGGTGCGACCAGCGCCCATGAGACCGGCGAAGCCCAGGATCTCGCCGCGGTGCAGTTCGAAGGAGATGTCGTCGAGCGGGTGCTTGCTGCACAGCCCGTCGACCTTGAGCGCCACCTCACCCTGCTTCTCCGGCACCGTGGGTCGCTGCTCGTCACTGACCTCGCGGCCCACCATCATCTCGATGATCTCGCGCATCGGGGTGGTGGCCGTGGGGCGCTGCCCGACGTAGATGCCGTCGCGCAGCACGACGATGCGGTCGGAGATCCGCGGAAGCTCGTCCATCCGGTGCGAGATGTAGATGACGCCGGTGGTGTCGGTGATGAACCGGTCGATGAGCTCGAAGAGGGTCTGCACCTCGGCTTCGTTGAGCGCGGCCGTGGGCTCGTCGAGGATGAGCAGACGGGCGTCCTCGGAGAGCGCCCGCGCGATCTCGACCATCTGCTGCTTGCCCACCGTGAGGTCGCGGACCCGGGCATCCGGATCGATCACCATGCCCAATCGATCCAGCAGGGCCGCGGTCTCCCGCACGGTGCCGCGGCTGTCGAGGATGCCGAACCGGGTGCGCTCGCGTCCCAGCGTGATGTTCTGCGCCACGGTGAGATCGGGCACCAGGCCGAGTTCCTGGTGGATGATGCTGACGCCGAGGGACCGTGCGTGCGCGGGCGAGGTCAGCTGCACGGGGTTGCCGTCGATCTCGATGGTCCCCTCGTCCGGGGTCTCGACGCCGCTGAGCAGCTTCATGAGCGTGGACTTGCCTGCGCCGTTCTCCCCGACGAGGGCGATGCGCTCGCCCGGGGCGACCTCGAGGCTGACGTCGTCGAGCGCGACGACGCCGGGGAATCGCTTGGTGACGCCGGACATCCGGATCAGCGGGACCGTGCCGCCGGCCGGGCTCGCCGCCTGATCCGCAGCCTGCTCTGGAGCGTGGTCGTCGCTCACCGGACCACCACCCCGATCGCCACCGACAGGGCGGCGGACACGCGTTCATTCAGGTTGGACATGCAACTCCTCTGTGTGCTGGATCACATTAGAGATCGGATGTTTGCGTGTCAACACCCCCAACAAATCCGCAAAACAGCGGAATTGTCCGAGCTTTGCATCGGACACATCAGATGTTCGGCGCGCCCGGACGTCACCCTCCCGGACGTCTCCCGCGCAAGCCGCACCCGGCCACGGACCTGCGCGCGCCGCGCACCGTCGCTCCCGAGCCGAGGAAGCCGATTCCCCGACACCCGGGGCGGCCGGATGAAACGATGACCACTGCGCATCACCACTCGTCCCCACCAGGAGGCCTCGTGTCAGCTCCGACCGCTCCGTCGACCACGGAGACCGACGGCGACATCACGTACGTCCGCACGGATCCGGCGCAGCCGCCGGTCGCGATCATCGATCGCAGCCCGATCACCACCAAGCACAAGCTGATCTTCGGCGCCATCGCGCTGCTGGGCGCCGTCGCCTGGGCGATGATCGCGCTGGCCCGCGGCGAATCGGTGAACGCGGTGTGGTTCGTGCTCGCCGCGGTGTGCACGTACGTGGTGGGGTACCGCTTCTACGCGCGCCTCATCGAGCTGAAAGTGGTGCGCCCGCGTGATGATCACGCGACGCCCGCCGAGGTCCTCGAGAACGGCACCGACTACCTGCCCACCGACCGGCGGGTGCTGTTCGGGCACCACTTCGCCGCCATCGCCGGCGCCGGACCGCTCGTGGGCCCGGTGCTCGCCGCACAGATGGGTTACCTGCCCGGCACGATCTGGATCATCGTGGGCGCGCTGGTCGCCGGCTGCGTGCAGGACTACCTGGTGCTGTGGGTCGCCACCCGGCGGCGCGGCCGCTCGCTGGGCCAGATGATCCGCGACGAGCTCGGTCCGGTGGGCGGCGCCGCCGCGATCATCGGCATCGCGGCGATCATGACCATCCTCATCGCCGTGCTCGCGCTGGTCGTGGTGCAGGCCCTCGGCCACAGCCCGTGGGGCGTCTTCTCCATCGCCGCCACCATTCCGATCGCCCTGTTCATGGGCGTGTACCTGCGCTACCTCCGCCCGGGGCGGGTGTCCGAGGTCTCGCTGATCGGCTGCGTCCTGCTGCTGGCCGCCGTGATCGGCGGCCGCTACGTGGGCGAGAGCAGCTGGGGCAAGGAGCTGTTCACGCTGACCCCGGTGCAGCTCAGCTGGGCGATCATCATCTACGGCTTCGCCGCCTCCGTGCTGCCCGTATGGCTGCTGCTGGCCCCGCGCGACTACCTCTCCACCTTCATGAAGGTGGGCACCATCGTGCTGCTCGCCGTGGGCATCCTCATCGCGCGCCCCCTCATGGAGGCCCCGGCGGTGTCCGACTTCGCCACCCGCGGTGACGGTCCGGTGTTCGCCGGATCGCTGTTCCCCTTCCTGTTCATCACCATCGCCTGCGGCGCCCTGTCCGGCTTCCACTCCCTGGTCAGCTCCGGCACCACGCCGAAGCTGCTGGAGAAGGAGGGCCAGATGCGGTTGATCGGCTACGGCGGCATGCTCACCGAATCCTTCGTCGCGATCATGGCGCTGATCACCGCGTCGATCATCAACCAGCACTTCTACTTCGCGATGAACGCGCCGATCGCCAAGACCGGCGGCACCGCGGAGACGGCCGCCACCTACGTCAATTCCCTGGGACTGAGCGGAGATCCGATCAGCGGAGAGCAACTGTCGCAGGCGGCCAAGGACATCGGCGAGGAATCGATCGTCTCCCGCACCGGTGGCGCGCCCACACTGGCCTTCGGCATGTCGGAGGTGCTGCACCAGGTGTTCGGCGGCTCCGGGATGAAGTCCTTCTGGTACCACTTCGCGATCATGTTCGAGGCGCTGTTCATCCTGACCACCGTGGACGCGGGCACCCGCGTGGCACGGTTCCTGGTCTCCGACGCGCTGAGCAACCTGGGCGGCCCCTTCAAGCGCCTCAAGGACCCCAGCTGGCGCGTCGGCGCCTGGGCCGCATCGCTGCTCGTGGTGGCCGGCTGGGGCAGCATCCTGCTGATGGGCGTGACCGACCCGCTGGGCGGCATCAACACGCTCTTCCCGCTGTTCGGCATCGCCAACCAGCTCCTGGCCGCGATGGCGCTCACCGTGGTGGTCGTGGTGGTGGTCAAGAAGGGCTACTACAAGTGGGTCTGGATACCCGCGATACCGCTGGTCTGGGACCTCATCGTGACCATGACCGCATCCTGGCAGAAGATCTTCAGCTCCGACCCCGCGGTGGGCTACTGGAAGCAGCACAGCAACTTCAAGGCCGCTGCCGAGGCCGGAAAGACCTCCTTCGGTTCCGCGAAGACACCGGAGGCCATCGACGCCGTGGTCCGCAACACCTTCATCCAGGGCACGCTGTCGATCGTCTTCGCCGTGATGGTGCTGGTCGTGGTGATCATGGGGGTGTGGACCATCTACCGCACAGTGACCGGCAACGGTCGCCCGCTCACCGAGGAGGAACCGGTGCCGAGCCACCTGTTCGCTCCCAGTGGACTGATACCGACACCCGCCGAACGGGAGGTGCAAGCGCAGTGGGACGCACAGGGAGTGGCCAGATCCTCCGGGCACTGAAGGCCGTCCGCTGGTACGTGGCGTCCGTGATGGGCGACAACCACTACCAGCGGTACCTCACGCACCGTCGGGCGACGCATCCCGGGGAACCCGTGATGACCGAACGGGAGTACTGGAAGGCCCGGCACGACGGCGCGACGGTGAGCGCGCGCTGCTGCTGAGCAGGCACATCACGGTGGTGTCCGAAACCCGCTAGCGCACGGTCCGGTGGAGTGCCAGAGTCGAAGCCGTGACCACCAGCTCGATCCACCTCGACTTCGACCGGTGCTACCGGGCGATCGCCGGCCGGGACGCCCGGTTCGACGGCCAGTTCTACACGGCCGTCGCCACCACCGGCATCTACTGCCGGCCGTCCTGTCCGGCCACCACGCCGAAACGGGAGAACGTCAGCTTCCACCTGACCGCCGCCGCCGCGCAGTCGGAGGGCTACCGCGCCTGCCGGCGGTGCCTGCCCGACGCCGTTCCCGGCTCGCCGCGCTGGAACCTCGAATCCGATCTCGCGGCCCGCGCCATGCGCCTGATCTCCGACGGCACCGTCGATCGCGCGGGCGTCCCCGGCCTCGCCGAACGCCTCGGCTACAGCCCCCGCCAACTCACCCGGGTGCTCACCGCCGAACTCGGCGCCGGCCCGCTCGCACTGGCCCGGGCGCACCGCGCCACCACCGCTCGCATCCTCATCCAGAGCTCGTCGATGCCCTTCTCCGACATCGCCTTCGCCGCCGGGTTCTCCTCGATCCGACAGTTCAACGACACCATGCGCGAGGTCTTCGCCCGCACCCCGTCGGAACTGCGCACCTCCGGCCGGGGCGCACCGTCGGCCACCGGAACCCTGAGCCTGCGATTGGCGCTGCGCGGCCCGTACGCCACCGGATGGGTGCGGTGGTTCCTCGGCGCGCACGCGGTGACCGGACTCGAGCACCTCGACGGTGACCGCTTCACCCGGGTGCTCAGCTTGCCGGGCGGTGACGGGATCGCCACCGTCGACCTATCCACCGTTACAGAAGGATTCATCCGCGCAACGCTCTCGCTGGCCGCGATGAGCGACCTGTCCGTCGCGGTCACGCGGCTGCGGCACCTCCTCGATCTCGACGCCGATCCGATCGCCGTCGACGACGCCCTCGCGGCGGATCCACACCTCGCCCCGCTCGTCCGGGCCACCCCCGGAATCCGCCTGTTCGGGTGCGTCGACCCCGCGGAACTGCTGCTGCGCACCATGATCGGGCAGCAGATCTCGATCGCCGCCGCCGCGACGCACCAGGCCCGGCTGGTGCGGGCCCTCGGCGCGGAGGTCGACGATCCCGAGGCCCGCGTGACCCACGCCTTCCCGGCCGCCGCCGTGGTCGCGGACCGCGGCGGCGAGGTGCTCACCGGTCCGGCGGCGCGGGTCACGGCGATCCGCTCCGCCGCCGCGGAGCTCGCCGAGGGCCGACTCGTGCTGCATCCCGGCATGACCCGGTCCGACGCCCGCGAGGCCCTGCTGCGCCTCAAGGGCGTGGGCCCGTGGACCGCTGACTACGTGGCCATGCGCCTGCTGGCCGATCCCGACACCCTGCTCGCCTCCGACCTGGTGGTCGCCAAGGGCGCCACCGGGCTCGACCTCGACATCACCGCGAACCACTGGAGCCCGTGGGGCAGCTACGTCTCGCTGCACCTGTGGAACCACGCATTGACCACCTCGGACCGGAAGGCACCATGACCACCTACAGCACCACCCTCGACACCCCCGTCGGGCCGTTCACCGCCGTCGTCGACGCCGACGGGGCCGTGCTCGCCTCGGGCTGGACCGCCGACACCGCGGACCTCGTGCCGCTGATCCACACCTCGCTGCGCCCGCGCACCGTCGAACCGCGGAGCGAACTGGGCGCGGTGACCGCCGCCGTGCGCGCCTTCCACGCCGGCGATGTGACGGCGATCGACGCCGTCCCCGTCCGGCAGCGGTCGGGCGAATTCATCGATCACGCGTGGCAGGTGCTGCGTACCGTGAAGCCCGGCGAGCCGGTGACCTACACCGAGTACGCCGAACTGTCCGGCCGCCCGGCAGCGGTGCGAGCAGCCGGAATGGCCTGCGCCCGGAACGCCGCGGCACTGTTCGTCCCGTGCCACCGCGTGCTGCGCACCGACGGCACGCTCGGCGGATTCCGGTGGGGACTCGCCGTCAAGGAATGGCTGCTCGGCCACGAGGCACTTACGATCGCAGCGTGAGCGAAAACAGCGAGGGCGACTCCCCCACCCCATCGGCGGCCAAACCGACCCGCAGCGAGGTGTACGGCGATGCGGGCCGCTGGCTGGCGTCGTGGAGCATCCGCATCGTCGCGGTGGCCGCGATGCTGTACGTGGTGGTGTGGGTGATCGGCGAATTCTGGTCGATCCTGCTCCCGGTGATGCTGGCCGTGCTGCTGTGCACCGTGCTGTGGCCGCCGGTGCGCTGGCTGCGCGACCGCGGCTTCCCACCGGCGGTGGCCACCGCCACGGTGCTCCTGCTGGCGCTCGCCCTGTTGGGCGGGGTCATCGGCGCGATCGCACCGTCGATCACCAGCCAGTCGCAGCAGATCGCGGACAGCGCCGTGGCCGGCGTGCGCAAGATCCAGGAGTGGGTCCAGGGCCCTCCGCTGAACCTGCAGGACGAGCAGATCAGCAAGTTCGTCACCTCCATCACGCAGAAGCTGCAGTCGAGCGCCGAGTCGATCGCCTCGGGCGTCTTCACCGGTGTGAGCGCGGCGGGCTCCGTGGTGGTGGCCGTGGTGATGGTGGCGATGCTCACCTTCTTCTTCCTCAAGGACGGCGACAAGTTCCTGCCGTGGATGCGCCGTCACTCGGGCACCCCGGTCGGCGATCACCTCGTGGAGCTGCTCAGCCGCATCTGGACCACTCTCGGCGGGTTCATCCGCACGCAGGCGCTGGTGAGCCTCATCGACGCCGTGTTCATCGGCCTCGGCCTGGTGATCCTCGACGTGCCGCTGGCCTACGCCCTCGCGGTGATCACCTTCCTCGGCGGGTTCATCCCGATCGTCGGTGCCTTCGTGGCCGGCGCCCTGGCCGTGGTGGTGGCGCTGGTGACCAACGGCTTCACCACCGCGCTGCTGGTGCTGCTCGTGGTGATCGCGGTGCAGCAGTTGGAGGGCAACGTGCTCTCCCCGATGCTGCAGTCGCGGTCGATGAACCTGCACCCCGTGGTGGTGCTGCTGGCGATCGCCTTCGGCGGCACCCAGTTCGGCATCATCGGCGCCTTCCTCGCCGTGCCTGTCGCGGCCGCACTCGCCGTGCTGTTCCGCTATCTCGGTGAGCTGGTGGACGACAAGACCGGCGAGACGCCGCCGGAGCCCGAGGCGCCGGCGAAGCCGGGCTTCAAGGACCGGATGCTCGCCAAGCTGCGACTGTCCGAGCCCGCAGCGGACGCGGACCTCGACCCCGCCGGCCCCGCCGCCAAGGCGGACTGACCCGAACTTGTCAGTCGGGTCGGCCATGCTGGCGCCATGGACCTCACCTGCCTGCTCGTCGCGATCCTCGCGCTGCTGGTCGGCCTGGCCGCCGGAGTGATCCTCGCCCGCTACCTGCCGGCCCGTACCGCACCGGGTGCGGGCGGTCCGTCGGCCTCGCCCGAGGCGCTCGCAGGCCCGGTGGGCGTGCTGCTCGCCCCGCTCCGGCAGACGCTCGACGCGCTCGGCCACGAGTTCGCCGTGGCCGAGCGGAGCCGCGTCGCCGCCTTCGCCGGCCTGCGGGAGCAGATCGGCACCGTGGCCCGCACCAGCGAGGCGCTGCGCGCCGAGACCGCCACCCTGCGCTCGGCGATGAAGTCCTCCACGGTGCGCGGGCGGTGGGGCGAGCTGCAGCTCGAACGGGTCGTGGAGCTCGCCGGGCTGAGCCGGCACTGCGATTTCTCCACCCAGGTGGCCGGTGCCGTGGGCGGGGAACGGGTGCGCCCCGATCTGGTGGTGCACCTGGCGGGCGGCCGCGACCTGGTGGTCGATGCGAAGGTTCCGCTGGACGCCTACCTGCAGGTGCTCGAGGCGCCGCCGTCCGAGCACCCCGCGCTGCTCGCCGATCACGCCCGCCGGTTCCGCTCGCACGTGGTGCAGTTGTCCGGGAAGCGGTACTGGGACGCCGTCGGCTCACCGGAGCTGGTGGTGATGTTCGTGCCGGCCGAGGCCTTCCTCGACGCCGCACTGCAGGCCGACCCCGATCTGCTCGAATTCGCCCTGGACCGCAATGTGGTGCTCGCCACACCCACCACCCTGATCGCAATGCTGCGCGCGGTGGCCCTGGCCTGGCGGCAGCACGCCCTCGGTGAGGACGCCGAACGCATCCACGCCCTGGGCCGCGAACTCAGCGAACGGCTCGACGTGCTCAACAATCACTTCTCGTCGCTCGGATCCGCGCTGACCAGGGCCGTCGACGCCTTCAACACCACCGTCGGCTCGTACAACGCGCGGGTGGGCGTCACCGCGCGGCGGCTGGCCGACCTGGCCTCGATGCCCGACGGTGCGCGCGACGACCATCCGGGGCTCGACGCTGCGCCGCGCGCGGTTCCCCACGGTGCACATTCTCGGATCTCACAGCTGTAGCCGGTACGGTTCTCTTGTGTCGAAGTTCCCCCCGTCTCGCTCCCAGGTACCGGTAGACGAGCGGTCCGTGCTCGCAACCGTGCCCGGACTGCCCTGGTGGGGCGCGATCCTGACCCTGCTCGCGTTCACCGCCGTGGGACCACTTGTGTCCGACCGGTTCGCGGGAAGCAATGCCGGCGTGCTGTCGATCGCCGTGGGCGCGGTGCTCGCTGTGCTCGCCGTGCGCAACCGCTCGCTGTTCACCGCCATGGTCCAGCCGCCGCTGGTGATCGCCACTGCGATCCCCGCGTACCGCTGGTTCGCGATGCCCGAACCGCGCAGCACCAGCAAGATCCTCACCGAGGTGATGTTCCCGCTGGTCTCGCTGTTCCCCTGGATGTTCTGGATCACCGTGGTCGTCGTGGCCATCGGCGCGGCGCGGCTCGTGCTGTACCGGCGCCTCACCGCCGCCGCCCGGACCGCGCAGCGCAGCAGCCAGCCGAGCACCGGACGGACCACGGCCAAAGCCGGCGCGAAGGCGGCGGGCGCCACGGGCACCGCGGCCAAGCGCGGCGACGACCGCACACCCGAATCGACCGGACTGCCGCTGGGCGAGCGGCTGCGCGCCGCGTTCGCCCGGTTCCGCACGCCTGCCGCCGCGACGGCTCCCGCGGCCGCGCTGGCCGCCCCCGGTG